>JBDVDE010000128.1:0-75421 GCA_039942135.1 Hyphomonadaceae bacterium
TCAAAACCGGCTTCTCCGTCGGCATTGGCCTTCATGATCAGGCCAATATCGTGAAGACGAATGGCCGCGCGATCGCTTGGTGCCGCTGTGACAGCAATTTTGAACTTGCGCGGCAGATAGGTAAATTCAGGATGGAAGGTCGACCATTGGCGGATGATCTCGCACCAAGGACGCGGGTCTTCAAGTTCGTCAGCCGCCGCGCCTGCAAACTGGTCGGACGTGGTATTGCGGATGCAATTGCCCGAGGTCTGGTTGGCATGCATTTCAACTTCGGCCAGCTTGGCCAGCACATCCGGAATGTCCTTGAGCGCAACCCAGTTAAACTGGATGTTCTGGCGGGTCGTGAAGTGGCCATAGCCTTTGTCATAATCACGTGCGACATCTGCCAAAGCATGCATCTGGCGCGAAGATAATTGTCCGTATGGAATGCAAATGCGCAACATATAGGCGTGCAATTGCAAATAGACGCCATTCATCAAGCGCAAGGGCTTGAACTGGTTTTCGGTGATCTCACCCGAAAGACGGCGTTCGACCTGTCCGCGAAACTGGGTCACGCGGTCTGTCACCATCTGGTGGTCAAATTCATCATAGCGATACATTAGCTCGTCGCTCCTTGGATAAAGGGTAGGGTCCGCTCATCTGCCTTGATCGGCACATCATTGATACTTGCGGTACGCGTTTGCATGCGGCCGTCTTCGGCGAACACCCAATGCTCGAGGCCATGGGCGCGGAACGTGCCGCCAGAATCGGTGCGGTATTCATATTTGAACTGGACGGCAATCCGGTCGTCGGAAAATGCGAACATTTCTTTCTTGAGACGGTAATCGAGCTCAATCGTCCATTTGCGTTTTAGAAACTCCAAGATGGCAGCGCGGCCTTCCAGGAACTCCGACCGGTTGCGCCAGATCGTGTCCTCGGTATAGGCGAGCACGACGCGCTCGGCATCGCGCGTGTTCCAAAGGTCTTCGGCAAGCTGCACTTTCGCGCGCGCGGCCTCTTCGGTGAACGGGGGTTTTAGCGACAAGGTCATGCAATCCCCTCTCTGGCATGGGCGATACCCAACGCTTCTTCAGTACGGTCGATCCATTCGATCACGCGCGGATAAGGCGAGAGGTCAAATCCGCCCCTATGCGCACCGCGGGTGTACGCAACCAGTGCGATGTCTGCGAGGGTTAGCGCGTCGCCAACGATGCACGTCCCGTGGCCAAGTTGATCTTCCATGCGCTGCAAGGCAGCATAGCCTTTGGTCAGGAGCATAGGGTCGATTTCATCATCCGATAGCTTCTGATGGACTTTCTTGAAGGTTCGCACGGCAATCGCGGTCTCATGGGAATATTGCTCCCAAAACAGCCAACCCATCATCTCGGCCCGCTTGAAGCGATTGTTCGGGATCAGATCGGAATCCTCGCCTTCTGCGATGAACATCATGATCGCATTCGACTGGTCAATCGCCCCGCGCCCCGGAACGCGCAGCACCGGAACTTGTCCGGCCGGGCTCATCTCCAGAAATTCCGGCGTGCGGCTCTCGCCAGCTATAATATCAAGTTCGACCCAGTCATATTTCACACCAAGCAGATCGGCGGTCCATTTCGGCTTCATGCAATTGCCAGAATCCGAAAACCCGTAAAGCGTCGGCTTATTTATCTCACGATTGGGCATTAGGTCCCCTTCGCAAATTCAGGATGACAGGTCGGCCCGTTTGCGCGGATCGATTCGCGCAGGGTTTCGCGGCCGGAGATTTTCCCGTCCTCGGTCACCTGCATAAAATACGGTCCGGTAATATTGGCTTCATCGGCGAGCGCGGCGGCCAGAGCGGCATCTGCTGCATCGCCCGTGAAGGCGCCAAGCTCGGACGCATCCTTGGTCCAGCTACCATCAGCGCGCATCCAGATCGTGTCGCCTGTCGTGGTTTCCCACGCTGTGATCCCTTTGGGTTGCTCGGGTTTCAGTTTCGGTCGAACAGATGTCATGTCACGCGCTCCATCGCTTTGCTGGCCGAAGCCTCACTTGCCATTGCTTCTAGCGGCAATCCGGCCGTTTCGCCAATGATCAAAAGTGCCGGACCAGAAATACCGGCACCGTCGATAAGCTCGGGCAAGCTCGCAAGCTCGCCATAGACGCGGACTTCGGTATCCCGCGTGCCGTTTTCGATCACTGCCACAGGGGTTCGGCCATCGCGGCCGGCTTCGACGAGATTGCGCGAGATTTGCGCCGCCGTGCCAACCCCCATGAACACCACCACCGTCTGGTTTGCAGCGGCCAGCATCGGCCAGTTCAAATCGGGCACTTTATTGCCCTCATCGGTAATTTTCGCATGGCCGGTGACAAAGGTCAGCACCTGCGCATGGTCGCGATGGGTCAGCGGAAGACCTGCGGATGCCGCACAGCCAAAGGCCGAGGAAATTCCGGGCACTATATATGTGTCAATTCCAGCCGCTTGGAGCGCTTGCAACTCTTCGCCGCCGCGACCAAAGACGAAAGGATCACCGCCTTTGAGCCGGACAACGCGTTTGCCTTCGCGTGCTGCCCCAATCAATAGCTCATGTATCTCGCTTTGGGGCACTAAATGGTCGCCTTTGGATTTTCCAACCGGCACACGGGTCGCATCCCGCCGGATCAGATCGAGGATCTCGTCGCTCACCAGCCTGTCATGATAGACGATGTCCGCCTGCTGGATCAGCCGAAGCGCTTTGACCGTGAGCAAGTCTGCATCGCCCGGTCCTGCCCCGACAATGTGCACAACGCCATCGGGCTGCTCTCCAGCGAGCATCTCTTTGGCGAGGGTCAGAGCCCCCTCTTCGTCGCCATCGAGCACACGCTCGGCATCCACGCCATTCAGCGCTGCTTCCCAGAACCGACGCCTTTGGTCGAAATCATCTAGCACGTCGTAGACTGCGGGCCGCAGATCTTTTGCAAAGCGTGCCAATGCGCCGATCCGTTGCGGCATCAGAGCTTCGAGGTTCATCCGAACCGACTTTGCAAGAACCGGAGCCGCCCCGCCGGTCGCAATTCCAGCTACGATATCGCCGCGATCAAGAATGCTTGGCACGGTAAAGTCGCACAGGTCAGGCCGATCCACGACATTCACGGGCAAACCGTACTGACGCACCAGATCATAGGCCTTCTTCATGTTTTCGTCGAAACGGCAGGCAATAATCACAAATTTGGCGACATCTAAGGCGGGGCCGATATTCTCGAACGGAGAGATGGTAATCCGACCCGCAAATTCCTGAGCGAAGCCCGGTTCGATATCCTGTCCGGTAAAAACAGTAATCTTTGCGGGCGTTTTGGCCAATAATCGAACCTTGCGCCGGGCCTCTTCACCGCCGCCGAAGACAACGATTTGCGCGCCGTCCATGCGGAAAAAGGTCGGAAAAATTTGCAAGTATTCGCTCCTATAGGATACCTAAATTGATAAGAAGGTTATAAATGGGCGTTAACGCCCTTACTGCAAGCATAGATGCCTAAGACCATCCTTTAGAGAAACTAATCCAGATGACTGAACCAACTGACCGTTTGCCGCCGCTCAATGCTCTGCGCGCCTTTGAAGCCGCTGCCCGACGCCTATCCTTTACCAAAGCTGCCGAGGAACTCAATGTCACGCCGGGCGCGATTAGCCAGCAAATCCGCCAATTGGAAGACTATGCCGGAACCCCTCTTTTCAAACGCACAGGCCGCTCGGTTTTGCTCACCGATAGTGCGCAAGCCTGCCTTCCTTTGGTACGCGAAGCTTTCGAGAAAATCGGTGAAGCTGGCCGTGTGATGCAGGCACCTGCGCGCAAGGGCCGCGTGATGGTGGCATGTGCCCCTTCCTTCGCCTCGAAATGGCTGGCCTACCGGCTTGAGGCCTTTCACCGTCAACATGAAGAAATCGAAGCTTGGGTCTCGGCAGATATGGGGCTCACCGACTTCAATGGCGCAGATGCCGATATTGCCATCCGGTATGGCCGCGGTGTCTATGACGGGTTGAAGGCCGAGGCTCTGCTTGACGAGACAGTCTTGCCGGTCTGCTCGCCGCGTCTGCTCGAAGGAGATACGCCGATCCGGACACCCGCCGATCTGGCAGCGCACACATTGCTGCATGATGAAAGCCCCGAGAACGACCCCTCCTGCCCTGATTGGGCGAGCTGGCTGGCCGCGCGCAAAGTGCTCGGCGTCAATGCCCGGCGCGGCCCGAGATTCAATCAGGCTGTGCTGGTCATCGAAGCGGCTGCATCTGGTCAGGGTGTGGCCTTGGCCAAGCGCGCTGTGGCAGCGGCAGACCTGAACGCGGGCCGCCTCGTCGCCCCTTTTGCAGATGGCTCGACCCCGATCGATTTCGGCTACTGGATTGTCTACCCCAAAGGCCGCCATCTCTCGGCCGATGTCCGCGCCTTTATCAAATGGCTTAAAGCGGAAGCCGCAAGCAGCGAGATTATCGGCGTCTAGCCCTATTCGCCCGGCTGATAGGTCCGCACCGCGCGGGCCTCAACGTCTTCGCGGTAATACGGCACGTCTTTAAATTCCGCATTGGCATAGCGCTCGACCTGATCATTGAAATGCGGCGAGGACGGGTCATTGCTCTGCCCACCGGCCAGCAAGGTCTTGGCCTTCAGCCGCTCACCAAATTCGACCACAGCAACAAAGCTGTTGCCGCGATAGCCATATATCTTCTTTGTATTGTCCGCTGCCCGCGCGCCAAAGGCTGCCAATGCGCCCCAACGACCAGACGCCATGCCCACCGGAATGCTCGGCTTGTCGTCATCATAGGCAAGGTCGATATCGCCAGAGAGGCGCTGGAAACGGTTGATCTCGCCCCATGGTGTTTGCCATGTGCCGAAGTCTTGTTCCATTTGCACAATCGTCTCGACCAGAACACCAAGACGCACAATCGGTGCTTCGCGTTCACTCATATAGATCAGTCGCTCCATGCGGCTTAGATCCTCATATTTGCTGCCAGCTTCAGCCAGGTTAAGGGCGTAAAAATGCGCGACCGACATCGCCACGGAATCTGCTGCCACTTTGCGATCCCACTGCTCCAGAGCAGTGATCACAGGACCCAAGTCCAGACTTTCCTGCCCGGCCTCAAGGTATGCGGCGCTCAGCCCATCAATCAACACATCCATAGCTGGCAAATACGGGTCATAAGACAGCGCGATCAGCCCATCCAAGGTGAGCTTCTCTCCGCTCTCTTCAACCGCCTCCAACAGATCAACTGCGTGCAGCCCGCGAAAGTTTTCCGCATCCGGCGCCATATAGGCCGGATAGTTCTCGCGCTTCGGGCTGTTCTCTCCCGCTGAGGTGTACGGCGTCGAATTGGCATTTTGTATCCAGCCATTTGGCGGATTGGTCACCGTCACTGTTTCGTCCACCGTGTGCAACCCCTTCCAATCCGTTGCTGGCGTGGAGCCATCAACAGGTTCGGAATAGTCGAAGGCCGGATCGCGCTTTGGCATGAAGTTGCCATGATAATAAGCGATGTTTCCGCTGCTATCGGCAAAGACGGTATTATTGGAAGAATTTGTCCGGATGCCCATCATCTCGCGGAACTCGGCATGGTTCTCCTTTTTGGTGCGCAGGAAGGATTGGCGCAGCGCATTGACCGGATCCCAATTGATCTTGGTCGACACCCATTTGCCGTCTTGCATATGCGTTACGGGTCCATGATGGGTGCGATACATCGGGAAGGTACGCTCCGACATGCCCGCCCCGTCCTTATATCTCAACGTGACGGAGGACACCTCCACCTCGCGTTGCTCATTGCCATACGTATAATAAAGCTTGCCATCGCGCTCGAAAACATCCTCGACAAACTCGTCGATAAAATCCGCATAGGTCGAGGTGTGCATCCAGCCTGTATCTTCATTAAAGCCCTGATAGATGAAGAACTGCCCCCATGTCGTTGCGCCATAGGCGTTCAGCCCTTCCTCGGACACGACATGGCTTTCGCCGCGAAAGTAAAAGCTGGTGTGCGGATTGATCAACAGCATTGCATCGCCGGACTCAGTGTGTGCGCCGGAGATTGCGATCCCGTTCGAGCCGCCCGGCTCATCCGTCGTGTCCTCGACAATGCGCGGCGCCTCTTTTGGCGTGCCATCGCCATAAAACGCGCGAATGCCGCCAAGGGGAATTTGCTCAATATCCCCGCCGATGGAGCCTTCAAAGAAGTACATGGTCATCCACGGCTCAAACTTGGTGATCAGCTTCGGTGTTACGTCCGGATGGGTCGCCAGATAATAGTTGAGACCGTCCGCCCAAGCCTCACACAGATCACCCAGCCAACCGGGTACTTTGGCATATTCAGCCTTGGCCTCAGCCTCGGTCATATAGAGCCGCGCGCGTAAATCAGAGATCAGCGCGCCCTCGCCTTCAACCTCGGCAAGCCGCCCGATCGCCCAATAATAATTGCGCTCCACGCGCGGAAAATCATCCTCGGCTTGGGCATAGAGCATGCCGAACACCGCGTCGGCATCCGTCTTGGCGTAGATATGCGGGACGCCATAATCGTCGCGTATAATTTCGACACGTTCAGCGCGCGCCGCCAGCAGATTGTCCTCGGCGCTTTTCGCAACTGGAGCCTCAACAGCGCTCTGGACATCCTCGGCGCATCCGGCCGCAATAAGCGCACTGCCAACGATCAATGCTCTCAAAGCCAAACCTATCTGCATTTTTCTCTCCCCGTTAAAAGATCGCGCGCAACGCGCTTGTCCCATTCGTGGAAACTGTGCCCCATCCTTGGCAAAAGACAATAGGAGCGGGCAATGAAATGTCGGGGGATGGCGGCTAGCTTTGATCTATTGGATGGCGGGGCGCACAGGCTTGCCATCGCGTTGGCTATGCTCCCAGTTTTGCGGCGCCCATGATGGCGCATCGCTCGGCGGCAAGACCGGATTGCCGAGGATTAAGTCGGCAGCCCTTTCGGCCAGCATAATCGTCGGCGCATTTATATTGCCGTTTGGCACGGTCGGGAACACGGATGCGTCAACAATCCTGACCCCCTCCAGCCCAACAATCCGGCAGTCTGGATCAACCACGGTATCAGCATCTTCGACAGAGCCCATCCGGCATGTCCCGCACGGGTGATAGGCGCTCTCAACATTTTCCCGCACCCATGCATCGATCTCGTCATCGGATGAAATATCCAAGCCCGGCTGGATCTCGTCGCCGCGAAACGCGTCCATAGCCGGCTGCGCCATAATCTCACGCGTGAGCCTGATACACTGCCGCCAAGCGGCAATATCATCATCATGCTGTAAATAGTTGAACTGAATGCTTGGCGCGTCATCCATATCAACCGACCGAATAGAAACGCGGCCTCTAGACCTTGGCTTATTGGGGCCAACATGGACCTGAAATCCGTGCCCCTTGATCGAGGCCGTGCCATCATAGCGCATGGCAGCGGGCAAGAAATGGTACTGGATGTCCGCAGCTTTCAATCCAGCGCGCGAGCGAATAAAGGCGCACGATTCAAAATGGTTGGTCGCGCCAAGCCCTGTCTTGAAGAAGAACCAGCGGGCGCCGATAAGAAACTTGCTGAAAAGGCCGAGCTTGGAATTGAGGCTGACGGGCTGTTTGCAATAGAACTGAAAATAGACTTCCAGATGATCCTGTAGATTGCTACCAACGCCGTCGAGCCTATGGGTTTGGGCTATGCCGGCCTCTGCCAACATATCGCTCTCGCCTATGCCCGAGCGCTGCAAGATCATCGGGGACGCAATCGAACCAGCGCTAAGGATAACTTCGCGGCGCGCGTTCAATCTCACCTGTTTGCCGTGCTTGCCGCCTTGGCGCGCACTTAGCCCCGTGACCCGCTTGCCGTCCAGCTCCAGCTTGTCGACCAGCATATGCGTGAACACGGTGAGGTTTGTCCGGCGTTTTACCGGATCAAGATATGCCCGCGATGTTGACGAGCGCACCCCGTCTTTCACGGTCATATGCATGGGGCCAAAGCCTTCTTGCCGAAAGCCGTTATAGTCTTCGGTGCGGGGATAGCCCGCCTCGACGCCCGCATCGATGAACGCCTGATACAGCGGATTTCCGGTCATATCGTTGCCGCCACTGACCCCCAACGGACCATCCACGCCGCGATATGCATCTCCCCCGCCCGTCCACGTCTCCGCTTTTTTGAAATAGGGCAAACAGTCGGCATAGCTCCACCCACGTGCGCCCGCCTCTGCCCACGCGTCGAAATCGGCGGCAGCGCCGCGCACATAGACCATGCCATTGATGGATGAGGTTCCGCCCAGTCCTTTGCCGCGCGGACATGTGATCTGGCGTCCGTTCACGCCGGGCTCCGGTTCGGAATCATATCCCCAATTGAAACGTTTGGACGCCATCGGATAGGACAGCGCGGTCGGCATTTGCACAAGAATATTCTTGTCGCTACCGCCCGCCTCTATCAAGGCTACGGAATACTCGCCGCTGGCGCTGAGCCGATTGGCCAAAACACAACCAGCGGAACCGGCACCAATAATTATATAGTCAAACGTGGCCATCATAGCGGCCGCCTATATCACGCAGTCGCCGCCGGGCGAAGCTTGGCCTCGCGGAAGGTAACCAAACGGCGATTGGGTTCGTCCCACAGTTTGAGACGCGCACAGCCAAGGCTCTCGCGGACGGTCAGCCGGCTCATTTGTGCAAGCTCTGGAAACTCCTTCAACACGCTCGGCAATTTGTAGAATGGAATATTGCTGGCAAGATGATGGACATGGTGAATGCCGATATTGCCAGTGAGCCACATCAACGGCTTCGGCAGGACATAATACGAGCTGCCCGCCAATGCTGAGGCTTCGTGTGACCATTCGGGGGTTCTGTCCCAATGGGCTTTCTCATATTGGTGTTGCACGAAGAACAACCACACGCCGATTGAAGCAGTTGTGACAATGATCGCAATTTGCACAACCAGAAATGCGAGCCAGCCCGTCTGGGAGATAATGGCAAGTGCCACCAAAGCCATAGCCAAATTTGTGCCCATGACGCTCGCCCAAGGCCGCCAGCCTGAGCGCTCTAGCTGTGACGGCCAGCGATGTTGCAACAAGAAGACATAGGCAGGTCCGATAAAGAACATCACGGATGGATGCCGCAAGGCCCGATAAGCCCAGCGACCGAATGCACTGCGCGCACGATATTCTTCGATGGTTAGAGTTTGAACATCGCCAATCCCCCGCCGATCGAGATTACCCGAATGGGCATGATGGATCGCATGCGTGTGTTGCCAGTAATAATAGGGGGTGAATGTCACAACGCCCAGAATTCTGCCGACCCAGTTGTTCAGACGTTTGGTGCTGAACATCGCGCCATGCCCGCAATCATGCTGGATAATAAAGACACGGACCAAAACGCCAGCGGCGGGCAATATTGCCAGCGGTGTCAGCCACGGATTGGTCTTGAAGACGAACAAGCTCAGCAACCAGAGACCAACAAATAGAGATATCGTCAGCACCAGCTCCAAAAAGGCGCGTTTGTCATCTGCTTGCCGATAGGCGGCCAGTTTTTTTGTCCAGACACGCTTTGGACGCGGCTTTGCGCGCTTAGGTTCATCTTGAGCGACAGACACCGATTCAGCCATATTCATTTCCAATATCCGTATTCCGAATCTACCAGCGCCTCGGGGGAGTCTAGCATGCTCACACGACTTCTCTAGCTCTTTTTGAACACGAAAGTATGATCATAGCACCTCTGGACACCGCATAGCCGATGATTAAGCCGAGCCAATAGGGGCTGGAAGTCCATCTACTTTTACGATCCCGCGATTGAGCAGTTCCTCTGCGATCTGAACCGCATTCAGGGCCGCGCCTTTGCGCAAATTGTCGGATACAACCCAGAATGCTAGTCCATTCTCGACCGTATCATCGCCGCGCACACGGGAGACGAAGGTCGCCCAATCGCCGACGCAGTCAATCGGTGTGATATATTGCTCTTCGGCTGGATTATCGACCAACATAATACCAGGGCTTTCGCGCAGGATCTTGCGCGCGGAGCCAGGTGTGATCGGATTCTCGAACTCGACATGTACCGCTTCCGAATGCCCCACAAACACAGGGACCCGCACGACAGTTGCCGTTAGCTTGATGTCGGGATCTAGCATTTTATGCGTCTCTTGGACGAGCTTTTCTTCTTCGGTCGTATAGCCGCCGGGCAAGAAGTCGCCGCCATGCGGGATGACATTAAATGCAATCTGTTTTGGGTAGACTTCCGGGCTGACTTCATCATTGACGAAAATGCCGCGCGTCTGGTTCCACAATTCGTCCATGGCGTCTTTGCCCGTGCCCGATACCGACTGGTATGTCGAGACAACGACACGTTTGATTTTGGCCGCATCGTGTAAAGGCTTCAACGCAACAAGCAATTGCGCCGTCGAACAATTGGGGTTCGCAATAATATTCTTCTTGGCATAGCCGACAATCGCATCTGCGTTCACTTCAGGAATGATCAGCGGGACATCATCGTCCATGCGCCAAGCCGACGAATTGTCGATCACAATACATCCGGCAGCGGCAATTTTGGGCGCCCACTCTTTCGAGACCGAGCCGCCAGCAGACATCAGACAAATATCCACCGCCGAGAAGTCGAACTGTTCGAGATCCTGACATTTCAGTGTCTTGTCGCCAAAGCTTAATTCACGCCCAACCGACCTGCGTGAGGCCAGTGCGAAAACTTCGTCAGCCGGAAAGTCCCGCTCTGCGAGTACATTCAGTAATTCGTGCCCGACATTGCCAGTGGCACCAACAATTGCAATCCGCGTAGCCATGGGTCATTCTCCAATTTTGCTTCATTATGATCTGGACCGATCACAGCGATGCAGGGCATATCCGTTTTATCGGGAAACTGCAAAACCTAATACGGGTTTGAGCACACAGAAACCGTTTATCCATAGGAGATTTTCTCTCAAATGCGCCTACAAGACCATATCGTCAGTCGTTACATCAGTTGCTATAATGAACGTGACATCGAGGGCCTTATGGCCTGCGTGACCGAGGACGTTATTTTCGAAAACATCTCGAATTCAGGTCAAAATATGCGGCTCGATGGCCGCGATGCCATGGGGGAAGTCGCCAGACTGTCTATAAATGCATTTTCATATCGACGCCAAAAGATCATTAGTTTCATCGATGGCGGTGATAAAGCCAGCGCAGAAGTACAATTTGAAGGCAAAGCTGCGGTTGATTTGCCAAATGGCACAAAAGCTGGAGAAATGCTCACTTTGTTGGGTGCCAGCTTCTTCGAAATACGAAGCGGACTGCTTTGCCGGATCGCCGATTATAGCTAATTGTCTCGTAAAGATTGATAAAGACGAGAAAAATTCTGATTAAAATTAGGCATTTATTCGTGTAGATACTGTACCGTTTGTCTCAAAAGATGATGAGTAGGTTGAGTATTATGAATACCTCAGTGCAGACCGCTTTGAGCAAGTTTCTGGCGTTGCCCGGGATTCCCGAGGAACATGCTCCTCATATCCGCGGCAGACAAATCGCAACCTTTAAAACACTCTTGCCGTTCGGCATTGCCGCATCAGCTGTAAATGGTTGCGCAGTCTTCCTTCTGGTCGGGGTGTCCGGATGGTCGACTGGCCTGATTCTTTGGTCACTGCTCTTTGCTGCAATTATACTTGGCAGTTTGCCCCAGACCTTCAAGGCCATGCGGTCTGCGAACGTGGTATATCCCCGCTCGAAAAAGGATATACGTCGGCCGATTTACAGCGCTGTCGCCATGGGGAGCCTCTGGGCGCTGGCGCCGGTCCTCATTATCCCGAATGGCAGTGCCGCAGACATTTCACTGGTGCTCACCGTAAGCGCCGGAATGATGTGCGGCGGTGCATATATTTTCTCGACCGTCCCGCGCGCAGCAACATGTTTTTTCTGCCTGATCGGGACGGGCACCATGATCGGTGTTTTCTCGTCCAGTTTCGGCCTCGTGAAATTGCCGTTCATGGCCGTTATCCTCTGCTACTTGATGACCATGTGGAAAGCGGCTTACTGGAACTATGCCAACCTTGTACGCAACTGGTTGCAGCAAATCGAGGTAAATGCACGGACAGATGAGGCGGTTCGCCAGAGCGAAACCATCAATATGCTCCTCAGAGATTTCGAAGAAGCAGCCTCCGACTGTTTGTGGGAAGTCGACCGGACCGGAAACCTATTGCATTGCTCGACCGCTTTTGCTGGCCGACTGAACATCGATACGGACAATGTTGTCGGGCAAAGCATGAGAGAGCTGCTTATTCAGGGCGGCGCTGACGCCGTTGATGTCCAACGTCTCGATATCAAGGTTCGCAGTAGTGCTTCCTTTTCCGACGAGCGCATCAAATTGGAAAAGAACGGTACTGAACGTTGGCTATCCTTTACTGGAAAGCGCAGTTCTGACGGGTATCGCGGCGTTGTGGCAGACATCACCGATGCTCATCATGCCGAACAAAAAATCAGCTATTTGGCGCACTTTGACTCTCTGACATCTCTGGCGAACCGCGATCAGCTAAACCAGCGGCTTGATGAGGCTGTCGAAACGGCGAATACAGATGGCACCAAGTTTGCCATGCTCTGCCTCGACCTTGATCGCTTCAAGACCATAAATGATATGTATGGCCACTATATCGGCGACAATGTCCTGCGCATCAGCGCCGAACGGATGCGCACCTGTCTGTCCGATCAGGATCTTGCCGGACGTGTCGGCGGGGATGAATTTATGATGATGGTGCAGTCGTCCACAACACCGGATGAACTCGACGCGCTGTGCCAACGCCTCATACAAGAGATCGAAGCTCCGATCCGTATTGGAGAGATTCAGGTCCAGATCAGCGCCAGCATCGGCGTTGCGCTTTATCCAGATCACGCCAAGAGCGGTATCGACCTTATTAAATCGGCGGATCTGGCTTTGTATCGCGCCAAGAGTGAAGGGCGTGCATGCGCCGCCATTTATGATCAAAAAATGGACGATGAAGCCAGCCAACGTCGCTCGATTGAAGTCGATTTGAAGACCGCTTTGGTCAATGGCGAACTTCGCCTCGTCTATCAGCCCCTTGTCGATAGCCAGTCTCACAAAGCGGTGGGCTTTGAAGCCCTCTTACGTTGGGATCACCCGACCAAAGGTTCGATCTCGCCGGAATACTTTATCAATATTGCCGAGCAAATCGGTATGATTGTTCCGATTGGCGACTGGGTTATCCGCGAAGCCATTCACGAAGCCGCTTGCTGGCCAGATGCCCAGCGTGTTTCGATCAACCTGTCTCCTGTACAAGTCAAGGATCCGAAGCTTATCCAAACGGTCGTGAACGCACTTGCCAGTTCAGGGCTTGATGCCAACCGGTTGGAATTCGAAGTGACCGAAATGGTACTGCTCGATGACTCAGAAAAATCGATGAAGACGCTTGAAGACCTGCACAAGCTTGGCATCAGTATTTCGCTCGATGATTTCGGAACAGGGTATTCCTCGCTGACCTATCTACGCACCTTCCCCTTCGACAAAATCAAGATCGATAAATCATTCATCCAGTCGATTCATGAAAGCCATGAATCCCGCGCCATCGTCCGCGCACTTGTGGGGCTGGCATCCAGCCTTGGCATTCGCTCGACGGCTGAGGGCGTCGAAACCAGTGCGCAGATTGAAAGCGTCATGAATGAAGGCTGCGCGGAGCTGCAAGGGTTCTACTTCTCGCGCCCACAAACGGCCGAGACATTGGCAGCTACAGGCTTGCTACGCCGGACCTCACCGAAACGTTTGCCCATCGCCAAGCCAACACAGGTGCACAGCTCGAAACCGGCGCCCGATCAAGACATTTTTGCCGAGACAGACGCACAGCGTAAATACAAGTAGCTACAGGCTCGCAATAATCGCGTCTGCCATCTCGCGGGTTGATAAATTGCCGCCAAGGTCGCGCGTACGTGCCCCGTCGGTCAAGGCCTTGCTCACCGCTCGGTTCAGCCGGTCAGCCGCATCACTCATGCCCAGCGACCAACGCAATGCCATCTCCAATGACAAGATTGTCGCGCAAGGATTGGCGATCCCCTGCCCGGCGATATCCGGCGCGGAGCCATGAACCGGCTCATATAATCCGGGCACGCCCGCCGCGCCGAGGCTGGCAGACGGCAACATGCCAATCGAGCCTGTCAGCATAGCGGCTGCATCCGAGAGGATGTCGCCAAACAGATTGCCGCACAAGATCACATCGAACTGCTTGGGCGCCCGCACAAGTTCCATGGCGCAGGCATCGGCGAGAATATGGCTCAGCTCGACCCCCTCGCCTTCAGCCTCGTGCAGAGCCGTCACTTCCTGCCGCCAGAACAGGCCGCTTTCCATCACATTAGATTTCTCGGCAGACGCCACCTTGCCGCCGCGCCCACGTGCAATGTCAAATGCGACGCGCGCAACCCGCTGGACTTCCGACGCCGTATAGCGCGACGTCTCATAGCCGAAGCGTTCACCGTCAGCACCGGTTTCGATCCCGCGCGGCTCGCCGAAATAAACACCACTTGTCAGCTCGCGTACGAACATCAGATCGAGCCCTTCGATCAGCTCACGCTTCAGGCTCGATGCATCCACGAGTGGAGGGAAACAATAGGCCGGACGCAAATTGGCAAACACGTCGAGACTTTTGCGCAAGCGCAGCAACCCCATTTCCGGACGCTTATCGCGCGGATTGTCTGCCCATTTCGGCCCGCCGACCGCACCGAGCAGAACCGCATCAGCCTGCTTGGCGCGCGCCAGCGTCTCTTCGCTAATTGCGTCGCCCTCGAGATCATAGGCGGCGCCGCCGACAAGACCTTCGTCAAACTCCAGATTTGGCACCAAGGCCGTCGCCACGCGGCGGGCTTCGGCAACCACCTCGGGTCCGATACCGTCACCTGCAAGCAGTAAAATCGTCTTTGTCATTGAAGCGCATCCCCGTTTCTAGCGCTGTTCTAGAGCGAAACGGAATGCGCCTCAATGCAACAATGTCAAATTGATCGACGCTTTATTGACCCTTTCGCTGCTTGACGTCTTCTTCGCCAGCAACAGCACGGTCTTCTTCATTAAACTCGACAGCTGCCTCGGCATCTTGGGCGTAGCTGCGAGATTTCTTGCCCAGTCGTTCCATGGTGGCACTCAACTGGCCTGCACCGACGGCAAGCTGCCTTGATGAATTCACGCCAACGCTGTCTGCATCTGCGAAGCTTGCAAACTCGGCACCAAGGAACACCACTTCCCATCCACGCGCACGTACCCGGTCAAGCGCGGCCTTTGCGCCAGCTCCCGTCATCTCACGCGAAGCATTCTCGGCCCCGTCCGTCATGATGACGAGCACGGCCTTTTCCGGCGCGTCTGCCTCTGCCAGTGACACAATTTGGCCGATCGCATCATAGAGCGGTGTCATCCCGCGCGGACTGGCTTCATCATTGGTCACCTCGCTCCATTGCTCGGCGGCGACACCTTTTCGCAAGACATCGAACTGCAAACCGTCCTGAGCATCGAACACGGCAAGGCTAACTTTTGTATCGAGATCGGCTTCCCCGGCCTCTTCCTCTCCGACGGATTTGGCATAGGCATTCACCGAGGTCAGCGCCTCGTCCCAAATGCCCGACATAGAACCAGTGCGGTCGAGCAATATATAGGAATGGACGGACGTGTTTTCAGGTTGGGTCAAGATATGATCCTCCGTTGCGGGCGCAGCGAACGCGGCACCGAGTGACAAAATAAGAGCAGCACTGGTCGCGAGCCAAAATTTACGCATAGTGATATCCTCCTGATGTGTGAGGCTCTCTATATCGCGTTACAATATGTCATAAGGGTGCCGACGGTCTGCCGTTTTCAAGGCTTAATGGCCTAGTCGGTGCGCGGCATCCGCCACGCCAAACCGAATGCAAGCGCAGACGGTGCGATCACCATCGCCGCATCAAACAAGAAAATATGGTCAAACGGAAAACCCCGCATCGCCCATATCTGGATGTGAAACAGGCCATGCAGCAAGGGCCATAATGTACCGGCAATCGCGAGCGTGCGTTGGCCCTTAAGCGCTGCATGCACGGTGATCCCGCCAGCGGCCAAATAGATCAGCGCCACATCGCGGATGAAGTGGATGCTGAACGGCCCCATCAAATCGAGGCCGGGAATGCTGTCATAGAAGACCTGCGGCAGGAGAAAAATATAGATGCCCGTGAGCACCCAAATTGCCCCGAATAAAATCAATCCATACTTTGCCATCAGACACGTCTCCAATTCACTTGATCAGCCGCCCGCTTCAAAGGCAGCGCACCCGCCGGACACTTCAAGGACTAGATGTCCCGCGTTTCTTTTACCTCGTGGGCACGCAAAGACCGCTCCAGAAATTTCACATCGGCAAGGGCTGCGCGCCAGTCATCCATATGTGGTTGCTTGAAATGGTTCTCCAAGGCCTGCCAGCTCTTCCAGCGTTCCAGCACGCGCATAATTTGAGGATCAAGCACATCAAGTGCATAGGTGTAGTCAATACAGTCGCCCTCGGCACGGCTCTGGGTAATCTGAGCTTCGGCGGCATCGCGAACTGTTTCGAAATCGCCCGCATTCTGCATACGGACAAACCCTTCAACAATAATCATATCGTCCCCCTTAAACGTCTACCCCAACCAGGGTCTTTCCAATTTCCGCGTCTCTTCAAATCCCGAGATCTTATCTGACCGCGTTAGGCTCTGGCCAATCTCATCGAGGCCCGCCATCAGATTGACTTTACGTCCGGCATCGACCTCGAAACCATGCACAGTCCCGTCAGGTGCAGTGACCGTTTGCGCGTCAAGATCAATGCTGAAGAGATGGTTTCCCCCGCCAGCCTGCGCGGCCAGACTTTCGATCACATCAATCGGCAAGGCCACAGGCAATATGCCGTTCTTATAGCAATTATTATGGAAGATATCGGCAAAGCCCGGCGCAATCACGCAGGTAATCCCCTGGTCAAGCAGTGCCCAAGGCGCATGTTCGCGCGAAGACCCGCAACCGAAATTCTCACCCGCTATCAGAATGCTTGCGCCTTTATAAGCGTCGCGGTTCAAAACAAAGTCCGGATTCTCCGCGCCATCAGCCGTCGTCTTCAATTCATAAAACAAGCCTTCGGACAGGCCTGTCCGCGTGGTCGTTTTCAGGAACTGTTTGGGAATGATCATGTCGGTATCGACATTCGCCATCGGGCGCCCGTTTTCGAGCAAGGGCGCTGCGGTGCCGGTGAGTTTTGTAAAAGCTTTCATCGGGGCATTCTACGCCTCCTCATGCGAGATGAAAAGCGTGGGAACCTCCAGCGTGCCATCTTTTACGGTAAATACGCGGCTTCCTGGTTTCCGGCCCGCACGAATTTCAGAGACGCTAAGTCCCGCCTCACCGAGCCGCGCGCGAGCCGCCTCGAGGTCTGACACCGCCCATGTCAGCCCCCAGATACTGTCTTGCCCCGACGGATCATGGGCCTCGCCAAGCCGGTGAATCACTTCAAGCGTCAGCCCGCCAAGCCGGAAAAACAAGAAGCGGGTTTTCCATTGTTCTGCGGTCCGGTCGAGCGCAAACCTCAGCCCCAGCCTTGCGCCATACAGCGCGGCGGCGCGATCAGGATTTGGTGTATTGATAACAAGATGGTCGAGGCTTGCAACGCTGCCATGGAGCCCCTCACCTGCAGGCAATGCGCCGCCGGTATGTTGCAAGACAAATGTCTTCACGCCCGCGCACGCCTCGTCGGCACACCGGAACCGTTTCCAGCTCCGCTCCGCCCCGCTCGCGAGATCACGGCTGGCACCATCGCTCACTTCCGAAGGCGACAAGCCGCGCCGCTCAAAACTATGGCGCGCCATACCAGCATCCGCCACTTCATAGGCAAGACTTGTGATCCGCGGGCCAGAAGCGTCGAGCATTTGCGACAAGCGTTCGGCGACAACTCCGCCGCCTTTGGGCGCCATGAGTTCGAGCGACGTGTTCGACGTTTTAAACACCGCGCTCGCGCTGCCATGTTCGGCATCTTCGGCCCGCCAGACGGGCGGCGCTCCAAGCAGTGTCTCATAGGTCAGAACCCCCGCATCAATGTCAGGGCAGATCAGAACGAAATGGTCGAGGCTTGTAATCATCGGGCCGTTCTAGGACAGTTTTACCCATACGGCCAGATGGCGGCGATTAACTGCCCGCAGTACGAACAGCAGAAGGCCGAACAGCGACGGTCACTTCGCGGCCGCCAAAGCCGTGGACCAGATCACGCGCGCGCACAGTGATCTCGTTTATGCCCGCCGGAATTTTTACGCCCGACAAAGAGCGGATAAAGGGCTGCTCGTTCATATGTGGGTGGGCCAGTTCGCGCGTGGCAATCACTTCGCCGTCTGGTCCAAGCACCTGCCATGCATCGGCATAGTGGTCCCAGCCATCATCGGCATGTTCAACTTCGGCAGTGATGGTGAATGTGTTGGGCGCGGTTTCTTCCAGCTCGACCGAGAGCACATCCGCCTCTCCGGCAAAGGCAGGCAAGACCAGAAACAAAAGAGCGAAGACGGAATATACAAAACGCAACATGATGGTTTTTTGCCAAGTGCCGACACATTTTGCAAGGGTCGATATGCGTTAGCGTAGGTCTTCAAGCTGTTTTTTTTGTTCCCCTGCCGCATTAAAATTATCCGGTGCTAGCCACGCTTCAAACGCGGCAGATAATTTTGGCCAATCTGCATCGGTCATCGCGAACCACGCAGTATCTCGGCTCTTGCCTTTCACAACCATATCATTCCGGAAAACACCTTCGAACCGAAACCCGAACCGTTCCGCTGCACGCCGAGATGCGAGATTGTCATTGTGGCACTTCCACTCAAACCGGCGATACCCCAACACATCAAACAAATGCGCAGCCATCAAATAGACCGCTTCCGTCGCCTCGCGTGTGCGCTTCAGCGCCGGACCGAATGTGACACAGCCGATCTCCGCGCTGCCATGTTCAGGCCGAATGCGCATATAACTGGCCATGCCCAGAACGGCGCCTGACGCGGCGCTGCATATGACCGATGTTTCCCACTCGAAATGTTGGCATAAAAAGCCATACATCTGTTCAAACACAGCGCGGTCATGAAATGGGCCCAGCGGCATATAAGTCCACAGATCATCATTTTGAGGGCCGCATACCGCCTCGAACAAACCGTCCCCATGAGCAGCCCAGTCCAGCCGCTCCAGACGCACATACCTGCCCTGCAAAAGGTCGGGCTTCGGGCGCTCTGTCGGGGTCCAACTGGAAAGGCTCACCCGATCACGCCGGTCACCGCAGCTCTTGCTGCAAGTGTCGGGCTCATCAAATGGGTGCGGCCACCGCGTCCCTGACGGCCTTCGAAATTCCGGTTCGAGGTCGAGGCGCAACGCTCGCCCGGTGCCAGACTGTCAGGGTTCATCCCCAGACACATCGAACACCCCGGCTCGCGCCATTCAAACCCTGCGGCGACAAAAACCTCATCAAGCCCTTCTGCCTCGGCTTGGGCCCGTACCAGTCCAGACCCGGGCACAATCATCGCCCGCACGCCTTCGGCCACACGCGCGCCTTTGGCGATCTCGGCCGCCGCACGCAAGTCTTCAATGCGCGAATTGGTACACGAGCCAATGAAGACACGCTGGACCGGCGTTCCGGCAATCGGTGCGCCAGCTTCAAGCCCCATATAATCGAGCGCCCGTACAATCGCCGCGCGCTTGACCGGATCACTGGCATCGTCTGGCGACGGCAAACGCCCTGATAGCGCTATCGCCTGTTCGGGGCTTGTCCCCCATGTCACAGTTGGCTCGACATCTTCGCCGCGAATATGCACGATCTCGTCCCAGCCAGCATCCTCGTCCGAGAACAATGTCGCCCAATAGCGCTCAGCCATTTCCCAAGCGCCAGCTTTGGGGGTCGAGGGGCGTCCGCGCATATAATCAAGCGTCGCTGCATCCGGCGCGATCAGACCCGCGCGTGCGCCAGCTTCGATCGACAGATTGCACAATGTCATGCGCCCTTCCATTGAGAGCGCCCGAACCGCATCGCCGCGATATTCGAGGACATAGCCGGTCCCGCCAGCCGTCCCGATTTTGGCGATCAGATGCAGAGCGAGATCCTTGGCGGTCACGCCTTCGGCCAATTGTCCGGAAACCTCGATCGCCATGTTCTTCATCTTGCGGGCGCGCAGGGTCTGGGTCGCCAAGACATGCTCGACCTCGCTGGTGCCTATACCATGGGCCAGTGAACCAAAGGCCCCGTGCGTTGATGTATGGCTGTCACCACAAACAATGGTCATGCCCGGTTGCGTTCGCCCTTGCTCGGGACCGACGACATGAACAATGCCATTATTGATGTCGCCCATCGGGAAATACTCGATGCCGTGTTCGGCAACATTTCGGGTCAGCGTTTCAAGCTGAGTGCGGGCGGCAACATCTTTGACCGCCGCCAACCCGCCAGCCTGATTTTCAGTCGGTGTGTTATGATCGGCCACGGCAAGCGTGAGATCGGGCCTGCGGACTGCGCGCCCAGCTTGCGCCAATCCGTCAAAGGCTTGGGGCGTGGTGACCTCATGGATCAAATGCAGGTCGATATAGAGCAGCGCTTCGCCGGTTTTGGTGTCCTGATCGACCAGATGCGCGTCCCAGATCTTGTCGTAGAGAGTTTTGCCAACCATAGCGGGTTCCAGCTCCATTTTGGGAAAAATATTGCGTCAGATATGGCGAATATGGGAACATTTAGCAAGCGCGACAAATTCAACGCGTGGCAATGGCTGGTTGGAGACTAGCCAAACTCCAAGCTCGCCAACTCGGCCGTTAGCCATTGATAATGTTGCTCAAGCCGCGTGACCATCACCAAGTCAATATCCGGTCGCGCCGCCATTTCTTCTCGCCAAGCCTCAAGCACCCTCACCTGCATTTTCAGCCATTCGGTCATTCTGTGATTGGTCATTGAGAGATGCATATGTGGTGTCCCTTATATTTGCTGCGCGAAGCCCGCCTATCCTCCCCGAGAGCCTAGCTCAACAAACCTTCAATTGCAACTAATTCTCATTCGCAATCAAGCCGCCGCTTGGTAGAATATTGAAACCACGCAATACTGGCTGTAATTGGGGAGAGACAGACAATGAGTTTAGGAAATTTCTCGATCAGTCTTGCGGTCAAGGATCTGCAAGCCTCGCGCAAATTCTACGAGACACTTGGCTTTAGCGTGTTTCACGATCAGTCAGCCCATAACTGGATGATCCTGAAAAGCCCGACGGCGACCGTCGGTCTGTTTCAGGGCATGTTCGAGGGCAATATCATGACCTTCAATCCCGGTTGGGATGCAGACGGCCAAGCGGTCACACCGTTTGAGGATGTCCGCGCAATGCAGAAAAGGCTAAAAGCTGCGGGCGTAGAGATTGCCCAAGAAGCCGATGAGGCCAGCACCGGCCCTGCCAGCTTTATGGTCACCGATCCTGATGGCAATATGATTATGATCGACCAGCATGTAGATACCCCCTAATGGCGAGCTAAACACACCCAGCACTTAGCCAAAACCTATGGGTTCGGATGCTCCATTTCAGCCGGATCAAGCCTCGACGTTGGCACAGCACATTCAATAATGATCTTTGTTGCAAGGGTAGGATCGATCGTATCCTTGCCGGCTTGCATGGCATTCATAATCGCAAAACCGATCACACTCGGTCTCAGAATAACCGAGATTTCGTAACGCTCCAGTTCCTGATTGATACGAGGCCATATTAGGCGAACAAACTCTGTCGGACTTACGATAGGTCGATGATCTTCCGGCAGACGAGGAATACCAAATTCTGGTGTTCCGACTTTGCTAGCAGTGTACGCCATGGCGTCGGTCACATCATCTACGCTTGCCGTTCCGCCTAGATGTTTGCTCATGCCCAGGCTCATTCTCAAAATGGCCTTTTCATGATTCAAAAGAACATGGTTTAGGAAATCACCGAAATAGAAATGTCTACCATCGGCCGTACCGACATGCTGCATCCCCACTTTTTCTATACTGTTGGCATCTGCCTCGATCTGGGCAAGGACGGTAACAATGGTCGAATATCCTCCAGCCGATCCGAGCAAAGCCAAGAGGTCTTCAACACGAATGCCTTCTCGACCGCCCAAGCCTTTGAGAGATTGGCATGCGAGGTCAAAAACAGCTCTGCCAGCAATTTCCAAACGAGCGATTGGGTCTTCCTTGTCTTTCTCATCCAGATGTCGAAGGAGAGCCGCTTGGCCAGGGTCCGCGGATCGCGGGACAGCATTGCTTTGCTCGGGGGCGGGCCGATTCTCTTTGGCAAGCGCAAAAATGCCATTCTCGGATCGCTTCTTTTTTCCGCCAAATATCTTCTTGAACATGCCTCGTCCCAATCGCCGCTAAATCCAAAACTTGATTTTCAAACAAGGCGAAATTGCGGCTCCAAATGTAATGGCGCAAAAGAAAAGACCCCGCGCGTTGAGCGCAGGGCCTTGTACTTTACACCACGACTAAATCGTATTGGTCTATTCTTCAGCGCCGCCTTCTGGCTGTGCAGCTTCTGCTGCGGCAGCTTCTTCAGCCGCTTTTGCTTCGGCAGCTGCAGCTGCTTCCGCTTCGGCCTTCGCCTTGGCAGCGGCTTCGCGCTCGGCTGCGGCAGCTTCTTTGCGAGCCAGCTTGTCAGCGGCTTTTTGGCGCTTGCGCTCGGTTTTCGAAACGGCAATCACCGTCTGCTCGATACCGTGGCCCGATGTCCGCTCGGCAATCCGTGCAGACTTACCGCGACGATCGCGCAGATAGTAAAGCTT
Source organism: Hyphomonadaceae bacterium (assembly GCA_039942135.1). Lineage (GTDB taxonomy): Bacteria > Pseudomonadota > Alphaproteobacteria > Caulobacterales > Hyphomonadaceae > CALLCD01. Next base: position 22,687 of record JBDVDE010000128.1, read on the forward strand.
GGCGCGGCGAACACGGCCCTTACGCTTAACTTCGATGCTTTCGATCATTGGCGAGACAACCGGGAAAACCCGCTCGACACCTTCACCAAAGGAAATTTTGCGAACCGTGAAGCTTTCGTTCAGGCCGCCGCCCGAACGCGCAATGCAGACGCCCTCATAGCGCTGGACGCGCTCGCGTTCGCCTTCTTTAATGCGCACATTCACTGATAGCGTATCACCCGGAGAAAATTCCGGAATGGTCTTGCCGCCGGTGACCCGGGCTACTTCTTCGGCTTCAATTTGTTCAATTACATTCATCGTCCGTCTCCGACGCTCGTATTTCTGTCCCTGAAGGGTAAGCGGCCCATAAATCGGGTCTACGCGCCCGTGTCAACGCTTTACTTTGGTTAAGCCGCCATTGTTCGATCGCCTGATGATTGCCCGAGAGCAGTTCAGGCGGGATTTCATGCCCCTCCCAGACCCTTGGGCTTGTGTATAACGGATACTCCAAAAGTCCGTTTTCGAAGCTCTCATCGGCGATCGAGGCGGCATTTCCCGCAACCCCCGGCAACAGCCGCACAGTCGCTTCAATCATCGCTTGGGCCGCCACTTCGCCGCCAGCCAGAACGAAATCTCCGAGCGAGACTTCCTCAAGCCCTCTGGCCTCGATCACCCGCTCGTCGAGCCCCTCGAACCGCCCGCAAAGAACGACCATGCCCGGGCCCTCTGCCAGCTCATGCGCGCGGGCTTGAGAAAATGGCTTGCCGCGCGGACTGGGATAGATCAGAGGCCGCCCCTGAGGCGCGACAGCATCTATCGCAGCGCCCGCAACATCGGCGCGCAGAACCAGCCCGGCGCCGCCGCCAGCTGGCGTATCATCGACTTTACGGTGCTTACCTTGGCCAAATTCGCGCAAATCAACGGTTTCTAGCCCCCAAAGCCCCTCTTTTCGGGCGCGCGCCAGAATCGACACATCGAGTGCCCCCGGGAAAGCCTCGGGATAAAGCGTAATGATGGTGGCGTTAAACATAGACCGACTTAAATTCCAGAATGCTCTCGGAGTCACGCATATTTCGTCATATGGGCCTTAGAAAGACGCCCTTGTCAAACCATCCGAATAAAGACATTATCAACCCTCGAGCGAGCCAAATGGGGGAGATTACAATGATTGGATTTGCTGAAGCTTCAAAGCGTTTCTTTACACGCGCCTTTGATTTCAAAGGGCGGTCATCAGCATCGGAATTCTGGTTTTCATTACTCATGCTAATAATCGTATTTTTTCTGCTCGCATTGGTGCTTTCGGCACTCGGCGAGATCGCGATTATTATTCTAAGTATTCTGTATATTGGCGCCATCATACCATCTCTATCAGTCGGCGTGCGGCGACTGCATGATACGGACCGGAGCGGCTGGTGGTATCTGATCTCGCTTATACCTCTCGCCTCACTCGTTTTATGGGTTTTCTTCTGCATGAGTGGCACAAAAGGGCCAAACCGGTTTGGCGAAGACCCGTATGGCGCGCCACCTCAGGATGCCTTCAGCTAGGCTGCCCCTCTCGCGGTTGGCCTAGACATCCGGCCAATCGCGGTAGAGCGCAAATTTAACATTCCGGACCATTTTTGGGTTGGTGCCGAACTGCAGCCTGTCGAGCCCCCCCTTCATGCACCGCAGGCGCCTTGAATGCCATGTCGGGATTTCAGGTCAAACCAGATCTGGCAAAGGCCCTCAACTGCCTCCAGATGGCTCTGCTATGCTTGACATCCTTTGCAAGCTACCGGCAAGCCTGTCATGCGTAAAAAGCAAGGATTAGCCACAAGGTGCCGCAAGTGACCCCCGATCTATCCGTCTTGATCCCGTTCTATGACGAGGCAGGCAATGTCCTGCCCTTGATCGAGGAAACGGTTGAGGCGCTGAACGGGTTAAACTTCGAAATTATCGCCGTAAATGACGCCTCGACCGATGCCACCGCCGCCGAGCTCGCCGAAGCGAAATCCCGCTGGCCCGGGCTGTTGACCGTGCGCACCCATGTCGAACGTGTGGGCAAGTCTGCCGCTTTGTTTACCGGCCTGAAATATGTGCGCGGAGATTGGGTGCAGCTTCTTGATGGCGACGGGCAAAACGACCCCGCAGACACAAGACGCGTCTGGGACATCCTTTTCGTTGCCAACGAGTTTGACGCGCTAAAGCTTGGCGAAGCACCGGTTCGGCTCGGCCTGATCACGGGCAAGCGGACCTCGCGCAATGATAGCGGCTTCAAATGGGTACAATCACGTCTCGCAAACGGACTGCGCAGATTATTGCTGAATGATGATGCCAGCGACAGTGGCTGCGGCTGGAAACTGATCCATGCCGAAGCCTTTCGCGAGCTGCCCTATTTCGCCGCCATGCATCGGTTTTTTCCCGCATTGGTCAAGCGCGCCGGATGGGCCGTAATCGAGGAGCCGGTGACCGATCGGCCGCGCAGACATGGTCGTTCGAAATACGGATTTTTCGGTCGGCTTGGCGCAGGAATTTTTGATTTGGCCGGCGTGTTCTGGCTGGTCAGGCGCGGTCAACATGGCTTGGCCAAGGAATGGCTCGCTGAGCAAGGGAAAGAGCAAAGCGAAGACTAGTCGCTTTCGGGCTTTCCCGATTCGTCTGCCCATATTGCCAGCGTTGCGGCCACGACCCGCCCCGCCGCAATATCAACCTCGGGCACATCTTCGAGCGAAAACGGCACCATGACAGTTTTACCGCTCGGCGTAACGCCCGCATCCGGTGTGATCTCGAGCAGGTCGCCAGCGCCAAAATTATGCACGGCCTTGATCTCGCCCAAACGGGCACCTTCAGGGTCCATGACAGCAAGGCCGACAAGGTCCTGAATGTAGAAATCATCTTCGTCGGGCGCAGGCAGATCGGCGCGGCGAATATGCAAGAGCTGCCCCTTCAGCTTGTCCCAGTCTTCCTTCTGGCGCTGCTCTTTGGCCGACACAATAAACTGGTCTTTCGAAGTTCGGGCCGATTTGGGCGTGACGAGCACCGTCCCGTCCTCGCCGAGCAATGATCCAAGCTCGAGCACTGTGGCGGGGTCTTCGGTAAAGCTTTTGATCCGGCAGTCCCCGCGCACGCCATGTGCCCCTAACAGAACCGCCACAGCAATAAGATCGTTTTGGTTCTGTTTCAATCTGGGCCTCTAATATCGTCTGCGCCTGTTCGAACGCGTGTTCGAGCGACCATTATAAGGCGCTATGGACGAGATGTTGTCGTCGAGGTCAATATCATCGAGGTCATAAACTGATCCATTCAACACATCACAGCGCCCGCCAAGGTCACGTCCGGTGCAGACAATCCAGCTCCCGTGCGAGATCGAAATCGAGTCGACTTTATTGTTGAACCCGACATCGCGCAGATTCACCGCGCCATTGATATTGATCGAGCGACCACGGAAATCATCCTTTGTAAACAAGGTGACAGGTGCACCGCCACGGCTCAACTGGCGCTGTCCATTTGTGTTGCGAAAGCCGTTCGAGCCTTGTGATCCGTTAAATCCGCGCTGCGTGTTAAACCCGCTGCGCTGATCATTTCGACCTGAAAACCCGTTATTTCTGCCCGAAAGCCCCGTATTTGAAAAACCGGATTGATAGAACGAGGTCAGTTTGCGATCGAGGCCCAATCTGCCAAGGTCAGGGATCGAGCGGTTAATCGTGCGGCATCTGCCCTGCCCGCCGCGATCTTTACACAAGGTCCACTCACCGCTGCGAATCTGGATGCTGCGGGCGACATCGTTAAAGCCGTCGCGCACAAGCGTGTCCACATCGCCATAATAGGCGCGCGCTTGGCCGCGAAAATTCGTGCCGGAATAAAGAATGATCGCCGCATCGCCGCCGCGCTGGGCACCGCGATCGAACTGGGCCTCGGCCTTGGGTGAAAACAGACCAGCCAAGCCGAAACCTAGAGCTAGCGCCAAACGAAAATATGCTCGCTGCATCTTGAAGTCTCCTTCTAAAGTCAGCGAGCATATTGGATTATGTTTTGTGAACCGGGCCTGAGCCTAGGTTTACAAATTTGTTAGACTGGCCAAACAGAGCGCTTGGCCCGAAGACCTACTCCTCTGCAGGCGCCTCTTCGGCTGCAGCTTCTGCAGGTGCCTCTTCTGCCGGAGCTTCTGGCTCAGGTGCAGGGGCTTTGGCTGCTTCTTCAGCTGCCTTGGCTTTTTCTGCGCGCTCTTCTTCGCGTTCTTTGGCTTTGGCGCCTGGCTCACCCTTTTTCGGGTTGTTGCCATGTTCCCATGCCCAGATCGGAGCAGATGCGCCTTCGAGTGTGATCTTGCTCAGGAAGCGACCAACGCGGTCAGATGGCTTTGCGCCTTTGGCGATCCATGCAGCGGCTTTCTCGCCATCGATCTGGACGCGCTGTTCGGACTCTTTAGGAAGGCGCGGATCATAGGTGCCAATTTTTTCGATAAAGCGACCATCACGCGGGAAGCGGCTGTCTGCCACCACAACGCTATAGAAAGGACGTTTCTTTGAGCCGCCACGGGCGAGTCTGATTTTAAGGGCCATTTGTATTCTCCAGTTTGTTCAAATGTTCGGTTAAAGGATTAGCGAGGCGATCATCATTGATCGTCCCGTATTTTTTCGTGGTGACGGATCACTTCCGCCACGATGAAGTTTAGAAATTTTTCCGCGAATTCGGGGTCGAGCGCGCTGTCTTCGGCAAGGCGCTGGAGCCGTTCGATCTGTTTGGCTTCGCGTGCTTTGTCCGCAGGCGGCATATCATGCTCGGCCTTCAGACGCCCAACCGCTTGAGTGACTTTGAACCGCTCGGCCAGCGTATGCAGCAAGATCGCATCAAGATTGTCGATGCTCTTACGAAAAGTTTCAAGTTGGGTTTGGGGGGATTGGGTCACTTCTTGTCCCCTCCCAAGCCAGAGAGCGTTCCGCCTTGTTCAAGCGTCTTCATGTCAGCAAAATCAGGCACGCCTTCATGCCACTCAAACCATGTCCTTGGATGACGCGCTTGTTTCCAAAACCACGCTGCAAGCAGGGTCAGCAATAAGAGAACGGCTGGAAACACGATCTGCATCACGGTATCCATCTGCTCGCCTGATTTGAGCGTTTGATAGAACGCGTTCCCAAAGACGATCAGGCCAAACACCATCAACCCAACCATCAAATACATCGATCCAACCGCCGTCTCACGCACTCCAAATGATGCGCCACATGCTTCGCAAGCATTTGCTTTGCGACGTAGTGTTTCATCACAGTACCCACAAACGGTCGGGAGAGCGGTCACTTCTTATCCCCTCCCAAACCCGGAAGAGAGCCGCCGCCGAGCCCCGGCAAGCCATTGGGTTGCAAACCACCGCCGCCAAGACCGGGCATCTGTCCGCCTGCTCCGCCAGCGCCGCCCATTTTGGCCAAATCCTGCGGCGACACGCCAGCAGCGCCCATAGCGCCCATCATGCCTTTGAGGCCGCCCTTCTTGGACATCTTCTTCATCATGCCAGCCATTTGCTTGTGCATTTTCAGCACCTTGTTGACTTCTTGCACGCTGGTGCCAGAGCCAGCCGCGATGCGCTTACGGCGCGAGGCATTGAGCACGGCAGGCTTGGTGCGCTCTTTCTTGGTCATCGAGCTGATGATTGCTTCTTGGCGCTTGAGCACTTTGTCGTCGAGGCCGGAGGCGTCCATGGCCTGCTTGGCCTTTTTGGCGCCGGGCAACATGCCCATAATCCCGCCAAGGCCGCCCATGCGTTGCATCTGGCGGAACTGCTCGGCCATGTCGTCTAGGTCGAACTGACCTTTGGACATTTTCTTGGCCATGCGTTCGGCCTTGTCGGCGTCCATCTGCTCGCCGGCTTTTTCGACCAGCGAGACAATATCACCTTGACCGAGAATACGCCCCGCAAGACGTTTGGCGTCGAAGGCATCAAGCCCGTCCAGCTTCTCGCCCGTGCCGAGGAATTTGATCGGTAGACCCGTAACCGCGCGCATAGAGAGCGCTGCGCCGCCGCGTCCGTCGCCATCCATACGTGTGAGCACCAAGCCGGTCAGCTTGAGCCGCTCGTCAAAGCGTTTGGCGGTTTCGACGGCATCTTGTCCGGTCAGCGCATCGGCCACCAGCAGCGTTTCGGACGGGTTGGCAATCGCCGCAATCTCGGCCGCCTCGCCCATCATCTGTTCGTCGAGCGTGGTCCGGCCCGCAGTATCGAGGATCAGGACATCATGGCCGCCAATTTCGGCTGCCTTCATGGCGCGGCGGGCAATATCAGCCGGAAGCTGGCCGTCAATAATTGGCAGCGCTTTGACATTATCGCCAAGTTGATCGGCAAGAATAGCGAGCTGTTCCATCGCCGCCGGACGCCGGACATCGAGGCTGGCGAGCAATACGCGTTTCTTTTCGCGCTCGGACAGGCGTTTGGCGATTTTACCTGTTGTCGTGGTTTTACCCGAGCCTTGAAGACCCGCCATCATCACAACCGCTGGCGGGCTGTCGATGCGCATGGACGTGTCGACCTCTTCGCCGCCAAGCATTTCGACGAGGCCGTCATGCACAATCTTGATCACTTGCTGGCCGGGTTTGACCGAGCGGATCACGTCTTCGCCCACGGCTTTTTCTTTGATCGAGCCGATAAACTCTTTGACCACTGGCAAGGCGACATCGGATTCGAGCAAAGCCACGCGGATCTCGCGCAGCGCCGCGCTCACATCTTTTTCGGACAGGGCGCCGCGTCCTGTTAGTCCGTCAAATATACCGCCTAAGCGATCTGTCAGTGCGTCGAACATAAGCTCGTCTCCTCGGTTTGCGCCTTCTTGAAACATCAAGATGGGGCGCAGCTCAATCAGGCGCAAACCAAAAGTGCCCCGCTGAGCGAAACTTCGCCGGGCGGGGGGCCTCGCCGGTCTCCAGTTCTCTGTGAGAACGTGTACCAGTCAAAGCGCGCTTCTTGATTTTGCGCTGAATTTGCTCGTCTCAAAGCACAGCCACGGGCAAAATGCAATCGCAGAGCCTATATTTCAATCCGCGAGCGGCGGGTCAGCCCGGCAATCTGCCATTGTCGATGAGAATATGGCGTGGATCTTCGGCGGCGCCTGCCGATATTTCAGCGCGCCCACCCGCAGCACGGGCAATCGCCATCGCAGCCGCAACATCCCAAAGGCGCGCGCCGTTTTCCGAATAGCGGTCGACGCGTCCCATAGCGACATAGGCCCCCGCCATGGTCGCGGTGCCAAGCATGCGGATCTTCTTCCATGCGGCAAAACTCGCTGCCATGGCTTGCAAAGCGTCAGGGCTATAGTCAGCCATAACCGGCAATCCCGTGGCGAGCACCGCGCTAGATTTTTCCGACACAGTGCTGACACTGACCGGCACACCATCAAGCGCTGCGGGTATCCCTTCCCCGCCGGTTAAAAGCGCGCCTGTACCAATATCATAGATCGCCCCGAGCACAGGGTCTTGATCCCGCATCAACGCAATCGATACAGCACATAGCGGCAGACCACGCTGATAATTGGCCGAGCCGTCAAGCGGGTCAACCACCCAGTAAAGCCCTGAGAGTTCGCCCGATTGCCCGCTTTCTTCTGCTAACACAGGAAGGTCCGCACGGGCACGCAAAATATCGAGGATCAGGTTTTCGGCTTTGCGATCAGCGACAAGTTTGATGTCGCGGCCATCTTCTTTCTCAATGCCCCGGGTTGCCTCTGATCGCCCAGCCAGAAAGGCGCCCGCCTGCCTTGCCGCTTCGGAGGCAATGTCGAGATAGGTCGAAAGCTCAGTCACACCTAAACCGTCTTCTCGGCCCGCAATGGACGGCTCATCAAAAGCTCAACCGCCCCGCCCGTATCCATTTTGCCGGACAGGATATCCGCGACGACATTGCAGATTGGCAGCTCGACCTCGAGCTTATCCCCAAGCGCGCAAACGGCTGGCGCAGAACTTACGCCCTCGGTGACCTCGCCCCGCCCGCTCATAATATCTGCGAGCGGTGTTCCCCTGCCCAGCGCCAAGCCGCACGACATATTGCGCGACATTTCGGAGGAACAAGTAAGGATCAAATCCCCAAGCCCGCACAGGCCAGTCAATGTTTGGGTTTGCGCGCCCATAGCAACGCCAAGCCGTGTCATCTCGGCGAATCCGCGTGCGATTAATGCCGCATGCGCCGATTTACCAAATTCAAGCCCGACTGTTATGCCGCAAGCTATGGCCAACACATTTTTCACGGCGCCGCCAATTTCAGCCCCGATCAAATCGTCACTCGTATAAAGCCGGAAGGTCGGTGTGCTGATCTGTGCAGCCAATTCATCAGCCAGCGCCATATCGGCACAGGCCAGCGTGACGGCGGTTGGCAATCCGCGCGCAACATCAGCGGCAAAGCTCGGCCCTGACAAAACGGCGCGAGCACTGTTTGGTATTTCCTGCGCCAGAACATCCGTCATCAAATCAAGCGAGGACTGCTCGATCCCCTTCGAACACAGCACGATTGGCACACCTTTGCGGGCATGCGGTTTGAACTGTGCCAAGACCGACCGCATATGCTGGGCCGGCACCACAGCAAGTATCAGCTCTGCCTCGGCAAGATCAGCCAGATCAGAGGTGGCTCTTAAGGCAGGCGCGAGCTCGATACCGGGCAAATAGCGTTCATTGATATGGGTTTGGTTGATCCCCTCGGCGCACTCGTGCTCGAAGGTCCAAAGCATTGTGTCATGGCCTTTGCCTGCCAGAAGACTGGCCAGCGCCGTTCCCCATGACCCGCCACCTAAAATACCGGCTTTCAAAAATTGTCCTCCAGAGTTTCACACAAACGCTCAAGCGCTTGAGGAATTTCGTCTTGCACAAGCGAGTAGACCGACATGTCACTCCAACTCCCGTCATTCATGCGATAGACAGACCGCAACAGCCCCTCATTTGTAACGCCCATCTGTTCGACAGCCAGTGCCATTTTCTCATTCTGCGGAACCACATGCCAGACAACTCTCTTAGCACCCCAATCGAAAGCGCGCCGGATCATAAGTTCCTGCAAAGCTAAAAAGTGGATCCAGTCCCGACGTTCCTTTGTAAGCCAAACCAATCCGATCTGAACCATGCGGTGGGTACGGCTATGATTTACGAAGGTCGCCCCCCCGACAAATCCGTCGTCGGATTTACGGCGACAAACCATGGGGAAGATTTTTTTGTCTTCGGTTAGCACCTTCACACGTTTGCAATAGCTTTCAAAACTGGTGCCGCCCGCCGAAATACGCGGCAGCCATTTCCACATAGCGTCCTCCGCGCCCGCGTCCCGAAGCAAGTCCATAAATGCCTCGTCAAATGGCAGCTCGGCAGATCCAACGCTACATGCGGTCAGCCAAGGGTTTTCAAAATTGGGCGCGTTCAATTGCATGCGCGGTAATATGCGCGTCAGCCTCTGTGTACACAACTGGAAAATTTGCATTTTACGAAGAACATTTTGCGTTCCGTCTCTTGCAATTTTTGCGACTTCAGCGCTGATAAATTTGTATTACAGCTCACTTGTGGCCAATCTAGTACATAAGCCTCTTATGGGAGATACTTGCCATGCATATGCCGACCTTGCGCCAATTGCAGTTTCTCTGCGCATTGGCCGATGAGGGGTCCTTCTCCCGCGCCGCAAAAGTGACCCTGGTTGCCCAACCGACGCTTTCTGCTGCCATCAAAGACGTCGAGGCCCTGTTGGGGGTGAGATTATTCGAGCGCATAGCACGCGGAGCGCGACTCACGCCAGCAGGCAAAATTGCGGTTGAGCGGGCGCGCAAAATCCTCGCAGATACGCAAGATTTGGTGACCACAGCCCAAGCCGCGAGCGCCCCGCTATCGGGCACATTCAGATTGGGCGCGATTCCGACAATTGCGCCATTCATCCTGCCCCGAACCCTCAAAAAATTACACGCAGATTATCCGGCACTTGCGCTCTATTTACGCGAAGAGAAGACCGCCGATCTGCTCGCGGCGCTCAAAAGCCAAACGATTGACGCCGCGCTGATCGCTTTGCCTTGGCCGATGCCCGGCACAGAAACAATGGAAATAGCACCGGACGAATTCCTGCTGGCCTGCCCGGCCGGACACAGGCTCGAAAGCGCACGGTCTATTACCCCGAGCTCGCTCGACGGAGAAACACTGCTCTTGCTCGAAGAGGGGCATTGTTTGCGGGGACATGCGCTCAATGCATGTTCGAAACCGGATGCAGATGCGAGCATGGGCTTTGCCGCAACGTCTTTGCAAACAATGGTTCATATGGTCGGCGGCGGATTGGGCATATCGCTGATCCCGAAACTCGCAGTCGAGGCGGGGATTGTCGAAGGCACAGGAACCGTCGTACGTGAGTTTACCACCGCCATCCCCCACCGGACGATCGGAATCGCATGGCGCAAAGGCTCGGCCAATAGCGCAGATGCGCAACTGATCGGCAGCGTGATCAAAGGTCTCCTGACCGCGGGCGGAGCTTAACAGATCGGGAAATCTCGGCATTGAGGCTTGCGAGCTTTGCCGGAATGATAATACGCTGCCGGATAAACTGGGCAGCTGATCGACTGGGCATAAGGGCTAGACATGTTAGAAAAATTCCACCGCATACCGCTTTTGATACTGGTTATCATTGCCGCCGCGCTTGCAGCGATTGTTTATAAGGTCGAGGCAACCGGCTTTTTTGTCGCCAATATCGGCGCGGGCCAGTTCGATCTGGGCCTCTCGATTGCGGACTTGGCCAAAGCATCACTCTTCGCGCCGCTCAAACCCCTTATGTATGCGCTGATTATTATGTCGATCGGGTCGTCTCTGGCGATTTCGCGCGGTGGGCTCGGGGCAAAATTTGTGCGTGTCTTTGCCTTTTTCATCTTCTTCTCGACGATTGGTTCCATCGTCTGCATCGCGGGCTATACGGCATTTTCGCACCTGACCATTCTCGCAGACCCTGCCACGGTCACGACGGCTGCGGCAGCGAACATCAAACAAATCCCGTTCGCGGCTAAAATTTACAGCGTCATCACATCCGAACTGATGGTCTCGATTTATGCCGGTATCATTTTCGGACAGTCCTTGAAAAAACTCGGCTTGGGTGAACAGGCCGACAAAGCCAGCGATCTGTTCCAACTCGGGTTCCGCAAATTCCTGCAATTTACCATTCCACTCGCGGTTTTCGGCTCGGTAACGCTGGCCCTATCCAAGCCCGGCGGCGTGGAGACATTGGGCAATCTGGTGCCATTTGTTGGCGTTTACATGCTCACCTTCGGCATTGTCTGGGTGTTTATGCTGTTCGTGACCTCCCTCGTTCTTGGCAAATCTATCGGCTTTGTGTTTCGCGGCGTCTTCCCGCAAGCTGTGGTCGCCCTGTCCACGTCAAGCTCGATTGCCACCCTGCCGGCAACCAAAGTGGCCACGAGCCAACTTGGCGCGAATGGCGATGAAGCCACACCGTTTTTCACAATCGGCGCAACCATCAATATGGTCGGCACGCTTATGGGACTTACCCTGCTCGCCCTCTACACAATGAGCGCTTACGGGCTTGAGGTCACCCTTGCAGACCGCATTGTCGTGGCCCTGCAATCGCTGATTTATTCTGTCTCTGCGGCGGGTGTACCTTCGGCCTCGATCGTCCTGCTTGGTGATATCCTCACCTCTCAAGGCGTCTCGGCGGAATATGCAACCTATGTGACCGGATTGATCATCACGATTGATACGCTCGTCCTCGACCGGTTACGCACAGCCCTCAACACCCAGTCTGACAGCATGTCGAGCGCAATGGGTCTGCACCTCTATCACAAGAAACCCGAAATCCTCGGCGAGGCCTAGTCGACCCGCAGCGCCACAAAAGCCACCGGATCACCGTTCGAATAGTTGAGCGCATAATGGGGCGTCGACTGCAGCACTGTGCGCCCGGCAGTTGCGGCAAGTTGCTGAAGCTCGGCAAGCGCGCTGCGCCCTGCCTCGTCTTCGAGATTTAGCAGATAGACAATCGGATAGCCGCTATCGTCTTCTGGCAATCCAATACGGGTTTGCGGCGGAATGACGGTGTTTGTGCCCGTCGTAAACACCAGACTAGGTTCGGCATAGCCAACCGCTTGTACCCGATCGGGAAATGGCGGGCGGCACGTTTTGAGATAGAGAACACCTGCCGTTTTTAGCGCACAAGGTTCAGCCAAAGCGGCGCGTGCGGCGGTGGTCGGTTGTAGCCATTTGGCGCTTGGCAAGAATTCTGTGCGGATATGCAGTCCAATAAACAGACTTGCGGCGACGGCCAGTGTCAGGCTTGCGCCATATTTGCGAACGACGCCGAACCCGAGCGCGCCAAGGACAGCCACAAAGCCCAAACCCAGCCAATGCAGCGCCATAGCCGGCAGGCCGAACCATTGCGCCAAAACCGCGTCGCCGCTGGCAGCATGTTGAAATCCGGAGGCGGCATCGGCCTGTAATAGCTCTGCCCCGAACGGTGAGGTCGCAATACAAAAGGCCAAGCCTCCAAACCCGAACAGAGCCAAGGACACAAAACGCGACACGGTTGCCTTGGCCCCGCCCATGAGCTGCACCGCCCCCCAGCCGCAGATCAGCGCCAAAGCCGGATAGGCTGGCAAAATATAATGCGACAGCTTGGTTGGCAGAAGCTCAAAGAAAATCCATGTCGGCACCAGCCATGCTGCCAGAAATACCAAGCCAGAACGCTCACTCGCCAAAACATCGAGCGCCCGTCCCCGCAATGTGCGGATCATCAGCACCAAGGCCGGAACAACGAGCAATGTCGCCGGAAAGAAATGCGTCAGCACATATAAGAGATGATAGCCCGGCCAGCCGCCATGGCCTTCCGATGCGCCGATAAATTTGTCCTTGAGGTCTTTGCCAACCGCCCCTTCGAGAAACTCGCCGGAGGTCGCAAGCTGTATCCAGATGAACCAAGGCAGGACCAAAACCGCGAACAATGCGAGACCGCGCCAATTGATCAAACTGCGCGCCCAACCCTCGGTTTTGTGCCATGCGGGCTCAGCCCGATAAATCCACAGCACGGCCAACGCCAAACCGGCCACCAGCAAGGTCACCGGTCCCTTGATTAGAAAAGACAGCCCCATCGCGCCCCAAAACAGGACAGACAGACCGATCGCCGATGCATGCGAGGATACGCCGCCGCGCCCACGCATATAAATGCGCGCCAGAGCGCCCATGGTCAGCGCCGTCAGGAAGACGAGAACCGCATCGGTTTTGGCGATATGGGCTTCGGATGTGAGCAATATACCGCTGCCAAACAAAGCGGCTCCCAAAAATGCGCCGCGTCGGCCGATCAGGACAATGCCGCACCAGAACACCGCAAGCGTCGCAAGCACAGCGCCGATCAGTGACGGCACTCTATAGGTCCAGATCTGATTGCGAGCCTCCCCCGCGACAAAACCTGTCGAGGTCGCCTGAAGCCAGTGAATACCCGCAGGCTTCTTGTTACGGCCTTCGTCCTGATAGCGGATCTGGATGAAATCACCGGTTTCAAGCATCTGTTTGGAAGCTTGCGCAAACCGGCTCTCGTCCCGATCGAGCGCGGGCACCATGAAAATACCGGGCACCGACGCGCTAAACGTCAACAGGCACAAGAGAACCCACGGCTTCCAGCCATTCGACAATCGGGAAAGCAAAGTCATGTGCCCAGCCGTGCCTTGCCAACCCCTTATCGTCAAGCATATCGCGCCGCTGGCAATACCGCTTTTCCAGCGAAACAGGGCTTAGGGTCTATGCAAAACGGCCGCCGCGATATATAGAGGATATAGTTAGTGCAACCCCGCATATCGCCCTGACCGCCCGGCCCAAGCGCCGGGCGAGGTCGTTTTAGGGACAAGGTTTAAGAGGAAAAGAAACCATGGCCGATATTCTAATGCCCAAAGCCACTGCTGTTTGGCTGATTGACAATACCACCCTGACCTTCGACCAGATCGCCGATTTTTGCGGGCTGCACCACCTCGAAGTCAAAGGCATTGCCGACGGTGATGTCGCTGAAAATATGCGCGGTGTTGACCCGATTGCCGGCGGCGAACTGAGCCGCGAAGAAATCAAGTCGGGCGAAGCCGATGCCGATTACCGCATGAAAGTCGCGCCATCGAAAATCGCCCATATCCCGCAGCCAAAGCGTAAAGGCGCCCGCTATACGCCCGTTGCCCGCCGCGCTGACAAGCCGGATGCGATTGCATGGTTTATCCGCAACCACCCCGAAGTGACCGACGCACAAATCGGCAAACTGATCGGCACGACCAAATCGACCATCACCAATGTCCGCGACCGCTCACACTGGAACGCACAGAACATCAAGCCGGTTGATCCGGTGACGCTTGGCCTGTGTTCGCAGATCGAACTTGACGCGATTATCGCCAAATCGGCTGACAAACGCCGCAAAATCGAGGCTGAACGCGCAGAAAACGAAGACGGCCCGGGCATTGCACCCATGGAAGAGCCAGCGCCGTTTGCTGGCGAAGCGACACCGGATGCCGACGAAGCTGCACCAAATCTGTCAGCGGACGACATTTTCAAGAATTTTTCGTAGTCTTTTCAGAGACACACGACGCGGGCTCTTCACATCTGTAGTGGAGTGTTTAAGGTCGGCTACTTTATAATATTAACAGAACGGGCTGGGATAGCATGGAAGCGTTTTACGGATTTATCGACAATCTGAGCGGATTTATTTGGGGCGGAAGCTGGGGGGATGCCCAAATCCTGCCATTTGCTCCGCTGGCCATTTTCCTGCTTGGATCAGGCCTCTATTTCATGATCCGGCTGGGGTTTCGTCCCCTGCGCCGCTTTATCCCTGCGCTTCGCGAAGTCTGGGCAGGCCGCAAAGGCGATGGTGATCCGAATACGATCACCGCGTGGCAAGCCCTCTCGACCGCGCTTTCAGGCCAAGTCGGCACAGGTAACCTCGCCGGTGTCGCCACGGCGATTACGCTTGGCGGACCGGGCGCGATTTTCTGGATGTGGCTAACCGCTTTGTTCGGCATGGCCCTCGCATTTGCCGAAAGCTCGCTGGCGATCAAGTATCGCGAACGGGACTCCAATGGCCGCATCAATGGCGGACCGATGTATTATATCAAGAACGCATTGGGGCCGAAATGGACATGGCTCGCTGTCTTCTTCTGCATCGGTACACTGTTCTCCGCCACCGCAACGGGCGGCATGGTGCAAGCCAATTCCATCACCCAGACCATCGTTCGCAGCGGTGCTGATCTCGGGGTAGGAATTCCGGCCTGGACAATTGGTGCGATCCTCGCTGTGTTGACCTTTGCCGTGATTATTGGCGGCATCAAATCGATTGGTAATGTCGCCGGTAAAGTTGTGCCATTCATGGCCCTATTTTACGTCCTCGCCGCATTTACGGTGTTGGTCATCAATGCCTCGGAAATTCCGGGTGCTTTGGCCTTGATCGTCAAATCAGCGTTCGGGCTTGAGCAAGCAGCCGGCGGGTTGGCGGGCTACGGTATGGCAGCTGCCGTCAGAGCCGGTGTCGCGCGCGGCCTGTTCTCGAACGAAGCTGGCCAAGGGTCTGCACCAATTGCCCACGCAGCCGCGCAAACCAAAAACCCTGTCAAACAGGGCGAGATTGCCATGATCGGCGTGTTCATTGATACGCTGGTTATCTGCACCATGACCGCACTGGTTATTCTCACCACAACAGGCTCTTGGACTGCAGCCGATGGCAGCACGACAGAATATATCTGGCTGGCCGCTGATCTCGAAGCCTCCGCCATTACCAATGCGGCGTATGAGGCAGCCTTTACCGGCGGCGGATGGATCGTCACGATCTGTCTCACCCTATTTGCCTTCACCACGATCATTGGCTGGTCGTATTATGCCGAACAAGCCATGACCTATCTGATTGGCGAATGGGCGACCAAGCCATTCCGTTATGTCT
Source organism: Hyphomonadaceae bacterium (assembly GCA_039942135.1). Taxonomy (GTDB): domain Bacteria; phylum Pseudomonadota; class Alphaproteobacteria; order Caulobacterales; family Hyphomonadaceae; genus CALLCD01. Next base: position 38,531 of record JBDVDE010000128.1, read on the forward strand.
GGGTGCTGGTCATCTTCCTTGGTGCTCTGGCACAGGTCGAATTCGTGTGGAAATTTGGCGATTTGGCCAATGCCTCGATGGCCTTCCCGAACTTGATTGCGATCCTGGCCCTCTCCGGAGTGGTGATGGCAATGCACAAGAAGAATGGTGACCCTGATACCGAGGATGGCGATTCGATCATGCTCAAGGGCGAAGGGGTCGAGTAGCCCCTTTCGGTCCAATACAAATCAAAGATGGCGGGCTTTCGGGTCCGCCATTTTCGTTTGAACGGAAACGTCTAGGCCGGAATTTCCAGTCCGCCCCAATCGAAATGCTTGCCGCTGCTGGCCGCATCTAGTTTGGACAGAACGTCCAGCAACTGGCGCGCGGCCAATTCAGGCTTGAACAGCTCACGGTTGCCACCACTCGTGAAGGGCGCTGACAGCCGAGTCGCAACTGTACCCGGATGCAAGCTTACGCAAACGGCTTGGTCATTGCGTCTGGCTAGTTCGAGCGCATAATTTTTGACCAGCATATTGAGCGCGGCTTTAGACGCTCTATAGGCATGCCAACCGCCAAGCCGATTGTCCGTGATGGAGCCAACGCGCGCCGACAGAACAGCAAATTTGCTGGGCGACTGCCTGCGGAGCATCGGCAAGAAATGTTTGGCAACCATAGCCGGACCAAAAGTGTTGGCGGCAAAGACTTGTTCAAAAGCATCGATAGATTGATCTCGATATGTTTTTTCCGGCCGGATCGTTTCCCCATCGGACAAGACACCGCTTGCCACGATCACCAGATCAAGCATGCCAACTTGCCCAATCTGGTCGGCTGCGCGCGCCAGAAGCTTATCATCTGTGAAGTCTACCTGAACCGGCACAATGCGCGCGTCATGATCCGCATGCGTTTCAGATCTAGCGATAGCATAAACAATCTGGATCGCCGAGTTGTTTAACAATTCCTGACATAAAGCTCGCCCTATTCCACCATTGGCGCCAAAAATCGCTGCACGCATTGGATCTCATTCTCCTGATTATATCTGGAGCCCAATATAAAGAGGCGAGGAAAATTAAGTGTTACGCTCGGCAGCTTTGGCAACGGCGCGCCGATAGGCCATGTCGATCAGCTCGGGCGCTTTGAGCCCTTTCATATCCACTGGAGACGCAAGATTATGCGCCTTCAACACGGATTTCATCTCAGCCAGTGTCATCTGGGAGAACGCGGAACGGAACCCAGCTTCGTCCGAATTGATGGCCAATTCTCGCGGATTGACCAGTTTTGCCGCAAGTGTGCCTTCAAAGCTAACCTCGGCACCAATGGCTTTGACCAGTCTTGCAGCGAGTTCGGGATTGCCGCGAATTTCCAAACGCAATTCATCAAAGAACCTGTCGAGCGCGGCAAAAGCATCCTGATCATTCTCTGCCGACATAACGCTAACGCCTTACCTGTTCGAACTTCTCGTTCCATTTGCGCGCGTGCAGGAATTTGACAAACTCTTCGGACAAGCGACGCACATCGCCGGTCATTTTTCCGTACTTGCCGCGAAACGTATCATAGCTGTCAGCCGCTGGCCGATCCATCGCCGTCAAGACCTGTACCGATTCAGGAATGGTGGGCCCTGCCCACATATCCTTGAGGTAAACCGACTGCAATTCACTGCGCATCTGGCGCGCATAATTCGTGTTCTTGAACCGCGTGATCACGGAGAAGCTGCGTGTGACCAAATCAGCACGGACATTATCGCTGACCCAGGACATAAACTGCTTGGTGCCCCAGGATGACACTGCATCGGCAAGCGTTGGAACGACAAACACATCGGCCACAGCCAATCCTGCGCGCGACAATGGTGACAGATGCGGCGGGCAATCAAGCAAGATCACATCATATAGCGGAAGCAAGTCGGCAAACCCATTTTCGAAATGCCGCGCCAATGCCTCCGAGAGGGTTGTTGGTGTGCCGGTGCGAGAATACCACTCTTCTTCCAGCGCCAACTCATCCATCCGCAATTGCGGGTGAGCGGGCAAAGCGGAGATCCAGCCAAGACGTTCGGATTTCATCTCGGCGGCGCGCAACTCTTCAATCGAGACAGCATTTGGCATGATGAACGGACCCGCAGACGCTTTACGGCCATCGAGAAACTGGCCGAGCAAGTGATGGGTGCCCTTGCCTTGTTCGGAGGCGGCATGAACGCCCTGCTCTGTGAGCAGCATCTGGCTTGAGTTCGCTTGCGCATCGAGATCGAGCACGAGGATGTTCAGACCGAAATGATAGGCAAGACTGTCGGCAAGCATAACGGTCGTGGTTGATTTCCCCACACCGCCTTTCAGGTTTGCAATCGCGGCAATGGTAGCAGTCATAAATCCGAGTCCGTATATGTCGACAAAGAATGCGCGTTCGCATTTAAAGAACTAGCTTCGCGAATACGCAGCAAGTCTCTATTTGTAAACACTATTTACGGGAATGCGCCACCTAGATTCGGATACCATGGGCCAAATTTTGGCTAGAGTGATTTAATCCGCTTCTCGAACTGCTCACCCAAGAGAGAAAACAGTTCCATAACCACTTGCGGGGGAGCCGCAAAGCATGCCAACGCACTGAAAAATTCGCGATTGTGATACGCGTCGCGCATGCGCGCCCAGGCCCATTTTTTATGGCTGAATATCGCATGCTCATGCAGGAACTTCCGCGCATCGGGGCTAATCGCGCGCATATTCAGTAAACGGCGATCGGCCATAAGAACCTGACGTAAGTCTTCCGGCCGGTGTGAGCGACTTAGAGAGCCAGCCATCTCGTGCGCAATGTATCCCATCGGGTCAACCAGTCCGAAACGTCCGCCGCGCGCCATGATCCGGCAATACAGATCATAATCCTCACCAAGCCGCATATTCTCATTATAGTAGAGGTCGTTGTCTCTCAGAAAATCCGTGCGAATTAAGGGCTTGATATAGCCGAGTTCTCGACCAAGGCCGGTATGGGTCATGATGTTCTCGCGGACAAACCGGGCAAGCGAGAGATCCATCATGCCGAAATCCTCGTCCGACCAAAGCCGGCGAGAAGGTGCCCCCTCCTCCCAGCTATTCACTCTGATCTGGTCATCAGCGATCGCATCCCATCGACGGTCATTTGCAATCGCGATCATCTTCTCCAGCCGATCCGGCTCGATCTCGTCATCCGCATCGAGCGGGGTGACCCATTCGGTCTGGGTCAGCTTCAAGGCCTGATTGCGCGCTGCTGCCGGTCCCGCATTGACCTGTTGGCGGACAAGGGTGGCTTTTGGATAGTCGGCGATGAGCTCGCGAACAGTGTCGACAGTGCCGTCGGTCGAGGCGTCATCAACAATGATAATGTGGGGATTGCAGGTCTGGTTCATCGCGCTCTTCAAAGCGCGCTCGACAAAGCCCTCGGCATTATAGACAGCCATGATCACAGAGATGGTCATCGCCCGTTCCTCATCATGCTCGTCTCACCCATCTACTCGGTTATCCTACGCCTTCGCATATCTAACCAACATTACTAAATTCCGACTTATGCGAGATGTATCCACCGTCGACGATATCTGCCGACAGAATACATCTGCATGGGCGGTAGTATGCCATTTATATGCCAAGTTCACGTTGAATTTCATAATTGTCATCAAACTCGGATTTGGCAACAATAATCCCCAAAAGAGGGAAGTTTATACCCGGCACCCATGTAATTCGCGCGTTAAGCATAAAATTTGGGGAATTGTATATGAAACTAGACAGAGCGGCGGGATGTCGTGATGTTTAGGTTATTTCTCTTTTTCTATTGGCTCGTAGGAATAGCTTTCTGGTATCAACCTGCTGCGCCCGAATCTTGTGGGCCTAACAGCATTAAAGTCGCTGGCTATCATTCCGAAACGGGAGTATTTCCTTTTACCGAGGAAGTCATCATACCCAATCCTGCCCCAAACCAACAAATAAGGGCCACTAGTATCTTTTTCCCTGCTCGGGACACCCGCTTTGCATCGTCTGATGTCTTTAGTTCCAATAGGATTTCTAACTTCTTTAACTCGAATATCTTCTTCTTCTCTCGGGAGGAGGACGCGGTGCGTAGCGACATCTGCTCTAGTTATAAAGTTGGGTTCATCAGGTATTGCTTCAACCACAGCGTAATCAAACCACATTTCACGAGCAATGGCGGGAGTCACTCCAAAGTTAGTCCATTGGATGCTGATTTCGAGCTTGGCCTGAGTGTTTCTGAAAGTAACTCCTGTTACAAATATAAGAGGCGAACGGGCAGCAATTTCGTTATCGACGCCCCTCTCGGCTTCGTCAGCGCCTTTTCCCGCTGCTTGCCAAGCCAGCCCAGCGAAAACAGTAGTCAAAAAAACAAATACGAGGCCCAAAATAGCAATGCAGTTCTGTTTTTCGACAAGGCGATTACTTTCTTCCGCAGCGTTAGCCATACGCTCTTGCACCGCCAAATCCTTAGCACTTAAATCAACACTTTCGCTTTCCTCTTCTGTGTCCTTCTCTATCGCATTCGGGCTGGGGGCGGTTATTTCTTGGCCCTCACTGCTAGAAGTCGCCAACGCAGAGTTTTGGCTTGGTTCCGTCTTGTTTTGAGCATGGCATATATCGCCAGCCAAAACTGAAAATAAAATAATGATTGAGGTCAAAAAGAATCGCTTCATCCCTCACTTTATCATATTTTTGGTAGATAAATAGACGGCTGGGGAAACGACTATGTGCAAAGAAAAACATCAAGCCCTCGGACGTGCGGCCTCCGAAAGCCCAAGCGTTATTGAACTATTCAAGATGTTTCCCGATAACGCCTCGGCGCGCAAATGGCTGGAAGACTTACGTTGGCCTGAAGGTGAGCGCCATTGCCCAGTGTGTAGCTCTCTACAGACTAAAACGGTTCCGAATGAAAAGCCTATGCCTTATCACTGTGGCGATTGCCGTAAGTATTTCAGCGTTAAGACTGGCACTGTGATGCAGTCCTCTAAGATCGGTTTACAGAAGTGGGTTGTCGCGATGTACCTTATGTCCACAAATCTTAAAGGCGTGGCCTCTATGAAGCTTCACCGTGACTTAGGCGTCACTCAAAAAACAGCTTGGTTTATGGCTCAAAAAATCCGTAAAGGTTGGGTATCAGGTCAAGACGGCGACAAGGTGGACGGCGTTGCTGAGGTTGATGAAACATATATCGGCGGTAAATCTCGCAGCATGCACTCAGGCGCGTAAGCAATACAAGAAGCCACAGTTGTCGGCGTCTTAGGGCGTGACCGTGAAATCCGCGTAGCTCACATCGACAAAGCTAAAGCGCCCGCGGTACAATGATTTGATTGTATAGGACGGGGATATGGAAGTGAGACCTGATAAAGATAAGCGCTCGCGCGGACGCCCCATAAAGAATGAGATTGAGAAGATACCCGTTAACCCAAAAGGAATAGCGAGATCTATATTCAAAGCCGCCGATAAGAGCAAAGTGTCCAGTAAAAAGACTAAGTAGATCACCTGCCTTGAGCAGGTTTTATTTTAAAGAGGCATCTAGTTTCATAGATAAATCCCAAAATTTGCTAGCCGCGCAGATCAAGCTGGCATAAATTCAAACAGTAAGCGCGATCCATTGCCCCGGATCGACGGCAAGGAAACTCTGGTGACCTCCCTCAACCTCTCTTCTGCTACCTCCGCTATGTCGGTCTCGGTCATTGTCCCCACATTCAACCGTGCCGACCTCTTGCGCGAGACCCTCCTAGCCGTGCTCGGGCAATCCCGTGCGCCGGATGAAATTCTTGTGGTTGATGACGGGTCGGAAGACCACACCAAAAAGATTGTCGATGCCTTTGGCGACCGGTTAAGGCTGCTGTCCAAACCGAATTCCGGTAAAGCTGACAGCCTCAACCGCGCCATCGCCGACACGACAGGTAGCCATATCTGGATTGTCGATGATGACGACCTGCCTCGCTCGGATGCGCTCGCAGAATTAACCTCGCTTTTAGCTGCCAATACTGGGGCTGAGCTCGCCTATGGCCGCCATATCCGGTTTCAACAGGCAGAACCGGACGGGCCTAAAACGTTTCTCGAAACCGGCTATTGGGACACACGTCCGGCTGAGTATTTCCTGATCGCCACATTGGAAGATTTCTTTGTCCACCAACCGGCCATGCTGGCATCCCGGGCCCTGTATAACCGCGCCGGTCCATTCAACACCGATATGGTCGCGTCTGAAGATTACGAGATGCTGATCCGCCTCGCATCCGAAGGCACGAGCGTGGCAACCAGCAAGGTTATATTCGAGCAGCGCGTGCATGCCGGTATACGCGGGCAAAAGGGGCATCAGTTCAAAGCTGCCGACCGGAATACCAAATGGATTGAATATGACCAACGGATCTTCCGCGCCGCATATGCCCGCCTCCCCCTGACCGCATATTTGCCCCGCAATACCTCGACACCGGAAACCCCGGGCAATATCCGGCAAGCCCTGATCCAGCGTGCGAGCATTATGGGCCGGAAGAAACTTTGGTCATTTGCGGTTGATGATTTGCAGGCGGTCGCCGCCGGCGAGCTGACGACACCGCTTAGCGAGGCTGAACGCATGGCGCTGCGCCGCGCATTGCTGTCCAAATACGGGTGCGATGAATTGTTCGAGCAACCAGACACATTGGCAGACCTTGGCGAACTTTCTGCATCCGGACCGATTGGCCGCGATCTCGTGCGCGCGATTGGCCGTTCGCTGGTGTGGCATATTAGAACACATATCAAGGCACGGCAGCCTATCCGGGCTTTGCAGTTTGCGCAGCTCTTCGCAAAACTTAGATAGACGGCAGACCTGTGGTTATTGTTGTTAAGACTTTTTTCTTCGATCCAACAAAATCCCTATATCCCGCACCCTTGGGCATGGTTAATACGCAACATATTTTTTGATCGCGTCATTCTTGCATGATCGACGCATAAGCCAAGGCGAAACTAATCGCAAACCGTGCCGGAGCAAGCAGAGACGGCTGATGAGCGAACTCACCACAACCGCAACAAAGGGCACAATCAGGAACTCCGCTGCCAGTTTGGCGCGGATCACCTCGGCCCCGTCACCACGGCAGTTGTGATCGTCTCCTTCCTCTTCGGAGTTCAATATGGGCTGGTCGGCACTGTAATGAATGCGACTGTGATGGGAGTCACAGTCTTTCTCGTTGCAGATTTTGTAAGGCTAGAAGGGGCAACCTATTTTGGGACATTGCTGATCTATATTCCGGTCGGTACTGTACTCTACGGAACGCTCCTGATTCTGTTTGACAGAAAGGCTTATCCAGAGCCCTTCGATCTCGGGCGGAAGCTCATAACATAACCTGTAAACGGCACACCGATTGCAGTCAAAATGAGCTAATATCGATCAATTTGCTTATTTAAAGGCGGTTTAAGTAGAATGAATATACAGACCAAACTCCCGGAAAAACATCCACGAGTGGCGGTTCTGACCCCGGTCTATAATGGGGAAACGTATTTGCGTGAAACGCTTGAGAGTGTTCAGGCCCAGACCTATCCAAACCTGGTTCATATTGTCATCGACAATGCTTCAACGGACCAAACTGCCTGTATTTTGTCCGAATTCGCGAATCGCGAAGTGCCCCTCCACATTGTTCGTCACCCGCAATTATTGCCGCAAATGGAAAACTGGAATAGCGCAATAAGCGCCATTCCTCCCGGCACCGAGTGGTTTCGCCTGCTCTGTGCGGATGACACGATCAAACCTGCCGCCATCGAAAAGACGGTGGCGCTCGGACAGAGCGATCCAGACATCGGACTTGTTGGCTGCAAGCGCGATATAAATGGCGCCATTCACGATCCGCTGTGGCCAAAGGATCAATCCATATTTGATGGTCGGCTCGCATTAAGGCGTTTCTTCGAGAATGAAGGCATGATTATGGGGCCGCACGTTCTGGTCCGCACGCGCGCTATCCCAGCCAGCCTGCCTTTTTATGACATGGTCGAAAATGCAGCCGATACGGACGCTGCTCTGCGCGTCTTGACCAAGTGGAAAATGGGATTTGTCCACGAACACCTCGCATTCACGCGCGTGCACGACACGACCGTTACCGAACTCGAAGTCAGTCCGCTAAAGCTGCATCTGTTTGATTGGTATCTGTTTCTGCATCGCTATGCGAAAATTGCCTTCGGTCCGGCCAAAGGAAAAGCCATGATGAGACGCTATCGGCGTCACTATCTGAGACGGCTCATCAATCTACGCCGCCATGACGAGGATGGCGAAAAAATCTGGCATGCACATGCGCAGCGACATCATCGTCTAGAGACAAAATTCCGTTCTAGTGAGTATGTCAGTGCCACTGTGGACAAGGCCATGATCCGCGCAGGCTTGCGAGATGATTGGTTTGCCTATCCTTGGTAAACCATGACGCCGAAACTGAGTATACTTATTGCAACCCACAACGGGGCGAGCGTCTTAGGCCGCACACTCAATGACTATAAGCATTAGACAGCCTTAATGCGCCTTTCGAACTTATCACTGTCGACCATGCGTCCACAGGTGATACTCAAAATGTTCTGAACGGCTTCAGATCGAAACTCTATCTACGCATCTTAAGCGAACCCAGATAGGGTAAGAACTGCGCGATGAATTGTGGCCTTGCCGCAATAAACAGCGAAACCGTGATCATGTCGGACGATGATTGCATCCCGCATGACGGCTTTTTTTCAAGCCTGGGTAGCGGTGTCCAAAAGGTTAAAGACTGGATTTGTGCCCAAGCCAACTGTTTCCCATCACGTACGCGAAGCCCAAATCACCCCGACCTAAATTGACTGCTGGGCCAATCGCATGGGGCGCGGAACCGGCTTCAAACATCTTGCCAATGGTCAATTGCTGCTTCGCCGCCCCTCAACCTCATTGCGTGCTGGGACGCAAATTTCTATCGCAGCTATCAGGACGACGTCGCAGACCACAGGGCAGAAAAATTCGACACGCCTAAATCCCCCATCAGCTTCACAATACAGCCCACCATTTTGCTTTCGAAACAATCTCGCTTATGGTCAACTGGCCCCCAAATTGCTTAGACATGGCTCTACTTGAGCAGGCTTGACCGACGGATGATTATTTTGCGTAAAGAACTCGACCAGTTGAGGCGGTTTGCCGATGAGAAGCGACGCGACCTGTCGGCACGTTTCTTTAAGACATATGATATTGTTCTCGCGCGCGTACGTCGAGCCCATAACAAATTGCGTGGTCTCCCGGATTCAGCCGTTCTGGCCCGGGCCAAGCGTGCAGATAAATACGATAAAGATACTCAGGATAACCTGCCAGTTGTCGAAAACTCCGCCGTTCCCGACGGGATATGCGTGTACGCGTTTGGCGACGTCCATGGCCGCGCAGACTTGCTCGAGCGCCTTTTTGACAAAGTTGAAGCCGATATCAACGCCCACGCAAAAGATGAAAATATCGTGCTGGTTTTTCTCGGAGATTATATTGATCGCGGGTTCCAATCGCGCGATGTGATCGACTTTCTCCTCTCCGATCGGGTCAGTAAATATCAGTGCATCTTCCTCAAAGGCAATCACGAAGAAGCCCTGATGAAATTTATGCAAGAGCCTTCCTTCGGGCCGCGCTGGGCCGGTTATGGTGGTCTGGAAACCCTGACATCCTATAATGTTCGCCCGCCCCGCATCCGCACTGCTGGCGAAGAATGGGTCGCCGCGTGCGATGCGCTGAACGAGGCTATGCCGGCCGAACATCGACGATTTTTCAACACTCTGGAAATTTCTGCCACAATTGGTGATTATGTATTTGTTCATGCGGGCTTGAAGCCTGGAACACCAATTGAGGAACAAGTCGAAGATGACGCCCTATGGATTCGGGAAGAATTCCTAAACGATAAGTCCAGTTTTGGCTTGATCGTCGTGCATGGACACACGCCAATCTCCGCACCCTATCGAGATTTTCGCCGCATTGGCATCGATACGGGAGCTTATCTTAGTGGTAAGCTGACGGCGGCATGCTTCATGCGTAGTGATGTGAAATTTATATCAACATAGTGTATTCTGCCCGGTATTGGGACAGAACAGTGAAAGGCTTCGAATAATGAACATACAAAAATGGGCGATGATCGTGTCGAGCACACTTTTGTTTGCGTTAATTGCGGGTTGCGCAACAGCGACAACACGCACCGAAGCGCCGGCACCAACCGCACAGGTACAAACCGTTGCAACCACCAATGCTGCATATAGCCTGGGCAATGGCGATAGGCTTCGGGTGACCGTATTTGGCGAAGAAGACATGTCCGGCGAATTTCTGGTCGACAGCACCGGACAAGTTTCTATTCCCCTCGTCGGGGAAGTTTCAGCCGCAGGCCGGACAGTCCGTGATTTCCAGCGTGAGCTTGAAACAAGACTGGTTGACGGCGGCATCTTGCTAAACCCACGCGTCAGCGCCGAGGTGATCAACTTCCGCCCCTTCTACATTCTTGGCGAGGTTGGCCTGCCGGGCGAGTATCCCTACACCGACTCCCTAACCGTTATGAATGCCGTTGCGACGGCACAAGGGTTCTCCTACCGCGCCAATAAGAAAGTCATCGGCATTCTGGGTCTGGGTGAAACCGAAGAACAATTGGTACGGTTGACGCCAGATCTGAAAGTCCGCCCGGGCGATACAATCCGAATTCGCGAACGCGTATTCTAAGGATTGGTTCTTTGTTTGCAGACGGATGAGCCCCGACCTAACGGTTGGGGCTTTTCATTGCGCGCGCATTCAAGACCAGCGCACCACAGCTAAGGCGTTGCGAATATTGACTATTTATAGTAATTTTCCGATCTAGAGCGGAATTTGAGGTTAAGAGACAGTACCCCAAATTTAACGAAGCCGTTCTTTTGGGACCATTGTGTTGACCTGATTTTTATTTTGTCTCGCCATATTTCGGTACGAATTGTGCGAGACGGAAGCTCTGCAATACACAATGGAAGAATTACCAGACTGGCATTGATCTTGCTTTTCCAGTCTGGAGTTACGTTAGTATTTTATGCCGAAGGGCAAAAGGATCAGGGAACGAGATCATGTTGGGATATAAAAGTTTAGCAATTCTGGGTGTGGGCCTTGCGGCAATGACAGCGCAAACGGCGACTGCACAGGAGTTTTTCAAACGTGACCGGAATGTAGGCGTTCTGGAACGTCCGCAGCCGGAATTTGATCCTGAGCCTATTCGATTGGGTGCTGCAGAAGCGCGTACATCGCTTGGCCTGGGCGGCTATTATATCGACAATGTTTTCGCGACGGAACAAAATGAAGTCAGCGATTTTGCTTTCACCATTCGCCCCGAAGTCGATCTACGGTCGACTTGGTCGCGCCACGAAGTGGGCGCTGATGCGCAGGTCGAGCATATCGAATTCCTCGATGAAGGCACCGAGAGTGTTACCAATGTGCGCGGCGGCCTGCGTGGGCGTCTCGATGTGAACCGCGAGATTAATGTCGCGGCCTTTGGTTATGGCGCCCGTCGCCACCTGCAGCGCACCCAGATTTCAATCTTGGATGAGTTCGGCGAACCCGTTCGCATCACTGAGTTTGGTGGCGGCGTGAATGGCACATATGAACGCGACCGCGTCCAATTGCGCGTTGGATATGAACTACGTGACGAGAACTTCCGTGATGTAGATACGACGACGATCGGCGAAATCGACCAGGATTTCCGCGACAATCTTCGCCACACAGTTTCAGGACGTGCGGCTTACGCTGTCACACGCGATTTCGCGGTTTTCACCCAAGGGAGCTTCTTTAGTCGCGACTTTGACAATCTGACACAATTGCCCAGCGGTGTGGCTGCAAGCCGCGACTCGACCGGCTTTACAGTTCAGGGCGGCGTCAACTTTGAACTCGCAGCGCCATTCCGCGGGGACATCGCGGTCGGGTATCTTGAAGAGAACCGGGACTCCCCGTTCTTCGCAGATATCTCAGGCGTCAGTGTTGATGGTCGCCTGCAATGGTTCCCGACGCGTCTGACAACCTTCACTTTGACGGGCGGACGCCGGACAACCGATCTCGGTCTCATCCAGGCTGCCGCGGCGACCTCGACGAATGCCAACTTGCGGATTGATCATGAGCTACGCCGTAACTTCACCGTCTATGCAGATGGTGGCCTGTTTGACACTGAGTTCGAAGATTTTGATCGCGATGACACATTCTTCGATGTTGGACTAGGCGGCATCTACAAGTTCAACAAGCGGATTCATCTGGAAGCATTTTATCGCTACACCAATCGCGACTCCTCTCTGCTGACAGAAGAGTTCGACCAGAATATCGTTGGATTTGAGCTACGGTTCCACCCGTAGTTCAAAGCCTCCTACCCACTATTATTAGAGTAAACATCCGGAGACCGGTATCGTGAACAAAGCTTATCCACCTATCGACGTTTCATCGACTTATCCGAGCTATGGCCCGCCTATTGCCGTCAAAGAAGACGCATTGATCGACATTCAAAGTCTGCTGCAAATTGTACGGCGGCGGTTCTGGCTCATGGTTCTTTCCTTTGTTCTCACGGTCGCCGCGGTCACCGCGATGACCGTTCGAATGACGCCGGTATATACGACCAGTACACGGGTGATTGTTGACAGTCGTGACACCTCTATTGTTGAAGGTTTTCGCGAAGGTATCAGCACGACAACGGCGGCGATTGATACTGAAGTTCAGGTCATTCGTAGCCGGACGCTGCTTTCGAAAGTTGTCGACCGTCTGCAATTACAGACGCTTCCGGAATTTAACCCGTCCCTCAATTTTGACCCGAATGCAAAGCCCGGCTTGGTCCAACGCGCAAAGAACTTTGTCAAAGGCGTGCTACCGGGCGGGTCGGGCGATGTCGCTCCAGCCGTGATCGAAACTGCTGAAGAGAAAGCCGAACGCGCGTTTGAAACTGCCGTGAGCATTCTCAGTCGCAAGGTCAACGTCACGCGCGTTGGGGCCACCTATATCATTGATATTCTCGCCACCAGTGAATCGCCGACACTTGCAGCGCAGATTGCTGATAGCGTCGCCAAAGAATACGAAGTTGACCAGCTCAACGCCAAGTTCGAGGCGAATAAGCGCGAGACCGGATTTCTCGAAGAAAAACTCGGTGCCCTGCGCGAAGAAGTGCGTCAGGCCGAGAGCGCCGTTACCGCATATATGATCGCTTATGATCTGACCAATGCTGACGGTTCTTCAATTGCCGAACAGGAAATCACGCGCGTTACGACCGATCTGACCACTGCTGAAGCCGACTTGGCCGTCGCTCAGGCCCGGCTCAGCAATGTCCAGTCAATCGTTGCCCGAGGCGGCAGAACTGACGGTATTAGCGAAGTGCTCGATTCTCCGGTGATTGGCGAATTGCGTCGCCAGCGTGCTGTCATCGAAGGTCAACGCGCGGAGCTTGCCATCCGGTACGGCGCCCGCCACCCGGAAATCTTGCGGATCAATAGCGAAGCAAGCGACATTCGCAACCAGATCGATGCTGAAGTTGGCCGGATCGTTTCGAGCCTCGAAAGCGAAGTGGACGTGGTTGAAAGCCGGGTTCGCAGCCTACGTGCAAACCGTCAGCGTTTGAACTCGCAATTGGCTCAGAACAACCGGGCACAAGTTGGCCTTGGCGAGCTGGAGCGCGAAGCGGAATCCAAACGTCTCGTCTATCAGCGCTATTTGGAAACAAATAACGAGCAAGGGGCCACTGAGAATTATGCGCAAGCTGATGCTCGCATCCTCTCTGCGGCGGCGATCCCCTCCGCACCAAGCTTCCCGAAAACAAATCTGAATATCCTGCTTGGCATGATCCTTGGCGGCATGTTGGCAGCTGGTCTCGCTTTACTTGCCGAACTCCTAGACAATTATTTCAGCACGCCAGAAGATATCGAACGGATGTTCGGCGAATCTTCGATCGGATCGATCCCACTGCTGACGAAATTGAAAAGCTTCGGCAAAAAGGAAATGTCGCCCGCAGACTATCTCATAGCTAATCCGCTTTCGGCCTTTGCTGAAAGTGTACGGAACCTGCGTGCCTCGATCATTTTTGCGGATCTCGACAAGGAATCGAAAACCGTCTCGATCACCTCATCCCTACCGGATGAAGGCAAGACATCCATGACATACTGCCTCGGCCGTATGTCGGCCATGTCAGGCGCAAAAACCATCATCCTTGATGGCGACTTCCGCCGCCGTCAGTTGACCGAGGTTATCGGATTTGAGCCAGAGCGCGGCTTTATCGAACACTTGTTCGGCGAAGTCAGCCTCGAAGAAGCGACCTATATTGACGAGCAGACCGGCTTGCACATTTTGCCGCTCACCAATGCGCGCAATACGCCGCGCGACGTCTTTGGCTCGAAAGCCTTCGACGCAATGATTGAAAACCTCAAGGATACCTATGACCTGATCGTCATTGATACAGGCCCGATCCTGCTGATGGCCGAATCCCGCGTGATTGCCAGCAAAACAGATCAGGTGATCGTCGTTGCCAAATGGCGCTCGACCAGCCGCTGGACTGTGCAAGAAACGCTCAAAATTCTGAATAACTTTAACGCCAATATTGCCGGAATTGCCATGACATTTGTTGATATGTCAAAACGCAAGAAGCATGGTTATGGCGGAGCGACTTACGACTCTTACAGCAAATACTACACGTCAAGCTAGACCATGTTGACGGCGCATCGATCACCAAGTCGATCACCCCGTAAACAGAAAAATCAAAGCCCGGCCCTGCCAATTGCAGCGCCGGGCTTTTCGTTCGGGATGCATTCATGCTGGATGCGGCAAAATACTTACACCTGAAATAGAATCTGAGAGATGCACGCCATAAGACAGCATTTTCTTTATTCTTGGACATTTTGGCAGCAAAGCCTGGCCAGTGGCATTAAACTCGCAAGGTAGCCGTCCAAGCGGACCACACGGCGCTCAAAGGGATTATCGACTTACATGAGCAATAGAACGAACATAGAGGGCTCCTCCTCCCCCGATGGCACCCTAGGGCGTGCTTTCAGTTCGGCTGTGTTCTGGAATGTCTCCGAGATGTTGGTGGCCCAACTTGTAACAGTTGGTCTGTATTTCTTCCTCGCGACTCAAATTCCAATCGAAATCTTCGGTATATTCTTCGTGGCTGCAATTTTGGCTGATTTCGTCTATTTCCAAGGCCGCTCGTCTTCGGTTGATGCCATCATGCAAAGCAAAGACTTCTCGCAAGAGAACCTGTCTTCCTCGTTCTGGGCCATGCTTGGCTGTGTCATCGCGCTTGCGGGCGGTATCATCCTGCTCAGCCCCCTCTTCGCCTATATTCAGGGCGACGGGCGGTTTATGCTGTTTATGCCTGCACTTGCTCTGGCCTTGCTGCCGCTCCCGCTTGGCGTTCCAGCTCAAGCCAAGCTTAATAATCAACTCGATTTCAAAGGCATCGCCGCACGCGGCATTCTCGCCTCCCTTGCCGGCGGCACCGCAGCCGTCTTGATGGTCGTCTACAGTTCTGCGCCAGAATGGGCCCTCGTCGTCCAGCGGGTCGTCAGTACCATCTTCTCTGTGGTGTTTTTGGTCTGGCGTGCCAAGTGGTTGCCGAGCCTGAAACTCCAAGGAAAACTGGTACGCCGGTTTGTGTCCGATGCCAGCCGGATTTTCTTCGCCCAAGGCCTACACGCATCGATCCCGCGTATTCTGGTTTTCGTGATCGGCATTGCATTTGGCCAAGCGGCGGTCGGCGCATTTGAATGGGCAAGACGCCTTGCAGAGATGATCTATGGTGCGATCGCCGCGCCAATGGGGTCGCTTTGGGTTATTATGTTCTCGCGCTCTGATATGGGGCGGAGCGAGCGTCAAGAACTGTTTGGGCGCCTGACCATGATGTGCGCCCTCATCTGCCTCCCTTTGTTTGCGGGCCTCGCTCTGATTGCCTCGGACCTGATCGAGCTGGCGCTGCCAGGAAGTTACGGCGCGATTACACCGCTCTTGCAAATTCTTGCCAGCATCGGCCTATTGGCTCCCTTATTCTATTTTCGCAATGCGGCTTTCACGGCTTTGCAAAAGCTCGATTTGCTCGTCGGGTTCGCGATTGTCGACGTTCTGGTCGTCGTGCTGACCTCGGTGTTGACGATTTTTGTCTTCCATATGTCGATTGAATATGTCGTTGCAGCATTGGTGTTCCAGCAACTCGTCACCATTGCTTTGTTCCTGCCCACGCTTTTGAACGAGATGAAGACGTCTTTGGGCAGCATGATCATGTCGATGGCGCCGGGATATGTCGGGACCTTGGCTATGGTTTTGTCGGTATTGACATTGTCTGGAATGATCCTCGATATGCCTGTGCTTTTCCGCTTGATCGCCAAAGTGGTAACAGGCGGGCTGGTTTACGCCGTTTTCCTCCTCATGTTTCACGGGCAATGGCTGCTATCGGCAGCCGAAATGCTGCGACCAAAATCAAATCAAGCCAATATCAATCAACCTATATAGTTTGGCGCAACACTTGCTTTGGACTTTTGCTGTAAGCGGGCTGTCTCGGCCGGTCTCAGCGAAAGGAATAACACAATGAAAACGGTTTTGCTCGCAGGTGGATTTGGAACGCGTATTAGCGAAGAAACCAGCATTCGCCCCAAACCTATGGTCGAAATTGGTGGCCGCCCCATTCTTTGGCATATCATGCGCCACTATGCGTCCCACGGTTTGACTGATTTCGTTATATGCTGCGGATATAAGTCCGAATTTATTCGCAACTATTTCCTGAATTACCGTAATCACTTGTCAGACTTCACGATCAATCTGAAATCCGGCGAGACTGATTTCCACCGTACCGAGGCCGAAGACTGGACTGTCACCGTTGTTGATACCGGCCTGAACACCATGACCGGCGGCCGGATCAAAGCCGTGCGTGAGTTCATCGGCGACGAGCCCTTTTGTCTGACCTATGGCGACGGCGTTTCGGATGTAGATATCACTGCCCTGCTCGCTCACCACAAAACAGCTGGCCGGCAAGCGACTGTCACTGCCGTGTCGCAGCCGGGCCGATTTGGTGCTTTGAGCCTTGATCCGGAAAATGGCGATGTGCGCGGCTTCCGTGAAAAAGCTGCCAAAGATGGTGTTGTCATCAATGGCGGGTTCTTTGTTTTGGAGCCGAGCGTCATTGATTTGATCGATGGGCCTGACACAATATGGGAGCGCGAACCCTTGGAACGTCTGGCAGACAAAGGCGAGCTCTCCGCATTCCGGCACGAAGGGTTCTGGCAACCGATGGACACGCTGCGAGATCGCAATGTGCTAGAAGAAATTTGGAATTCCGGCAAAGCCCCGTGGGCGCCAAAACCATAGCTCGCCTTGCGGCCCGATATTGACCAGGTATTTATATGACCACCAAGATCGCCTTCTTCGGACATGATGCTGCCGACGCAGCCATTCGCAGGCGTATCCGCAGCTTTACCGATGACGGGATTGAGGTCACTGGCTTTATGATGCGGCGCGGCGAGGCGGCGCCGACCGAATGGACCAATATCGATCTTGGGCAAACCCGTGACGGTGCGTTCACCCAGCGCGCCCAAATGGTGTTCAAAGGCGCAAAGACCGCTGCAACACATGGGACAGCCGCTTTATACGCAGCGGATCTCTTCTATGCCCGCAATCTCGACATGCTCGCTTCTGCCTTCCTCGCCAAACGTCGCCTCAAACTGAAGACCCCTGTCGTCTATGAATGCCTCGATGTTCATCGGATGATGGTTGGTAGTGGTCCGGTCGCCCGTGTCTTGCGATTTATCGAACGCCAATTGCTGAAGCGGTGCGCGGGGTTGGTGGTCAGCTCGCCGGGGTTTCTCAAAAATTATTTCGAGGTCCACCATAAGGGTCTGTATCAGTCCTATCTGGTTGAAAATCGCTTGGTGTCAGGTGCAGACTACGGGCCAAGGCCTGCCCTCTCCCCCGTTCCGACTGATCGCCCTTTGCGGGTCGGCTGGTTCGGCATCTTGCGCTGCTCTCGAAGCCTGGGACTTTTGGCTTCGCTCGCCGAAACCCTCGGCGATAGCGTGGAAGTCCACCTTCACGGCAAAGTCGCAACCACTGAAATTACAGACTTCGACGAGACGGTCGCCAAGCACCCGAACATGTTCTTCTCGGGCGCATATAAGTCGCCTGAAGATCTAACCCGGATTTACCAAGACGCCGACATTATCTGGGCTGGCGACTTCATGGAGGCAGGATACAACTCAGTCTGGCTCCTGCCCAATCGCATCTATGAAGGCGGATATTACACAACGCCAGCCATTGCGCCCAAGGGAACACAAACCGGACACTGGATCGACGCAGCCAAATGCGGATTTACCCTCGCTGAACCATTGACCGATACGCTGCCTGAACTGGTTCGGCATTTGCAAGGCAACCGACAAGAGATTGGGAAAAGACGGGAGATTCTGCTAGAATTGCCCGAAGAGACGTTTATTCAGCCACACGGCGAGATGGGCTCGATCATCAAGCGTGTGTTGCAGGCGAGGCTATGAACATGGTGACCACATCGCAGCAGCCCGAGATCGGCTACCAGCGCGTTTCCGTACCGCGTCCTCCCGCCCAATGGTGGGAACTCGTTCCTGTTTCGCTCTGGTTTATCACCACATTCATCCCCTTCCCCAATGATGAGCTGCTGCTCTATCCACTGGCATTGTATTTCGCGGGGTTTTTCGCGTTAAGATATCAACAGATGATCCCGCTCGCGTTGAAGTGCTGGCCGATCTTTTTGATCCCGGCGCTTACAGCTATTTCGATGTTTTGGTCCCCTGCCGGGGGGCAGGCATTGCGGTTTGGGATCATGATGACACTAACCGCGATTATCGCAATCTATATCGGTGGCAGACTAACGGGGCGCCAAATTGTATTGGCCGTATTCTTGGCCTGCGCAGTGTCCGTTGTGGTGGCAATCCCGGAATCAACCAGTCTCGATGATGAACAGGGTCTATACACACAGAAAAACCTGTTTGCATTCCGCATGATGCTTGCTTTGCTTTTGTCATTGGGGGTGGCACTGGATTCCAAACAAATCATCGCGGCGCGGGCGCTAGCCTGGTGTCTTATTCCCGTCACCTTCTATCTGGTTTTCATCGCGGAGTCGGCGACAGCTCTCTTGATTTCCGCAGCCAATATTATGATTCTCGGATCGATCTGGTTGTTCTGGATTAATTTGCGACACATCCAACACTTGCGCACAATGGTCCTGTCAATTGCCGCCCTTTTGGGCCTTGTCGGGTATCTGATGTTTACGAACATGCCGAACAATCTCTTTGTTCAAAGCGTACTCGAATCCCTTGGCAAAGACGCTACATTAACCGGCCGGACAGATCTGTGGGCCAACGCATCGCGGATTTCGCAGGCCCATCCTTGGCTTGGCGTTGGCGCCGAAGGGTTCTGGCAACCTTGGGTCGGGGAAGCGGAAACCATTCTTGACTGGAACTTCAAAGATTCGGGCTCGAAATTCTCTTTCCATTCAGTATATTACGAAGTCTTGGTTCATCTCGGTTATATCGGCGTCGGCCTTATGAGCGTGCAGATCATCTGGTGCTTTTTCAACTGTGTACGCGGTTGGTCAGCTGATCAGAACATCGTCAACTCGATGTTGCTACTGATCGGCATCATAACCGTTATCACCAGCTTCACTGAATCCTATCTCTATAGCGTGTTCGATATCAATGCGATCCTGTTCTTCTGTGCCGCCATCATCCCTATATCCAACTCCGCCCGAATGCGCGACGTGATGATCCCGGTCAGGCTTGACGGATCAACGCCATCCAATGCTGCTGTGTAATTGAAATGAGTATGATCGAAGTCAGCATTATCATGCCCGCATGGAAGTCCGAGCGCTTTATCGGCAAGGCCATCGCATCCGTTCAAGCTCAAACCGGTATCAGGTTCGAGCTCATTATTGTTGATGACGCCTCCCCCGACAATACGCGTGCGATTGCCCAAGCCGCTGCGCAAGAAGATGCGCGCATTATCTATGACAGACTGCCGGAAAATATGGGACCGTCAGGCGCCCGTAATCGCGCCATCGAACTCGCGCGCGGGGCTTTTATAGCCGTTCTTGATGATGATGATCTGATGACCCCCACCCGGCTCAGAACAATGTTGGATGCAGCCAAAGCCCATGACGCCGACATCATCGTCGATAATATGCAGCCGCTCTACCCGCCTGCGACCGAGCCATCTGGCGAGCGGTTTCTAGATATCGCACCAGATGCACCAGCGCGCCTGATCAGCTTAAAAGACTATATTGACCCGGATACAGAGGTCGAACTCGGCGAAGGCCTCGGCTATCTCAAACCTCTGTTTCGCAAGGCAACGCTCGATCGGCTGGACTTGCGATATGATCTGGCCCTGCGCAACAGCGAAGACTTCTACCTCGTTGCGGAAATGTTGGCGCGAGATTGCAAGATGGTTCTGATTGCCGACGCTGGCTATATCTACACCATTCGGGAAGGGTCGCTATCTTACAGGCTCAGCGCAGCTTATGCAGAAGCGATCGTCAATGCAGAAAAAAGGTTCCGGGCACGCTTTGCAAAACACTTTGACGCAACGACCGCACGCGCCTCGAACCGGCAGCTTAAACAGCGGCTCGACTATTATGCCTTCGCTAAGCTTGCCGACGCGTTAAAGACCAAAAATCCACTTAGAATTGCCAGCACAGTCGGCGGGCATATCCGGTCTGTCCCCTATATGGCCAGAACACTCTTGCGCATCGCCAACAAGAAACTGACCTAGATCCAACTCCAAACCTAGGCTGAACGTATCTGCCTAGAACTGCACACATAAAAAAACGGCCCGTGCATGTCGCGAGGGCCGTCTTCACCGTCTTTAATTGGAAGCGTGGGAGCGCTTGGTTCGGCTCTAGCCACCAAACAGTTGGACACCGAGATAAATTACGCCGCCCCAAAATGCCCCACACACGCCAACAGCGAATAGAGCGGACTGCCAGATTGGCCAGCGGACTGTGTCATCATAGTATACAACATCATTTCTTACAGTCCGGGTGCCGCGCTCTTGGGGAAGGTCCATTGTCGCGCCGGAGGGTGCTTGCAAAGCCTGATTTGTATCTCGCATAATGTTCACCTTGTCTTTTACACGCCAATTGGCGTTGATCGCTTGATGACACCGGCGATGAATTCGAGCCTGTATCAACTTCTAGATTTCACACCGAAACAATTAAATATCAGCTAAAGAAACCTTAAAATTTCAAACGAATTAAGATAACAATTTTACTCTAGATCCTTAGAGAAACGATTATCCCGTATTGATTGATTACTTGATCGGATACTGTTGTTAATAAACGAACCTTTCTAAAATCAGTAAAAACCTATATAAACATAGGGACATAATCGCAAAAAATGTCAAATGGCGTCAGTGAATTTATTCGTTAACTCTTGTTTTAATTGATTTTTTTGAAGACCCTCAGAGCAAACAATCAACCAGAAAGAGAATTAACACAAACACACGCCCCGTCCGCATGCGCCATTTACATCCTAATAATTGACGTCTCGATCCGAGACTTTGCCGCTACCGCGAAGGCAACTGCTATTCCTTTTCGCCTCTGTGGAGAAAAGGCTGGGATTATGGCGAGAGATCGTCTTTACAATTGATTAACTTAATCGGAGAAGTAAATGGTGGATTGAGACGATTGATATCCCGCAAAGATATCGAAAGTCTCCTGAATGGCTTTATATGGGGAAGATATAGAACCATACGCATATCTGATGGCCGGAAATGCTCAATTTTTCTGCACTCAGCGTGTATTCAGAAACAAAAGTCCATAAAGTTGGCGTGGAACTTGTTTGATACGTGTCAAACTGGTTCAACTTAGTAAATTGGGACAATCCTATGAAATACGAGTCAGCTGTAGAAAACAGCGCAAACAGGGCACCTGCCAAAGCGGAAACGGCGCTTTTGCCCCCGGATAAGTCGTCCCTGAATACCGCCAAGCGCGTTCTCGACCTGTTGGTCGCTATCCCGGCCCTATTCTTCTTATCTCCACTCATGCTCGTCGTCGGACTAATTGTTCGCCTTCAGGACGGTGGCCCCGTGTTTTTCGTACAAGACCGTCGCGGATTTGGCGGCGTGGACTTTGCTTGCATGAAATTCCGGACAATGCGGTCAGACGCTGAGGATGTTTTGGGCAATCTGCTAGCGACCGACCCTGAAATGGCTGCCGAATGGCGCGCAACGCAAAAACTGCGTAAGGATCCACGGATCACTAAAATCGGTGTATTTCTTCGCAAAACCAGCCTTGATGAACTCCCACAGCTACTCAATATCATTCGCGGCGAGATGTCGGTTGTCGGGCCACGCCCGATCGTCGAAGATGAAGTTCGGCGCTATGGCGAAGATATCGCCAGCTATGACGCTGTTCGCCCGGGTGTAACCGGTCTGTGGCAAATCAGTGGCCGCAATGACACAACCTATGAAGAGCGCGTCCAAATGGATGTCGATTATGCTGAAAAGATCTCGGTGTTCAGTGACATCATGATTTTGCTCAAAACCATTCCGGCGATCCTGTTTAGCCGCGGTGCATACTAAAAATATCGGCAAGGGGTAAGGCCCCGAACCACCCAGATTTTACGAACCAGACAAACGCGTCACCCGATCCAATTTCGGGGGGCGCGTTTTCTTTTGGACCGCCATATTTTCCGAGCCCTTCTTCCCCCCCCCCCTCTTGTGGCAGGCATAGCCGCACAGGCACCCTGCAAAGGGGGGAAAGCCCACAAAATATCACTGTATAGCAAGAAGACGCTGCCCGGCGCTCTAACGCAGGATGAACTGCCGCAAAAACCCTGCCGCCCAAGCGATATGCATTGTCCCGGACGCCAGCCCCGCAAGGAGCCCGCAGGCAGATTTATGCTTGAGCGCCATAAAGACCGAGGCGGCGAGCAAAGCTGAGAGATAGACTGCCGGATAGGCCGCAAACAGCGGCAAGACGACCGCCCCGATGCCTGCTGCGACGAGCCCAAGCAAATTCACGACTGGCGCGAGCTGACGCAGTTTAGGCTTGGCTTTATGTTTGATCAGATTGCGCGCACGGCCACGGCCATAGGCATAGTATTGCTTGGCAAGCGACCGCACGGAAGGCCGGGGCAGATAAGACAGGCGAATATCGGCATCGAGCCAAATTTTGCCGCCAGCCAATGCCAGTCTGTGATCATATTCCGCGTCCTCATTGTGAGAGAAGCTTTCATCATAGCCCTCGATCTTGCGGAAATATTCGAGATTAAATCCGGCATGGTGACCATGGTCATAATACCCTGACGCCGTGCCGCCCCGATGGGCCGAGCCACCTGAACCAAGCGGCGTATCCACGATCCACGCATTCGCCTTTTGGAAACAGCTTGTCCCGACCGCATCCATACAGACAACAACCGATGCCGCCTCTGTCCGAACCATGGCGTCAGCCACTTGCGTGACAAAGCCCGGCGGGTAAATCGAATGGGCATCGCACCGGATCAGATGCTTGATCTTATCGGTAGCATTGGCGGCAACCTTGTTAATGGCTGCGCTTTGCAATCGCTTGGGGTTGTCGACGACCGACAGATTGGGAAACTCGGCAGACAAAGCGTTAACAATCTCGACCGTTCGGTCCGAGCTACCGCCATCGGCCACCACCACCTTAATGTCGGTAAGCCTGTCATCCCCTCTCAAGAGCGACCGGATACAAGTTTCAATATGGGCTTCTTCGTTCAAAGTCGGGATCGCCACCAATATCGCCTCTGGCAAGGCCTGCTTGAGCGATGCCGATGCAGGCACATTATTTGGAGCATTATCCATTGGCCCCTCCCTATTTATCTTCAACCGCCGAGACAGCGTCATGATCTGCCTTCGGTGTCACAGATTTGGGAAACCCTTCCCATCCATCCGCACATGTCGGGGTCTCGGCATCATCGAGGCGTCTGAACGACATGCATTGATACGCCGCTTCTACGGGCGGCGTAAAAGCTGGAACACCGTGCCATTTGTATTGTTGACGGGTGCCGGTCCAAAGATTGGCGATAATCCGGCCAGGCGTCTGCGGGACCGGTGTTGTGCCTTCGGGGCGCTCGTAAACCTGTTCGCCGTCAATATACCAGCGGATCGCGTCCGGCTCCCATTCAAACGCGTAATGGTGAAACTCTTTTGTCGCGTCAAAGCCCAGTTCATGCCAAACAGCCTGCCCGACTTTGCCATCGGTGAACCAGTTCAGATAGATCCGGCGGGTATTCTTGCCGAGAATTTCGAAATCGATCTCGTCATGGGGGTCGCCGAAATATGGTCCGGTATGGGTGAAGAAGGACGTGACAAGGCCGCTGCCCACTGGCGCACGCATGATCACTTCATATCGTCCGAAACCATAGCGCCCGCGTCTTTGATATTCGCCGGAGGTGTGGCGATTGGTGGGACTGTCCTGATCTGAAAGTTTGAGCGACATCCCTTCCGCACCAAATCCAATATGATCCACAGCCCAGCCAACTTGCATGAAGTGGTCAACATTGTCGAAGTCGGACCGGTACCACCCCTCATCATCATGTTCGAGCCCGAACCAGCTTACGAAACTCTCACCCGAGACATAGGTTTCATGGGACTGTTTCTGCGCTAGTGGTTTTTCCCGCGGCAAAGCGAAATATCCCAAAATGAGAATAAGCAGCCATAAGAGCAGAAGCGGCCAGAACAATAATCGGTTCGGCTGGCGGCGGGAATTATCGGCCATGGGCTGGTCTTTCAAGGGTATCTGGACACGTTTATGTGTATAGGCGCTCGGAGCGCGCGATTAAAGCAGTCAATCTCACACGCGTGAACCTGCAAGCGCGAGGCCAAAAACCGTCGCTAAATTTCGATTTTTCGCGCGCAATGCAGACGCCGTAAATTCGAAATTCCGCGCCGACACCGCGAAAAGTATGAACATAAGATTAACGCTTGCCCCGGCGGGTACTTTATGGTGAATGCACTGCTCGTTCACCTTGGCGACAGTAGGTCGATCAAACTGCTCAGCCCGGGCGCCCAGAGTATTCACGAACTCGCCCCATCTTGGACACATTCAAAGTGTTTTCCAGACAGATACGATTTTAGAATACGGAGACCTCCCAATGTTCAGACCCGTCCGCTCCATCATGATCGCCGCGCTCATGGCAGCATCGACCCAATCCGCATTGGCCGACGATCAGGTTCACATTCTCGGCTGGCTCGAGCACGCCAATGTCACCTCGGTCGATATCCGCATGGATGCCAAGCTCGACACAGGTGCGAAAACGTCCGCCATCCACGCTGAAATCCTCAGCCGCGAAGCCCTGAATGATGAAGAAGCAGGTGAGCTGCGCCGCGAAAGCGATGATGATGAAGAAATTCTCGACGAGGAAGATGCCGAGGCCGGCGCAAATGAAGTCGTTGTGTTCCGGATTTCAAATGAAGACGGCGAAGACCGTATTCTCGAACGCGAAATTATCCGCACGGTTTCAATCAAGAAACGCGGCGGCGGTGTCGAAAAACGCCCGGTCGTAGAGCTTGAGCTTTGCCTTGCCGGCATCGAGGTCGAAGGCGAAGTGAGCCTTGCCGACCGGACAACATTTAACTATCCACTCCTGATTGGCCGCGACATGCTCGAACAAGGCCATATTGCGGTTAATCCTGATAATGATTACACCGCGTCAGCGAAGTGCTAGAGCAATACCTGCCTGTGCTCATGTGAGGTGAGACAGGCAAATGGGAGCCGCGCACAAGGACCGGACATAAGGTCTGCGCGGGAGATGGAGGGAGGCAATACTCATGGTGCGCATGCAAATCCTGATCGTGGTGCTGATCCTCACAGCCATCGCCGGTGCATTGTTTACTTATAAAGTCACCGAGCTTGGCTTTCCGCTTGCGCCCGATCAAGACCAATCCGAGTATTATGTCGAGGCACGTGTCTCCTTTACCGCCCGCTCCGGTCCTGTGTCCGTCAAAGCAGCCTTACCAACAAGTTCTGCCGGATTTGCCGTCCTCGAAACCGACGCATTGGCCACAGGTTTCGGCATCCTCGAACAGGATGATGAGGACGGCAATGCCATGTTCTTCGAACAACGCTCGGCAGAAGGCCCTCAAACCGTGTTCTATCGGGTGCGCGGCTACCGGGTCGACTCGTCCAATGTTGCCCGCCGGAACGCCCGCACCCCCAATGTGAGCTCCCCGTTTGCGACAGACTTGCGCCAGCGCGCTTTGCGCACCGAGCCAACGCCTTTCCTGCTCGCACTTGATGACATTATCGAGCTGGCGAAATCCCGCTCTGCCGATGACAGAAATTTCGTTCGCAATGTCGCATTGGTCCTTCGGGATACGCGCGACGAACGGGTCGAAACACTGGTCGAAGACGCAGCGGTCGACCTGCGCGAAAGCGAGCGTCTGCTCGTCACGGTGCTGCAAGCTGCCGAAATTCCTGCGCGGCGTGTGGTTGGATTGCCGGTGCGCAGCGAGCAAGCCGCAGTGACCCCGCGCATCGCCGTAGAAGCCTATTTCGACGGTGCATGGAACCGGATATCCCCGCGTTCGGGAACCGTCTCGAATGATGATGTGTTTATCCCGCTCAGCTATGGCGAAGCGCCGCTTGTCAGCGGAGAAGGTACCGAAGGCGAGCCGGAGATCAGCTTCTCAGTGCGCAATGTCATCAATGACAAGCTCGAACACGCATTATGGACGAGCCAGTCGGCCGCGCCGATCGTCAACTGGATTTCCATGCTCTCGCTGCCGCTGAGCACGCAAATCGTGTTCAAGGCTATCTTCCTTGTCCCGATCGGTGCATTGGTCATCGCCTTCTTGCGCCAGATGGTTGGCGTTAGCACATTCGGAACATTCATGCCGGTTCTGATCGCCCTGTCTTTCCGGGAAATCGGACTGGTGAACGGTATTGGCCTGTTTGTCGGCCTAGTTGGCGCGGGGTTGCTGTTGAGGGCATATTTCTCGAAACTGCATCTATTGCTTGTCCCGAGGCTGACGGCTGTGCTGGCCATTGTCACCTTGCTCATGGCCCTGATCGCCCTCATCGGCAATGCAGCGGAAATTCCGCTTGGTCTTTCGATCTCGCTCTTCCCCCTTGTCATTCTCACCATGACCATCGAGCGCATGTCGATCATGTGGGAAGAAGTCGGCGCACGTGAGGCCCTGATACGCGGCGCAGGATCGATCTTTGCCGCAATCATCGCGTTTCTGATCGTGTCGAACGAACAGATCGAATATCTCGCATTTGTCTTCCCCGAATTGCTGCTGGTGATTGTTGGCCTCGCGGTCCTGCTCGGCGGCTATAATGGCTATAAATTATCCGAATATTTGCGCTTCAATATGTTTGGGGAAAAGATCCCAGGGCCGGATGATCCGGCATGAGTTTTCTGCCGAAACTCGCCGCGCCGTGGCGCCTGAAGGCCAATCACATATTGGGCATTAATGGCCGCAATCGCGACTATGTTGCCCCCTATAATGACAAGCGGTTCTATCATCTTGTCGACAACAAACTGACCACCAAAGCCATGGCGCTGAAAGCCGGCGTTACCGTGCCCAAACTCGTTGGGCGGGTTGACTATACAGGTCAGGTCAAAACCCTTCCGGACATGCTGAAGAACTCCGGCGATTTCGTCATCAAACCCGCACGCGGCGCAGGTGGCGGCGGCATCATTGTTGCCGACGGCGTCGATGAAAACGGCTTGCGCAAAGCCAGCGGTACACGGATGAGCTGGGCCGAGGTGAAGTTCCACATCCAGAACATTCTATCGGGCATGTATTCGCTCGGCGGCGACGGCTCCGACATTGCCGTGATCGAAGAGCGGCTCTACCCGCATTCGATCTTTAAGACGCTCGCATTTTCAGGGGTGCCGGATGTGCGCGTGATTGTGTTTCGCGGCGTTCCGGTGATGGCCATGTTGCGCCTGCCGACATCTGAATCCGATGGCAAAGCCAATCTGCATACGGGCGGTGTCGGCGTTGGCATTGATCTTCCCACAGGGCTGACCACGCGGGCCGTCCAACATGATGATGTGATCGACAAACACCCCGACTTTCTAACCCCGCTCACAGGCCTGCAATTGCCCGGCTGGGACGAGGTCTTGTCGCTCGCCACTAATATCGCCACCGCTGTGCCAGAGCTTGGCTATGTCGGTGTAGATGTCGTGATCGACGAAGTGCGCGGGCCAACCTTGCTCGAGCTTAACGCACGGCCGGGCATTGCCGTACAGATTGCAAATCGGCGCGGCCTCGCCGCCCCGCTCAAAGCCCTGCACGAGATGGACACAATTCCCGAAGGCGCTACGGCCCGTATCAAACTCTCGGAAGAATTATGGTCGCAAGGCCAGCTTGCTAATTGATCTGCGCAAAAAAGTCGGCATAGAGCGCATGCGCCTCGTCTGCCATCAACCCCACGTCGACCACGACACCCGCATCGCGCAGCCTGTCAAAGCCGCCTTGTCCATTGGGGTGCGCGTCTGCAATAGCACAAACCACGCGCGCAATCCCCGCCGCCAAGAGCCGTTCTGAACATGACAGCCCCCCTGCACTGCGGGCAAAGCAGGGTTCCAATGTGACATAAGCCGTCGCACCTTTTGCCTCATCATCCGCCAAAGCACCAAGCGCCAGTTGCTCGGCATGTTCGGTGCCGCCGTCTCCGGTCGCGCCTTCAGATACACGTACGCCATCAGCCGAGATAATCACGCAGCCAACGCTTGGGTTTGTGCCTGTCCGCCCGCTCTGTGCCCGCGCCAGTTCCAAAGCCCGCTCCATGGCCGCCTCGTCACCAGCTGGGAACACATCGCTCATGCAAACACCACCGTCCGTTGCCCATTGAGAAAGATGCGCCCCTCGGCATGCGCAGCAACAGCTCTCGCCAAAGTACGCGCTTCAATATCGCGGCCTTGTGCGATCATCTTGGCTGGCGTGACGCGGTGATCCACCGGTTCCACATCCTGCGCGATGATCGGGCCTTCATCGAGATCAGCCGTCACATAATGCGCTGATGCCCCGATCAGTTTGACCCCGCGCTTATGCGCCTGATGGTAAGGTTTGGCACCTTTGAAGCTTGGCAAGAAGGAATGATGGATATTGATACAGCGGCCATGCAACTCCGTGCACAGCTCATTTGAAAGCACCTGCATATAGCGCGCAAGAATAACAAAGTCTGCGCCCGTCTCGGCGATCACATCTCGTAGCTTGGCTTCCGCTTCGGTCTTGGTGTCAGGGGTCACCGGAATATGGATAAAAGGCAAATCGTGCCGGTCCGCATGCCATTTTGCGTCCATATGGTTCGAGACAATCGCCGCTACATCCACCGCCAGCCGTCCGCGCCTATGCCGATAGAGCAAATCATTCAGACAATGATCCGCCTTTGATACCAGAATAAGCGCTTTTGGTTTGTGTGCAGACGCGCGGAAAGAATACGCCATGCTGAAACCACGCGCGAGGTGTTCGAACTCGGCCTCGATCGCCTGCATCTCGACATCGGAATTGGCCGTCGAAAATTCGGCGCGGATGAAGAACATATCCGTATCCGGATCGCCATAATCATGGCTCTCGATAATGTTCAATTTTCGCTCGGCCAAAAACCCCGTTACCGCAGAAATGATTCCAGTATCGTCCGGCGCCATGCAACGCAGTATATGATTGGAGTTTCGCGCGGCAGACATTATGGCAGATCGGGCAAGGTCTTCGCGCGCGTCTCATCCAAATAACGCACAGCGGTCGGCACAAGATCATCTCCAAGCTCGATCAGGAGCGGGTTTCCGGTCGGAATTTCAACGCCTGTAATCGTCTCGTCGGGCACGCTGAACAAGTGCTTGACCAAGGCCCGCAACGAGTTGCCGTGCGCGGCGATCAGTAGGTTCTCGCCTTTGGACAAATTCGGCGCAATCGCTTCGGTCCAATATGGCAAGACGCGTTCGAGTGTCAGCTTGAGGCTTTCGGTCTGGGGCACATCAATGCCGCGATACCGTGCGTCGACGCCGGGGTCATACTTGGCCCCCTTCTCCATCTCTGGCGGCGGCGTATCATAGGA
Organism: Hyphomonadaceae bacterium; assembly: GCA_039942135.1. GTDB lineage: Bacteria > Pseudomonadota > Alphaproteobacteria > Caulobacterales > Hyphomonadaceae > CALLCD01. The sequence continues at coordinate 68,457 of JBDVDE010000128.1, forward strand.
GCGGCGCCAGATATGAACCTGATCAGCGCCATGCTTCTCGGCCGTCTCTGCCTTGTTCAGTCCGGTTAGTCCGCCATAGTGGCGCTCGTTCAAATGCCAATCGCGCGTGACCGGCAACCAGCATCTGTCCATCTCGGCAAGCGTCAGCCACAATGTACGGATCGCGCGTGTTTGCACGCTGACAAAGCTCTGGGAAAACTCGATACCCGACGCGGCAAGCAGTTTGCCCGCACTACGGGCTTCTGCTTCGCCTTTTTCGGTCAAATCCACATCCCACCATCCGGTGAAACGGTTTTCCAGATTCCACTGGCTTTGGCCGTGGCGCAATAGGACGAGCTTGGGCATAGAGAGTTCCTTACGTGATGTTTGGCCTGTTTTGCGGCTGGTTTTGCTTCAGATCAAGCCCCGAAGGTTTCAATGAGGTCGAGAAATGCCACAACGACATGATACCCTGTCGAGGCGGGCATCATATCCGCCACGAGTTCGCCGTCTGCCGAGAAGTGATCTTTCCAGCCGCCTTCGTCTGTCAAATATGTGTCCATCAACAGATCGTAAGACTGGACGGCGCGCGCAGCTGCTCCCGCGTCTCCGGCGCGATGCATGGTCAAATGCGCTTTGAGCGCTTCGGTTTGTGGCCATGTGCGTGCCGAGCTGTCATACGCGCTGCCATCACGCCGGACCGCTTGTACCACCAGCCCCGTTTCCGACACTGTGCTGCACGCAAACTCGTACAGCCGCTTGGCCTGATCAGGCAGCCCGGTGCCGCTCAGGCGGGCATATTTTTCAAACAGCCACACCCATTCAAACTGGTGCCCTGGTTCAACCGCTTCGCCCTTATCTCCATCGGCCACACGCCAGTCAGACAGCTCGAACGCTTCGCCCAATATACCCGTCTCGGGATCGATAAACCGGTCAACACACAAGCTTCTCAGGGCGGTCGCGCGTTGCAGGTGCACTTTGTCATTGGTGACTTCAAAGGCTTCGAGACACGATTCAAACAGGTGCATATGTGGGTTTTGCAGCCGATAAGGCGATCTTGGTAGCGTTTCGGCGTATCCGCCCGAGGGATCGGCAAACTGTGTTTCGAGCGCCAAAGTGGTCTGATCCATCAAATCGCCCGTCTCGAATCCCGCCTGTCTGGCCGAGGCCATAGCGAGTAGCGCAAAAGCTGTGTCATAGAGATCGGCCTCGTCTGACACGGGCTGACCGGTTTGCAGATCAATCCTGCGGGTAAACAGTCCTGCCTTGTTCAAGCAGTTCGTGCCGAGGGTTCGAAGCCCCAACTCAATCAGTTCGTCGGCTTTTTTCGGCGACCATCCCAAATGCTTTGCTGCCGAGAACATAAATGTCTGGCGCGCCTGGACCCGTACCCGCGCAATATTTGATGATATTGCAACATGTTGCAGGTCCAGTGCTTCGCAAAATCCGCCCGCAACCACGCCTTGGTCAGCCCAGAGCGGAAAACAGGCATCATGCAGCCAGCTGCGCGCGTCGCGTGCTCTGCGCTGTAGTGCGTTCGTCCCCATCATTTACTTTCCTCTGCGGACCGATAAAATTCGCTTCAAGCAATCAGTTCTGCTAACAGTGACAGAGCAAAACTTCCAGTAGGCAGGTACGAAACCCATTGACCGATACTGTTTTTTTTCCTGCCGCTGCTCTCATCGCATTTGCAATGGTCTCCCTTGCAATGCGCCAGCCAAGTGGCGCTCTGCCAACGGGCTCTATCAGTGGCGGGAACACAACATATCGCATTGTTCGGGTCACGGGCGTTGACCTGAACCGCTTTATTCCCAGTGAATACGCCGATTATGCGATCGTTCCGACAGAGTCCGGGCCGGCTTTACGCATTGTCCCAACAGACGATTTTTTTCCTGCAAATGCTGATAGCGGCCCACATTTCCGGCTCGCGCCGGATCTTGAAACCGTTTTTTCGGGCAAGGAGTTGCGAATAAGCGTGCGCGCACGATCGACAGAAACAGGCGGCGCTTCGAGTTTCGAGGTCAATTATTTTTCCGGTCCGGAAGGCCAATCGGGCTGGCAGCGCTTTTCTTTGCAGCCCGAATTCACCAATTACTCATTTACATTCAATGTGCCGGTCGCCAATCAGGATCAAGGCGTCGATTTTTTTGGAATTCGGCCCGTAATTGATGCTAATGGCTCCAGTATAGAAATCGAGAGTCTGACCTTCGTGAATCTACACTTGTGGCGCAACACACCCCCAGCGAAAGGAAACAGATAATGGCATCCAAGCCAGATATTTCTGAGCCTTTGACTGTCCCCGAAGCGACCGCTTCCCACGAGGTAGGACGGCGTATCATTGATCTTGAGGCCAAGGCTTTGCAAGCGCTGTCCGGGAGCCTCGGCGCCACATTCAATACGGTGATTGATACGCTTCTCGTGCTTGAAGGCTGCCTGATTGTATCGGGCATGGGAAAATCCGGCCATATTGGCCGCAAGATAGCCGCCACACTGTCCTCAACCGGCACACCGGCCATCTATATTCATCCCGCTGAAGCGAGCCATGGCGATCTCGGCATGGTCGGACCCAAGGATGCTGTGCTTGCACTTTCACGATCGGGAGAAACCAGCGAACTCGGTGACCTCCTCGCTCATACGGGTCAGCTCGGCATTCCCTTATTGGCAATCACCTCCAAAGCGGGCAGCACGCTCGCCCGTACGGCAGATCATGCGCTCATCCTGCCCGATATGGACGAAGCCTGCCCCGTGACCAGCGCCCCAACCACGTCGACGACAATGATGCTTGCCCTTGGCGATGCAATTGCCGTCACACTGCTCGAACGCAAAAGCTTCACGCAGGAAGACTTCAAACGCTTCCACCCGGGCGGCAATTTGGGCGCCATGCTCAGCACGGTCGGCGATCTGATGCGCACCGGCGATGCCCTCCCGCTGGTACCAATTGGCACCGAAATGAGCAAAGCCCTCGAAATTATGGGGCAAAAGCAGCTCGGTTGCCTCGGCGTATTGGCCGCAGATGGAACGCTTGCAGGCATGATTACGGATGGCGATGTTCGCCGCATCGTCGCCAACAACAAGATATTTGCCTATATTGACGAGGCGATGAAGCCCGACCCTTACATACTCTCATCAGATATGCGCGCACGCCACGCCGTTGCCGCGCTTAATGAGCGGGAGATTTCGCAAGCCTTTATTCTGCAAAAGCGCCGCCCGATCGGCATCGTGCATATGCACGACTTTTTGCGCGCGCAGATCAGCTAGATGACCCGGGCGCATGCGGTCAGCCCGCTCTTCCTATCGAATGACTGGCCATGGAATGACTGGTCAAATCCAAGCCATAAGGCTAGAGCTTATGGACTTGGGCCTTTGAAACAGCGACGCGATGCTTGAACTAAACAGTCTCACCAAAAGCTTCGGGCAGACCACTGCCGTCGATAATATCTCATTATCGATCAAAAAGGGCGAAGTTCTCGGTTTTCTTGGCCCCAATGCGGCTGGAAAATCCACCACAATCCGCATGATTGCCGGTGTGCTGAACCCGGATTCGGGCGACGCGCTCATAAATGGCCATTCCATCGTGACCGACCGCCAGACCGCGCAAAGACAGCTCGGCTATCTACCCGAAGGTGCCCCGCTCTATGATGAGATGACCCCGCCCGGGTTTTTACGGTTTCTGGCAGCGGCGCGCGGATTGGACAAAGCCGCCCGCGAAACAGCCGTCGAACGGGTGATTGCAGACGCGCGTATCGGGTCCGTCAGCAATAAACGCATTGGCGACCTGTCCAAGGGGTTTCGCCGCCGTGTCGGCTTGGCAGGTGCCATTCTGGCCGATCCGCCTGTGCTCTTGCTTGATGAACCGACCGATGGTCTGGACCCCAACCAAAAACGCGCTGTGCGGGCTTTAATCGCACGAATGGCACCAGAAAAGGCCATTTTGATCACAACTCACACGCTCGAAGAGGTTCCGGCCATGTGTTCGCGCGTGGTGATAATCGATGGTGGCCGCCTTGTTGCCGATGATACGCCTAGCGGTCTCGCCGAAGCGTCTGGCGGACTTGAAGCCGCCTTTACAGAGCTGACCCATGCTGCGGAGAAACCGACCGCATGACCCGCACATATTGGCAGTCCTTCACCAATACGTTCACAGGCTTGCCTGCGATTTATGCACGCGAGTTGCGCACCTATATCCGTACGCCTATGGCGTATGTCTTCCTCGGTATTTTCCTGCTTTCGCTTGGCGTTCTGACATGGGAAGCTGGGCGGTTTTTCGAAACCAACCGCGCGGATCTCACGCCATTCTTTGTTTGGCATCCATGGCTGTATACGGTGTTCCTGCCTGCCCTCGCCATGCGCCTTTGGGCCGATGAGCAAGCCGGCGGCACGGACGAGTTACTACTTTCGCTACCGGTCGGGCTTGGCGGGCTTATCATGGGCAAACTGTTTGCGGCGTGGACGGTCACGGGCTTTGCCCTCATCCTGACTTTGCCAATGTGGATCTCGGTAAATTTCCTCGGCTCACCGATTGAGGTCGAGCTGTCATGGACCAATCCCGGGGGCTTGTTTACGTGGCTCGGCACGAACCTGTTTGGCGGTGCTGATAATATTGCGATCTTCGTTACCTATATAATGAGCTTCCTGATGGCGGGGGCCTATCTCTCGATCGGCATGGCTTTGTCAGCCATCGCCCGCAGTCAGGTCACGGCTTTTGTGATGGCCGTTTTTGTCGCCTTCCTATTTACCGTCGCGGGTTGGCCTTTGGTCTTATCCGGTGTCACGGACAGTTTCGGCGTCGATGCGGCGGACAGTGTGGCGCGGCTCTCCTTCCTTAGCCATTTCGAGGCGGCCCAGCGCGGTGTGCTTGAATGGCGCTCGGTATTCTATTTCGTCGGCTTTATCGGCCTTTGGTCCACCCTATGCGGTCTTTGGGTCGCAAGGCTGCGGGAGTAGACCATGATCGAGAAATTCTTCACCCCGCTAACCAGCATCCTCGCCATCGCAATCTTTTTCCTGTTGAACGGATTGATCCAGCCAGCTCTGTTGTCATGGCGTGTGGATTTCTCCCAAGGCGATCAATACACATTGAGCGACGGCACACGCGACACGCTTGGCGACTTGGCCGAGCCGGTCGATCTGACCTTCGTCTACTCAAGAACACTCGGACAGGACTTCCCTGTCATCCGCGCCTATGCCCAGCGCGTGCGCGAACTGCTGCAAACCTATGAGAATGTTGGCGGGCATCGTCTGCATCTGGTCGAGATCGACCCCACCCCCTTCTCGACCGCCGAGGATGAAGCGCTGGCCGCTGGCATTAGCGGCATACCCACAGCTAATGGCGAGCCGCTTTATTTCGGCCTGATCGGGCGCAATGCGGTCGATGATGAACTGGTCATCCCGTTTCTCGATCCCGAGCGCGAATCGACACTCGAATATGATCTCACTCGCCTGATCGCCCGCCTCGACAATCCCAAGCCAGCGACGATTGGCGTGATCACCGATCTGCAAAACTTTCAAGGCACAGGCACCGAGACAGATTATTTTGTCCTGCGCGAGATTGCTGCCTCTTATACGGTCGCGCCGATTTCACCCGATTTTCTTGAAATACCCGACAGCGTAGACATCTTGCTGATCGCACATGCCGCAGACCTCACCGAAAGACAAACTTATCTCATCGACCAATTCATCCTCGCCAAGGGACGCGCATTGATCCTTGTTGATCCGGCCTCCAAAGCGGCGGCAGCGGCGGGCGGTGTGTTTGACACCAGCAATGGGTTGATCCGCTCCGATCTCGGTGTTCTCGGGGAGGCGTGGGGCGTCAAGCTGCTCGACAAAGCCGTCGCCGATGCGACCCATGCCCTGCCTGTGAATATTCAGGAAAATGGCAGCCTGATCGAGGTTGGCCAGCCGCTCTTTATCGGCATTCCCCGTGCCTTGATGTCGTCTGATGACCTTGTCACTGCGCCGCTCTCGCTCACATTGAACCTCGGAGCGCCAGGTGCCTTGCAAGCCTTTCCGCCAAATGGCGTCAGCTTCAACTCTCTGATCCGCACCGATGATGCCCCCTCATTTATCGATCCCGAACTTGCCAGCAGTGACATGCAGCCCCAAGCCGTGCTCAGGGCGTATGAGGCCGAAGACGGGTATCTCGTGCTTGGCGGCAGATTGAGCGGGCGCTTGCCCACCGCGTTTCCCGGCGGACCGCCCGCGAGCGAGCTGCCAGACGATCCGGTGGAAGCCGAACTTGTCGCGATCGCAAATGGCAATCTTGCAGCCCATCTCGACCAAAGTCGCGAAAGCGCACAGGTCATCATTCTTGCCGATGCGGATGTGCTTGATGACGGCTTCTATATTGATCCGCGTTCGGGCAATCCGGCTGGCGACAATGCAACATTTATTCTCAATGCACTCGACAATCTCGCTGGCGGAGACGCACTCACCAATCTGAGATCGCGCAGCCCCAATCGCCGCCCGATGAGCCGGATCGACCGGATGCGCGACGATGCCCAGCGCAAGTTCTTCGCCGAGCAAGCGACGCTCGAGGAAAGGCTCGCCTCGGCCCAGACACGGCTTGAACAATTACAGGCAAATGGCATCGAGCAAGGGTTCTTCTCCGGCGATCTCGAAGCCGATCTCAGCCCTGAAGAGCGCACCGAATTGTCTGCCCTACGCCAAAGCGTCATTGAAACACGGTCCTCCTTGCGCGACATCGAACGCGATTTCCGGCGGGATATTGACGGGCTTGTCGGCCTCTTGCGCTTCATCAATATATGGGGCGGCCCGCTCATGCTTGCGCTCTTGGGTTTTCTGGTATGGTTCCGGCAGAAACGGAAACCGGGATGAACGAGCAAACACGTCTAAAACGCAAACGGACCGTCATGGTTCTGGCCGGTATCGCCGGACTGCTCGCGCTTGTCAGCATGTTTTTCCAGACCGGAAATGCGGCACGCCAACAAGGTGAGCGCGCTGGCGCATCCGTATTCCCCCGCTTTGAG
>JBDVDE010000129.1:0-24910 GCA_039942135.1 Hyphomonadaceae bacterium
ATCTTCTCTTCGGCGCTGTACTGCTTGCGGGTCTGGCGTTTGATGTCTTTGACGATCCGCTCACCTGGCGTTTGTTTGTTCGATCTCATCTTAATCTCCGTGAGACTTATGATGAGCGAAAACCCTCTCTTAGCACAGACCCAAATCTGAGACACAAGCGATGACGGGAGACAGTCGTGGACTCTGCGTCTGCTGCGCTTGGCAGTCCATCAACGGATGGCGAGTTCTTTGACTTCGTCTCTGATGGGCAAGCTGCGCCTGTCGCAGCCGAAGAGTTGGCAGTCGGTTTTGACACCGAGCCTGCGGCACCTTCGGTGAGCGAGCCTGTTCCAGAAGTCGGTGAAATGTTCGTGTTCTTAGCTGAGCCTGAGGATGACTTCTTCTTGTAGGCAGCCTGTGCATCTAGATCAGTTTAGAGATGAGTGGGCACCACATTCGCGCCAGCTTGCTTGAGATGTAGATCAGGCGGCTGGTGTTTGTGATACCTGCGTTTCCCACCAGAATTTCTTTAGGCCAAGGCTTGATAGAAATCTGTCGAGGTATCAGTGCACAATGGGACATAGCTTCGTTAGCTCAAGGCTGTTACCCAACTTGTCCTCACCGCACATCGGCATAGTGGCGGGCGAGTTTGTCGGGCGCGCGGCCTAGGCCCCACATCATGCCGATATAGAGATAGGTGAGGTTGGAACGCACCGGTCCCCATTTGGCGACGCGGCGGTCTGACGACCAGACTTTGCGGTGGATCTGGCGCACGCGGCCTCTGCCTGCCCGAACCATGCGCAGGCAGAAATCTGCTTCTTCCATTATGGTTTGCCGAGGGTCGAACCCGTCTATCGCGTCGAAATCCGGTTTGCGGCAGATCATCACCTGATCGCCGAACAGGAGCCGCACGCCGCGGAAGAAGCTGAGGGGGCGGAACACGAGCGGGGCATACCATGTCTTGATATAATTATGGGCAGTGGTGACACGGCGGACTTTGCTTGGCCCGCGCATGATCGAGACAAAGCCGGCAAGTGCAGTGGATGGGCGCGCGAGCGTATCGGCGGCGAGCTCGATAAAGTCGGTCGGGAGGTCTGTGTCGGCATGTAGGAAGCACAAGATCGAGGAGCTGGCTTGGGCAGCACCGGCATTCATCTGGGCGGCGCGGTTGGCGAGCTTGGTCTTTATGGTTTTGATGCCCGCGGCTTGGGCGATGGCGCAGGTGTCGTCGGTCGAGCCGCCATCCACGAGAATGATCTCGGCTGGCGGCGGAGTTAATGCAGCAAGGCTGGCGAGTGTGGTTGGCAGGGCAGCCGCCTCGTCGAGCGCCGGGATGATAATCGTGACTGACATGGGAGGAGCTTAGCGCAAATAGAGGGGTTTGGATTGCCACATTGCCGTGAACTTCGCGTTAGCTCGTGGTTTGGGCGACGAGAAAGTGTGCGTGAAGGCTGGCGACGGGCTTATCGCGATGGCTTTGCCATGCCTCGGCTCTGACATTAGCAATGCGGCGGCCGAGCTTGGTGACATGGGCGCGGGCATAGAGCGGCTCGGCGCGGGCAGAGCGTAGATAGTCGATGGTCAGATTGATCGGGCGGGGCATGCCATCGCTCTCGCTGAGCAGGTAGACTTGCGACATTGCGGTCATCTCGAGGAAGGAGCCAATGGCACCGCCATGCAAGGCCTGAAGCGGGACGGAGCCGATGAGCTTGGGTTGGAATGGCAAGACGGCGGTCATCTCGTCGCCCTTGATGTCGCAGACCATGCCCAAGGTTTTCACAAATGGCGATGCATCGAGGAAGGTTGCGAGCGTTTCGGTCCGGGTTTGCGGCGTGTCGGTCATGACTTAACGCCTCCACTCATGGTCCAGTTTTTGGGAGAGGTGAGCGCGAAGGCGCCGCTGGCCGAGGCGATGATTTTTTCATTGTCGGGGTGGAAGGCACGGGCATTGATAAAGGCCACCGTTTTGGTGACATGGTAGCATTCGGCTTCGCCGATAATGTCGCGCTCTTTCTCTGCAGGGCGCATATAATCGATACGTAGATCGAGCGTGGCAGTGGCGCGGAATTTATCAAGGGCGGAGACGACGGCCATACCGCCAAGATTGTCGAGCATGGACGTGATCACGCCGCCATGGATGACGCCTGTGGCCGGATCGCCGATGAGGTGCTCGCCCCAGACGAGTTTGCCGCTGACTTTGGCGCGTTCAACCGACAGCACTTGCATGCCGATTTCCTGAGCCCAAGGGACCAAGGACACGGCTTTGACCATGTTCTCTCGCATGGTTTTCAAGATTTGCTCATTGTGGCTCATGGCGGTCCTGACGGGTTGCAAGGCGATTGTAGCAACGGAATGCCTAACATGTGATGGACAAGTTCTGCGCGATAGGCAATCATCTATTCCATATTATCAATGGCTTGAGGAGCATTGAGATGAGCGGGCAGGCCCAAAAAATCTGTATTATCGGGGCCGGATGCTCCGGTTTTACAATGGCCAAGCGCGCGCAGGATTACGGCATAGCCTATGACTGTTTCGAAGCGTCGGATAATATTGGCGGCACATGGTATTATAATAATCCGAATGAGCGGTCTTCTTGTTATAAGAGCCTGCACATCGATACGTCGAAATACAGGATGGGGTTTGAGGACTTTCCAGTGCCTGAGGATTGGCCGGACTTTCCCCATCACAGCCAGATTTTGCAATATTTCCATGACTATGTGGATCATTTCAAACTGCGCGACACGATTACGTTCAATACGCGCGTGGATGCCGCTAGCCCCTTGGAGGGTGGACGCTGGATGGTCGCGCTATCGACAGGCGAGACACGCGAATATGAGGCGCTGATCGTTTGCAACGGGCATCACTGGGCGGCGCGCACACCGGAATATCCGGGCAATTTTGACGGCTATCAGGTGCATTCGCACCATTATCGCGATCCGTTCGACCCTTATGATTTCAGGGGCAAAAAGGTCATGATTGTGGGCGGCGGAAACTCGGCGATGGATATTGCCTCGGAGCTTTCCCAGAAGCCTTTGGCGGAGCATTGTCTCGTGTCGATGCGGCGCGGCGTTTGGGTGTTGCCGAAATATATGAATGGTAAGCCTTCGGACAAATCTGTGTTGCCTAAGTGGATGCCATCCAAGCTAGGGCGGAAACTGGCGCGCGGTGTGATCAAAAAAGCGATTGGCAAGATGGAAGACTATGGCTTGCCCAAGCCGGATCACGAACCGCTTGATGGTCATCCATCCGTATCAGGAGAGTTTTTGACGCGAGTTGGTTGCGGCGATATCAGTCCAAAGGGCGCGATTGATAGGCTTGACGGGGACGGTGTTGTGTTCGCCGACGGCACGCGCGAGGAGGTAGATGCGATTGTCTGGGCGACCGGATACAATGTGAAGTTTCCATTCTTTGATCTGCCTGAACTTATGCCGAACGAGAATAGGTTTCCTCTGTTCAAGCGGATGGTGAAGCCGGGGTTCGAGAGTTTGTTTTTCCTCGGGCTGGCGCAGCCTTTACCGACTTTGGTCAATTTTGCCGAGCAGCAAACAAAGCTCGTCGCCGCCTGTCTGACGAGGCAGTACCAACTGCCTGAAAGACCGGTAATGGAGCGTACGATTGTCGCCGATGAGAAAATCCATATTGGCCATTTCTACGAAAGCGCGCGGCATACAATGCAAGTCGATTTTAACACTTATGTGGCAGACCTCATGACTGAGATCGAACGTGGACGCAAACGCGTAAAAGTGTTGGATTAGCGGTATCTGCAATAGGGCAGGTTGATCGGGCGGGCGGTTGAATGACTGGAATAGGAATTGAGTAGCGTAATGTTGAAGAAACTGACTTGGTTGTTGGCCCCCGTATTATTGGCTCCGGTATTTTTGGGGGCATGTGTCACGACGCCTGCGCCCGTGCGCGATGGCGCTGTCGAGGCAGATGCAGTCAAAGATGATGCGGCAAAGAATGACGGGGCAACGACTGTCGCCAATCTGGGGGAACAGACGGATTTGCCCGATGTCGGCGTGTTTGTACCGGATGAAGAGATCAAAATTTGCGCCGGCTTGAGGGTGCGCAATGCGCCCGTAAGTGATGCGCTTGGACGGGTGGAGACATATGACCGGCTCTCGGTTGCGCTTGATAGGATCATATTTGCGCCTGTGCCGCTGAATGGTGGATGCATTAGTTCCGGTTATGGTCAGCGCAATGGACGGTTGCACAAGGGGCTAGATATTAGCGCACCACGCGGGACGTGGGTCTATTCTGCTGCCCCCGGTATCGTGCTCGAGGTTGGCTGGGGCAATGGATACGGGAATATGGTTCTGATTGACCATGGGCTTGGGCTGGTGACGCGATATGCGCATCTGGATGCCTTTGCCGAAGGGCTGGAAGTGGGCACAGAACTTGGCTTTGGCTGGCCGATTGGCCAAGTCGGGAATACGTCTTCGCAGCGGGTCGGGGTGCATCTGCATTTTGAAATGCTGACGGGCGATTACAACACGCCGAAAAAGGCGTTCGGGATGGATGGGAATGATCCGTTTTCGTTTCCGGTGTATGAGATAATACCCGCGAGTTGATGCGTTTCCGAATTTCTGGCAGTCTGTTTTTCTGGGCGGGCGTGAATGATCGGATATAAGGGATGCGGTTTTTCAGTTTCATTATAGCAGCGGGGATGGTTTCCGGCTGTTCGTCATGGTCAACACTTAACACCGACGATATGTTGCAAGATGCGCGTGATCGCTCTGTTCTGACATCTCGGGCACATGCATTGGCCAACTGGCAAGAAGAGACATTTGGCGGCTTGGCGGCGTTTCCGGGGCGGACATTTCGCGGAGAGCCTATGACGGCCCAAGGCACACCGGACACCAATGGTGTGGCAGATGTACAAAGCTGGGCATGGAGCGAGGATGGCAAAGAGATTGTGATCCATCATGCGCTTGAAGACGGCTCTTATGGCGGCCGATCACTTGTCTATCCGAAGGCGAGCGGAGACGAGCTGGCCTATTCCTATGTGACGAGCGCAGGCTTCGAGACACTCGGCACGTTTACGCTTTACGAGGACGGGAGCTGGGAATCCATCGAAACGGTCGAAGGGCACCCGACGATCACACATGTGCGCAGCCGCGGATATGAACGGGCAGACGGGGCGCTTATAAGCGAGTCGGATTATTTGACCGGCAATGAATGGAGCCGTGGGACGAGCTTCGTCTACACCGAGTTTGACGGGGATGTGCCCGAGGTTTTGACAGGGTCTGCCGAATAAAGTTGACGGTCCGTCAGTTTTGTTCTCTCTAGCAGGTTAAACCCTCGCGAACTCGGCTGGACCAGCATGACAATCTCCCAATTAGACTCATCCGAAACAGGCAAGCGTGCGCGCTCGAAAGCTGCGAATAGGCAGGCGATTTTGGAAGCAGCAAGGGGCGTGTTCGCGATTAGGGGATATGATGCGACGACGGTGCGCGATATTATACGGGCGACCGATCTCGGGACGGGGACCTTCTACAATTATTTCAAATCGAAAGAAGAAGTGTTTCAAGCGCTTTCAGACGACTCGGTCAGGCGGTTCCGGCCATTGCTCGGGCAAGTGCGTGAAAACAGTGTCGGGTTCGAAGATTTTGTACGCGGGTCGTATCGGGCTTATTTCCAGTTTTTGGCGGACGAGAATTTTGATGCCATCAGTGGCGGTGCACCGCATATCGCGCTGATTGGCGTGCGGGTGGATACGCCGGAAATGCTCACGATTTTTGAAGAGATACGGATGATGTTCGAGGATATGCTCGGGCAAGGCGGTGCGCCGCGTGTGGATTCCGAATATCTGGCGGCATCGGCAATCGGGATTGCGCGTGAGGTCGGCGATCATATGTTGGTCAGGCGGCCCGTAGATGTTCAGAGCGCGACAGAGTTTGCGGCGTCCCTGCTGCTTGGCGGTTTGCAGGCTGTGCTTGTTGACGGATAACGCGTCGTTTTACGGCCAAGAGGAATACTGATTTGAGCTTGCAATCGATATTGATCAAAACGCTGTTGAAACTTCCCGACGGGTTACTTGTAGCGATGTCTGGCGGCAAAGCTGTTGAGCTCGGCGGACGTAAGCTTGATCCGCGATTTCAATTGATTGCGCATGGCGCGGCGAAAGAGCCAGCAATGTCGACCCTGTCGGCCGAGGATGCGCGGGCTGGATCTGCTCAGGCATTGGCCATGCTGGCCGCGCCGCTTGGCAACGGTGTATCGATCAGCGATTTCGCGCTCAATGCGCCTGACCGCGATATTCCGGTGCGGATGTATATGCCTGACGTGCAAGACAGACGTAGCCCGATGATGGTGTATTTGCATATGGGCGGCGGGGTGATTGGCGATCTCGATATATGCCATGCGTTTTGCGGTATGCTGGCAGAGACAACCGGAGGGCCAGTGCTGTCGGTCGATTATAGGCTGGCGCCAGAACACAAGTTTCCTGCGGGGCTGGAGGACTGTATCTTCGCCTATGAGTGGGCGCTCAAAAATGCGGCAGCTTATGGCGCGCCTGCGGGACATGCTGCGCTTGGCGGGGACAGTATGGGCGGCAATTTTACAGCGATTATCACGCAAGAAATGAACCGCCAGCATAAGCCGGTTCCAGACCTTCAATTGCTGATCTATCCAGCGACGGACCTTACCCATGACTATCCCTCGCGCGCGACCTATGGCGAGACTTATCCGCTCTCTACCGAGACGATGGACTGGTTCATGGATCATTATCTGCCAGAGGGGCAGGATCGGGCGGATCTGTTGATCTCGCCAATGCTGGAAGGAAAGATGAGCGACTTGTCGCCTGCGATTGTAGCAACGGCAGGCTTTGATCCTTTGTGCGATGAGGGCGAAGCCTATGCCGAGAAGCTTGAAGCGTCGGGCGTCTCGACCTGGTTTAAATGTTACGACACGCTGGCGCATGGCTTTACCGCATTTACGGGCGTGTCTCCTGCTGCCAATGATGCGTGCGTGGAGATTGCGGAGCAAGTCAAGCGGGCCTATGTCGAGCGACGCCGGAGCGAGGCGTGAGAGCCTTTGTCTGCCGGTCATTAAGCGATGATTTGAGCGGCGTTGGCATAGAGACGGCGGACCTGCCAGAGCCTGCGGCAGGCCAGATCAGACTGAAGGTCAAAGCGTCTAGCGTGAACTTTCCGGACATCTTGCTGTGTCAGGGCAAATATCAACTCAAACTCGACCCGCCCTTTACGCCCGGCATGGATATGGCCGGCACGGTTGATGCGGTGGGCGACGGGGTGACGGCGTTCAAAATCGGCGATGCGGTGGCGGGCGGCGCGCGATTTGGCGGCTTTGCCGAATATGCATTGGCCGCTGCCGAAGGATTGCAAATGAAGCCCGAGGGCATGGGCTTTGCCGAGGCGGCTGCCTATCCGGCGGCATATTTGACGGCCTATGTTGCGCTTGTTCGACGGGCAGGCCTGCAGGCTGGCGAGACATTGCTTGTGCATGGCGCGTCGGGCGGCGTCGGACTTGCGGCTGTGGATGTTGGAAAATTGCTCGGTGCGCGCGTCATTGCGACCTCGGCGAGCGAGACCAAGCTTGCCGAGGTTGTGGCCTATGGCGCAGATCATGGTGTGCTGGCGCGTCAGGGGTTTCGCGAGGAGGTGAAAGCGCTGACAGATGGACGCGGGGCGGATGTTGTCTTCGATCCGGTTGGCGGCGATGTGTTTGACGAGAGTGTGCGGTGCATCGCATTTGGCGGGCGGCTCTGCGTGATCGGGTTTACCTCGGGCCGGATCGCCAGCGTGTCGACGAATATGCCACTGATCAAAGGCTTCTCGATTGTGGGCGTGCGCGCGGGCGAATATGGGCGGCGGTTTCCCGAGCGCGGCGCGGAGAATATCGCGCAAATCTGGGACTGGGCGCGGGCAGGCAAAACGCGGCCACGCGTACATGCGCGCCTACCGCTGGAGCGGACACTGGACGGAATGCGGATGCTTGAACGCCGCGAGGTCGTCGGCAAGGTCGTGATCGAGCCGCACTTGTAAGCTGCGAATACTTAGGTTCGGTCGCTAATTATCGTCGTCCGCATAATAGCGCTCGCGGACTTCCTCGGAGGTACGCACAGCGTCATAGCCATCTGTTGCGGTGAAGGGGATCGGGTTCTCGTGAATAATTATCTCGAAGGAGTGGGTTGGCGAGATACGGGTTTCGCGTCCACGTTCGGCATCGGAAAACCCCGGTTGCGGGCGCGAATTGGACGGGCAGCCTAGCAGACCGCACTCGCCTTTAAGCTGGACTTGGTTGCCAAACGGATCGCGCTCGAAATCGGACGTGGTTTCTTTATCCTGTCCTGCATATTCTGTAACGATTTCAAACCAGTCGCCGCCTTTTTGCAAGGTGATGCTTGAGGCTCTGAGCAGGGCAAGATCGCGGGTTTTCGAGGCTGTGCTGCCCGGTGTTCCGCGATAAATGACGGTGTAGCGCCCATCATCGGGTTCGGCAGGTGCGGCGGTCGCGCTCCCTTGCGGCGTTTCGGGGACAAGAAAATCCGACGCGCATCCCGCCAGAAGCAGCGGCGCGAGAATGAGAGGCAAAAACGTGCGCATATATCGTGTCCTTTTGTATCGGCCCCCGCCTTTACGTTAAGCATATCCTACACGGCTGGCCGCGTCTTGTCTTCGCAAATTATCGTGTGGGGTGCGGAGAGGCGATTTAACCGAGGATTACCCATCCGGCGGCCGCCAAGACGAGCAGCGTGAACGTCAGGCCCAATCCTAGGATAATCAGGGCTTTTCGGCGTTTCTCGTCTTGGTCTGGCACGTTTTTTCGGAATCAGACTTATTCGGTGGCGAATAAGACGTCCGGATTGGTCATGGTCTTGATTTCGAGCACGTTCTGGTTCGGATCGGCAATGAAGAAGGTTTCCTGCTCGAACTTGTCACCGGCAAAACGGCGATATGGCTCGTCGATATATTCAAGACCCGCCTTGGCGATACGGCCTTTGAGCGCGTCGAAATCTTCCTGTGTCAGGTGAATACCGAAATGCGGCACGAGCACTGCGCCCATATCCACATCATGGCGGACATTCGGCAGACGCTCTTCGCTTTGATGAAGGGTCAGCTCATTGCCCCAGAAATTGACATCGACCCAGCGGCCTTCTTCGCGATTGCCAATCGAGCAACCGAGCACATCGGTGTAGAATTTCAACGTATTGCTAAGATCACCAGCAGGGATGGCGAGATGGAGAATGGCAGACATGGATCGCTCCGTAATTAGTTTCGTTTGAAACTATTTATCGCGGAACGTGCTTAAAGGGAAGGGGGGCTTTTTTGTTTGTCTCCCGCTGGCGCGATGAGACGCCGCTTCGCGGGCTCAGGGCTGTGGTTTTGCGAGATGCTGTGGGCTGGGGAGGCGGGTAGTCGTGACTATGTGTGAACGGTATTTCTGCGCCATTTATGCTATCAGAGCGAGATGGCTTTTTATGTCTATATCGTCACGAGTAAGCGCAATGGTACGTTATATATCGGCCATACTGAGGACCTCGCGCGGCGGGTCTGGCAGCATAGGTCCCAAACGTTTGATGGTTTCACAAAGCAGTATGCGTGTGACCGACTGGTCTGGTTTTCCGAGTTTCCAACACGTGAGGAAGCCAAGTCTCGCGAACGTCAGATGAAAGCGTGGCGACGGGCTTGGAAGATCGAAGAAATTGAAAAACTGAATCCGCGTTGGCTTGATTTGTCGGAAGATTTCGGTCCGTCGATTCTATAGTCATTTGCAACTCTTCCCGCTTATCCCAACGCACGTTGGGATCTATGGCCGCAAAGATGGGAAGGCCCTCCATGGACCCCAGCGTTGACACCCGTGGGTGCTGGGGGCGGGTTGTTCAGCCAAGCCGCGCGTGCGGCAGGTCAAGCCTTAGCGTCTCTTCCCGATCATCCCAACGCACGTTGGGATCCATGGCCGCAAAGACCGGAAGCTCCGCCATGGACCCCAGCGTGCGCTGGGGAGGCGGGGGGAAAATTGCAAGCTGAATAGGTCTATCCGGGCATTTCGCCGAGAAAGCCGCCTCGTATCCATTCTTCAATGCTTAGGGGCGAATCTGGCGAGCCAGCCTGTTCGGTTTGATAGGGCCTGCGATCTACACGATTTTCGCCAACACGTCGTTTTACGATTTCGCGCAAACCAGCGCTGCCCGAGTAATTACAATATGTAACGTAGTGCTGGTTCGTGCTGTGGGGTGTTGGATGTTTATGCTTCTTTTGCAGCCTCAGAAGATCGCAGTTTGGCTTGGAAAATGCGAACCCAGCTGCATAGATGTTGGTCGAATCTATCATCCATTCTTCTGCATTTTTGCGGGCAAGCTTCGTCGCATCCAAGATTGGTGTTTCATTAACTACATTTATTTTATCTGCCCACGAACTAATTAATTCTGCTGGGTCGTTGGTTTCTAATGGGAAACGGTCAAATACTCCGTGAGGGTGCACTATTTCGATGTATTCACTATAGTCGTCATAGCCAGATTGCGTATTTTGAAACTGCTCCTCCAGCACCTGTTCTAAAATCGGGTCATAATTGAATGAAATTATGCGCACTTTGTGTTTTGTGGGAATCTCCCCGCCTTGCTCGCGAAGCCCATGACGAACAATATTGATTAGTAAGTGTATCCAGTTTCGAATTTGGATCGGTTTGTCTTTAGAATCTCTTCCTTCAAGGTATCGGGCGGATACATTTTTTCGTACATAGCCCGAGGACGTGGAGGCTCGCGAGTAGAGGGTGTCGAATATCGCCCAAGCGATTCCGATCTTAGCTAGGTCAGCATAATCGGGATTCTCAACGATGAAGTCGTCGATCGTCTCTGAAGTTTGCCCATTGAGCAGAGGCTCCAGCTTGATCAACTTGTTCAAGTCATCCTGCCAACCTTCTTTATCGAATCCATCAGGATTTTTTGCCCTGTTATAAAGGCTCAGACCGATAGGGTAATTTCGAAACTGTTCTCGAAAGCATGATGCTTCAGAAATTGCGCGACCGATTGTATCTGTATACCTATTATCGTTGTTTCCTCCCGCTCGCTTAAACTCCTTTGTCAGCTGCTTTGCCAGATCATCTATCAGGCTCCCGCCTACGGGGACTCCGAATGGGGCGGAGCACCCCGCGCCAACGATGAAAACGGAACCTCTGTCGATAATTGACATTAAAGCCCCAACTCCTTCTCCCGTAGCCGCTTGACCTCGTCTCTCAAGCGCGCCGCTTCCTCAAATTCCAAGTCTGCTGCGGCGTCGCGCATGGCTTTTTCCATGTCGGCTATGACGGTTTTTAGATTGTGTCCTGACTCACCTGCAGTTGTAAAGGCGGCTTTGCTTTCGGCCACGCGTTTGTCGCCGCGCTTGGTGCGTTTGGATTTGGCGCTGCTGCCCGGTTTCTCGCCGAGATCGGAGAGGATGTCGGCGACCTCGCGCACGATCGTGGTCGGGGTGATGCCGTGGGCGGTATTGTGGGCGATCTGTTTTTCGCGGCGGCGGCTGGTCTCTTCCATCGCGCGCTCCATCGATCCGGTGATCCGGTCGGCATAGAGAATGACGCGGGCTTCGGCATTCCGCGCCGCACGGCCAATGGTCTGCACCAGCGCGGTTTCCGAGCGCAGGAAGCCCTCTTTGTCCGCATCAAGAATACCGACAAAACCGCACTCTGGAATGTCGAGCCCCTCACGCAACAGGTTGATGCCGATCAGCACATCGAACACGCCAAGCCGCAAATCGCGGATGATTTCGATCCGTTCCACTGTGTCGATGTCCGAATGCATATAGCGCACGCGCACGCCTTGCTCGTTCATATATTCGGTAAGGTCTTCGGACATCTTCTTGGTCAGCGTGGTGACGAGCGAGCGCATGCCAAGCTTGGCCACGGCTTTGACTTCCGCGATCACATCATCGACCTGATTGGCGCCATCGGCCGCCACGGCGCGAACCTCGACGGGCGGGTCGATCAGGCCTGTCGGGCGGATGACCTGTTCGGTGAAGACGCCGCCGGTCTGTTCGAGTTCCCATTTGCCGGGCGTGGCCGAGACATGCACGGTCTGCGGACGCATGGCGCGCCACTCTTCGAATTTGAGCGGGCGATTGTCTTTGCAGCTTGGCAGGCGGAAGCCGTATTCGGAGAGCGTGCTTTTGCGGCTGAAGTCACCTTTGTACATCGCGCCAAGTTGGGGCACGGTCTGGTGGCTTTCATCAACAAATAGGAGCGCATTCTCGGGGAGATATTCGAACAAGGTCGGTGGCGGCTCGCCGGGCTTGCGGCCCGTCAGATAGCGGCTGTAATTCTCGATGCCGTTGCACACGCCCGTCGCGGTCATCATCTCCATGTCAAAGGTGCAGCGCTGCTGGATGCGTTGGGCTTCGAGTAATTTGTCATTGGCCTCGAAATGTTTGATCGTCTCTTTGAGTTCTTGCTTGATCGCGGTGACGGCTTGGTTGAGCGTCGGGCGCGGGGTGACATAGTGTGAATTGGCGTAGACTTTGATGGCGGGCAGCGGGCCGGACTTTTTGCCCGTAAGCGGATCAAATTCGACAATACTCTCAAGATCGTCGCCAAAGAAGGAGAGACGCCAAGCGCGGTCTTCATAGTGGGCCGGGAAGATGTCGATCACGTCGCCCTGCATGCGGAAGGTGCCGCGCCCAAAGGCGATGTCATTGCGGGTATATTGCAGCGCGACGAGTTTGGCGGCGACCTCGCGCGGGTCGATCTGTTGTCCGGTTTCGAGCTGCAAGGTCATCGCGGTATAAGTTTCGACCGAGCCGATGCCGTAAATGCACGAGACGGAGGCAACGATGATCACATCTTCGCGCTCGAGAATGGCGCGGGTGGCCGAGTGGCGCATCCTGTCAATGGCCTCGTTGATCGTGCTCTCTTTCTCGATGAACAGATCGGCGCGCGGGACATAGGCTTCGGGCTGGTAATAGTCGTAATAGGAGACGAAATACTCGACCGCATTGTTCGGGAAGAAGGATTTGAACTCGCCATAAAGCTGGGCGGCGAGGGTCTTGTTATGGGCGAGGATCAGAGCAGGACGCTGGGCCGCTTCGATGATTTTCGCCATGGTGAAGGTCTTGCCCGTGCCGGTCGCGCCGAGCAGGACTTGGTCGCGCTCGCCGGCTTGGATACCTTCGACGAGTTCGGGAATGGCGGTGACTTGGTCGCCGGATGGTTCGTATTCCGAGGCGACTTTAAACGGGGCGCTGGCATCGAGGCCAACCCAGTTGCGGTCGGGCCTGTGCGGGGTCCAATTGGCCGACGGCAAGGCGCCCGCAGCATCCTGCGCCGCACCTGTGTTGGCGGCTTGCATTTCAAACTTTGCAGGGGCTTCTGAGACGCGCTTCGACATACGTGAACATATGGGGCACAGGCGGGAGAGAGTCTAGAGGGCGGCTCTCCGGTGGTTACGAGCGATGACACGGACGCGATCCTCTGGACAGAACACTTCGCGCCCTTTGGTGAGAGCTATCAGGCCAGAAAGACTTGGAGTGCTCCTCAAGCGGGTCGGTCGAATTTCTTTGCGGTTTAGAAGGAGTTTCGTAGGGTTAGTCGCCGAGGGGCGAGTCGCAAATAGAGAAGGCGAAGTTAGATGACAAACTCTGTACGGGATAAGAATGGGGCAATGTTGTCTATTGGTAGCTTCGTTAGAATTTGCGGTTTAGCGAGATGTCCATTTGAAGGTAAGGCGGAGGCGGATCTATATAATCAAGCGAAAGACAAAGTTGCGCGGATTATTCCTCTCGTTGATTCAGATTATGAGTTTCTAAGCTCTTATGGCGATTTTTTAGTGAGGTATGTCGATTTGTCTGAGGATGGTGTGCAAAGTATTTCGTTTTACGTCACCCCTGATCAGGTAGAGGAAGTCGCGGCGATAGAAGAATTGCTGTTGCTGTATAGTGATGACTTATGGCAGTTTCTTGCGCCATTTGGAGAGCCTCAGAATAGCGCGACCTATAGGAAGTTGAGAGATTTTCTGGACCTCGATTCGCAATAGTAGGTTCACGTCGATTTGAGTTGCCTCTTAGCAGAATAGTGTCCGCCTCCGGTGTCGTAACTCCATGCTACGACGGGACATTACGCCATGAATGGAGCCCAAGCCCGCAGCAGACTGCGGACTTTGGCGATGGTGATGACTTGCTGTTGCAGGCGGCTCGCGCGCGGCTAAGCGCCCCTTGACTTCGGACTAGGCTTGCGGCCCATGGTCGGTCATGGGATTGCCGCTTATCCACCACCCTGAATATGATGCCGCGAGCGTTGCGGATGCGCACAGATTCCCTATGCGTAAATATACGCTGGTGGCGCAATTGGCGCGCAAGGCAGGGCATATGTTGATCCAGCCCGAGCCTGCGGGATATCGGATGCTGGAGACGGTGCATGATGCGGCATATGTGGCGGCGGTGCTTAATTGTGCGCTGGAGCGACGGGCGGCGCGGCGGATCGGGTTCGAGCTGACACCGCAAATTGCGGGTCGGGCGCGGGCAGCGGTTGGCGGCACCTGCTATGCGGCCGAATTTGCGCACAAGGCGGGCGCGGCGGTGAACCTTGCTGGCGGGAGCCATCATGCCGATGCTGACGGCGGCGCGGGGTTTTGTGTGTTCAATGATGTTGCGGTGGCGGCCGAGCAATTGCTGGCGCGCGGCGAGGCCAAGCGGATATTGATTGTGGATCTTGATGTGCATCATGGTGACGGCACGGCGAAGATATTTGCCGGACGCGAGGAGGTGTTCACGCTGTCGATGCATTGCGAAGATAACTGGCCGACCGAGAAGCCGCCATCTGATCTCGATGTTGGCTTGCCGAGAGGCGTTGAAGACGGCGTGTATCTGACCACGCTGCGGCAGATATTGGCGCAAGGGTTTGATCTCGCGGAGCCGGACTTCGTTTTCTATAATGCCGGCGTTGATCCGCATCACGACGACAGGCTCGGGCATCTTGCGCTGAGCGATGGCGGTCTGGCGGAACGTGACCGGATGGTGGCGCAGATGTGTAAGGTCCGGAGCGTGCCTGTGTGCGGTGTGCTTGGCGGCGGCTATGGCAAGGAGCCTGCGGATGTGGCGCGGCGGCATATGTTTCTGGTCGAAGCATTGCGCGGGATATGTGTGGGCTGATGAGGGATAACAGAATGACAGGTCAGGCCCGAGGGCACGGATATTTGCGGCATGTCGACGGGCTGCGGGGCGTGTCTGTTCTGCTGGTGGTGCTATACCATGCGTGGCCGCAGACTGTGCCCGGCGGCTTTGTTGGCGTTGATGTGTTCTTTGTGATTTCGGGATTTCTGATCACGCGGCTCTTGCTGTCCGAGCAGGCGGCGGGCGGGTTTAGCTATGGTGGGTTTTTGCTGCGGCGTATCCGGCGGCTTTGGCCGAGTTTTGCGCTGGTGTTGCTGGTGACGCTGGGGCTTGGATGGGTTTTGCTGGAGCCGGAGGCACTGGCCGATCTGGGGCGTTCGGCACTGGCGGCTATGGGGTTTGGGTCGAACTGGTATTTTGCGCTGACGACGGATTATTTCAATGAAGGTCTCGAGCACAATTTGTTGCTGCACAGCTGGTCGCTGGCGGTCGAAGAGCAGTTCTATCTCGTCTATCCGCTGGTGTTGATATGGTTGGCGCGCGGGAGCAATCGCCTGCTTGTGGGGCTTGGCCTTATCTGGGGGCTTTCATTTGCGGCAGTGCTGGTGTCTCCGGCTGATCCGGGCAATTTTTTCGCGACGCATTTGAGAGTGTGGGAGCTCGCGAGCGGGGCTTTGTTGTTGGTTGCTATATCGCGGGGGATTGCGCCTGATGTCACGCCTCGGATCAGTGGTTGGCTCGGGCAGGCTGGATTGGTGCTGTTGGTGTTGGTAGCGTTTTTAATGCCGCGTGAAGTGTGGTGGCCAAGTGTTGCGAGCTTGCTGCCGGTGCTTGGGGCGGTGATGTGTATTGCCTTTGCGTGGCGTGGGCTTGAGGCACGGTGGCTCGTGGGGCTGGGGCTGATCTCGTATGCGCTGTATTTGTGGCATTGGCCGCTGCTTCGGGCACTGGATATTTTGATGCCCGGTGCGCCCGATGGCGTGGTGACGGGGGTTATTCTATTGGCCATTGGCGTGGCTTGGCTGGCATGGCGGTTTGTTGAAGAACCGATCAGACGTGGCCGCTTATTGCCAGGCCCGAAAGCGCTGCTGGCTTTATTTGGCGGCGGGGCAATCGCACTGGGGCTAACCGGCTGGCAATACCATATGACAGATGGGGTTCCGAACCGGTTTTCCGTGGACCTTGCGGCGACCGCAGCGGCAGGTCCAGATGAGAGACTGACGGAACTCGTTTGCACAGGTGGATTAGAGCGGTTGGACCGCGTTTTCGACCTAACGAGTGATCCGGATCGATCTATGCCGACATTCTCGGTCTGTTGGCTGGGCGGAGATGAACCGGATTTCCTTTATATTGGAGACAGCCATCTTGGCGCGCTCAGTTCGGCCATTGCGTTGCGGTCGAGCGAACGGGGATCGAATGGGGTGTTCATTGCGCAAGCGGCGTGTCCACCGGTTCCCAATTTGGATTGGAGTTTTCAGGGCGCAGAAATGTTGCGCCAGTGCGATATGATGAAAGCTGTGGTGCTAGATGTCATCGCGACCGGACGGATAGAGCGGACTATGCTTGTTGGGCACTGGGACATTTATGGAGGAAATACGGAGACGGGTCTGGCGGAGTTTAATGCGGCATTCGAAGGGTTTGTCGAACAGGTGGTTGATCAGACTGAGCTACACGTTTTGCTAGATGTTCCGACGCATGATTTTGATGTGCCTCAGGCTTTGGTACGGGGGATCAAATGGCCGTGGCTTGGATCAGCTGATTGGATCAGCCGCGAGGCGCATGAACGGGCGCGGTCCCCATATCTGGAAATCATGAAGGAGGCGGAAAACCGAGGCGCGCTGTTTTTGTATGACCCCGTGCCTATGTTTTGCCCTGATCATCTTTGTTTGGCTGAGACGAGCAAGGGGCCGCTTTTTTATGATGGTAGTCATTTGACCCAAACCGGCGCGGAAATGCTGTTGGACGCTTTGCCGGATTTGCCGCACTGATATTGGGCTTACAGGCTTTCTCAATTCATCGACTCGCAGCAGGGATGGGAACATGTCTGCTTTGCCCGCTCCTGATCTCGCCCCTGCAATTGAAATGCTGCAACGTATCTACGGATATGACGCCTTTCGCGGGGCGCAAGAAGATGTGATTTCCGATACATTGGCGGGGCGTGATGGACTGGCCGTTTTGCCAACGGGCGGCGGGAAAAGTCTGTGTTATCAGATACCTGCAATGTTGCGCGAGGGATGCGGGATTGTCGTCTCGCCGTTGATTGCCCTGATGGCCGATCAGGTGGATGCGCTGAAGGAACTTGGTGTGCGGGCCGAACGTTTGGATTCAAGCCTCGATTTTGCGGCGAAGCAGGCGGCGCTCGAAGCGGCTGAACGCGGCGAGATGGATATGCTTTACGTGTCGCCCGAAGCGCTTGGAACCGGGTTGGCGCGGCGGCTATCGGGCCTGAAAGTATCGCTGATTGCGGTGGATGAAGCGCACTGTGTGAGCCAATGGGGACATGATTTCCGGCCTGCCTACCGCGCGCTTGGCGGCTTGCGGGAGATGTTTGCGGGCGTGCCCTGGCTGGCGGTGACAGCAACGGCGGATGCGCGGACGCGGGACGATATTCTTGCGCAGTTACGACTTGAAAATCCCGCGATCCATGTGGCGAGTTTTGATCGGCCAAACCTGACATTGGCGGCTGAACCAAAAGGCGGTAGCCGGACCGACCGCGTTGTGTCGCTGGTGCGCAGCCATGAAGGCAATTCAGGCATTGTCTATGCGGCAACACGCAAAGCGACCGAGCAATTGGCAGAGGCACTGGAACGCAAAGGCATTTCGGCATTGGCCTATCATGCGGGGCTTGATGCGGATGTCCGCTCGGAGCGCCAACGTAGGTTCTTGCTGGAAGACGGTCTTGTCATGTGCGCGACCGTGGCGTTTGGCATGGGCGTCGACAAGCCGGATGTGCGCTTTGTCATCCATGCCGATCCTCCGAAAACGATCGAGGCCTATTGGCAGGAAGTCGGGCGGGCCGGACGCGATGGTGAGCCTGCCGAGGGGGTAGCTTTGTTCGGGCCGTCGGATATGGCGCGGTCGCTGGCATGGACGTATGAGAGCGATGCGGCAGACGAAGTAAAACAAGTGCAGTTGAACAAGACGCGGCAATTGTTTGCATTTTTCAATGGCGGGTCTTGTCGGCGCGGTACGGTACGAGCGTATTTTGGCGAGACAGATGTTGAGCCGTGCGGCGTGTGTGACAGTTGCAAGCGTGAAGACGGTACGAGTTTTGATGCGACGAAGCTGGCGCAGATGGCGGTGTCTGCTGTGCTCAGGACGGGCCAGAAGGTTGGACGCGGGCGTCTGATTATCCATTTGCGGGGTGAGGCCAAGGACGGGTTCGACAAGGATATGTCTGCGCTATCGACCTATGGCATTGGCGAGGAGTTGCCTCGCCCGGGTTGGAATGCGGTGTTTGATGAATTGCTGTTTTCGGGCCTTCTGGCTGAAGGCGGCGAACCGATGCGGCCCGTGATTGTGGTGCCGGATGCTGAACGGGCGCGGGCACTGTTTCGGGGAGACGAGGCGGTCATGTTGCGGGCGGATCCGGCGCAAAGACGCGAAAGCAAGCGGTCGCGTGGCGGCGGCAAAGCGAAGACAGGTGCTGTGGTCATCTCGGCAGAGGATCAACCGATCTACGAGGCGCTGCGGAGCTGGCGACTGGAGACGGCCAAGGCGCAAGGCGTGCCGCCTTATGTGATCTTTCATGACAAGACACTGGCCGCGATTGCCTCGGTCAGGCCTTTGAGCCCGAGCGATATGAAAGCCATTTCCGGCGTTGGCGAGAAGAAGGCTGCGCGCTATGCCGAGGCGGTGGCGGAGATTATCGCGCAAGCGGCTTGATTGCTTGTCTCCCGCTGATGCGATGAGACGCCGCTTCGCGAGCTCATGGCTGGCTCTTTGTTTGTCCCCTGCGCTTGCGCGCAATGGGACGCCGCTTTGCGGGCTCATGGCTGGCTCTTTTGCCTCACGCTGCGCAGCAGCTCCGGCGGGGCGGGCTTACGCCCGGCGCACGCTTGTGCTTGCGAGCGTTGCTCGAGGCCGACTTTAAGTTTGGGCGCGAACCAGCCATGAGCTGGCGAAGCCACGTCCCATTGCGCGCCAGCGCAGGGGACAAACAAAAGCTACCGCCGGAACGGCAGCGTGACGAGCCGCCAGAGCACCCAGATCGGAAGAATGATTGTGGCACCGGCCAAGGCGGGTTTCCAGAAATTGGTGATGGCCCATTTGCCAGTGGCCACGGCGTTCGAGACAAAGGCCCCTATGGCGTCTGTGGCGTCAAAGCTTGGCTCGGACGGATCGAATTGCATGGCGAGCATGACGAAGCCGGTGAAAATGCAGATCAGGACGAGTTTGATACTGCCCCATAGGTTCATGCCGAACAGGCGGATGAGGAGAGGGCGTTTGGGCTTTTTCTCGCGCGGCGTCCAGATTTTCCACCAAGCACGTTTTTTTGGGGGTGGCTCGGTGGCGACATCAATGGGCGCAGTTTCGCCAAGAGGTGTAGGTGGGGGCGCAGGCTCGGTCATGGGCCCAGTCTAGGCGGTTTTACCGCCAACGGCAAAGTCCAGCCCTATTTCTGGACGATGACGGTGTGGGGATAGGGGATTGAGAGACCGGCGTTCTCGATGGCTGTTTTTACGGTTTTTGTCAGGCCGTACAAGACATCCGAATAGTCGTCTGCAGCGACCCAGACGCGGACCGTTATATCAACGCTGGACGGGCTGAGCGCGGTGACATGGATGAAGGGCTCTGGCTCGGCGAGAATGCGTGGTTCATCGGTGACACAGGCTTTGATGACGCTTTGGGCTTTGTCCATATCGTCGGCATAATCGATCGAGAAGACAGTATCGATGCGGCGGGTCGGGTAGCCGGAATAATTCTTGATGACGCCGCTAATGGCTTGGGTGTTGGGCACCATGATTTTCACATTGTCGGCGCGGGCCAGAACGGTCTGGAACAGGTTGATGTCGCGGACGGTCCCTTTGACACCGGCAAGCTCGATGAAGTCGTCAATTTTATATGGACGAAACAGCATAATCATAACGCCGGACGCAATGTTGCCGAGTGCGCCCTGAAGCGAGAGGCCGATGGCCAATGTCATGGCGCCGAGTATGGCGACGAAGCTGGTGGCTTGCACGCCGAAGACTTGCAATGTGGCGATGACGACAGCGGCGGTGATAACCCATTGCACGACTGAACCGGCAAAGCTGCCAATCGTGTTGTCGAGGGCGTCTTGTTTATGGGCGGTGTCGCGGACCATGCGGCCGAGCCATTTGGCCAAGCGAAGACCGATGATGAGGACAATGAACGCGCCGATGGCTTTTAAGGTGCCGGAGAGAACCCATGCCCCGTATTGGTCCCAAATGGCTTGCAGGTCAGGCGATGTGAATTCCATCTATGTCTCAGCGTCCTTCTATAGCGTAACTTGCGCTTGCACCTACGGCGCCTGTTGCCCATCTGCGATAAATCAACCAGAGGCTAAAGAATAGGGTGATCCAGATAAAGTAGCCGAAATCGGTGCGCAGCCAATTGTTCATGATAATGCCGAGAAGTCCCCAGCCCGCTGCGAAATAATACCAGATGGTGCGGCTGATGCGGCGTTTGTACACCCATGTTGCGGTGCTGATGACGCCGAGGACAGACCATAGCGATATCCATTCTGAATCGGTGGGGCCTTGGCCAAGCATTAAGCGGCCGGCGCGCGGCACGGATATGGCGACGGCAACGGTCAACCAGCCGGACAATAATCCCGTGAGAACGTCGGCGGTCCATTTGATGGCACTGCCGCCAAGACCGCGCATGGTGTCAAACCGGTAGGCGGCAAGCCATGTTGCCCAGCCGATGGGTAGGAGGGTCAGCAGGTCGAGCACGGGATTGCCGATGATTTGCTGGAGCGGCATCCAGGCCGCTGTGCCAAGACCTGCAAGAGCGAGGGGAAATGACAGCCTGCGCGTCAGCTCGGTTTCTTTGCGCAGGGCATAAATAGCGAAGACGATATAAGCGAGGAAGATCACGCCCCAGATGGCGAAGAAGACGCCCGGGGGCAGTTCAGGCGGAATGCCATCCGCGGTCGCACGCTCGCCAATTGTCGGCGCAATATCAAGCGCGGTTGGCAGATAGGCCGATAATAGCTGCAGTACGGCTATGGGCAATAAGAGCTTACGATACATCATAGCCACCTATATGGGGCTGATCGGCATGGGACTCCAGTCACGCATGCGCGAGTTCAGCTTAACGGTATTGTGCGCCCCGATATTCCGAGAAGAGATTAGCTGCGTCTTGAGCGCTCGGCCGTGATGTTTAGCGACTCAATCAGGTCATTGGTGATCTCGCCAGTTGCGGTTTGTCCGTCATCCGATTGGAACTTGCGGATCGCCGCTCTTGTCGCTGCGCCGGGGGCACCATCGGCTACGCCTGCGCTATATCCCAAACCGTTCAGCACTTTTTGAATGCTGGCCACCTGTGCAGACGAAACGCTGCCCCAAGGCTGGTCGCTGAACTTGCCATTGGCTGTGGGGCTTCTTTGTGTGGCTGTCCAAGAGCTGGCGCGCTGATTGACTTGATCAATCGCTGCAGTCGAAATTTCACCGGAATTGGCCAGATCATCAACGGCGGCGGCGGCGTCTTGGTCTCCGGCATTTGCGGCGAGTTGATACCAGTAAAGTGCTTCAACGAGGCTTGGCGAAACGCCCGTGCCGCTTTCATACATGGTCGCGATGTTGAACTGGGCTTGTATGAGGCCATATTCTGCGGCGCGGCGATACCAGTTCGCAGCTTCTGCCGCTCCGCCCGATGTATCGGCGATGAGCGTTGCATAATTGTGCATTGCGCCAATATTTCCCGCCTCGGCGGCGGCTTTATACAATGGAATTGCGAGATTAGGGTCCTTGGCCACGCCTTCGCCGGAAATATGCAAGTTGGCGAGGTGGTACTGCGCCGCTGCGAGGTTTTGGGCTTCAGCAGCTTGGATCAGCTGGACGCCAGCTGCGATATCGCCATTGGCTAATTTGGTTGCACCCAGTTGGTATTGTGCGACCGGGTTACCGTTCTCGGCGAAGTCCGCGATCGACGAAATCTTGGCAATTGTTGGCAAAGTCAGCGTGCTAATTGTGGCTGGCTGAGCTGTGTTCTCAACAACGGGCGTACTGCTTGTAGCGGCGGCTTGCACGGGGGCAGGCGCAGGCGTTTCGAGAATGGCCGGTACTGGTTGACGGGCCGTGACGGGGGGCTCGGACGCGGTATCCGCTTCTATGATCGCGGCAGTGCTTGGCACGCTTGCGCTTTCATCATCCGTATTAATTTGTGCGTTCAGGGCGGCAAGACCGGTGGGGGCCTCGGCCGGTGTTTCTGCTGCACCTAAAAGGGGCGTAGCCGTCGCCGTGGTTGTTGATGTGGCGGGTGGGGTTGCGGCAGATTGGTTGCCGCTAAGATTGACCGCCTGTGGCCCGGAATCTTTGTTGAACATCATGAAACCGGCAGCGCCGCCCACAGCAAGCAAGGCAACTCCGGCGGCAATCGCCGGGCCGTTGCTACCTGATTTTTTGGTGGTTTCGGCTGGTCTTGATTTTGAGGCGCGCTTTTTAGCAACTGGCGCGGCTGTTTCAGCCGCTGCAGAGCGGGCAGCGCGTCGCGCACGGGCGATATAGTCGTCGCCATCATCATCAGCAGGCTCTTCGACTTCTGCATAAGGATTTGCAGCTTCATCGAAGGCTTCGAGTTTCTCGGCTTCGACATCTGCCATCGGTGCAGGTTCATCCTCGAAGATGTCGCTATCGCGCGTCTCATTGGACGCATCGAACAAGGCTTCGTCATCACCGTCATCTACTGGCGGTGGCAATTCGGCGAAATAGTCGTGTTCTTTTTCCGCGCTTGCAGCTGTGTCCGGAGCAGACGCGTTCAGTTCCATCTCGTCGAGCAGGTCGATTGATGTGGGGCTTGGCGTCTCTGTGGGGGGAGCAGCTGGCGTTTCTTCTGGAGCATCGGCTGCCGGCGTAGACCAGTTTTTGTAGCCAGCTTCGAAAGGTTCGTCGGCTGGGATCGCCGCGCTAGCTGCGGGCATTACAGTCGCGGAAATCGACTCGGCGAGTGTTCCTGTCGCGGGAAAATCTGTAGGCGCAGACGCGGGCTCTTCACCTACGCTTGCTTCGTTTTCGATATGTGTGTCGATTTTTACTGGAGACACCATTTGCGGCACTTCGGGCGTGCCGTCACGCTCGATATAAGGTGGAGCCGAGAAATCCTCGATGGCTTCGATGCGCTGGGCCAGTGTCGCAATTGCTTTCTGGACCGGAGAGATCGAGCTAATGGACTGTTCCTGAATACGCTCAAGACGATCAGAGACGTTTGTAAGCGCGCTCGATAGGCGGGCTTCATGGGATTTTGTGTTGGCATCAAGCTTTTCAGAGAAGTCCTGCAAGGCTTGTGCTTGGCGGTGCTCAAGGCGTTCTGCAACGTTTGCAACCTGCTCACCGACTTGCTCGATGGCATTGGCGGAGCGCTGTTCGCTCTCTTCGACCCGGTCATTGAGTTGGTCAGCCAGCTTTTCGATGTCTGCCGAGAGGCGGTCGACCGAGCTGGTGTCATGGGTTTCCAGCTGTTCGAAGCGGGCATCGATCGCATTGTTGAAGCGAAGCATGTCTTCGCGAAGCTCTGCTGTATCATCTCCAGAGATGGAGCTTGCGGTCATTTCGGCAAAGCGTTGATCCATACTGTCGGAGATACGGCCAACTTGCGCGCCGATTTGTTCGATGTCGCGGGTTTGCTGGTTCTGTCCGGCAACAAGGCGTTGATCCACGCTTTCGGTCACGCGGGTCACTGTGTCGCCAACCATTTCCATGGTTTGCGCCTGCAGGTCTTCGCTGGCATCAATGCGGGCGCCCATTGCGCTGATCGTACTTTCAAGACGCGCAATGATCTCGCTATCGACCGATTTGGCAGCGACTTCGATTTCCGAAGCCATTTCGGCGCGGGTGCTGGCGACCAGCGCGCGCATATCCGCAGCGAGGGAGTCAAATTTCGCATCGACCTGTTCGCGGATCTCATTGGTAATTTCGGTGACTTCCGAGCTTGAGCTGGCGGCGAAGGACTCGAGCCGCTCGTCGAGACTGTTGAATGTCGACTGAAGGTGCTCAAGCGCTTCGTTGGTGCCTGCTTCAGCACGGGTCAGGCGTTGTTGGATGTCTTCGACCTGCGCACGGTTTTCACTGTGCTCGGCTTCCATGCCGCTGAACCGTTCGGCGAGATGGCGATTTGTGCCTTCAACCCGCATCTGGCTGTCAGCAACAGCTTTTGTGACGGTTTCAGAGGCTTCTTGCAGTCTCTGGTCTACGCGTTGATCAACAGTGTCCAAACGGGTGGTGAGTTCACCAAGGCCGGTTTCAACGCGCATCTTGATTGCCGAGGTTTCTTCGCCAACCAATTCGTTTTCTTCGTAAACGTGGGATGCCAGCTTGCCGAGCGCTTCTTCGAGCGATCTCAAAGCCGCCTGATTTTTGGCCGGAGCATCATCCGTTTCGATATTGGAAATTTTGGTGTTCAGAATGTCGTAGGTCTTCTGGACGTCGCCGAGCACATTGTCCCAGTGATTGCCGAGGGCTTGTTGATTGTGTTCGGCATTTTCCAGCCGTGACAGCAAGCCGACGACGGATTGGTCGATGCCGGTAATGGCAAGGGTCGAGCGGGCTTCCGCTGATTCGATGCGCCGGGTGAGGCGATCGAGAGCGGCGGTGCTTGGTTCAGCTGAGGGGGCTGGCGCTGGCTCGGCATAAGAGCGGGCCGGACGCCCTGTTACATCTGCCAGAGGGTCACGGGCGGGGTGAGGCTGAGCG
>JBDVDE010000130.1:0-18391 GCA_039942135.1 Hyphomonadaceae bacterium
TGTGCGTGAATGGCACCGCGTTAAAAGCCAACTCGCCATCATGTTCGAAGAACGCTTTCCCATGGCGTAACTAAAGGCGTCAGGGCACAAAATTACGCACACTCCCTTCAACGATGGCGCCATCCGCCATGAATATCACCCGATCAGCCACTTTTCGCGCAAATCCCATCTCATGGGTTACGCAGACCATGGTCATACCATCTTCTGCCAGCTCACTCATCGTATCGAGCACTTCTTTGATCATTTCGGGATCAAGTGCTGACGTGGGCTCATCGAACAGCATAATCTGCGGCTTCATGCAAAGAGCCCGGGCAATGGCTACGCGCTGCTGTTGCCCTCCAGACAACTGCCCAGGGTATTTTCCTGCCTGCTCAGGTATTTTGACCTTTTCAAGGAAGTGCATTGCATTCTTGTTGGCTTCCTGTGTTGTTTCTTTACGCGTCCATGTTGGCGCCAACGTGCAATTCTCTAGAACAGTTAAGTGAGGGAACAAATTGAATTGTTGGAAGCACATCCCCACTTCAGCCCTGATTTTGCCTACGTTCTTCATATTGGACGTCAGCCGTGTTCCGACTACTTCGATCGTGCCAGAGTGATGGGCCTCGAGGGCGTTTATACACCTTACGAGCGTAGATTTCCCCGAGCCTGACGGGCCGCAGATCACAATTTTTTCGCCCCGCGTCACCTTTAAGTTGATGTTTCGCAAAGCATGGTAACTGCCATACCATTTGTTCAGCTCGGATATTTTGATAACCGCTTGATTGCCCGCATCCTGCATTTCTATGCCGTTCCTTAAACTTCTTTTTCTGTAGGGGGAGCCGCTTGTCGATTAGGCAGCTTTTCCGTCGTTCCGAAATCGCTCTTCCAGATATGAAACCAAACGCACGGCGGGCAGCAGAACGATTAAGTACATAATGGCAGCGGCAATAAGCGGGGAGGGGTTCGCGGTGAGGGCCTGTGCGTCGGTGGCCTGCTTTAGCAGATCGGGCATCGCTACGACCGATGCAAGCGAGGTGTCCTTTGCAATCGCTACTGCATTTGATGTGTGTGGTGGGATTGCGATCCGAAACGCCTGTGGCAAGATTACTTTCCAGATTGTAACCGGGAACGATAGACCAAGTGCAGCTGCAGCTTCCGTCTGGCCACGGGGGATGGCCTGAATGCCGGCGCGGAACACCTCTGCGGTGAACGAGGAGAACACAAGACCCAAGGCCAATGTCGTCGCCATAAATGCGTTCAAGCGGATGCCCATAAACGGCAAGGCGTAATATATGATGACCAACAAGACGAGGATCGGGATCGCCCGAAAGAGATCTACATAGGCGATTGCCAAGCCACGAAAGAATTTGGGGGCATAGAGCCTGATAAGACAGATTAAAACTCCTGCGATCCCTCCAACAACGATTGTTGTGGTGGCCAGAGCGACAGTATTGCCAATTCCTTTAAGCAGCATTGGATAGACGCGGAGGATAACCTCTGCGTTTAGAAACGTATTAACGAAGTCCATAAGGACCAAATCTCCTGAGGGTAGATGATGAGCCGGATGGTGCCGGCTCTATCTGTTGTCAGTCGGCGGTTGGTACCGGCATTACGGTCACGGTCGACGTGTCTGGCGCCGGGGCGACCCCAAGCCATTTCTCATGGATCTCGGCGAGTGTTCCGTCTTCTTTAATCTGTGAAATTGCGGCGTTAACGCTTTCGAGGTGCTCAGACCCTTGGGGCATCATGATTGCGAACCGGTCCCCTGTCGGGATCGTCCCAAGTATTTTCAGGTCAGGCATTTGTTGGAAGGCGTATTGATACCCGGCCAGATCGCCTACTGCCCCATCCAAACGCTGTGAGCGCACATCCAGCAACAAGTTTTGTTGCGTAGTATAGCCACGGATGCTGTCAAAGCCGATGCTCTCGGCATTCGCGTTCACCCACGTTTCTGCGATGGACGACGATAGAACGCCGACGGTTTTGCCCTCCATGTTGGCCATGTCTGATACGTCCCCGTCTTGCCGCCCAATCAGCGCCAGATCGCTGTCGTAGTACCCTTGTGTAAATGACTGATTTTGAAGCCGCTCATCGGTTACTGTAATGGTCGAAATCGCCATATCGATCCGTCCAGAAGAAGTTGCAGCGAAAAGCGCTTGGAAGCCGAGGTCTTGAAACTCGATATCTGCACCGACTCTTTTGCCGATCTCCTCAACCAGATCTACTTCAAAGCCCTCAAACGTGCTTTGATCGTTCTTGTATTCCCAAGGCGGGTTAGCTGAGTATGCGCCAACGACAAGCGTTTCAGCGGCGGCGGCTTGGCCTAGTACCGCTAACGCGATGGCGCCTAGTGATAGTTTGTTCATTGTGGTTCCTCCCTTTTGATAGCAGTCGATTAGCCGTCTCCAGCACCCACCACGGAGCGGTAGACCGACATTGTGATCTGAACGTGCTCACTTAGAAGCTCTCCTGCGGTCTTCTGGTCCCGATCAAGCGCGGCTTCCATGAGTTTTGTGTGGTGATCATGCGCGAGCGCTTGTCGCAGCAGCTCCAGCGTTTCCTCCGAATGCTGGTCCTGACGTGCGGGGTTAATCGATCCGGGATGAAAGAGCAGTGCATGATGATGGCGCTGAAGCTGTTCCAGCGTCACGGCATGGAATGACTTGAGCCATGTAGACCGACCTGCCGCGATGAGCTTCACATGAAAGTTATCATGGGCGTTTGCCCAAAGCTCCCGATCTGCGAGGGCACCTCGCCCTATAGGCTGCGGGGTGTGCATCAGCCGGTGGTGGGCGGCGACTAGTTCTGTCTCCCATTCCATTCCGCCGTGAGTGATGGAATCTTGCAATAATCGTTGCTCGAGCGACAGCCGCGCATCTTCAAGATCATTAAGGTCCTCTAGCGACACAGGTGCAACGCGCCAGCCACAGTTCGGGCTCGCGACGACGAGTTGTTTCTCTTCCAGTCGAGACAATGCTTCGCGCACAGGCGTGGCGCTGATGCCAATGTTTTTGGATAGCGTCGCGACCCGAAGCGGCGCGCCGGGAGCGTGGGTTCCATTAAGTATGGACCTCTTAAGCATCTCATACGCGCTTTCGGCTCTATTGGTGTTTTTCATACGAACTTGAATATCATATATGATCTAGTGTATCTACGACGAAATTTAAAAGATTGGAAGTTTATGTCACATTCCTCCGCAGCCCAGACCCTTAAGGGCGGCGCCTCGCTTTATCGTCGAGACCAGTTTCTCCTTGAGGATGAGATTGTCTACCTCGATGGAAACTCACTGGGGCCACTGCCGAGGTCGGTGCCGGACCGGCTTGCAAGCGCTGTCAAAGACGAGTGGGGCAGATCACTTGTAAAAGGGTGGAACGAAGCTGAATGGTTCGATTTGCCTGGAAAGGTAGCTCGCCGGATCGAGCCGCTAATTGGCGCTGAACCGGAAACTGTAGCTGTTGGGGATTCCACCTCTGTTAATCTGTTTAAGGTCTTGGGTGCGGCCGTTGATCTCGTCGGACAGCGCCGACGCATTCTCTCCGATGTAGGGAATTTCCCGAGCGATCTTTATGTCGCACAAGGGTTGTCACGGCTGGTGAAGGACGGGTTTGAAGTTGCGGCACTCCCTTCCGAAGAGGTTGAAGTCGCCATCGATGACACTGTCGCCATCGTCATGCTTACCGAGGTCGATTACCGCACGGGGCGGCGTCGAAATATGAAGGCCGTAACGGAGGCGGCTCATGATGCCGGCGCCATCATCATCTGGGACCTTGCGCATTCCGCAGGTGCTTTCCCTGTTCGTCTTTCTGAGTGCGGCGCTGATTTTGCTGTGGGCTGCGGGTATAAGTTTCTGAACGGCGGGCCCGGTGCCCCGGCTTTCCTTTATGTGGCGCCGCGGCATAGCGATGTTGTCTCACCGGCCATCGCGGGCTGGATGGGTCATGCAGAACCCTTTGCTTTTGAGCCGTCTTATCGGCCTGGCAAAGGCATTAAGAAAATGCAGGCGGGTACCCCTCCGATCTTATCCATGACGGCGCTAAACGAGGCTTTGACCCTCTATGAGGATGTGGACCTCGCGACGCTGGAGCGTGAATCCCAATGTCTGGGCGACATGTTCATTTCGGCGGTAATGCAGCATTGCCCCGACTTGGAGTTGGCCTCACCACGTACGGCTGCTGAGCGCGGTAGTCAGGTCTCTTTTCGACATCCAGAGGGCTATGCAATCATGCAGGCGCTGATTGATCGCAATGTGATCGGTGACTTCAGGGCGCCTGACATCCTGCGTTTCGGCATCACTCCTCTCTATACAAATGCGGAAGACATCCAACGTGCGGCGACGGTTTTGTCTGAGATCATAAGAGACAGGCTTTGGGATCGTGACGCATACCGCGTCCGCGCGGCTGTCACTTGAACATCAAGAAGGAGTACAAAGCGATGATAAAACAATCTGTAGCCGTGATCACTGGAGCTGCTGGCGGAATGGGGAGGGCGATCACCGCTGCTCTGCTGAAAGATGGGCGGCGGTGCTTTGGCGTTGATGTCAATCACAAGGCACTTGTGGAAATGGAGCAAGAGCTCGGGTCTAACTTCAGAGGATTGAAGGTGGATTTGACAGATGCCGGGCAAATCGCGGCCTGCTTCGAGAGCATTCATCAAGAGGCAGGTGGTGTAGATATTTTGGTGAACAACGCAGGCACTTGCCTGATGTCTGAGTTTCCCAACATCCCCCCCGCCGAGCTTGATCTGCAAATGAACCTGAATTTTTCTTCCGCGTTTCATTGCAGTCAAGCGGCGATAAAGCTGATGCAGGGGCGCGACGGTGTACGCAAGATCATCAATATTTCCTCAAACGGCGCCTACAACTTTGATGTTTTTGACCCACCCCATTATCGTGCTAGTAAAGCGGCTCTAGACACACTGACCAAAGATCTTGCACGACGTTTTGCCAACGATAAGATCTCGGTCAATTCGATCGCGCCGGCGATGACAGAGACGCCTTTGTTTGATGTGGTGAGTCAAGAAGTGCTCGATGCGGCTATTGCGCAAATGCCGCATGGTCGGCCGATGCAGCCTACCGAGGTCGCGGAATGGGTGCGCTTTCTCGCCTCTCCCGCCGGAGACATCTCCAGCGGGAACGTGATCATTTTAAACCAAGGCCGCGATGTTCGCTAGGTGTAGGCCTCTGGTGACTTGCGCAGGGATGGCCACTGCTCCGGGGAGTGGCCGTAAATGACAAAAGCATCCTGCTCTGCCGCGCGCTTCATCAGGC
Source organism: Hyphomonadaceae bacterium (assembly GCA_039942135.1). Taxonomy (GTDB): domain Bacteria; phylum Pseudomonadota; class Alphaproteobacteria; order Caulobacterales; family Hyphomonadaceae; genus CALLCD01. The sequence continues at coordinate 5,246 of JBDVDE010000130.1, forward strand.
GCGCGCCACTTTCCTGTGCTCGTGCAACATCCCAAGAGCCACCAAAGCCCTCTTCGACCTCAGCAGGTCGGGAAATTGCATCGCCGGTAATGAGAACAGTGCCGGTCTCCGGAAGGTCGACCTCGATCGCGAGCTGGCCAGGGGCATGCCCGGGAACATGCAAGATCCGGAAATCGGGGCCGATCTGGGTATCTTCTTCAACCAGCAGGTATTTGCGATCTGGCCATTCGAGAGGCTGGATTGTTCCCCAGTACAGCGGACGGTCTAGCTTGCGCTCTGCGGCAGACATCAAAATCGGACGTCCTGGGAAGTCTGAAATGCCGCCGACGTGGTCGATATGAGTATGCGTCATGATGAGTAAGTCGATGTCGTCCATCTTAACCCCGGCCCGCGCCAGCTGCGCTTCTGGCAGGTTCTCTTCTGTCAGCTCCAGAACCTCCCCGAACTCGCCAAGCCGATCTTCGGTTGAGGAGGTTGCGATGTCGTAAACGTACTTACGAGGAAATCCTGTATCGACGAGGATGTTCTCACCGGCAGTCGTGCGAATGAGAAAGCCGCAGATCCCGATTACACGCCCGTTGGCGTGGACCTTGAACAGCCCATAGTCCAAAACATGGACTTCTTTCGGCTTTCCAGATACGTAACTTACTGATTTCATTATATATCTCCTTCAATTGCATCAATACAGGTTCAACATGAAAGTCAAGATCCACACCCTCTTCCAATACCTTCTCGAGACGACTGAAGCCGATCCGGAGGCCATTGTTGGCTTTTCGCTGTCGCAATCGCCAAAGCTTGGTGAATTCATTGACGCACTCGATCCGGAGCTTCCCCTAGATTGGAATGGAAAGTCCTTCAGGGGATTGCCGGCTCTTAGAAGCCACGTTTTGCGCGAAACAGGTTTGGAAGGGATTTGCGATCCGGATGATGTCCTGATCACCGCAGGAGCGGCGGAAGCCAACTACCTCGCCATCATGCAATTGCTAGAGCCAGATGATGAAATCATCATCGAGACACCGGGCTGGCCACAGGCTGAAGTTCTGGGCAAGGCTGTCGGCAGTAGGATCCGTCATCTCGTTCGGCGCGATAACGAAGGTTGGAAATTTCCGATGGATCAATTGTCTGATCTGGTGAATGAACGCACTAAAATCATCTTTGTTACCAACCCCAACAATCCGACCGGCCAGCGATTTTCAGAATCTGAGCTGGGTGAGCTGGTAAACCAAGCCAGACGCGTGGGCGCTTGGCTGATCGTCGACGAGGTCTACGCCGGGTTGGAATGGGAGGGAAGCCGTTCACCCTCCATTGCGGGGCTTTATGAGAGAGGCATTACCACAGGAAGCGTTTCCAAGGCGCTTGGTCTTCAAGGGTTGCGAACAGGATGGTTGATCTGTCGGAACCGTGACCTGGTGATGGACGCCGTCATTTTGAGAGAAAACTCTAGTGAGATCATGAATGTCATGGGAGAGGTGATCGCCGAAGTCGCGATGCGCCCAGACCGATATGACGCTGCTATGAAAAAAGCGCGGGAAGACGGGCTCGCAAATCTTGCAAAGCTTGATAGCTTTGTTCTTGAAGAACCGAAGCTTTCTTGGGTGCGCCCTCGTGCGGGGCTGATCGGATTGGCTCGCCTGAATGCTGATATTGACGGGGATGAATTCGCCAAGCGGCTTCTGACAAGCCCCTACAGGACCTTTCTCTTGCCCGGGAGCGCCTACGGGCAGCCGCAACATATCCGGATTGGGGTTGGTGGTGGAGAAGAGGTCAATCTCCAGCTTGGCCTCTCGAGGGTCAGCAGTCTATTGAAGACCCTTGATTGATGTGCAGCATCCAGAACACGACAGCATTAGTGAAGGAGCTCTCTGAAATGCGCTTTAAAGTTGACGGCAACCGTTCGACTGCTACCGGGCCATTTGTTTTTGACGCGGTCAACGATGCTTGGGTCTGACACCAAGTCTTCCAAGAAGTTATGCCATTCCTCGGGGGATCGTCGGGCTCTGAAGATCAAATCGCGCAGCTCTAGACCCAAAACTGATTATCGCAGACGAAAGCTTCTCAGCGCTTGATGTAGCGGTTCAAGCTACGGTGCTAGACCTGCTGGCCGAGTTGAAACGCGAGATGGGCATGTCCTATCTCTTCATCAGCCATGACATGGCCGTGGTCGAGAATATCGCGGACCGGGTAGCGGGGATCTATTTGGGCCAGATCGTAGAGATGGGAACAGGGGCGCAGGTCTTTGGTGATCCGCGCCACCCCTATACGCAGCGATTGATCGAAGCTGTGCCCCCATGCTGATCCTGACCGGGTGCTGCCTGCGCGCGTGCTCGCCGCAAGCGATCCGCCAAGCCCGGTTCGTGCCGTTGGGGACCCGCCCGATATTGTGACGCTAGATGATGTGGGCGGGGGCCACTTGGTGGCGCGTTTGTAGGGGAACAGACCGATACGAGGGATTGCGGCCTTGTTCCATGGCAGGGCTCAGATCTGTCTAAAGCGAGCGAGCGTAGGTTCGCCCTTCTCAAGATGGCACGCCTCATCGGCGATTTCCTCTTTGGCGGCGGCGATCCAGGCAGCGCATTCGCGCTCTGCTCTTGTTTATGCAATGCCTAGGACGATCCATTTCCGCACAACATCTGCAATGAATGTGTTCCTGCAGCGCGCTTCTAATTCGATGGTGGCTGTTCGGTAGGGGCCAAGGTTACGGGATATTGAGTGATGAAGGCGTATTTCTCATAGCCCTGTGGTCGCTACTGAAATCAAAGCCTTGTTCCGAGAGGTTAAATCCGCGATCAAAGCTTCTTGAAATTTTCTTGATGTGATCCCCTATCAGGGTATATATTATTTGGAGAAACGATTGATCCTGCTCGATGACACGGATGACCCCGTTGTAATCATATCTATCGAAATCCCCGAAGGGGTCTTGAAGGTTATGGCTGAAGTTGAGGTCGATCAGGAGCGCCGGCATATTTTTGCGAAAGGTCTTCACCTGCACGGGGAGGGCTTTGATCCAAATGGTTTGGGCGCCAGTCGGCTTCGTCAGATTGCTGCTTTGGTGCTTGAGGAGTTGGATTATGAAGAATGCAGAATTGAAGGAGGTGTTCGGACGACTGGGGCCAATCCAGGTCGTCGACCGAAACCAGTCCGGCTCAAAAGAAAGCGTCGTTCTTCATCCTGAAGGAGACCCTGTTGAAATCAATGCAATTGCGGCAACGCAAGTTCTCGCACAATGCGGCCTGAAGCTCCTGCTTGCTAAGAGAGCCGTAGAGAGCGTGATTGATGAGGGTGAAGTCCTGTTGGTTCTGCCAAAGGTCGCCTCGCGAGAGCGTTTGGCAAACGAGCTTGCGGACGCCGGAGTTCACCCTGAGTTTATTCGGAAACCTCCTAAGTTGACGTCTAAAGACGCCTCTAAAGAGTGGGTCAAAAGAGTCCGATTGTCAGTCGGCCTGACCCAAAAGGAATTTTCCGTCATATTTGGCGTGGACCTGAAAACTCTTCAGAAATACGAGCAAGGTGACAGTGTGCCTGCCGCTGCTGTTAAAGCCTACCTGCAGACGATCGAGGCAAACCCACACAAGATGATGCGTATGCGCATCGAAGGGTAATCCATACGAATGTTCTGCGATGTTGGCAGCTGCCTGCATCAGTCAGCAAGCATGCGTTTACCTCGCTGACCACCGATGTCAGGATTTTGTCTCCTTATCCTCGAACGGCATTGCCAACTTACTCATGCCTGCCAAATGCGGCCTGCCCCGCGACGGGCGCAAGGTTGCGGATCGGCCTGATGTTTGTCGGTGATTACGTCCCGCCGTGCGCCAAACCGGTCGATCAGCCGCTTTAGGAACCGGCTTGCGGCCTTCGCATAGGTTGCTTTTCCACAAGAATTGCGAGCACGTTCTCCTTCGCGTCTAGGCACTGCCGGCACAGCACTTCATCAGATCAACCCGCGGGGAAGGGCCCGTTAAGTCGCTTTTCACCTTTATCGTCTTCTACTGTTGTGACCCAAGCTGGAGGCAGACCTTCATCTTTGCGCGTTTGTTCGATCTTGCTGCAGTCCTTGGGTGCGCTATGACACAGCACAACCTTATGCCCGGTCAGCTTCTTTATACGAACGATAAGCGCCTTGTCCCTATGGAGATGAGCAGACTGAGCGCTGTTTAGCGTCATTACATCACCATAGACGAGGAGCGGGCGTTCGATTGCTGGATCTAGTAAGCGTAATCTATCTGCCAACACGCGCGTTTCTGTTTGCCAAGGATGGTAGATGACGTAATGCAAAAAGGCTTGTAGCAAGCAGGAAAGAGCCACCAATAGGGTGAAATTGCGCATAAGGCGCCCGGCCAAATTGGGGCTTTTGCTCAGTAGAGCCGTCGCGCGTACAACTATTACGGCATAGTAAATCCACGCGAAATTAAACGCACGTGTGGGTACGATAACGCCCAGTTTAAGCGCTTGTAACACCATTAGCGCCATGCCGGCCCAAAGACCTGCATGCAGATAGAGGGCTTCTTTAGGGGCATGCTTGATTAAAGCGCCTGTCGCAACGATCAATAAGCCGATGTGAAAGTAGGCAGCGGGTAGAAAGTTGTACGAAGTAATTGCGAACAGGAGCCTGAATGTTTCGACTACTCTTGGCAGGTTTGCGACCATTCCTGCAATGTCAGAAGCAGGCGTTGCCTCTCGCCAGTCTGCCAGCGGCACGCCGAAGATGCCATGTACGTACCAGTTTATTGTATAGGTGAGCAGGACGGCTGCGGCAAAGCTGGCTATGAAGAGGACCATGAGTCCCGCAAGATCCGTGAAGGAGCGATCTTTGGTACGCATGAGGCAAACTGCCAGCAGGATGAGCGAATAGGTAGGGTAAGCCCAAAAGCTGATGATAACGAAGGGGGGCAGCAAAGCCCGAAGGCTGCGTTGTGATAAGCAGCACCCTAACACGGCATACAGCGTAACGACGGCGAGACCAGGGAGCAGTGTGTTGAACCACTGTGAAATGAAGGTGGCAGGGGCGGAGCCTAAAATGAACAGCGCCAAAGCTGCGATAAACCACGGATGTTCATCGCGTCCCATTGCGGCCACGGCGATGGCGGCAGCCAGCAGGGCCCAGAGGATTTGATAGGCTGCAAAGTTCAACCATGCGGGGGTCACGATGCCTCTAAGGTGCCAAAAGTAGTTGAGCCAACGCCCTTCATGTAGGGTTTTGCCCCAGAACAATTCGGCCTCGCCGAACAGAGCTGGGTAGTCATCGTGGCGGATAAAGGGGTCTATGAGATTGGGCGCCGAGACGACAAAGATTGCCAGCAAACTCACCCAGAAGGCTTTAAGGAGTTGCTGGGTTTGGTAGGGCTTAGACGGGGAGTTTGGAAGCGCGATATATGCGGCGTCCACGGGAGCAAATGTCATGCCGCACCTGTTTTGCCATGCGCATGTGCAGCAATGATCTGCGCGCGGAGTTGGGCAATCCGAGTGACGGCACGCTGCGGAAGCCGCGATACGACAAGGCGGCGCAATTTCCGCGCAATATCGCCCCCATTTTGAACGAAAATTCCTTCTGGGAGCTGATGCTGAGTGATCGCGGCTGGCAAGCCATGAAGCCCTGCTTCGTTTACGTAAAGTACTGTGTTATACCGGTACCAGGGCTCGATACTGCGATTTTTTGAAAGATGCGGCCGGACGCAATCGTAGGCGGTATAGCCGTGCGCTGCGAAAAGCCTCTGCCAGTAGGATAGGGGTTGCTCGTTGACGTGGAACTCGCCGCCTTGCCCTGTCACCGCAGCTGAGAACAATATTCGATCAGAGCTACGGACAAGGCTATCTACAAGGGTTTCTGCGGCAGAGGGGGGTAAGTGCTCTGCGACTTCAAGGCTCTGGGCTAGGTCAAAACGACGATCGATGTGAACTGGAGCCGTAAGGTCGGCGGCCATAAAATTTTCTTGTGGTACGGCAAGTTGATGGCGGTCCACGTAATCCCCGTCCACTGCTAGGATATCTTGTGCCCCTGTCTTGCGCCATTCATCGAGCCAAACGCCCCGCCCCGCCCCGAAATCGACCACAGACGTAGGTTGCAGCTGAGGCGCCAAGAGGGCCAAGATCTCGCGTGCAGAGCGGCGCGCGCCTTGGTCGATATAGTTAAAGAATGTGTCAGAATAGATATGGGACATATAACTACGCTTTAAATGTATTGGGTTTGGCAAACACCCATAGGCTCATGAAGAGAAAGTTCTGAATGGGTAGGATCACTGTTACAATGAGGGCTGCAGCCCAGGGGGGCAGTGCAAAGTAAGGGGCTGCGATCCCTGTAATGAGGGATGAGGTGACAGCCCCGCCTGTGATCATCAGGCCAAAGCGTACCATTTGACGGGTATCATTTAACTTTTGGCGAAATGTCAGACGCGTTTGCCCGACATACTGCACGAGCACTGCACAACCAAATGCAAGGGCATTGGCGGCCTCTGGAACCAAGCCGCCATACGAGAGCGTCAAATAGAGGCTTACATAAATTCCAGCGCATATTCCGCCAACGAGCGCAAATGAGCAGATCCGATTGACTCGAGACATGTCATCACACCACTTTGCGCAAGGGAAGTAAGGTCGCACTACGTGTGTCTTCAGAGACAAAATAGAGAGGACGGTTTTTGGCTTCTATATAGAGCCGCCCGATATATTCGCCCAAGATGCCCAAAGTAAGCAGCTGCACTCCTGAAAACAGGCTAATGGCCAGTACGACAGAAGCCCATCCGGGGGCGGTTTGATAGATGACCAACGAGTAGATGACATAGATCATCATCAGGGCTGAAAATCCGAGACTGGCGAAGGACATGCGCGTTGCGAACTTCAGCGGTTTGGTTGAAAACGCGGTCATCGCATCGGTGGCAAATCGTATCATTTTGCGCAAGGGGTATTTGGTTTCACCCAGCTCCCGGGGGGCGCGGATGTACTCGATACCGATTTGGCGAAAACCTGCCCAGGCAAACATGCCCCGAACGAAGCGCGCGCGCTCTGGCATCAGCAAAACGGCGTCGAGTGTCTTGCGATTGACCAATCGGAAATCGCCGGTATCGCGGGGAATATCGACATCGGACATTGCATTTAGTGTGCGGTAGAACACCCAGGCGGTTGCGCGTTTGAACAGGGTCTCGCCTTGACGCTCGCGGCGCCGCCCGTAGACCACATCATAGCCTTGATCCATCATGCTCATCATATCGCTTAGCAGTTCTGGTGGATCTTGCAGATCAGCATCGAGCATAAAAATGCGCTCACCTTGGGCTGCTTCGAGCCCTGCGGTGAGTGCAATTTGGTGGCCACGGTTGGCGGAAAGTTTGAGGCCTCTTAGGCAAGAGCAAGTTGCTTGAGCGCGCTCAATCGCGGCCCAGGTGCCATCTGTGGAGCCATCATCAACCAGCACGATTTCTGCACGCGCGCCATAAGGGGCGACTACTTGTGCAAGGCGTTCTACCAGAACCGGAATTGACGCTTCTTCGTTCATGCATGGCACGACAACGGAGATCAGCATAGGGGCCACCACCTTGGTTATCTACTTTCGCTCATTCCGTAGAATTATCGGTGGAATGTGGCCTGATTAAGGTCGGAGTTGGGCTTTACGCAATGGAGGATGCCCCGAGCATTGGGGTGCGCAGGTTGACGTCGCCTTCGACTGGGGCACTGGAGGAGAGTCTGTTGTTTGAAGCTCTGCCATGCTAGCCTAAGTTTTTCTCTGCTGCACGCCGATTACGGTATGCCCTTAAGTTATTGTCGCGTGCCGTTTCCAAGCTGATCTGCAAAAATTCCCAGTTTTGCGCGGACATGTTCCCGCGTGTGATCGTTTCAACTTCGTCTCCAATGTTTTTTAGCGCAGCGAGTAGCGGTTCTGCCTTATCTGTTACCTGAACCATCTTGGCGCGGCGGTCATATAGATCGGGGCTTCGAGATACCAATCCTGCCGCCTCAAGGCTTTTCAGAACTCGCGCGGCGCTCATCGCTCCAAAACCACTCAGATCAGCTAGATCATTTTGATTTATGGGTCCAAAGCGCGCAATATTTGCTAATGTTCGTGCTTCACTCGGCGTGATGCCGAGCGCAGCATCACGCACTCCATGCTCAAACCGTGCTCGTAACATGCGTGCAATATCAAGCAGTAAAAAGAACGTGCTATCGGAATCTATAGACTGGTGCATGTGATGCCTTGTATTTCGCTCGAGCCAAAAGTACTAAGTGGCGCATATTAATTCAAGCTGTTCGGTTTGCCTCGAAGGCGCGGAGTCCTACAAACAAACCTTCTGCACCTCACGCGGAGTGCAGAGAAATTTTGTGATATGCGCGCCCCTCATTCGGATCATGTTGAAACCGACTGCCGCGATGCTTTTCCAAGCCTAGCTCGTTTGTGACGATGGTTTGGGCATCGGCTGGTTTAGATCATTTTCTCTACGACCTCAGCCAGCTCAGCCCGCCAATCTGGCGGCCGAACACCAAAGTCTGTTTCTAAAGAGGTGCAATCGAGCCGAGAGTTTAAAGGTCTTTGCGCTGTTGTTGGGTACTGGGAGGTGGGAATTCCACAGACCGTCACATTTTGACCTGAGCATGCGAATGTTTCGCGCGCGAAGCATTTCCAACTTACAAAGGGGGCTCCTGCAAAGTGATAGGTGCCTCCGCCTTGGCCCGCGATCATCGCTTCAGCCATTTTGAGTAAAGCTTCACCAATAGCGCGCGCCGAGGTCGGCCCGCCGATTTGGTCATCCACCACATTCAATCGATCGCGCTTTTGGGCAAGATCAAGCATGGCAGTCACGAAATTCCGGCCGGTGGCAGAGAACACCCACGAGGTGCGCAAGATTGCATGCCGCCCCCCTTCTGCACGGACAGCGGCTTCTCCCGCAGTCTTGCTGCGCCCATAGGCATTTAGGGGGGAGGTCGGGTCTTCGGGGCGCCATGGGCGTTGTCCGCCACCGTCAAACACGTAATCAGTCGAAACATGTAAGAACGGGATAGAGGCTTCAGCGCAGGCCCGCGCCATGGCCCCGGGGGCTGCTGCGTTTATTACAGTGGCCAGAGCTTCTTCTTCCTCAGCGCGATCAACAGCCGTGTAGGCTGCAGCGTTAATCACCGCTGAGGGCTTTGCGGCATGTATGGCTGCCGCACATGTATCGGGATCCGTCAGATCGGCAGCGTCCCGATTGAGAAATAGCGCATCAGGCGCGCTTGCGCGCAGCGCTACGGCGAGTTGGCCGGTGGCGCCGAAGACGAGCAGGCTCATGCTTGGCCAAGCCGATTGCCGACCCTCTTACGCTTTTGTAGCGCCTGCCACCATCCGGGGTTGTTGAGGTACCACTGCACTGTGAGGCGCAACCCCTCTTCAAGCGTTATCGAGGGCTGCCAGCCGAGTTCTTCGCGGATGCGACTGGCGTCGATTGCATATCGTGTATCATGACCGGGGCGATCCTCGACGAAGGTGATGAGATCGGAGTAGGGATGGTCCGCGGGCTGCAGTTCGTCCAGCAGCGTGCAAATTTGCCGTACCAAATCAATGTTACGGGCTTCGGCGTTGCCGCCGATATTATAGGTCCGCCCAAGGCTGCCTTTTGTAAGAACTGTCAGCAGAGCCTCGGCGTGATCATCGACGTAAAGCCAGTCGCGCACATTCTCGCCTGTGCCATATACTGGGATTGGCTTGCCCGCCAAAGCATTGAGGATCACCACAGGGATCAGCTTTTCGGGGAAGTGGTGATGGCCGTAGTTGTTGGAGCAATTGGTTATCAGAACCGGCAAGCCGTAAGTCTCGCCCCAAGCGCGTACGAGATGGTCAGAGGCGGCCTTTGAAGCAGAGTAAGGGCTATTGGGGGCATAGGCTGTGTCTTCGGTAAAGTAGCCTGTGGCACCGAGACTTCCGTAGACTTCATCCGTAGAGACATGATGAAACCGGAAGCCAGTTTGGCGGCCATGCTCCTCCCAATAGCTCCGCGCGGCTTGCAGCAGAGTAAATGTGCCAGTTACATTTGTATCAATGAAGGCACCAGGCCCATCGATGGAGCGATCGACATGGCTTTCGGCCGCAAGATGCAGCACCGCATCGGGCCGGTGATCGGCAAAAATTTGAGCCAAAGCTTTGTCATCGCGGATGTCGGCCTGTTCGAAAGTATATTCAGGCATATCCGCGACCTCATTGAGGTTGTCGAGACAAGCAGCATAGGTCAGCGCATCCACGTTCACCACTGCATGTTCCCTTTGCAACGCAAGGCGCACCACAGCCGACCCGATGAATCCGGCCCCGCCGGTGACCAGCAATTTCATGCGGTACTCTCCCATGTGAAATGCGCGGCATGCTCTGACAGGAGAGGCGCTTTTGCGTCTTTATCCGATAGGATCGGGGTCTTTCCTTCAAGCCCCCAGTCAATGTTGAGCGCGGGATCGTCCCATCGGACGGCCGCATCGCACTCCGGCGCATAGGTGTCGGTGCATTTGTAGATGATTTCTGTCATCGGCGCGCGGGTGATGAACCCATGCATGAAGCCGGCTGGGATCAACAACTGGTGGCCGTTCTCGAAACTGAGCTCAACGCCGACCCACTTTCCGAAATTTGGCGAGCCGTGCCGGATATCTACGGCCACATCGTAGAGCGCGCCTCGTCCACAGCGCACCAGCTTTGTCTGGGCATGTGGAGGGGTTTGGAAATGCAGGCCACGCAAGGTGTTGGACGCTTTTGATAGAGAGTGGTTGTCTTGCACAAAATGATGATGGATCCCGGCGGCGGCCAAGGTTTGAGCATTCCAGCTTTCGCTGAAAAAGCCACGTGCGTCACCGTGGCGGGCTGGGGTGAGGATCAATACTTCAGGTAGGCGCGTTTCTTTTATCTGCATCATATACCCGTATTCACAATCTGTCTTTTTGGCAAAAGATAGCGCGGGCCGTGGCCCAACCTTATCTGCGCTTTTAGGCGTTCTTTGATCGATGCAACAGGCCCTTGGCGTTGTGCAGCGCTTTGCCATCTGGGTTGCTCGCGCGCTACCGCGGGGCGCAAAGCACTTTTGTGATATGCTGCGCCAATTTTTCAACATGAGGGGGGTACAACATTGTGATATGCCCGCCCTTCACTTGGATCATGTCAAAACCTGCTGCTGCGACGCTTTTCCAACCAAGCCCGTTTGCGAAGACGGCTTGGGCATCAAAAGGGTCATCTGCTTTGAAGATTGTAATCTTGCGCGGGTAGGGGGCAGGTACATAGTTCGAAATGGCCAGTTCGCTCAATGCAACAAATTGGGCCACGGAGCGCTCTTCATCGGAGGCTGGGGCAACTTCCGTGCCGGCTTCTTTTAGCCGGGCCATTTCTTCAGCATGGAGCCTTTCGCCGCGCCGCTCTTGCTTGAGCTTGTCGAGATAGGGTTTGCCCTGTTTGAGGAGGTTTTTAAAATGTACCCACCTGTGCCCAAAGCGTCCTTTTCGGTCGCGCCCATCCGGTCCACTGGCATCGAGAAAGATCAGTGCCCGTACATCACGGCCTGCTGCGAGGAGTTGCTGGGCCACTTCAAATGTAATGAAGCTGCTGACCGACACCGCTATGAGCGCAATCGGCCCTTCGGGTCGGTGATGTTTGATCTGCTTTACATAGAATGCCGCCAAGGCCTCAACGGTTGATGGCAGCCCTTCTTTGCGTATCCCGATTGTGATGCCGAACAAAGGTTGATTGGGGTTTAGTGTGCCGGCCAGGGGGAGGAAGAAGGAATTGTTCTCTCCGAGTGCGTGTATCGCATAAAGCGGTGTGCGACCGCCGTTAGGCTGTAGGGGGATGACGCAAGACCGATCCTCGGCTTTGGTTTCGATGAGCTTTGCGATGCCGGCCGGGCTTGGGTCTTGATAGAGTAGGCTGGGCTCAATGTGAGCATCAAAGGTCTTTCCCAAAAGCGTATTTAACCGCAGAAGAGAAAGAGAGTTGCCGCCAAGGTCGAAGAAGGAGCTGCTTGTCTCTATCGGCCCCGTTTCTAAAACGCTCTCAAAGAGCTTTGCCACTTGGCGGGCCTGCGGGGTTGCGGCTTGGGATTGTGGAGCTGCGCTTTGTGTCACTTCTTGCGGAAGTGGGAGGGCTGCAACATCGATCTTTCCCCCCGGCGTGCGCGGCCAAGTCTCTACAAAAGAAAGGTCTGGCACCATATAGGCGGGGAGTTTTTCAGCGAGATAGGTTTGGAGTTCCTGCAAAGAAGGTGGGTCGGTTGCGCGTGCCCCGGAGTACCAGGCCACTAACCGTTTGTTTCTGTCCTCTGGTGTGGCGACATAGGCGCGTGCAACGTCGTGCCGTTCTTCTAGCAAGCTTTCAATCTGGTTAGGGTCAATCCGGAAGCCTCGGACTTTGATCTGCCGGTCCATCCGCCCCACAAAGTTCAAAAAGCTGTCTTGCCAGTACACCCGATCTCCCGTGCGGTACCTGCGGCCGGACAAAATGTCTTTGCGGATTTGGAAACCCGCAGGCTTGGTATCCTCAGCAATTACATAGCCTTCGGCGACGGCGGGGCCGGAAATGCAAAGCTCTCCTTGGGCTCCTATGGGAGCGAGAGAACCATCAGCGGCTAAGACCCAGGCACGCGCATGGGCAAGCGGGCGGCCAATCGGGATAGAATGCCGCAAATGGCTATCGTCAGTCACCTCATAGGCGGTACAAGTGATGGTGGTTTCTGTAGGGCCATAACCGTTGATCCAACGTATCTTTGGCGCGATATCACGCCATCTGCGCAAAACAGATAGGGGAACGCGCTCGCCTCCTACGATGACCATGCGCAGATGGGGCGGTACAGGTTTGTTGTGGGTCTCCAAGAATAGGGTGAGCTCCACCCAAAAGCCTGTGGGTAGGTTGAGCAAAGTTATGCGGTGGGCCTTACAGGCTTTCAGAAATGCCGAGATGGATTGCGACATTTCAGGGCTGCGCAGCACCAAAGTGGCCCCAGAAAGAAGCGTCGGGATGATCTCTTCGATCGCCACGTCAAAACTGAGGCTTGCAAACTGCAAGGCGCGATCTTCGGACGACAGATCGAACACTTTGGTGACGGCTGCGGCATGAGCGGCGAGAGATGCCTGTGATACGACGACCCCCTTAGGGCGTCCTGTGGTCCCGGAGGTGAAGAGAATATAGGCGTTCCGGCCTTGGCCCATATGGCTGCGATCTGGCGCGCG
>JBDVDE010000131.1:0-22708 GCA_039942135.1 Hyphomonadaceae bacterium
GCCAAAAGCCGACGCCTAAGCGTCAGCCAAGCTGTTTCCACAGTGCGTCGTCGCCCAGCTTGCCGACAAATTCGGCATGGGCGGCGGCTTCGGCCTCTGTCAGACGCGAGGGCAGGGGATTGGGCCGCGGTTTCGGGGTCCAGCGCGTGTCAGGCTCACCGGATTTCCGTTCGGGCGTCGATGACAGCGCAAAGTCGGGCTGCCGCCCCCCGATCAATTCCAGATAGACTTCGGCCAGAATCTCACTGTCGAGCAGGGCGCCGTGCAGCGTCCGCGAGGTATTGTCGATCCCGAAGCGACGGCACAGCGCATCAAGCGACGCGGGCGAGCCGGGGAAGCGTTTGCGCGCAATTTCCAACGTATCAAGCGCCTGCTCCCATGGGATTTGAGGCAGACCCATCCAGCGCAGCTCGGCGTTCAGGAATTTAATGTCGAAGGCAGCGTTGTGAATGATCAGCTTGGACGTGCCAATAAAGTCGAGGAATGACTTGCCGATCTGCGCAAACTTGGGCTTGTCGCGGAGGAAATCATCGCCCAGCCCGTGCACCTGAAACGCCTCTTCGGGCATGGAGCGTTCAGGGTTGATATATTGGTGATAGGTCTCGCCCGTGGCCATGTGGTTCATCAGCTCAACCGCGCCAATTTCGACGATGCGGTCGCCGCTTTCGGGATCAAAGCCGGTGGTTTCGGTATCGAGCACGATTTCACGCATGACGTAGCTTTTCCCTAATGTGGCGGATCACATCCCGCACCTGCGCGCGGGCATGGTCGGGCGTATCCGTCACTATCACATAGTCTGAACGGGCGCACTTCTCTTTGGCGGGCATCTGCTTGGCACGGATGGCATCGAATTGCGCCTCCGTCATGGTGCCACGGGCAAGCACGCGGTCGCGTTGGACGGAGTCGGGGATGGTGACGCAGACCACCGCGTCCATCGCAGCGTCGCCGCCGGTTTCAAACAGCAGCGGAATGTCGAGCACGGCAATGTCGCTATGGGCTTCGGCCAGAAATGTCGCCCGGTCTTGGGCCACCAATGGATGTACGATGGACTCGATCCGGGGTAGGGCGGTCGGATCAGCGGCGATGATCTCTTTCAATGCGGCGCGAGAAACCGCGTCAGCTTCTATCGCCGTCGGAAACGCCGCCTGCATGGGCGCGACCGCCGCGCCCCCTTTTGCATAAAGCCGGTGCACCGCTGCATCGGCATCCCACACGGCGCAGCCTTCCTCGGCAAACATCTTTGCCGTAGTCGATTTGCCCATGCCGATCGACCCGGTCAGCCCGAGGTGAAACATCAGCGCAGCACCGCCGTGCGCGTGGCGCGGTCAACCTCTGGCCGCTGGCCGAACCAACGCTCAAACGCGGGCACCGCCTGATGCAATAACATGCCAAGGCCGTCGACCGTGACACAGCCCATTTCCTCGGCCGTTTCCAGCAGATGTGTCCGCAGCGGCGCATAAACGAGGTCCGTCACCACGGTGCCGGGGCGCAGCCCATCAAGCGGCACACGCAAAGCACCCTTGCCAATCATACCAAGCGATGTGGTGTTCACCACCAAGGCGGCATGATCAATCATATTGCCTGCCTGCATCCAATCGACGACTTTGACCCTGCTGCCAAAATCGCGCTGCAACTGCTCTGCCCGCACGCGGGTGCGGTTCGACAGGCAGATCTCAGGCACCCCAGCGTCCAAAAGCGACGAGACCACAGCGCGCGCCGCGCCGCCTGCACCCAAGATCGCCGCTGGTCCGGATTTTGGTTCCCAATCGGGCGCTCCGGCTTTGAGGTTTTCGATGAATCCATAGCCATCCGTATTATCCGCATGAATTTTGCCATCGGGACGAAAGATCAGCGTATTGGCGGCACCAATCAATGTGGCGCGGTCGGTGATCAGATCCGCAATTTTCATCACCGCTTCCTTATGGGGGATCGTCAGATTTACCCCGACGAAACCCATCTTGGGCAGTGTACGCAAAACCTCCTTCAGATCATCGGGCGCCACATCAAGTGGTACATAATGACCCGCGATGCCGTAGGTCTCTAGCCAATGGCGGTGCAGTTGCGGGGATTTGGAATGCGCGATGGGCGATCCGATCACACCGGCAAGGGGGATTTTGGACAGGCTCATGTCGTGAGGTCTCCGCGCAGCGTCAGGTAATTCAGCAGTTCAAGAAATGGCATACCGAGGACGTGAAAGTAATCCCCCTCAATCTGGCTGAACAGCCGCACACCTTCTTCTTCCAGCTTATAGCAGCCCACCGCGTAGCGGATGCTGTCCCAGTTCCGTTCGACGTAGTCCTTAATATAGGTGTCACTTGCATCACGCATCCGTAGGCGCACTTGGCCGACATGCCGCCACAGCGGTTCACCATCTTCGTAGAGCACGGCGGCAGAGAGCAGCGAATGCCGATCCCCGCGCAATTGGTGAAGCTGCGCGATGGCCTCACCCCGATCACGCGGCTTGTGCAACATCTCTCCGCGATGCTCCAAGACCTGATCGCAGCCCAATACCAGCGCGCCGGGGTGTTTTTCGCTCACTTTGCGGGCCTTCATCTCGGCCAATGTATCGGCGATGTCGCGCGGTTTCGCCCCCTCTGCCCGCAGGGCGGCGGTGATCATTTCTTCGTCGATCCGCGCCGGGACCACCTCATGCGGGATCGCAGCCTGCGCCAAGAGTTTCGCGCGGATCTCCGAGCCGGAGGCGAGGACGATTTTCTGCGGCATGTGGATAACCCTGTGATGATCTGGCGCAAATCTTGAGGATTTGTTCTGCGAGATAAAAGTTGACAGCACAAGCCCGCAGATCTCGCCCCGAGTCGCGGTTTTTGTCGCCGATTCCCACCCCGATGGATAGGGATAAGCCGCTTGTGCGTATAACCACGGCACTTCACCGGTTATCCCCCTTTTGATACATTTTGTCCCCCGGAAAATACGCTGGCAAGATCCTGAGAAAGTTAAATATTCGCGAATCGGAGCGATTTTTTCCACAGGGTGCCGTGAAGTTTGTTCACCTGTTGATAAGCGGCGGTATAAATCATTAATCCACAGGAATCCGGTTCCCTACAATCAACTACATCTTTTCTCTTTTCTTATTTATTAAGAAAGAAGCACGCACACCGGAGCCGTCCCCATGTTCGATCTTCTCAGCCTCGCCTATCCGTGGATCAAAGCGCTCCATATCGTGTCCGTCATCAGTTGGATGGCCGCGCTGTTCTATCTGCCGCGGCTCTTCGTGCATCATGTCGAACAGGCAGGCTCGGCAGGTCGGATGCATGAGACCTTCTCGATGATGGAATTTAAGCTCGCTCAGTTCATCATGCGCCCCGCGATGATGGCGACATGGGGTTTCGGCCTCGCCCTCGTTCTGACGCCCGGAATTGTGGATTGGACGATGATCTGGCCTTGGACCAAGGGTGCCAGCGTCATTGCCATGACGATTTTCCATGTTTGGCTGAAAAAACAGGTCAAATCCGTCAAAAGCGGCGACAGCACGGTGACAGGCCGTCAGTTCCGGCTTTTGAACGAGGTGCCGACGCTTTTGATGATCGTGATCGTCTTCTCCGTGGTCGTGAAATTCTGAGGCAATTGACTCAAGCCGCTGCGTTGCCTATATCTGCGCCACTGTCCCGTCCGGGGCGGTTTCTGCTTGCCACATTCAAATGATCGACCAGCCCGCATTCTGCTGCGGCTGAACAGGATGCTCCATGACAACCGAAACGCTGAACCTCGCTGATCTCAAGGCGCAGACGCCGAAAAACCTGCTCGCCATGGCCGAAGAGCTGGAGATCGAAAACGCCTCGACCATGCGTAAAGGCGAGATGATGTTCCAAATTCTTCGCGAACGCGCGGATGACGGTTGGGAGATCTCGGGCGATGGCGTCTTGGAAGTGCTGCAAGACGGATTCGGTTTCCTGCGCTCGCCCGAAGCGAACTATCTGCCGGGCCCCGATGACATCTATGTCTCGCCCGACATGATCCGCAAATGGTCGCTGCGCACAGGGGACACCATTGAAGGGCTGATCAAAGCGCCTGACGACACCGAACGCTATTTCGCGCTGACCGAAGTGACCAAGATCAACTTCGAGGCGCCTGAGAAGGCCCGCCATAAGGTTGCTTTTGAAAACCTGACGCCGCTCTACCCTGACGAGCGCCTGACGATGGAGGTCGATGACCCCACTATCAAAGACCGCTCCGCGCGGATCATCGACCTCGTGTCGCCCATCGGTAAGGGTCAGCGTTCGCTGATCGTCGCCCCGCCGCGCACCGGTAAGACCGTGCTGCTGCAGAACATCGCCAATAGCATCGAAAAGAACCACCCAGAGTGCTATCTGATCGTCTTGCTGATCGACGAACGGCCCGAGGAAGTCACCGACATGCAGCGTTCGGTAAAGGGGGAGGTCGTTTCCTCCACTTTCGACGAACCTGCAACGCGCCACGTGGCCGTGTCCGAGATGGTGATCGAGAAAGCCAAGCGTCTTGTCGAACACAAGCGCGACGTGGTGATCTTGCTCGATTCGATCACCCGTCTGGGCCGCGCGTTCAACACCGTGGTGCCATCTTCGGGTAAGGTTCTGACCGGTGGTGTCGACGCAAACGCCCTGCAGCGCCCAAAACGCTTCTTCGGTGCCGCACGGAACATTGAAGAGGGCGGATCGCTCACCATCATCGCGACCGCGCTGATCGACACCGGCAGCCGCATGGACGAAGTGATCTTTGAAGAGTTCAAAGGTACCGGCAACTCCGAAATCGTGCTGGACCGCAAGATCGCCGACAAGCGCGTCTTCCCGGCGATCGACATCCTCAAGTCCGGCACCCGGAAAGAGGATTTGCTGGTCGATAAAGTGGACCTGCAAAAGACCTTTGTCCTGCGCCGCATTCTCAACCCGATGGGGACCACCGACGCCATCGAGTTCCTGCTCGGCAAACTCAAGCAGACCAAGTCGAATTCTGACTTCTTCGACTCCATGAACACCTGAGTTATTTATTAATAACAATAGGTTAGTGAGATATGGACACGATATTCGCCCAAGCGTCAGCGCCGGGCCGTGCCGGAGTTGCGGTGATCCGCATTTCCGGCACGCGGGCCTTTGCGATCGCAGAGAAGATCACCGGCCAACGTCCTAAGGGGCGCGAAAGCGCGCTGCGCAATCTTCGGGGCGCCGAGGGGGAGGTCATCGACCAAGCCTTGCTCCTCAGCTTTCCCGGGCCGAATTCCTTCACCGGCGAGGATGTTGTCGAGCTGCAAGTGCACGGATCGATCGCTGTCGTGCGCGCGATGCTCTCACTGCTGTCGACATTCCCGGAAACGCGAATGGCCGAGGCAGGTGAATTCACCCGCCGCGCTCTAGAAAATGAAAAATTGGACCTCGCACAGGTCGAAGGTCTGGCAGATCTCATCGAAGCCGAAACTGAGGCTCAAAGAAAGCAAGCTCTTCGCGTTCTCTCCGGGCACCTTGGCGCACGGGTCGAAGACTGGCGGAAAGACCTGATCCGGGCCGCAGCCCTGCTTGAAGCGACGATCGACTTCGCAGACGAAGAGGTGCCCGTCGATGTCACCCCAGAGGTAGACGCGCTGCTGACCAAAATCGGGAAAGAGCTGGAGGCCGAATCGCGGGGCACCTATGTCGCAGAGCGCGTTCGGAATGGCTTCGAGGTAGCCATCATCGGCGCACCGAACGCCGGTAAATCGACCCTGCTAAATGCTCTCGCAGGACGTGACGCCGCGATTACTTCCGAAATTGCAGGCACGACCCGGGACGTTATCGAGGTGAGGATGGACCTCGGCGGCCTGCCGGTGACACTGCTGGATACGGCGGGTCTGCGCGATAGCGATGATAAGATTGAGGCCATGGGAATCGAGCGGGCTGTCGAACGCGCGAAAGCCGCGGACTTGCGAGTCTTCCTTGCTGCCCCGGATGAAACTCTGATGATCGCTCCGGAGTCCGATGATATCGTGGTCCGGCCAAAAGCGGATCTTTCAGGTATCAAAGAAAGTGGGATCTCCGGAAAAACCGGGCAGGGCGTCTCTGAGCTAATTTCTCGGGTCCAAACGACCCTTTCGACGAAGAGCGCCAGCATCGGACTCGCGACGCATGAGCGACATCGCGTCGCTCTGGAGCAAGCTGTCTCGTGTTTGGCTGAGGTAGATGTTATCCTGCAGCGTGGACCCGACTTTTATGATCTGGCCGCGGCGGAATTGCGATTCGCTATACGCGCGCTCGAATCCTTAGTAGGCCGAATAGATGTCGAAAACTTGCTGGATGAAATCTTCACCAGCTTTTGCGTAGGTAAATGATGGAGTGTTTCACGTGAAACATTTTGATGTGATCGTGATCGGCGGCGGCCATGCGGGCGCGGAAGCGGCCCACGCTTCGGCGCGCCTAGGAGCTCATACCGCTCTCGTGACCATGGACCGGAACGGCATCGGTGTGATGTCATGCAATCCTGCGATTGGTGGGCTGGGTAAAGGGCACCTTGTCCGAGAGATTGACGCCATGGACGGCGTTATGGGTCGGGTCGCGGATAAAGCGGGTATTCAGTTCCGCCTGCTGAACCGTCGCAAAGGCCCCGCGGTTCAAGGCCCGCGTGCCCAGGCAGACCGCAAGATCTACCGTAACGAAATGCTCAAAGAAATCGAAGGCCAAGAGAACCTCGATATTGTCGAAGACGAAGTCGTGGATTTCGCAATGGATGGTGACACTGTCGCTGGGGTGGTATTGGCCGACGGTGCTACTCTCCGAGCGATCTCTGTGGTCCTAACCACTGGAACCTTTTTGCGTGGCGTCATTCATATCGGCGACGTCTCGCGTCAGGGCGGTCGGATGGGCGACAAAGCCTCCGTTCGACTCGCTGAGCGGATCGACTCCTTCTGCCTTCCTATGGGACGGTTGAAGACAGGAACACCGCCGCGCCTGGACGGCCGAACCATCAACTGGGATATTTTGGAGAAACAGCCTGGCGACGAGGAGCCTGTCGTATTTTCCTTTCTTTCGACTACGGTATCCGCGCCGCAGGTCGCCTGCGGAATAACGCACACCAACGAGAAAACTCATCAGATCATTCGCGAGAACCTCGATAGGTCCGCCATGTATGGAGGGCATATCGACGGCGTGGGCCCGCGTTATTGCCCATCTATTGAAGACAAGGTGGTTCGATTCGCGGATAAAGACTCGCATCAGGTTTTCTTGGAGCCTGAGGGCGTAGACGACCATACTGTATACCCGAACGGAATTTCAACATCGTTGCCGGAAGACATACAAGAGGCCTACGTACGGAGTATGGTCGGGCTCGAAAATGCAGTAATCATACAGCCCGGCTATGCCATCGAATACGATTATATAGACCCGCGTGCTTTGTCTTCGACCCTCGCTGTGCGGACCGTGCCGGGCCTCTATTTGGCGGGTCAGATCAATGGTACCACAGGATATGAAGAGGCCGCTGCTCAGGGCCTCGTCGCTGGCTTGAATGCCGCGCTAACGTCACTGGGTAGGGACGCTGTAACCTTCGGGCGGGCAGAGAGCTATATCGGTGTCATGATTGATGACCTGACGACCCGTGGTGTGAGCGAGCCATATCGCATGTTTACGTCCCGGGCGGAGTTCCGTCTATCCTTACGCGCGGATAATGCGGACCAGCGCTTGACGCCCGTGGCAATGGAGATCGGCTGCGTATCGGAAGCTCGTTGTAAGACTTTCCAGCGTAAGCTGGCCTCTTTGAAGGCCATTAAACAGCAATTACTCTCTAAAGAATTTACCCCCAAAGAACTCTTGGAGGCCGGTATTGCCGTCAACCAAGATGGTTCTAAACGGAATGGCTTTCAAGTACTCGCATTCCCAGACGTTAAGTTCGAAGATCTATTGTCGCTCGATAGTAGCCTTGAGGAAGCCTCACAAGAGGTACGACGCCAGATCGAGCGCGATGCGCTTTACGCGACCTATATCTCTCGCCAGCAGAACGAGATCGATCTCCTTAAGAAGGACGAGGGCCTTCGGATACCAGCTGATTTCATGTTTGACGACCTTGCGGGGCTCTCTAATGAATTGAAATCGAAGATCGCGGCGGCCCGACCTGAAACGATGGCACAGGCAGCCCGTATCGACGGGATGACGCCGGCTGCCCTAACTTTGATCCTCGCGCGGGTGAAAAGGCGATCGGGTAAGAGGTCCGCATGACGATAAAATACGACCTGAATGTTTCACGTGAAACATTTTCCAAGTTGGAAGCCTTCGCAGATTTGGTTCGAAAATGGAATCCGAAGATCAATTTGGTTTCCAAAAACAGCTTGGATGATCTCTGGCAGCGTCATATCCTCGATTCCGTACAGGTTTTTGAACTTGCAGAGGGCGAGGGCCATTGGGTTGATCTTGGCAGCGGCGGAGGGTTTCCGGGTATTGTGGTTGCGATTCTCAATCAAGAAGCGCAGACCTTTCAAGTGACCATGGTCGAGAGTGATCAACGCAAATGCGCGTTTCTCCGTACCGCTATTCGTGAACTCGGCCTGACCGCATTAGTGAAAACCGAGAGGATTGAGCAGCTGGATGGTCTTGAAGCCGATATATTGTCGGCGCGAGCCCTGGCCGATTTGACCCAGCTTCTGGACTTCACTGAACTTCATCTGAATCCTGACGGTATCGTGCTGTTTCCCAAGGGGCAGAATTGGCAAAGCGAAGACAGTGATGCTAAGAAAGTCTGGACCTACGCGCTCGAAGCCATAGAGAGCAAAACAAATCCAGCTGCCGCTATCTTGAAGATTAAGGATATTGCCCGTGTCTGACCTCTCTCGTCCGGCTGGACCGAAAATCGTTGCCATTGCGAACCAAAAGGGCGGCGTTGGTAAGACCACTACCACCATCAACCTCGCAGCAGCGCTTGCAGAGGCAGGCAAGCGAATCCTCGTTGTCGATCTTGACCCGCAGGGGAACGCCTCTACCGGGCTTGGGATCGAAGTAGAGGATCGAGAGTTCACGACCTATGACCTGTTGCTTGACGACAGTCTGCCGCAGGATGTCATCCAGCGCACTGAGACGGATGGATTGCTTATCGTTCCCGCGACGGTCGACCTTAGCTCTGCAGATATTGAGCTTTTCTCGAATGAGAAGAGGAGCTTCCTTCTTCATGATGCGCTGCGGCAACCAGCAATGGATCAGTTTGAGTTCGACTATATCCTGATCGACTGCCCGCCATCTCTCAACCTATTGACGGTAAACGCGATGATCGCGGCGCATTCTGTTCTGGTGCCGCTTCAGAGCGAGTTTTTCGCGCTGGAGGGTCTTTCACAGCTTATGCTTACGATCCGCGAAGTGCGGCAGAGCGGGAATAAAGAGCTGAGGATCGAGGGCGTGCTTCTTACGATGTATGATAGGCGGAATAACCTGTCGCAGCAGGTTGAGAGTGATGCGCGTTCGAACCTGGGAGATCTGGTGTTCCAGACCGTCATCCCGCGGAATGTTCGGGTAAGCGAAGCGCCAAGTTTCGCGATGCCCGTTTTGAGTTACGATCCTACTTCGAAAGGGGCCCAAGCCTACCGCGATTTGGCGGCAGAGCTAACGAGAAACAATGGTTAATAAGGTGGCAGTATGGCAGATAAACAAGAGCGTAAACGGGGCCTTGGCCGGGGGCTTTCGGCACTGATGGCGGATGTAGCTGAGACAGAGAGCGTGGCCGCCAAGGGGGCCGCGGCGGCGGAGCAGTTCGTTCCGATTGAGCGGATCAAGCCGAACCCAGATCAGCCGCGTAAACGGTTTGAGCAAGAGCATCTGGACGATCTCGCCGCATCTATCAAGGAAAAAGGGGTTATTCAGCCCCTAATCGTGCGTGCGCTGGACAATGGTAACTTTGAGATTGTCGCGGGTGAGCGGCGGTGGCGTGCTTCCCAAATCGCGAAGATACATAGCCTTCCGGTCATCGTGCGCGAGTTCACAGATGTTGAAGTGCTCGAAGTTGCGATCATCGAAAACATCCAGCGGGCCGACCTGAACTCGGTCGAAGAAGCGGCGGGTTATCGTCAGCTGATGGATAAGTTCGGACACACGCAGGAGAAGATGGCAGAGGCTCTTGGCAAGAGCCGGAGCCATATTGCGAACCTTTTGCGTCTGTTGAACCTGCCGGATCCGGTCCAGGAAATGGTGCGTCAGAATGAATTAAGCGCGGGGCACGCGCGGGCGCTGATCCCTGCGAAGGATCCGATGAAATTGGCCCAGCAGGTCATCAAGGGTGGCCTTTCCGTGCGCGCAACCGAAGCGTTGGTCAAGAAAGATCAGGCTGGCGAGCGTGGAAATATGGTAAATAAAGAGCGCCTCTCGCAGCGCTCAGAGAAAGACGCCGATACTCAGGCGCTTGAAGGCGACCTGTCAGCTAACCTTGGTATGAAGGTTAGTTTGGACCATAAACCGGGCCAAGAAGCGGGTAAGGTGACGTTGCACTATACCACGCTTGACCAGTTGGACGAGATCTGCCGCCTGCTGGGCGGGTCCTAGGGCAAAAGCGCTTCGATCACGGCGTTTAGAACTATAACGCCTTGATCGGACACGATTAATCTGCCTGCTTCGCGCTTTGCCATGCCAATATCTTGCAGGTGATCGACGGCCTTTTCGTCGATTTCATGCCCGGCGATATCGGCGTAGCGAGCCAGATCGACGCCTTCTTTTAGGCGTAGACCCATAAGGAGAAACTCGGTCGCCTGTTCGCTTCGGCTGATGGCGGCGCGTGGTTTCTCCGCTTGGCCATTCGCGACCCCATCAAGCCACCGTTGCGGATTGCTGTAGGCGACGGTTGCCATCTTATGTCCGTCAAGCGTCAGCCGTCCGTGCGCGCCGGGGCCGATACCGATATAATCGCCGTAGCGCCAATAGATCAGGTTGTGACGCGATTGGGCGCCATCGCGCGCGTGATTTGAAACCTCATAGGCGGGCATGCCCATATCGTTGCAAATGTCTTGTGTCAGAGTGAACATATCCGCGCCCAAGTCTTCGTCGGGCAGGCCGCGCAGCTTGCCACGGGCATAGCGGTCGCCGAAAGCAGTGCCTTGTTCGATGGTCAGTTGGTAGAGCGAAATATGGTCTATCGCAAGCGATAGAGCCTGCTTTAGCTCGGCTTCCCATTGGGCCGCGGTTTGATCCTGACGGCCATAGATAAGATCGAAACTGACCCGTTCGAACGTACTGCGGGCGATGTCGAAAGCCGTCATCGCCTCTTTCGCAGAGTGCAGGCGGCCCAAACGCTTGAGATCCGGATCGTTGAGCGCCTGAATTCCCATCGAGACACGTGAAACGCCAGCCTGCCGGTAAGCAGCGAAACGGCCCGCTTCGACAGAACCGGGGTTGGCTTCGAGCGTAATTTCCAGATCATTTGCGGTGGGCCAATGCCGCCGGATCGCAGTGATGATGTCGGCCACGACATCCGGGTCCATCAGGCTGGGTGTGCCGCCCCCGAAAAAGACTGCGTTGAGGACGCGGCCCGGTGTCTCATCCGCCGCTCTCTGCAGCTCTGCCAGATAGGCATCACGCCAGGCGGTTTGGTCAATCCGGCGGCTGACATGGCTGTTGAAGTCGCAATAGGGACATTTCGCCTCGCAAAATGGCCAGTGGATATAGAGGCCGAAGCCGCCCTGTTGCCAATCTTCAGCCAAAACAGCCCGCAATCAATTTCGCAAAAGCATCGGCGCGGTGGCTGATGCTGTTTTTCTGTTCTGCGTCCATCTCGGCGAATGTGATGTCATGCCCATCGGGTTGGAACATCGGGTCATAGCCATGCCCTTGTTCGCCACGCATGGGCCAGACCAGCGTGCCATTTACCTTACCCGCAAAGACTTCGTCGTGGCCATCGGGCCAAGCCAGCACCAGCGTCGCGCAAAAGCGGGCGCGGCGAGGGTAGGGGGCGTTTTTTTCCTCCAGCAGATCCCGCGTTTTGGTCATGGCCATGATGAAATCGCGGCGATTCTCGGTCTCTGCCCAGTCGGCAGTATAGACACCGGGGGCGTTGTCCAGCGCTTCGACCTCAATGCCGGAATCGTCGGCCAAGGCGGGCATGCCGGTGGCCTTAGCCGCCGCATGTGCCTTGATCCGGGCGTTGCCAGCGAATGTGGTCTCGGTCTCTTCGGGCTCGGGCAGGTTCATCTCTGCCGCGCCGACGACCTCTACCCCGTGGGGCGCGAAAAGCTGGCGCATTTCGTCCAGTTTGCCCGCGTTATGGGTGGCGATCAGGATCAGGCTTTCGGTGAACTTGCGTGTCATGCGGTGACCGATTTCTGAATCGCGGCCAGTTCGCCGACGCCTTTTTCGGCCAGATCCATCAGCTGGTTCATCTGGTCGCGCGTATAGGTAGAGCCTTCGGCGCTCATCTGGACTTCGATCAGCTTGCCGGACCCGGTCATGATGAAGTTACCGTCAACGCCAGCCTCAGAGTCTTCGGGATAGTCGAGGTCAAGCACCGGCTGACCTGCATAGATGCCACAACTTACCGCAGCGACCGGGTCAACCAGCGGATCAGAGACGACATCGCCCGCTTTCATCAGTTTGTTCACGGCCAAACGCAGGGCAATCCAACCGCCGGTGATCGACGCGCAGCGGGTGCCGCCATCGGCCTGAAGCACGTCACAATCGACAGTGATCTGACGCTCTCCCAGAGCGGAGCGGTCGACACCGGCGCGCAGGGCGCGACCGATCAGGCGCTGGATCTCGACCGTGCGGCCCCCTTGCTTACCCGAAGCAGCCTCTCGGCGCATCCGTGTATTGGTGGCGCGGGGCAGCATGCCGTATTCGGCGGTGACCCAACCCAGACCGGAGCCTTTGATAAACGGCGGCACGCGGTCTTCGATCGTGGCGGTGCACAGCACATGGGTGTCGCCCATCTTGATCAGGGCCGACCCTTCGGCGTGTTTGGTGAAACCTGTCTCGATCGAGACGGCGCGCATTTCATCGAGTTTCCGGCCAGAGGGACGCATGACATATCCTTTTTGATGTTGCCCGGGGATACCGCCCCACAAGGCTTTGATGCAACCCCGATTGACGTTTGCCCGGCTTGTACCTTTATTGGGGAAGAGAGCGAGCACCGATGAAAAACACGCCTGAATTGCTGAAAGACATGAACGACCGGTCCCGCGAAGTGTTTCGCCGGGTGGTCGAAGGCTATCTGGAAAGTGGCGATCCCGTCGGGTCGCGCACGCTGACGCGCGACTTCAGCGAAAAGGTTTCGGCAGCGACGATCCGCAATGTGATGCAGGATCTCGAATACATGGGGCTGCTCGACAGCCCGCATGTCTCGGCCGGGCGGATTCCAACCCAATTGGGGCTGCGGATGTTTGTCGATGGCATGATTGAGATCGGCGACCCGACCGAGTTGGACCGCGAAAAGATTGACGCGACGCTGGGCAATAATTCGTCCGATGTGGGCGGGCTTTTGGACCGGATTGGCTCTGCCTTGTCGGGAGTTACGCATGGCGCCTCTCTTGTGCTGACGCCGAAGCACGAAGCGCCGATAAAGCATATCGAATTCGTCTCTCTGTCGCCTGATAGGGCCTTGGTTGTGCTTGTCTTTTCAGATGGCCATGTGGAAAACCGGCTTTTCACGCCGCCGCCGGGGCAAACGCCCAGTTCGATGCGCGAGGCGGCGAATTTTCTGAATGCTTTCGTTGAGGGCAAGACCCTCAGCGAATTGCAACGCAGCATCAAACATGAGATCGCCAAACGCCGTCAGGAGATTGACGTGTTGGCCCAGCAACTGGTCGAGAGCGGTGCCGTGCTGTGGGACGCAGAAGGGGAGCATTCCGAACGCTTGATTGTCCGGGGCCGGTCGAATCTGCTGAGCGGAGAGGGGGAGGCCGAAGACCTCGACCGTATCCGCAGCCTCTTTGATGACCTTGAGCGCAAGCGAGACATCGCCGAATTCCTCGAACTGGCCGAAGATGGGGACGGTGTGCGCATTTTTATCGGCTCCGAAAACAAACTTTTCTCACTTTCGGGTTCCTCTCTGGTCGTTTCCCCTTATATGAACGCTGATCGTAAGGTGATCGGCGCCGTGGGTGTCATTGGCCCGACACGCTTAAATTATGGACGTATCGTGCCGATTGTGAACTACACGGCACAACTGGTGGGAAAGCTGATTTCCGACCGGAACTAGAGGTGGAACATGGCAGAGCCGAAAGAAAACGACTTTTTGGACGAGATCGACAGCGCCGAAGCTGAAGAATACGCCGAAGACATGGCCGAGATCGACGAAGAAGCCCTTGCGGTGGAAGAGTTGCGCGCCGAGCGTGACCAATACCGCGACCGTTTCATGCGCGCGCTGGCCGATGCCGAGAACGCGCGCAAACGCTCCGACAAGGATCGTCGAGAGGCTGAGAACTACGGCGGCTCCAAGCTCGCCCGTGACATGCTGCCGGTCTACGACAACATGAAACGCGCGCTGGAAACCACCACCGAAGAGCAGAAAGAGGCTTTTGGCCCGCTGCTGGAAGGTGTGGAACTGACGATGCGCGAGCTGCTGAACGTCTTTAAAAAGCATGGCATCGAAGTGATCGCACCCGAGGTGGGCGACAAGTTCGACCCCAAGCATCACGAAGCGATGTTCGAAGCCCCGGTGCCCGGCACCGTCGCGGGCGAGATCATTCAGGTCGCCGCCGAAGGCTTCATGCTGCACGACCGTCTGCTGCGCCCCGCACAGGTTGGGGTGTCTTCGACCCCGGCGAGCTAAGCCCAGTCGGATATCTTTGAAAGAGGCGGTCAGGATTTGGCCGCCTCTTTCAGTTTGTAGATCAGCTCAAGCGCTTCACGGGGGGAGAGTTCATCGGGGATGATCTCTTTCAGCCTTTCCTCGACAGCCGATGTCGTCGCGGGCTTCGGCTGTGGAGTCGGGCTGACGGCGAACAGCGGCAGATCGTCGATCAGGGTCTTTTGCGTCGCGCCGCCTTCGCGCTCGCCTTTTTCCAGCGCCTCCAGCACCACGCGGGCGCGTGCGATCACCGGCGCAGGCAGGCCCGCCAGTTGCGCGACCTGCACCCCGTAAGACCGGTCTGCCGCGCCTTTGCGCACCTCATGGAGGAAGACGACCTCGCCCTCCCATTCCTTGACCGCTACCGTGGCATTGTCGACACCCGGCAGCTTGCCCGCCAGCGCCGTCATTTCATGATAGTGCGTGGCAAACAGCGCCCGTGTCCGGT
The DNA here is from genome assembly GCA_039942135.1 of Hyphomonadaceae bacterium. Taxonomy (GTDB): domain Bacteria; phylum Pseudomonadota; class Alphaproteobacteria; order Caulobacterales; family Hyphomonadaceae; genus CALLCD01. Next base: position 15,155 of record JBDVDE010000131.1, read on the forward strand.
TCACGTCGTGCAGATGTTCCAGCGTCGCCCAAGCGATAGAGAGGCCATCATAAGTGGCCGTGCCGCGGCCAATTTCATCAAGGATGACTAAGGCGCGGTCATCGGCTTGGTTCAGGATCGCGGCGGTTTCGACCATCTCCACCATGAAAGTCGAGCGGCCCCGCGCCAGATCGTCCGACGCGCCAACGCGGCTGAAAAGCTGGCTGATAACGCCGATATGGGCCGAGCTTGCGGGCACGAAACTGCCCATCTGCGCCATTAGCGCAATCAGGGCGTTCTGCCGCAGGAAGGTCGATTTACCGGCCATGTTCGGGCCGGTCAGCAGCCAGATGTTCGCGGCTTCGCCCTCGGCACTGAGGTCGCAGTCATTGGCGATGAAAGGCTCGCCCGATTGTTGGGTCAAAGCGCGCTCAACCACCGGATGCCGCCCGCCCTTGATGTCGAATGCCCGAGACATATCAACGCGCGGGCGGGTCCAATTCTCGCTCCGCGCAAGGTCAGCCAGACCTGTCGCAAGGTCGACCTCAGCCAGCCCGGCAGAGGTTTGGCCAATCTCGGCTGCATAATCCAGAATGGCACTCCGAAGGCTTTCGTAGAGCCGTTTTTCGATCTCCTGCGCATGGTTGCCAGCGTTGAGGATTTTCGTCTCCAACTCAGACAACTCTACGGTGGTGAATCGCACTTGGTTCGCCGTTGTCTGACGGTGGATAAAGGTCTCTGACAGCGGCGGAGAGAGCATCTTTTCCGCATGGGTCGCGGTGCATTCGACGAAATAGCCCAAGACATTGTTGTGCTTGATCTTGAGCGAGGAAATCCCCGTGTCAGAAACAAATTGCTGCTGCATGCCCGCGATTACGCCGCGCCCTTCGTCGCGCAACTCGCGCGCGGCGTCAAGGTCTCCATCGTGACCGGGCGCGATGAAGCCGCCATCCCGCACCATCAGCGGCGGTTCGGCGACTAGGGCTTGATCCAGCAGGTCGATGAGGTCGCCATGACCCTGCAAACCTTCGGCGGCCTCGCGCAGCAGATCTGGCAGTTCCTGTTGTGTTAGGCTCTGGTGTAAAGCCTCGGCTTCGATCAACCCGTTGCGGATCGCGGCAAGGTCACGCGGGCCGCCCCGGTCAAGCGAAAGTCGCGACAATGCGCGGTCGAGGTCCGGAACATTGCGCAGCCGTCGGCGCACGTCTTCGGCAAGACGGGCATTCTCATGGGCAAAGCTGACCGCATCGGCGCGAGCGGACACCACGTCAACGACCCGCGAGGGGCTTGAGATCCGCCGTTCCAGCAGGCGCGCGCCCCCGGCAGTGACGGTATTGTCCATGATCGACAGCAAAGACCCGCCGCGTCCGCCATTCAGAGAATGCGTCAGTTCCAGATTGCGCCGGGTTGCCGCGTCGATCTGTACGGTACGCGCTTCCGCCTCTTTCTGCGGGGGGCGGAGCAGGGGCAGCTTGCCGCGTTGCGTGATGGTGAGGTATTCTATTACCGCACCCATGGCCGAGACTTCGGCGCGGGTGAAGCTGCCGAATGCCTCAAGCGTCGCGATATCAAACAGATCGCAGACCCGCTTTTCCGCGCTGGTGCTGTCAAAGGCCGAGCGGGCCAAGCCCGTCAGCGCGATCCCGAAATCAGAGACGACTTCGTGCAAATCACTCTCTTTCGCCTCTGAGACGATCAATTCAGACGGCGAGAGGCGGGCCAGTTCCGGCCCCAGACGAACCTGCGCCAAGGGCATCACGTGGAACGCGCCGGTCGATATATCGACCCATGCCATCGCGCAGGCATCACGGACCTCGGCAAAGGCCGCGAGGTAGTTGTGACGGCGGGCTTCCAGCAGGCTCTCTTCGGTCAGGGTGCCGGGTGTCACCAGCCGCACCACATCACGTTTCACCACTGACTTATAGCCACGTTTCTTGGCTTCGGCGGGGCTTTCCATCTGCTCGCAGACCGCCACGCGAAAGCCCTTGCGGATCAGCGTCAACAGATAGCCTTCGGCAGCATGGACCGGCACGCCACACATGGCGATGTCCTTGCCCTGATGCTTGCCGCGTTTGGTCAGCGCGATGTCCAGCGCTTCGGCGGCGGCCACGGCATCGTCGAAAAACATCTCGTAGAAATCGCCCATGCGGTAGAACAGCAGCGCATCCGCGTGGTCCGCTTTAAGCTCAAGATATTGCGCCATCATTGGCGTTACTTTTTCTGTCTGCACGGCGGCCCCCTATTGCAGCGCGGACCCTACAAAACCCCCCGAAGCAGGGAAAGGGGGTGCAGGCGTGATGGGCGGCCTTTATCTGGCAATTTTGCTCTGACGCGGCGCTTGCGTTGTGCAGGCGTCCGATCGTGGCTAAGAAGATTCCAAAGCAAGGGAAGGGCCATATCGTGACCAGAAAGAACCGTATCACCTCTGAAGAGGCGCTTGCCTTTCACCTTGAGCCGACGCCCGGCAAATTCGAGATCTCAGCCACGGTGCCGATGACCACCCAGCGGGACCTCAGCCTCGCCTATTCCCCCGGCGTGGCGGTGCCCTGCGAAGCGATCGCGGAAAACCCCGAGACGGCCTATGACTACACCAACAAGGGTAATCTGGTCGCGGTGATCTCAAACGGAACGGCGGTGCTGGGCTTGGGGAACCTCGGCGCGCTGGCGTCCAAGCCGGTGATGGAGGGCAAGGCGGTTCTGTTCAAACGCTTTGCCGATGTGAACTCGATCGATATCGAGCTTGATACAGAGGATACCGAGGCTTTCATTAACGCCTGCAAGCTGATGGGCCCAACCTTTGGCGGCATCAACCTCGAAGACATCAAAGCGCCTGAGTGTTTCATCATCGAACAACGTCTGAAGGAAGAGATGGACATCCCCGTCTTCCATGACGACCAGCACGGCACGGCGGTGATCTGTGCCGCGGGCCTGATCAACGCGCTGCATCTGTCGGGCAAAAAGATCGAAGACGTGCGCATCGTGCTCAACGGTGCGGGGGCGGCGGGCATCGCCTGTCTGGAACTGCTCAAATCGATGGGCGCGCGGCATGACAATTGCATCATGTGCGACACCAAGGGTGTGATCTATCAGGGTCGTACCGAGGGCATGAACCAGTGGAAATCGGCCCATGCCGCCAATACTGAGCTGCGCACGCTTGAAGAGGCGATGAAGGGGGCGGATGTGTTCCTTGGGGTTTCGGTCAAGGGCGCGGTGACGCCTGCGATGGTCGCCTCCATGGCCGATAACCCGGTGATCTTCGCCATGGCGAACCCGGATCCAGAGATCACCCCCGAAGAGGCGCATGAGGTCCGTATGGACGCCATCGTCGCCACCGGGCGGTCGGATTATCCGAACCAAGTTAACAACGTGCTGGGCTTTCCCTATCTCTTCCGCGGTGCCCTGGATATTCACGCACGCGCTATCAACGATGAGATGAAGATCGCCTGCGCCCATGCTTTGGCGCAGCTGGCGCGTGAGGATGTGCCCGATGAAGTGGCGCTGGCCTATGGCCGAACGCTGAGCTTTGGTCGCGACTATATCATCCCCACGCCCTTTGATCCGCGCCTGATCCACCGCATTCCGCCTGCCGTGGCCAAGGCGGGGATGGACACAGGGGCGGCGCGGCGGCCGATCATCGATATGGATGCCTATGAACTGGGTCTGAAATCGCGGATGGACCCGACGGCGAGCATCCTGCGCGGCATCAACGCCCGCGCTCGGGCCAATCAGGCGCGGATGATCTTTGCCGAGGGCGATGACCCCAAGGTGCTGCGCGCGGCGGTCATGTACCAGCGCGCCGGGCTGGGGAAAGCCTTGGTCGTGGGCCGCGAGGACGACGTGCGCGCCAAGCTCGAAGAAGCGGGCATGGAAGATGCGGTGCGCGAGTTGGAGGTGGTGAACGCTGCCAATACGCAGCATTTGGAAACATACAAAGATTTCCTTTATGGCCGTCTGCAGCGCAAAGGGTTTGACCGCAAAGACATCCACCGCCTCGCTTCGCGCGATCGTCACGTCTTCGCGGCGCTGATGCTGGCGCATGGACATGGCGATGGTCTGGTCACCGGGGCCACGCGCAAATCGGCGCATGTTCTGGAACGGTTGAACCATGTCTTTGAGGCCAATGCCGAAGCCGGAGCCGCAGGCATCACGGCGTTGCTGCACAAGGGGCGCATCGTCTTTATCGCGGACACGCTGGTTCATGAATGGCCCGATGAGAACGATCTGGCTAATATCGCTGAAAGCGGTGCCCGCGTAGCGCGGCATCTGGGGCTAGAGCCGCGGGTGGCCTTTGTCAGCTTCTCGACCTTTGGCTACCCCGTCTCGGAACGCGCCGAAAAGATGCACCTCGCGCCCGAAGTGCTCGACCGGCGCGGCGTCGATTTCGAATACGAAGGCGAGATGACCGTCGACGTGGCTCTGAATGCGGCCAGTCAGGCGAACTACCCGTTCTCGCGGCTGACGGGGCCTGCCAATATCCTCGTGGTGCCAGCGCGGCACTCGGCCAGCATCTCGGTCAAGCTGATGCAAGAGATGGCGGGGGCCACGGTGATCGGGCCGATCCTTACGGGCTTGGACAAGTCGATTCAGATTTGCTCCTCCACCTCCACGGCGAATGACATTCTTAACATGGCCATTCTCGCGGCCTGCAAGGTGGGCTGATGATCTGGAACCTCGGCTCTATCAATGCGGATAACTTCTATCTGCTGCCCCATCTGCCGGGGCCGGGAGAGACCATTTCGGCCCGGGATTTTCGGCAAGGGCTGGGCGGTAAGGGGGCCAATATGTCGGTCGCCGCCGCCCGCGCCGGGACGCGGGTGATGCATGTCGGCGCACTCGGGGCCGATGGCGGTTGGGCGCTGGAGCGGCTGTTGGAGTACGGGGTCGAGACGGCGCATATCACCTTGATGGAGGGGGTCACCGGTCACGCCAATATCGCCGTTGATCTTGAGGGTGAGAACAACATCGTCATCTTCCCCGGCACCAACCACGAAATCACCGATGAGATGATCGGCGCGGCGCTGAGCGAGGCCTCCTCTGGCGATTGGCTGTTGATGCAGAATGAGACCAACGGCCAGCGGTTCGCGGCCCGGACGGCAAAGACATTGGGCCTGCGGCTGGCCTATGCCGCCGCGCCTTTCGATGCGGCGGCGGTGACGGCGATCCTAGACCAGATCGATCTGTTGGTATTGAACGAGGTCGAAGCGGCGCAGCTTCGGGCCGCGACGGGGGGCGAGCTACGGCAACTGCCTGTCGATGACATCGTGGTGACACTGGGCGCCGGGGGCTGCGAATGGGTCTCTAACAAGGCGCATCTGGTGGAAAGCTATCCGGCCTATCAGGTCGAGGCGGTGGATACGACCGGGGCGGGGGATACTTTTACCGGCTATCTGGTCGCGGGGTTGGACCGGGGGATGACCATGCCGCAGGCGATTGATCTCGCGATGCGCGCCGGGGCGCTGATGGTCATGCGCCATGGCACCGCGGATGTGATCCCCGACCTGAAAGAGATCCGGGATCACGATTTTCGTACCTAAGCGATCGGTGTCGCGGTTACTTTACGAAGGGTGCCGCGCTGCCCCAAAGCTGTTTCACACGTGCATCTCGGCCACAGCCGTTGCGGTAGCGTTTGTAGGCGACTGATTTTTTGACCGCCACGCCGACACTGCTGAAGGCCAGCCGTTCGCTGCTTTTGTAGTAGTCTTGGTGGTAATCCTCAGCCGGATAAAACGGCGCATCGTCAAGGATTGGGGTCACGACCTTGGCGCCAAGGGCGTTCTGCGCCTCGGCCTTGGCCGCCTCTGCGGCGCTTTTCTGCGCGGGGCTGCCCGCAAAGATCGCGGTGCGGTAGCTTTCCCCTCGGTCACAAAATTGGCCGCCAGCATCCGTCGGGTCGATTGAGCGGAAAAAGAGGTCCAGCAGCGTTTTGCGGCTGACCACGTCTGGGTCGAATTGGATTTGCACGGCCTCATAGTGGCCGGTGTTGCCGCCGGTGACCTGTTTGTAGGTGGGGTTCTGGGTGCGCCCCCCGGCAAAGCCCGAGACGGCTTCTTTCACGCCTTTAACGGATTCGAAATCCGCCTCGACGCACCAGAAACAGCCGCCTGCGACGGTCAGTACCTCGGTTTGCGCCGCAGCAGCAGGGCGGTTCTGCGCCGCGAGGCCCAAGGTGATGGCGAGGGTCAGAATGGCGGGTTTGAACATTGTTTTTCGGAACATGATGGTCCTCCTCTGGCGTAGGGTTGCCGCTGGGGCTGAGATAGCGCAAGGCCGGGGCAGGGGAAGTCACGCGCTGGTGAAGGCAATTTACCACTTGGCGAGATGGCGCGTTCTTTCTAGCGTTCCGGGTTTAACGGCAATGGGGGAAACCTTTCATGCGAATTGCGATGTTGTCAGGGCCACGCAATCTAAGCACCGCGATGATGTATAGTTTCGGGGCGCGGCAGGAATTTACCGCGATGGATGAGCCTTTCTACGCGGCCTATCTGAAGGCGACCGGGTTGGAACATCCGATGCGCGACGCGGTTCTGGCAGCACAGGACCAAGACCCTGCGCGGGTGCCCTTAGGGTTTGTGCAGGACGGTGCGCGGCATCTTTATATGAAACATATGGCGCAGCATATGATCGACGGGTTTCCGCTGGACTGGGCGGAGGATTGTGTGAACATCCATCTGATCCGCCATCCCGCACGGGTGATCGCGAGCTACGCCGCGAAACGTGAAGCGCCCCGTTTGGCGGACATTGGATTTGACCGACAGCTTATGCTGTTTGAGCGTTTGGGCGGGCTGGTTATCGACAGTGGCGATATCCGTGCGGACCCAGAGGGGATGCTGCGCAAACTCTGCGCCGCGGTCGGTCTGCCTTTCGACCCTGCGATGCTGCACTGGCCTGCAGGGCCACGCCCCGAGGATGGGGTTTGGGCCCCGCATTGGTATGGGGCGATCCATCAAAGTACCGGGTTTGCCGGGCCCGAGGGGGATTTGCCCGTGCTGAACGGGGCGAATGCTGAGGTTATGGCCGCCGCCTTACCCTATTATGAGCAGCTATTTGCGGAACGTCTTAAAAATTTCTGAAATCTGCGAAACTTATTTTGGGTCGCTGTCGTAACTACGGCGTTATTTCAAACGGAGGGAAAACCAGATGGAAAAATTTGCAAGCACCGTAGTCGCCCTGTCCATGATCGCCGGTGGCGCATGGGCTGATGCCCATGCCATGGCAATGGTCGAAGCATCGGGCCAAGATGTTTCGAATGGCGTCGTTAGCGCCGATAAAGTGATGGCAGGAGAGAATGGCTGGCTGGTCGTGCACCGCACCGATGCCGACATGAAGCCCGGCCCTGTTGTGGGCTATGCGCCGCTGCGTGCGGGTGAGAACACCGACGTGGTCGCGATCCTGCAAGAGGACGTGGCTTCGGGTGATATGTTGATGCTGATGGTGCATTCCGAAGATGGCGGCATGAAGACCGGTGTGTTCGAATACACGCTGGGCGCCAAGGAAGACGGTCCGATTAAGCCAAACGGCGAATTGGTGATGAAAGTCGTCACCGCCGATTGATTTGGCATTGATAGGTGTAGAAAG
>JBDVDE010000132.1:0-6413 GCA_039942135.1 Hyphomonadaceae bacterium
GTGCACCCGGATCGCCAGAAACAATTACAGGGGATGCCAGCTGGCGCCCCCTGAATGAAGCAAGCGAAGTGCCGGCCCAGGCTTTGGCCCAAGTCCCGGCCCAGGTCCTGGCGTGTCAGCGGCGACGGGTGACCCGCTGGATTTCCTTCTGCACCATCTGCTCGACCATGCCCGGCAGGTTCTGGTCAAGCCAGGCCTTGAGCATCGGCCGCAGCATGTCCTTGACCAGTTCCTCGACGGTCTGGGCCTGCGATCCCACGAACATGTTGGACAGATTGTCGAATGCGGCGTGCACGACCTCGCCGGTATCTACGGAGGTCAGCGGGCTGTCCATGGCGACATTGGGAAGGTCGTCCGGGACCGGCATGGTAGCCATCGACGATTCCGGGTACGGCTCCGGCTCCGGCTCTGGCGCGGGTTCGGGCTCAGGTTCGGGCGCAGGCGGTTCGGCGAAGGAAAGATCCCCCGCTCCTCCGTCGAGGTCTTCCGCCAGCCCCTCGACCATGTCGAGGGCGTCCTCGGCTACGGCGAGTTCCTCGGTCAGTTCCAGAACATCGTCTGCTTCGTCCGCTTCGTCTTCTTCAGCATCGGCTTCCATGGCCGCCGCCATGTCATCAGCTTCCATCGCGGCGGCCATGTCATCGGCGCCATCGTCTTCCACCGGTGTATCCTCGACAACGTCGTCGTCCATGTCGAACAACTTGTCGAGGTCGTCCTGGGACATCTCGGAGGCATCGCTCATGTCGTCCGCCGCCTCATCTTCTGCTGGTGTTTCAACTTCTTCGCCTGCGCCGGCTTCCCCTGCGTCGGCTCCCTGGGAGTCTTCATCGGATATGATTCGGCGGATCGATGCGAGGATTTCCTCCATCGACGGCTCTTCAGCCTTTTTCGCCTGTGCCATGACTTCCCCCGTACTGCTCGGCTACGCTCAGAAACAACCAGTTTGTCCTGACTGATTCGATAACCGAAAGTATGCGGGTCCGTAAGTTAGGCGCAAAGCAACCGCGCACTCTACCAACGCCTTTTCCCCTTTTAACTCGGAAAAAGCCATTCGCAGACGCGTTTCGCCGTGCTTTCGTATTGAAAGACAGCACTGTTTTTTTGAAAAAGCCCGGCAAAAGGAGTTGCGCAGCCGAGCCTTTTCAAAGCTCAGCCACGATGGTGCAGAAAAGAAGTTGCCGAAGTCTTACCGGCCGTCCGGCGTACGCAGGCCGATCCACTTGTCGCGAACCGCCTGGTAATGCTGCTTGGGATTGTAGCGGGCGACATTCAGCCCGAGCGAGTCCGCGTCCAGCCGGCCGATCGCCGCGACGAGCTGGTAGCCGCCCACGATCCGGTTGCGCTGCGCGGTGACAAGATTGGACTGCTGGGTCACCAGTTCCCGCTGCGCATCCAGAACATCGAGGGTCGTGCGCTGTCCGACACGCTGTTCCTCGATCACGCCTTCCAAGGCAAGCTGCTGCGCTTCGACGGCAGCCTGTGCGGCCACGATGGACGCTTCGGCAGCCTGGTAGTTGCCCCAGGCGGAAATCACGTTGGCGCGAACCTGGTCGCGCGTGACATCAAGCTGAAGCCTGGTCTGGCCGAGTTCTTCCTTGGCCTGGCGGACACGCGACGATACCTGGCCGCTCTGGTAGAGCGGAATGCTGACATTGCCGAAGATCTGCGCGTTGTCGCTGTAATCCGTCGTTGCGGACGGTTTCCAGGATCGCGACAGGCTGCCGTCCAGGGTAACGGTCGGCAGCAATTCGCCCTCGATGGCCTTGATGTTGAACAGAGCCGCATCGACCAGATGGGCCGCCTGCCGGACCAGAGGCTGGTGCGCCTCGCTTTCCTGAAGCGCGTGTTCGATCGACTTGGGCACATACCGGCTGATGCCGGTGTCCGCGGACAGGCTGTTCGCCTCGATGCCGATCACCTGGCGGTAGATCGCGCGGCTCGTGTTCAGGTTGGCAAGCGACGTGTTGAGGCTTGCCCGGGCTTCCGCGGCACGGGCCTCTGCCTGACTCACGTCCGTCCGCGTTCCCTCACCGACATCGAACCGGTCACGTGCGGCCCGGACCTGCTCCTGCAGAAAGGCAAGATCGCTGCGCTGCAGGGAGACCAGAGCCGTGTCGCGGATGACATCGACATAGGCGGTGGCGGCATCCAGAAGGGTGTCCTGCTCGGTCGACATCAGGCTTTCGCGCTGGGCCCGCACAACCGCTTCCGCCTGGCGGGTGGAATTGACAGTCCTGAACCCGCGAAACAGGGTCTGGCTGATGGTCAGGGAGATGGAGGCATTGTTCCGGTAGTCGATATTGGAATCGGTTCCCGTTGCAAGACGCCCCGCGGATCCCGCTGCGGTGACCGTCGGCCGCCAGCCGGACAATGCCTGCGGCACGTTTTCGTCAACGCCGCGCAATGCTGCCCGGGCCGCGTTCAGTGTCGGATTGTTTGAATAGGCCAGTCCAAGGGACTCGCGGATGGTTTCCGCATTGGCGGAGGACACTAAAGGCCCGGTCAGCGCCTGCACGGACACGCTCCCCAACAGGCCAACCGCGACAGCAACTGCTTTTAGCGTTGAACGACCAGACACGCCATACTCCTTCCGGACCAACCCACTCACCTGAGTTGAGTAAACTGACCGGTGTTATTCTTCAACCGTTTACGGGTCGCAGGGGGCAAATTTCCGGGAGTGCGGCTTAATGGCAACAAGTTGCCCCAGCGGATGCCGGTAACCGAACAAGAAAAATGCGAGAAACCGGCGGGCCGTGGCCGACTTGTCAGGACTGCAACGCCGGGTTGCCGCTTCAGAATACGAATTCGGCCGATCTGGCAAATCCGGGCAGGATCTTCACCGACGCATTGAAGCCGAACCGGCCGCTGATCGCATCGCCGGATTTCTGGTAGAGTTTCGCGGCACCGGCGCCACCCTGTCCCTCGATCACCGCAAGTCGGCCATCGGGCTTGAGCTGATTGCCGAGAGCCTCGGGCAGCACGTCCACGGCGCCATCGACCAGAATGACATCATAGGGGCCTTCGGCGGCGTAACCGTCCACGAGCGGCCCTTCGACAACGACCGCGTTTTCTATGCCGAGATCGACGAGAACATCGGTCGCCGTACTGACGAAGTCCTGGTTCTCCTCAAGAGCGACAACGGACGCGGCCAGCTTCGAGATCACGGCGGCGCTGTAGCCGGTTCCGGCGCCGATCACCAGAACGACGTCATCTTCCCTGATATCCGCGAGCTGAACGAGTTTGCCGAAGATGTGGGGTTTCATCAGGACGCGCCCACTGTCGGTCGATCCGATAGGGAGATCCTCGTCGATATAAGCGACGGCCCGCCTGGACGCTGGCACGAAGCGTTCGCGGGGAACCAGTTCCATGGCATCCAGAATGCGGTGGTCGGTCACATCATTGGTGCGCAGCTGGTTGTCCACCATCTTGCGGCGGGACTGGTTAAAGTCCGTCATATCGGCCCTCACTTTGACTTGCCGGCTCGCCGGCGCCTCGTAACCCGTTCATTAGCGACAGGGAGGCGCCCTGACAAGTATCCCCGTTGCTTGATCCCCCGGCGGCAGCGTGAAACGTTAATAAATTCAGTGAAACCCGCGCCGCACGCTGGCCGGTGGAAAATCCGATAGCGCCGAAAACAGGACTTGACCACAGCACGCAACTGATTGATAACGCGCGGCACACCACCTAGGGGCCCTGTGGCGGAGTGGTGACGCAGCGGATTGCAAATCCGTGTACACCGGTTCGATTCCGGTCGGGGCCTCCATTTTTCTACATTAAGCTGTTGTTTTTAAAACTTTTTTCGCGAAAAGTGTCCCACTTTTTCGCGTATGGAATTCCAGGTGGGACATTTTCAGCTGAAATCAAACGTGCAATGGTCGGTCTTTATTGAACCGAGTAAGCGCCAATCAATCAGTTGAAGCAGCAATGAAATCGTGAAGGTGGCAAAGACGATACTTGATTAGTATCTTCACCAGATAACCACTCTGGGTTCTAGGATGAGACTCTATTATTTTACGCCTGCCAGACACGCGATCGAGAACATCGAAAACCAACGCCTCAAAATTTCATTTGCTGATGAGGTAAACGATGTCTTTGAGCTACGCCCCTTTGATTTCGGTACCAAAAAGATCCGTAAGCTATGGGGTAAGCACATAACAGAAATGTCCAAATCAATTGGATTTATCTGTTTCGCAGCGAATTGGGCATCGCCCGTCATGTGGGCTCACTATGCCAAAGATCATACTGGCGTGTGTTATGGGTTCGATGTTGCCGAAGATCTGGTCACGCCAATACGGTATGTAGAAAACCTACAGCACTTTGCTCCAGATGGAAAAATCGATTCAACTTTGATTAAGCGCAATATGTCCTATGCAATCGAGACAAAGGCTAAACACTGGTCATACGAGGAAGAGGCGCGATTTTACATCAAACTTGACAAAGAAAGCATTGCGAAAAAGAAAACAAGCTCTGGGCGCTTGTTCTTTGAGAGTTTCAGCAAATCTTTCGCACTCAAGGAAGTTATCTTAGGAATGAATTCTGAGATCAGCTCAGAGAGGGTCGTTAAATCTCTTAAAAAAGGAAAGAACGACGTAGTTGTCAGAACGGCCCGGCCTTCTTTTCGAAAATACGCGATGGTTGAGCAACAACTTGATAGACTAAAAAAATAGGATCGATTGAACGCCCGTTTACGCAAGCACACAACAGGATAACTGTTGAGCCACCGCGAAGAGTCAAAGACTCTAGTCACTCTAAGTTATTCAAGTTCCATTCATTTTCTTCGCTGCGTTTAAGCCAAGCATCTCTCTCAGCCGCTTTTTGCGCGGCCCACTGCTCAATATGAGGTTTCATTCCGCTCAGAAGCTGCCTGGTGAGCCTTACCTCTTCTACGAACTCCTCAGTGTGTGTCGGCTTGTTCGCAGCGTCCATCATTGAAGCGACTTGTTCGGAAAGCTGTTGCACTGAATCCCTAAAGATTTGGTCGACAATCTGAACTCTGGAAGAGATTGCATAAAGGCCATTCGCTCCACCGGCATTCTTTCTGAATGCTGCCATACTGCCTTCATCAGAAAATTGAGGACCCTTTTCGATCTCTCGAGAGACGTGCTCAATTGCGTAAACTATCTTTTGCAACGCGGTAGCTTGTTCACTCGCATTCAGCATTCCAACGGAAATCTCGTCCTTTTCGTGTAGAAGTTTCTGAAGTCGAATTTGTCGCCGAACAGCAGCAAGAGTTGGCAATGCCGCGCCCAAGGCCGCCGCGGCTGCGACCCAGCCGCTCAAAGCGCCAATCCAGCCCCTAACGTTGTTGTGACCACCGATCCAAACGCCAATGACGATACCGACTAGCATGAAACCAAAGAGCATTGCCCCGAAAGCAAATTGATCTGCTGTAGGTTTCTTGAGCATCTACTCGCTTCCATAAATCACAGTTCGGTTGATATGATTTCAGAAAGTGGGACAAAACAAGAGCTAAGATATTGATATCTAATGCGTCCAAAAATGTCCCACTTTTCTGTAAGTCATTGAAATATATAAATGTAGCTACTCCGGTCGGGGCCTCCATCACATCGACATGCCATTGTGCTAGATTTCGATGTCTGCACGCGGGCGTGCGAACACTTCCTTTCCGTATAATTCAGTCTCGCGGCACAATGAAGCGTCTGCCTCAGAGCGGCCGCGAGCAGTGCCAACCTGTCCGGTGCCGCACCCTGAGCAGTTCGTGTCGCGAACCATCTATACATTGCGCCCCCTGCCCGGCTACATGACGGGGTCAGACGAACCCGTCCACGTCCGCGGCTACGGCCACGGTCACACAGACGGCATGTACCAACGGAAACAGGGCGGCTTGATGGAACACGGCGGGGATCTGAGTGAAGCGGTCGAACGGTTTGGCGGTCCGGCGGACACATGGCTGGATCTGTCGACCGGCATCAATCCCTACGCCTATCCCTTGCCGGAAGACCTTCCAGCGTCGGCGTGGACGCGGCTGCCTGCAAAGGCAGCCGAGGAACGCCTCGCCACAGCGGCGCGTCTGGCCTACCGCATCCCGGATCCTCTCGGTCTTGTCACGGCGCCGGGCACGCAGGTCCTGCTGTCCCTGCTGCCGCTTGTTCTTCCCGAGGGGCCGGTCGCCATCGCCACGCCAACCTACTCCAGCCACAAGAAGGTCTGGGTGCGCGAAGGCAGGGAGCCGGTGGAGGTCTCCAGCGCCTACGCCCTGCCCGCGGACGCCAGGATCGTGGTTCTGGTCAACCCCAACAATCCGGATGGCCGGCTGATCGATGTCAAAAGTCTTCTTGAGATCGCCCGGACCCTGAGCGAACGCGGCGGGTTCCTGGTCCTGGACGAGGCCTTCGCCGATGTCATGCCGGGGGCGAGCCTGCTGCCGCACCTGGGCAATGAAAACGTTCTGG
>JBDVDE010000133.1:0-33119 GCA_039942135.1 Hyphomonadaceae bacterium
TCGACGCCAATCTCGGCCAAAGCGCGCCTGACAACGCTAACCCGCTTCTCTAGATCACGCTCCGGTAAGGTCATATCCATATTGAACGCGAAGACATATGTTCCAGCCGCCGGGCCAGATCTCTTTTCCAGCCAGCCAACATACCAGCCAATATCGATATCATCGGGCGCAAATTTCCAGCCCGTTTTCGCAAACAGGTCCCAATCATCCCCGCTATCAGCACGCATAATCGCGCGGCTGTCGGAATAAGTCGCGCTCGACAGAGGCAATTCTTGTCGCTGTAGCTTGGACAAGAACGTCACTTGCTCGGCAACGGACACAGCCAACGGGCCAACCAACCAATAATCTGTCAGGCGTTCTGGTGGACCAATATCCGCGTTGCCGTATGCAAATGATGCTAAGCCCTCGCGAACTGCAGCATGACCAATCCGGGGCGTGACCTCTTGATAAATCCATACGGTCGAATTGTGGAACGCATCGGTGAAAGTCTGCGTCTTGTTCCATTGCGGTGCGAACCGTTCGATCCCGTCCCACTCGAAGATTTCACGGGGTGAACTTACGGCGCCAAGCTCAAGGGCTAGAACCGTATGCGGAATTTTTGCTGTCGATGCGGGCGTAAAGCGCTGTGTAAGCCGCTCTCCACCACTCTCCCAGCGTGTATCGTCTTCCAACCGAACGATACGTATCGCGGCCAATGCCGGGTCCACAGCCTCGGCCTCTAATACAAACTCGATAGAATGTACCTTTGGCCTATCCTGACATCCCGCAATCAAACCAAACAGTACAATAGCAATGAACCTGACCAATGTCGCTGATCCTAGAACGGGATCTCGTCATCAAGGTCCTGACTGAAGCTCTGGGCTGGCCCTTCCATCTGACGTGGACCGCCTTGGTTGCCGCCGCCCTGATTGCCATAACCAGACGAACCGCCCTGATCATATCCGCCGCGCTGGCCACCGCCTTCGCTATTGCGGCCGTCGAGCATGGTCAGCGTTGAGCCAAACCCGCGCAACACAACTTCAGTCGTGTACTTGTCTTGCCCGTTCTGATCTTGCCACTTACGCGTTTCAAGCTGGCCTTCAATATAGAGCTTCGAGCCTTTTTTCACATAAGACTGCACAACGCGCACAAGCCCTTCACTGAAAATCGAAATCCGGTGCCATTCGGTCTTCTCGCGCCGCTCGCCCGTATTCTTGTCTTTCCAGTTTTCCGACGTTGCCAGAGAAAAGCTGCAAACCTGCCCGCCATTCTGGAACTGCCTGACTTCCGGGTCCTGCCCGACATTCCCAACGAGAATTACCTTGTTCACTGATCCTGCCATGACATATCTCCGATCTTTAGCTTCCGAATCCAGTTTCATTTCATATCGCCAACAGAACGATCTGTCCGCCCCACAGCGAGGGGTTCTCCACAAGCTTCGGCTGCAAATGCCTTTCTGCTGACGACAAATGCATATGTTCTTATTTTGTTCTTGTTGTCAAGCTGGACTCGCGCCACTGATTGCCGTTCAAAGCATCAGACGATTAACAACAGGCTGGTAGAAGGCCCTGAACTCATGAGCGAATCTCCCGACATCCGCGTGCGCGGTGCCAAGGAACACAATCTAAAAAATGTCGATATCGACATTCCGCGCGGCAAACTCGTGGTGATGACGGGGCTGTCAGGCTCGGGCAAATCCTCGCTCGCCTTCGACACCATCTATGCCGAAGGGCAGCGCCGCTATGTCGAAAGCCTCTCGGCCTATGCACGTCAATTTCTCGAACTGATGCAGAAGCCCGATGTTGAATCAATCGAAGGCCTCTCTCCCGCGATTTCCATCGAGCAGAAAACCACCAGCCGCAATCCCCGCTCCACCGTTGGTACGGTCACCGAGATTTACGACTATATGCGTCTCTTATGGGCGCGGGTCGGTACGCCTTATTCCCCCGCCACGGGCCTGCCGATTGAAAGCCAAACCGTCACCCAGATGGTCGACCGTACAATGTCCCTCGAAGACGGCACGCGGCTATATCTACTTGCACCCATCGTGCGTGGACGCAAAGGCGAGTATCGCAAGGAGTTTGCCGAGCTTCTGAAAAAAGGGTTCCAGCGCGTCAAAGTCGATGGCGAGTTCTACGAACTTGAAGAACCGCCCACCCTCGACAAGAAGTACAAGCACGACATCGACGTTGTGGTCGACCGGATTGTTGTGCGTGATGGCATGCACCAGCGCCTCGCCGAAAGCTTCGAAACCGCGCTTGGCCTCGCAAATGGTCTTGCTGTTGCTGAATATGCCAAACTCGAAGACGGCGAGACAGAGCCGAAACGCCTGATCTACAGCGCCAATTTCGCCTGCCCCGTCAGCGGCTTCACCATTCCCGAAATCGAACCACGCCTGTTCTCGTTCAATAACCCGTTCGGTGCCTGCCCCAAATGCGATGGCCTTGGCTCCCAGCTCAAAATCGATCCCGACCTTGTCGTCCCTGACCGCGACCTCACCTTGCTTGACGGGGCCATTGCCGCTTGGGCAAAATCCGCATCCCCTTACCAGACCCAGACCCTGCAAGCCCTTGCCGTCCATTACCGGTTCGACCTCAAACAACCGTGGAACAAACTCTCCGAAAAGGTCCAACAGGTGGTCTTGTTCGGCACCGGAACAGATGAAGTCGATTTCCTCTATGATGATGGCATGCGCCGCTACGAGGTCACCAAGACTTTTGAAGGCGTCATCCCCAATCTCAATCGCCGCTTCCGCGAGACAGACTCCAACTGGATGCGCGAAGAGATTTCCAAATACCAGTCGCGCCAACCCTGCCCGAGTTGCAAAGGCAAGCGCTTGAAGCCCGAGGCGCTCGCCGTAAAAATCGGTGATCTCGACATCTCCGACAGCGCCATCTTCTCGATCAAGGAAGCCGGAGAATGGTTCTCCTCGGCCCACAAGCTTCTCGACAAGCAAAAGAACGAAATTGCCGGACGCATCCTCAAAGAGATCAATGACCGTCTGAAATTCCTCAATGATGTCGGCCTTGAATACCTCACCCTCAGCCGGGCGTCCGGGACTTTGTCCGGCGGCGAAAGCCAGCGCATACGCCTTGCCAGCCAGATCGGTTCCGGCCTCACCGGCGTCCTTTATGTGCTCGATGAACCAAGCATCGGTTTGCACCAACGCGACAATGCCCGCTTGCTCGAAACCCTCAAACACCTGCGCGATCTCGGCAATTCGGTCATCGTCGTTGAACATGATGAAGACGCCATCCTGCAAGCCGACCATGTTATCGATATGGGACCAGCCGCTGGCATTCATGGCGGCGAAGTCGTCGCGCAAGGCACCGCAGAGCAAGTTGTCGCCGACAAGAAAAGCCTCACTGCAGCTTATTTGAATGGCCGCGAAGAGATCGCCATTCCAAAACATCGGCGTCTCTGGAAAAAGTCCAAATCGATCCAGCTCAAAGGTGCGCGCGGCAACAATCTCCAGAACGTAGACGTCACCCTGCCGCTTGGTGTCCTCACCTGCGTCACGGGCGTTTCCGGCGGCGGTAAGTCCAGCCTCATCATCGAAACCCTCTACAAAGCCCTTGCCCGCCGGCTTAACAATGCGTCTAAGCCGCCCGCTCCCTATGACAGCCTCGACGGGTTAGAGCACCTCGATAAAGTCATCGACATCGACCAGTCCCCGATTGGCCGGACCCCGCGCTCGAACCCTGCCACCTATACCGGTGCTTTCGGTCCGATCCGCGACTGGTTCACCGGCCTGCCCGAGTCCAAGACACGCGGCTACAAACCCGGTCGCTTCTCCTTCAATGTCAAAGGCGGCCGCTGCGAAGCTTGCCAAGGCGACGGCGTCATCAAGATCGAAATGCACTTCCTCCCCGATGTCTACGTCACCTGCGAGCAGTGCCAAGGCAAACGCTATAATCGCGAAACGCTTGAGGTTCTCTACAAAGGCAAATCCATTGCCGATGTCCTCGACATGACCGTCGAAGAAGCCGAGCAGTTTTTCCACGCCGTCCCAAAAATCCGGACCAAAATGGAAACGCTCAACCGTGTCGGCCTGTCCTATGTCAAAGTCGGCCAGCAAGCGACCACGCTTTCAGGCGGCGAGGCCCAACGCGTCAAGCTCGCCAAAGAGCTGTCCAAGCGCGCCACAGGCCGCACGCTCTATATCCTCGACGAGCCAACCACAGGCCTACACTTCCATGATGTCCGCAAACTTCTCGAAGTGCTCGACGAACTGGTCGATGCGGGCAATACAGTGATCGTGATCGAGCACAATCTCGATGTTGTCAAAACCGCCGACCATATCATCGACATCGGCCCCGAAGGCGGCACCGGCGGCGGACAAATCGTTGCCACCGGAACTCCTGAGGAGGTTGCCGCGACCAAAGAAAGCTGGACCGGAAAATACCTTCAGGAAACCTTCCGCCGCCAAGACCAACGCCGCGCCATGGCCAAAAAAGCAGCCAAGCCAAAAGCCAAGCCCGCCGCAAAGCCCAAACCAAAAGCAAAGACCAAAACGGCAGCAACCAAGGCGAAACCTGCCGCCACAAAGAAAACTCCGTCAGCAAAGAAAAAACCAAGCAAGAAAACCAAATAGGATCAAGCACGGCCAGTCGAGAGGCAACGCCGCCGAGAGCTGACGACTAGACCAAGCCGCCTACATGCCCGACCAAGAGTTCCGCGAAATCTCCGCTTCGCTTTTAGTGATGGTGACATCAATGCCCGTCAGGTGTGCCATGCCGGATGACCGCTCAAGCTGGTCCGGCCCGTCTGCGGCCAACAAGTTGACATTCGCCCCGCCAATCTTCGACGCCACGCTCAGCCCCTTGGCCCGCTGATGTCCCCAACCATGCGGCACCGCGACTACGCCGCGCTTTAGCTCCGCCAGCATTTTCAGCGGCAGCCGGATCGCGGCCGTTTCCGACCGGATATCTACTGCATCGCCTTCAACCAGCCCCAGCTCTTCAGCATCTTCAGGATGCATATAAGCATGGTTCGTTGACCGTTCTGCGCCGCGCGTGAGTTTGTCGATATTCTGCGTCCACGAATTGTGCGTATAGTGATGACGCCGCGTAATCATTTTGAAGCCCGTGCGCTCCTCGGTGAGAGAGGTGAACGCCGCCCCGAGGCTTTGTGCTTCGTCGAGCATCATCTCCGTAGCAAGGTTCAGTTTGCCATTATCGGTTGTCAGCTTCTCGGCCAAAAACTTACCTGTCTCCGGCCCATCCGTCGCAACCCCTTCTGGCCGCCTGACCAGAGACTTGAACGAAGGTTGCCCCGTCACCTTCAACAGCAAGTTCAAAAGCAACCGGATCGGCAAGCTGCGCTTCTTGCGTCCCAAACTATTGACCCGCGCCATAGCCCGAAAGAAGAACTGCGCCACCCCGCTACCGAAAATACCGATGCCTGATGCTGTCGCAAGATCGGTATAGATCGTCGCCTCATCCCGCGCCAAGCCGGGCGCCTCGACCACCGCATCGGTTGCCGAAATATACGGCTTGGCCTGCAAACCAAGAAACAACGGGAACACAAATGGCAAATCCGCCCGTTCAAGCGGAGACGTGGCCGGCAACACATAATGCGCCAGACTTGCCGTCTCGTTCAGATAGATATCGGTCACAACCAACAGGTCCAGATCCTTGAAGGCCTCTTCCAGCCGCGCGCTGTTGGCCATGGTCAGCAATGGGTTACCGCCCGTCACGAACATAGCCCGAAGCTGATCATCACCCGGTGTCAAAATCTCATCCGCCAATATCCCGCCCGGGAACCCGCCATTGAGTTGCTTGAACCCGCCAATCCGCGACACCGGATCGCGATTGAACAACTTGTTCTTCTTCGCAAAGGCCGCAAAATCAAAAACACCTTTGCCAATCAGCATCCCGCCAACACGGTCGAGATTGCCCGTCAGCGCCGTGATGCATTCGGACAACCAATGTGCCGTTGTGCCATGCCGCCCCATGCCGAGCCCCGTGCCGCTCACAAACCCGGCGCCATCCGCTGCAAGAAAATCTGTGACCATACCCTTGAGCGTATCGGCATCAATTCCCGTTGCCTCTGCCGTCCGCTCGGCGGTCCACGGTGCAACAAGCGCTGCCAGATCGTCAAAGCCCGTCATGTATTTTTCAATCAGGTCATCGCGCACAGCCCCGCGCGCAATCACTTCGTTCAGGAAAGACGCAAAGAAGAAGACATCCGAATTCGGTTCGATAAAGACGTGTTGATCCGAAATCTTTGCGGTTTCCGTCTCGCGCGGATCAACCACCACAACCTTGCCCCCGCGCGCCGAAATCGCCTTCAGTCGGCGAACAGGGTGCGGCACTTGCAAAAACGTCCATTTCGACACCACAGGATTGGTACCGATGATGACCATGTAATTTATATTGTCGAGGTCCGGAAACGGTTGCAAAAACGGGAACCCGTACATCTCCGTCGCGCTGGCAAACCGGTTGGCGCAATCCTGCGTCGCTGACGAATACATGCTGTGCGACCCGATCCCGCGCATAAACCCTTCAGCAAAAATCGGATGCAAAATCGAAAATCCGGCAGCCGTCCCGACATACATGCCGATCGAGTGCGGCGACCGCGCCTTGAGCGTTTTCACCTTGGCGCCGATCTCGCGATTCGCCTGCGCCCAGCTAATCGGCTCGAACGTGTCGCCCACGCGTTTGAGCGGTGTGGTCAGCCGGTCCGGAGAATCATACATCGCATGTTGGTTTAGCCCCTTCATACAGGCAAACCCTTCCGTACCAATATGCTCGGAATGCGGTTTGATATCGGTAATTTTACCGTCAACCAGCTCCATTTCCAGCCCGCAACTGGCTTCGCATATCCGGCAAAATGTATGTTTGGTTTCGCGTGTCATGCACCATCTCCAATGTCGCGCTGATCATGGCCGAAACCAATGCCAAAATCACCCCAAAACTTTCAAAAAGTGATCCGAAATGACAGATGCTCGGCCGATCCCGCACGCGCTTTCATCGCCGCAAAGCCGCGCGCGTTAACTCCACCTCACAATTTTGTAACGCAATTCTTCATTGGTCATTCACCAAAACACTGCAAATCTAGACAAATCAACCCATCGGAGAGCCGCTTTGTCCTTATCTCGCATCCTTTGCTTATGCGCCGCCGCCTTTGCTCTAGCGCTGCCAGCGCTCGCTGATCCGATAGATTATGACAGGCTCCGCAACCGGTTCGAGCTTCTGTCCGAAAAACCCGAAATGGTCGGGCTCGCCGTCGCCATCGTCGAAAACGGCAATATCACCTTCGCTGAAGGCTTTGGCGAAACCCATATTGATGGTCTCCCCATCACCGTAAACACCGCGTTCCGCTGGGCATCGCTGTCAAAAGGCGTCGCGGGCACGGTCGCCGGACAGCTCGCCGATGACAATCAACTCTCGTTCAGCGATACAATTTCAAGCTATGAGACATCCCTGAGACTTCCCGATAATGGCCAGCGCCGCGCCAGCATCGGCCAAGCGCTATCGCACCAGCTTGGCATCGTCTCGAACGCATATGACCTACGCCTCGAAGATGGCTGGGAAGCCCCGGCAATCCGGCGAACCCTCCGTTCTCTTAAACCCGTCTGTGCAATTGGCGAATGCCACTCTTATCAAAATGTAGCATTCGACGTGGTGTCAGAAATCGTCGGTGAGACCACAGGCGCCGATTATACAGATATCGTGGCCTCGCAACTGTTCAATCCCTTGGGCATGTCACGCGCCAGCCTCGACCGGCAAGGGCTCAAAGCCAGCGGCGACTGGGCCCGCCCGTATCGCGGCAGACGTGGCCGTACCCGTCCGGTCCTTCAGACCGTCAATGACAGCTATTACAATGTTCCCGCTGCAGGCGGCGTCAATTCCTCGATCCTCGATCTCGCCGCCTATATGCGCGCGCAAATGGGGCTACGTCCGGATGTTATCTCGCAAGAGACACTTGATGAAATCCACACACCCCGCATCCGCACACTCCGCGAGCAGCGCTCCCAGAACCGCCGTTATGGTGGCCGCCTAAAGCAGGCAAGTTATGGATATGGTTGGCGCGTCTATGACTATGACGGCACCCACCGTGTCATTGGCCATCGCGGCGCTGTCAGAGGTTATCGCGCAATGATCCTGTTTGATCCGGAGCTAGACACAGGCGTCGTCGCCATGTGGAATTCCAGCTCGCGCAAACCCGTAGGCATTCAGCTCGAAGTTATGGATATGGTCTACGGCTTACCGCAAAAAGACTGGATCGGACTTGAAAACGGCGCCCGCGCATCCTCACGCGCTGCGAGGTAGCGGTTTCCCAGGCAAGCCAATCTTGTAGACGCCCTTGAAATTGTCGGGATTTTCGATCGGTCGCCCTTTGCGATAAATCACGACATGTCCGGACTTCATCAAACGCACAGCCTCGGCCCGCACATCCTTGAGCACCGCCTGCCAGCGTCCTTCGCTAACCGCTTGCGCCACATGTGTTGGTGATACAACGCCGCCCACACCCTTTTCAGCGACCATTTCCAAAATGGCTTCCTTAACCGGATTGGGATTCGGCTTCTTCTTTTTCGCAGGTCCGCCATTGGCGTCCAGCTCTTCTGGGGTGTCTTGCTCGCTCATGGCGCGGTCACTTTCAAAAATTCAGACCTGCCCTTACCCTTCAATCGCCGCATAAACAAGCTGTTGGAACTGTGTGCGGATCGGATAGGTCGAACTTGGCACCAATTGCGTCATCTGAATGCCAATAATCTGTTCGACCGGATCAATCCAGAAATAGGTCGATGCCAGTCCGCCCCATGCAAACATGCCTTCGGACGCAGGCTGTCCAAATGCCACCAGATCCGTCAACACACTGCCGAGCAGGCAAAAGCCGTTTCCGTGCATCCGTCCTTCGGCAAATGTCTTGTCGCCCATGCCCAGAATGGTCTGATTATCCGGCAGATGATTAGCAGTCATGAACTCGATGGTTTTCGGGCTCAATATCCGCTCGCCGTCCAGCTCTCCGCCGCCTAGCAACATCAGACAAAAGCGGTGATAATCGTGCAAGGTCGAGACAAGTCCGCCGCCCGCATTAAACAGTGTCGGCTTCACCTTATACATTTTACTCGCCGCGCCAGCGCCATCATAGAGCACCGTCTCGCCGGTTTCAGCATCCTTGGCATAGCAAGCGCCCAGTCGCGCGAGCTTCTCTTCCGGCACGAAAAAGTCCGTATCGATCATGCCGAGCGGGCCAAATATCCGTTCTTTGAAAAACACATCAAGCGGCTGGCCAGACACCTCTTCGACAATCGCGCCGAGCACATCAATCGAGTGGCCATAGTTAAACTGCGTGCCCGGCGAAAAGGCGAGCGGCAGTCCTGCAATCGCCCGCACCATCTCGCGCAGGCTGCCTGTCTCCGTCCCCTTCAATTCCTTGCGGTAGATCGCGTCAACCTCATGCTGGAACAAGAACCCATAGGTGATGCCCGATGTATGCGTGAACAGGTCGAGCAGCGTCATCGCCCGCTCGGGGTCTTTTACCTCCGGCGCATCAACGGTCCCGCCAGCCCAGACTTTCACATCCGCATATTCCGGCAGATAGCGAGAAACCGGATGCTCCAGCCGCAGCTTGCCCTCTTCAAACAAGATCATCGCCGCAACCGCCGTGATCGGCTTGGTCATAGAATAGATGCGATAGATCGTGTCCTCCGAAATCGGCGTCTGACCACCCATTTCCATCGCGCCGCTCATGGCCAGATGCCCGACATCGCCGCCGCGGCTCACCAGCGTTGCCATACACGGCAACCGTTCACTCTCGATATAGGACTTGAAGAACTCCGGTATCCGCGCAAGGCGTTCCGGCAAAAGCGCAAGATCAGCGGGGTTCGTCACATCTAATTTGGGCATAAATCATCCTAAAAACTACGTGTAAAAATTAGTCAGCTACAGCGCCATGATCCAGAAACGCGATCGCTTCGGTCAAATGCGGGCCACGGGGCAGCTCGTGCCCCAGTCCCGAAATATCCATCAGGTGCACCGCGGCAGCGCCATCAGCCTTCATCGCTTCGAACCGCTGCTTGGTTTCGTCCCGATTAAAATCACGGTGTCCGGTCAAGAATACATGCCGCCGCGCAAGAAACGCCTCGGACGGCTCGGCCGCTGATCCATATTCGACGCCGCAAATATAAAGCCCGCCCGTAAAGACTTGAGGGAAGAGCGCTGTCACATATGAAGCCATGCGTCCGCCACCTGAAAAGCCCGAAACATATATACGGGCCGGATCAAGCTCGAATGTCTCACCGGCCTTGATACGCGCCATCAGGGCATGCAGCATCCGCCGCGTCGGATTGATCTCGTTACCGGATTTGTCCGCAGCAATATAGATAAGGTTCTGCGCTTCAATAACGCTTTTCCAACCCGACGGAATCCGCCCCGAATTTGATGGACTCATATAGACGAGCAGCCCCGCAGGTACATCCGGATCATATGTCTCGGGCACATAGACGCGCCACTTCACCTTTTTGTCCACCGCCAAAGCGTCGGAAAAATGCGCTGCATCTTCAGCGCTCAACAGCTCCGCAGATGTTCCGCTCAATCGCGTCGGGTATTCCGCATCCTGCGCTGCGGCCAAGCCAAAGCCGAACACCACACAAAAGAGAAATACCCCAATCAAACGCCGCATCTGCATTCGCTTAAATTTCCCCACGTTTCGCGGCGCGGCGTGTGGAGTGCATTTGACTAACGAACTCATGTTCGCCGCTTACACTCATTTGTTCCAGTCGACGCCGCCCCAAACGGCTATCAATTAGCGCCAGACCTCGAATGAGGGGGCAGTCATGTTCTAGCATAGCGTCAACCGACAGGTTCAGCGAGGACCGCAATAGCCCGTTGAAATCGCCGACCGTCATCATCCCTTGCTTCATCAAAGTCTCGCGCGCGCGAACTTGCAGCTCATGCGGTGACAAGTCTTCAGTGCTGGACCGCAAACGTTCTGTCTCGTTACGCTCCGCTGCAAAGAAACTCATACTGCCGCAACTGAATAGCTTTTTCTTGTCGAGTGAGAACCAAAATTCACCTTCTTCATCGTTGGATTTGCGGTAGACAGTCTGGAACACTTGTACTCGGCCTTGCAATTCTGGGACAAATCGCTCTTCGGTCATCTGCTTCAATTTCGACCACATCATACCCGGATCAACTTCCTTATAGCTATTTTTGGCCAGCGATCTGTTGCCGAAGGTCCTGAACAAGCGCATGAGGATCGGACGCCAGATAGGTATCAAACCAAAGTCTTATGCCAAAATCCGTCAATTGACGTTGCAGACCAAAATCTAGTTCGAAACTAAAGTTTGTCCGATCATAGCTGACACATGTGATTTTTACATCATAAGGGCCAACCAGTTCGAGCACAGCAGATCGTTTGCTGCGTAACTTCATCATGATTGCGCGAATATGATCGTTCAAGTCCGCACTATGCTCTAAGCCGCTTTCAAGATCCCAATGCATGAAGAACCGTTTGGTATTTTGGCCTGAACGTATCCACGGATCGCCCTCGGACCATTCTTTCGTCGGCTTGAGGCCAAGTACATCTGTGATCTTTTGCGATGATCCCGCACCCGTAATGCAAAGATAAGCGTATTGGGTACTCATCATCGATTGTGGCTGCTCAACCTCATCGTCTTCAAAGGTCATTTACAATTCCCCTCTCTTTGCCGCGCGGCTTAGCTCCCGGGCGATAATGATCTGCTGGATTTGGCTCGTGCCTTCATACAGGCGGAAAATCCGCGCGTCGCGGTAAAAGCGCTCAATCCCGTAATCGGTCACATAGCCCGCGCCGCCAAACACTTGCACCGCTCTATCCGCCACGCGTCCAACCATTTCAGACGCAAACAATTTCGTCGAGCTTGCCAGCATTGTTACAGGCTCTCCCGCGTCGCGCCGCCGTGCAGTCTCCAGCAGCATGCATCGCGCCGCATAGGCTTCCGCCTGACTGTCAGCCATCATCGCTTGCACCAATTGATGCTGGGCGATCGGTTTGCCGAACTGTTCACGTTCGAGCGCATAATTCACCATTTCCGAGATCAGCCGTTCTGCCATGCCCGTACACACGCCGGAAATATGTAAGCGGCCCTTGTCGAGCACAGACATCGCCACTTTGAAGCCTTCGCCCTCACCCGCCACACGGTTCTCGACTGGCACCCGCGCGCCGTCGAAGATCACATCACAAATATGCGCGCCCTGCTGGCCCATCTTCTTTTCTGGCGGCCCGACCGAAACGCCGTCCAAACCCCGCTCGACAATAAAGGCAGACACACCTTTACCGCCCGGCGTATCCGCATCCGTCCGCGCCATGACCGTAAACAAGTCAGCCGTATTAGCATTGGTGATATAACGCTTGGTCCCCGTGAGCACATAATGGTCCCCGTCGCGCACCGCCTTGGTCCGTACACTGCCCGCGTCCGACCCCGCTTCAGGTTCGGTCAGAGCAAAGCTCGCAATCAAATCCCCCGACGCAATGCCCGGCAACCATTTTGACTTCTGCGCTTCATTGCCATGCAAGACCAAAGCTTGTGACCCGATCCCGATATTGGTGCCCGCCACAGACCGGAACGCAGGCGAGGTCCAACCAAGTTCCAATGCGACGAGACACTCGGTCTCCATATCAAGGTCCAGCCCGCCATATTGCTCCGGCACGGCCAGCCCGAACAAACCAAGCGCCTTCATCTCCTCGACAATGCTTTGCGGCATCTGATCGCTCTCGCCAACTTGCGCCTCTAGCGGAACGCATTTCTCGCGCACAAAGCGGCGTACGGTCTCAACCAGTTGGGCACGTAATTCTGCGTCAAAGGCCATATCGGCTCTCCTCGATCATTTCGTCCAGTCTAGCGGGCTGGCGTCCAGTTGTCGAAGGGTGCCCCAAGGGCAGGAATTGTTGCGCCCGCCTCGCCGCGCTATCACTTACTGCAACAAAGGATATGCGCGATGAAAATGACCGAAGTCACAGATGGCCCATTTGCGGGTTGGTCGAATTGGCCCGAAGAACCGTTCGAGCACGACACGGCAGGCCCGTTCTACTTTCGCATCGACGCGCAAGGCCCCGTCTGTGCCTTTCGCGCAGAGCACAAACATATGAACTCGGGCGGTGTCATGCATGGCGGCTGCCTAATGGCATTTGCCGACTTCGCCCTGTTCGGCATCGCTCACGAGCAGATCGCCGACGATGCTTACGGCTTAACCATCGCCTTCAATTCCGAATTCTTATCCGGCCCAAAGGTCGGCCAATTGATCGAAGCGCGCGGCGACGTGTTGCGCGCTGGCGGATCCATCGTCTTCGTACGCGGCATCATCACCGCAGATGGCGAACCGGCACTCAACTTCTCCGGCACAATCAAACGCGTGCGGGCCAAGCAATAGGCACGACTTATCGCGCGTCTAGTGCCTGCTCCAACTTGCCAATTGCTTCGCCCAGCAGGGCCTCACACAGTTCAATCCGCTCGATGGTTTGTGCCAAAGCCCGCTCATGCCCGCTCGCGAGTTCGCCAACCTCATCAAAGAATGCGGTCAGCTCATCTACCTTGCCCGCTTCACAAAATACATTGGCAAAGCCCGGTGTCCGGCGACGCCATTGCGCAGGAATCTTCTCGACGAACTCGGCATAATTTTCTTGCAGCCAGTCCCAAGTCAGGTCGCGTGTTTCTGTCTGTGCCATCTGTCCGGTCACAAGATCATATGTCTCGCGTGGTCCAAGTGTACCAGCCAGCGCCATCTGCCGAACCCGCTCCGCCTCGGCTGGCGTTCGCACTTGCCCAAGCGCCACCGAGCGCGCGCCATCAAAACGAGGATCGTCGAGCGTGTCACCAAGCTCGATCAGCCGGTCAAAGAAGGCCGGTCCACCATCCTGAACCCCGACAATCAGTGCATGCTGATACCGGTCAGATCCTAGTGCATTCGGGTCACGCGCGCCATCAAGCCCGATAAAACGTGAGGCGTCCGCGAGTAGATCCGCCCGCACTTCGGCATCCCGCGCCGTCAGCGCTAGAAAGTTCTCGATTCTGGCGCGAATAACGATTTCATCGTCCGTCGTCACATCGGTCAGTCCGGCAAATTGATCGCGATAGAGCGCCCCCGCAAACGCGCGCAAATCCGAACTACCGCCATTGCGTTCGATAACCGAAATATGTCCACGCAAAGCTGCCATCGGGGCGACGGAAACTTGCCAGCGCGCATGAGTGGCTGCAGCCTCGAACACACGCAACATCGCGCCCGCATCACCCTCGCCTGCCTCAAAGGCAGCGACAGCACTATCAATAGCGGACAAGGCTTCGCGCTCTGTAAGCTTGTCGAAATTGTCGATCAGCCTATGCCAATCATCCGCCGACAGATTCCAACGATAATATCCCGCTCCATCGGCATTGGGCATAACAAATGTCGGCGCTTGCGCTACGCTAATATCGAGAACACCGTCGCGCATAATTTCACACACGCGTTCACTTGGCTGTCCGGCGCGACCAAGCTTTACGCAAACCGGGATTGCCCAACTGGTGCCCGTGTCAATCTTCGAACCGAGTGGTCGATACCGGCTTTGATTCAATCTTATCGACGCAGCTCCATTTGCATCGACGGCATCCACACTCACCAATGGCACGCCTTTTTGTTCGATAAAGCTACGAAACACTTCCGTCATGGCAGGTTCATTGGTCGCCTCGCCAATAACCTCGTAAAAGTCAGGACTGTCCGCATCGCCATCAACGAATTTGGCGAGATACTGCCCCAATGCAGGCCGGAATACATCCGCCCCGAAATAGGAGTCCGCCATATTGATTACGGCCATACCTTTGGAATACGTGATCCCATCATAGGCGTTGCGAATGTCTTCATTGCGATCAATTGGCTCGCGCACAGCCCGCGTCGATACCAGACTATCAAGCCCCATCGTTCCAATCGCCCGCGACGCCGCATCAAACTTATGTCCGCCATTCGGCTCAAGCACGGAGAGCGCCAAAGGTGTGCCCCATGTCGCAAATGCCTCCTTCAGCCACAAATCATCCCACCAAGGCGGCGTCACCAAATTGCCAAACCACATATGCGCAATCTCATGCGAATGAATGCCGAGCATCGCACGATATGAGGCCGGGCCAGAGTTTTCATCCAGCAAAATCCGTGATTCGCGATAGGTAATTGCGCCCGCAAGTTCGGTTGCCCCACTCGGCCATTGCGGCGCGGCAATAATATCAAGCTTCTTATATGGGTAAGGCAGACCGACGGCTTCTTCAAAAACGCTGACCATCTCCGCCGTAATATCGAGCGCACGCTTCAGATCACCGCCGCTCCCTTTGCGTGCAAAGCCTCTAAGTGGGACCGGCGTATCACGCACTGAGTTGACCGGAAGATCGGGATACTCAACGACATCGAACGGCCCCACAGCAACCGACAGCAAATATGTCGAAAGCGGCCGCGTTGTCGCAAACGTCACAGCTTCAAAGCCGGCTTCCTCGGCTGGCACACGCGAAACAACAGGTGTATTGGAAATGGCGACATCGCCTTCGGGAATAATCAGCGTAATATCAAAGGGCGCTTTCATCCCCGGTTCGTCAAAACTCGGCAGAAAGCGCCGCGCCTGTATCGATTCAGACTTGGCCAGCGCATAGGCTTCACCCTGTTCCTCAACGCGGAACAATCCTGCAAGGTTCACATCAAAGTCGGCATCGTATGCAATCGTTACCGTGACCTCGCCAGCCGGATACGACTGTGCAAACCCGATCCGCGACACACCCGACGGCAACACTTCTTCATAGCTTGCGTCTTGTCCCTCGACACTAACGGCCTGAACCCGCAAATCGTCGCCATGTAACCATAGTTCGTCGGCGGCCTCATTGAGCCAAACCTTCATCGTTACGATCCCGCGAAACGTGTCTTCTCGCGGATCAACTTTCATCGCGACATCATAGGACAAAGGCCGCGCGACGTCCGGGAGTTTGCCAGCAGGCGCTGCACTCTTAAACGACTCGGCATGGGCTGTATTTGCCGATGGGTCATTATCGCTTTGCGCGGCACCACACGCCGTCAGCATAGCTCCCAAAACCGTCGCCATTATTACAGTTCGCTTCATTATGCTCTCCCTAGTAAACAGACTATGACAAAGACTTAACCGAGGACGTCTTTGCTGACCAGTGACCGGCACATGTTTTCATGACCTGTCTCCCTAAAATCTATTTTGCTGCCATAGCGGCGAGCGCATCTTTGACAGAAACAACCTGCATCGTATCCGCAACGAGTGTCGGATTTGCGGGCAAATGCTCCATCATTCGTTCGATCCAGCCTCTGATGACAGGATGACGCGCAGCGCTAAGCTCACTTTCAAGGCCAAACATAACACCAAACACAAGCTGTGGATAAACCGCGAGATCGAGCATAGTCGGCGCATCAAACCCGCCCATGAATGGCCCATCACCAATATGCGCGGCCAGCTCCATGCCAATTCGCATCGCCATAGCCTCCGCCGACTCGGTCAGATCCATATGTTCGCCCATCTCTTTGATAAACGGCGCATTCGCAACAAAGTCCGGCCAGAGATGCCGTACCTGCTCAGGCAGCGGCGTATGCGCTGACACCAGTGCTGCAAGTCGCCAAAACCGGAACCGGTATTGAAGGTTCACCTCGCCATAAATCGCGCCGCGGAAGATCGACATCAAAAAAGTATCACTCACCCAGGCATCGATCTCGGCAATCTTGTCGCTATGAGCCGCAGGACAAACCGGACGCTCGGGGAACCGCTCGTCGAGCCAATGTCCCAAGGCGCTGGACTCGCGGCGCGCCTCGCCATCAATCTCAAGCACCGGAACTTGTGTGCCGCCAATGAACTCAAGCTGCTCTGCCGCCGTCATCGGGCTGACAGGAACGAATTCAAAATCAAGCTGCTTATAATGGAGAAAGCACCCGACTTTGCGTACATAGGGGCTCGTCGCATATCCATACAGTTTGATTTTGCTCATCGAATTGTCCTTTATCCAAACCCCAACACTATGCCCAGCCGCAAAGTTCAGAGAATGATTTTCTCGTGATCGCGCAACCTTACCAAGCCTCGCGCCTGTGGATAAACCTGTGCGTACCTTGTGCTTTCGTCGTGAACGGCTTGTCACTATCCTGTGGACAAATGACACCGCCCAACCTGTGCATGAGCCTGTGGATAGCCTGTCAGCAAACTGTGCAATCCCACTCGGCAGGCCCTATTGCCCGGTTCTACCCGACACGCCCCCTTCTAGCCGAACAAGATTCCCGATCATCGATCCCGACAAATCATCGCAATCGCAATTGATGTGCCCGACAAAAACATAGTCCCGCTCGGGCACAGCAAAGGCAACGGTCTGGTATCCGAATACGTCGCCAGAATGCCCGATCAAACGCAGACCGTCGCCTCCAAGCAAAATATGCGGGCCGAGCGCCTGAAGCTGATTGCCGGCATAGCTCTCTGCCTCCTCTGCCAACATCGCCTGCCCGATATGCGCCAGCGCGCCACCTTCGAAGAACAAGGCCTCAAGAAATTCCGCAACCTCTTGGGCCGGTGCCATCACCCCTGCATCTGGTCCCGAATGTTCCCAATGGTTCCACGTATCTGCCCATGGTCGCAAGATCGTTCCATAGCCATGGATACTGTCGGACAAAGGGTGCTTGAGATTATAGCTTGTGTTCACCAGTCCAAGCGGCTCGATGATATAATGCGCGATCAACCCGGCCAAGCCCTCTCCGCTCACCTCCTCGGCAATCGCCCCGAGCAAGATGTATCCCATATTGGAGTATTCAAACCGCTCACCCGCCGCGCCGGTCGGCGAGCCACGCTTTGACACCGGCAATGTTCGCGCCAGTGTCAGCGGCTCGTTCTGCCAATCACTGAAGAGATAATGCCGTGCATCGTAATAGTCCGCGACCCCGCTCGTATGTGCCAGCAAATGGCGCACCGTAACGTCCGGCCCATTGTGCAAATCGTCCATCACCTCTATTGGCAAAACGTCCGCAATCTTCTGGTCGAGCGCCAATCGCCCCTCACCAATCAGGCTATGGATAACAGCTGCCGTATACAGTTTGGAAATGCTCGCAATGCGCAAAGGATGATCGGCTGGCATCGGCGCACCCGTTGCCTTGTCGGCAATTCCGGCTGTCCCAACCATGGTGACTTCGGCCTGCCGAAATAACAATACAGCCCCCGGCGCTCCGCCATCAACCGTCGCCTCGGCAAGCTTCGACACGCCGCTCTGCATATCCATGCCGGCAAAGTCCGCCGCCGCAAAGCGTGGCGGGGCAGTTGTATCGCGATAGCCAAGGAACCAGACTAATCCCGCAAGGACAGCCAGAACAGCAATACCAGCTAAAAACTTGCGCATGCTCGTCCCCTTCGCGCCTCCTTAGCCCGCAAAGCCAATCTCTTTCATACGGGCAAACCAGCTCGCAATATTCTCATGTTCCTTGACCGGGTTCCATTTCATCACGCGGCAAAACCCGCATGTAATGAAAGCGGTAATGTCCGCATTGGTGAAACGCCCGGCAGCAATGAAATCCTTGTCAGCCAAATGCTTGTCGAGCCGTTTCACAAAAGCCCGTGCATTGCGCTCAGATTTTGCCGCCGTTTCCGGCACTTGCGGATTTTCAAGCGGCGCCATCATCGGATGCGCATTACGGAACCAGAATGCAAATTGCATCATCCACATCAGCTCGATCCGCCGCTCCCACATTTCTATCTCGCCCTTCTCGTAAGGATCATCTCCCAACAAGTTCGGCTCCGGCCAAAGCGCTTCAAAATAGGTGCAGATCGCGCGGCTCTCGGTCAATATGCGCCCATCGTCCAGCACCAGCGCAGGCACTTGGCTCATCGGACTGATCGCGCGATATTCCGGCGTCTTGTGCTCCTGTTGCATGATGGAAATCTCTTCCAACTCAACATCATCAAGGCGTCCCTTGGCCCGCAAGAAGAAAACCGCTCTGTGCGGGTTCGGTGCTTGGTCTGTATGATAGAGTTTCATAGGGCGTGCCCTCCTTTTCAAAACGGATATAACACGCCCTATCGTGAGGGTAAGCAAATCTATTTGGCGTAACTCACTACTTCATACTCGATCCCGTCATGGTCATAGAAATAAAACCTGCGCCCGGGTTCATAGTCGCCGTGATTAAGCGTCTTGTACCCGGCTTCGAGTATCCGCTTCTCCGTTTCATCAAGATCATCCACGGTGATCGCGAGATGGTTGAAAGTGCCCACAATATCCTTTGCCCGCTCATCATTGGCAGGGATCAAAGCGCTTGGATCAGCAGGCCTGTAGAGCGCGACATACCCCGTCTCCGTCCCCACATGCACGGTGTATCCGCCTGCCATAGCAGGACCTTCCCAGCGCACTTTCCAGCCGAACAGATCAGCAAGCATCCCCGCCGTCTTCTGCGGATCGGGCACCGTATAATTCACATGTTCGAGTTGTCCTTGTTGCATCTATCATTCTCCATTTTCACGCAGAGCCAGCCGACTTGACTTAGCCCTCCCGTCTTGTGTAATTCTTCAACCTAACTTTAAGTCAAACTATTTTTTCAAAAAATTTCGGAGCACCAAATGGCAGGACACACAATCGGAAAACTTGCCACCCGCACTGGCCTATCGACCAGCGCCATTCGGTTCTATGAAGCCAAAGGTCTGATCAAAGCCGACCGCAACAAAGGCGGCCAGCGTCGCTTCGCCCCGTCCGACATTCGCCGTCTCTCCTTCATCATGATCACCCAGCAGCAAGGCTTCACCCTTGGCGAGATCGCAGACATGCTCGGCGGGCTTCCCAATGCGCGCACACCCACCGAGAAAGACTGGGCAAAGATCAGCAAGCGCCTCCACCAACGCATTGACGAGCGCATCACGCAACTCGAACACATGCGGAAAAATCTAGACGGCTGTATCGGGTGCGGCTGTCTCTCGCTCAAAAAATGCGCGCTCTACAATCCCGATGACCGTATCAGCATCAAGGGGGCAGGCCCGCGCTACCTTATGGGCGACCGCTCATCCGATCCGCTGACCTAGAATGCGAGCTTTACACCGCCACTTACGGTGCGCGGTTGTCCCGGTCGAGCGCGACCAGCTGGCGCAAAAAATGGCGCATCAGCAAACACAGCGAAATTATTGTCCGTCACATTCTCGATCCGCAGCTCGACAGCCACATTCTCCGTCACGCGCCATTCGCCGAGCAGCGTCCAGATAAACTCGTCATCGGTAAATAGCGTGTTGCCCGAATCAAGCGCCCATTGCCCCAAATGCCGCAAACGGCTGGTCACGGTCACTTGCTCATAAAACTCGGGTGTCCAGTTCAGCGTCCAGTTGCCAATCGTCTCCGGCGCTTCCTCGATCTGGTTACCATCAAACACACTGCCCGGCTCCGCGCCGAACTGGCGATACTCGAAATCCTGCCACGCAAAGCTCAAACTCGTATCAAAGCCGAATGGCAACTCCGCAGACACGGCCGCTTCAATCCCCGCAAAGCGCGAGGAACCCGCATTGATCGAGATATTTCCCGCACCCGTTTGCGCCAGCGTCACCACACCGTCGCGCGTCACCTGATAATAACCAATCAGTTCCGTCGACACTTGCCCGTCAAGCCAGCTTGCCCGCCAACCAATCTCGCCACTATCAAACGTCTCAACATCGAGTTCGAACTCGGCCTGATCCGCATCCAACTCGTAAAGTTCACTCGCGCGTGGTGCTCTAAACCCGCGTGCATAGCGTGCAAAAAGCTGATGCTCATTCGTCACGGCCCATAAGAGACGCACTTTCGGACTAAAATTGTCGAATGTGTCGACGCGATCCTCAACCTGCAACCGCGCATCGCCCGCCACATCCGCCAGATTATTATCAAAGTCATAGCGCAGCCGGTCATAACGCAGCCCCAGCGTCAGCTTGACCCGATCATCAAAGAATCCGCGCTCATGCTGAATATAGGGCGCATACGCATTAAACCCGACATTATAATCAAACTGCACGCCTTGCACGAACAGATCACCGAACACGCTCACCGTCTCGCGCGACTGATCGAGCAAGAGATCAAAATCGGTAAACTCCAAATCAACGCCGACAATCGTTGTCGAGCCGTCATCATGATCAAAATAGACACGTGGCAGCAGGCCGAAAGTGTCGACATCAGCTGTCTCACGCGGCGTGGTAGCTGGCTGGAATGTCAGTGTCGAAGCCACTTCCTGAGAACGGAAATATGGCGTCACCTCGGCGCGGAACCCGTCGCCCTCATAAGCCACTTTGCTCTGAACCCGAAAATACTGAACATCCTCTTCGGCCTCTTCGACATCAACGAGCGCGCTCAAACCAGAGCCTGTGATATTGCCCGCTTCAAAATCAGAAAATGGAATGCTCGCGGCGCTTTCTGTCGTCAGATCGGTAAAGCTGATGACACTATCGGTCGACCAGTCCCCCGCCTCAAATGTATGGCGCGCAAGCACATGCGCCCGCCGGAACGCCGTCTCGTCGCGAAAGCCCTCTTCGCCTGCAACGCCCCCAGAGACCCGCAAAGCCTGATTGTCCCCGATTGGTGTATTGATGCTGCCTGCCACATCAAACTGGTCAAACTCGCCATAGCGCGCCCGCAAATTCCCAGTTAGCTGATGTTCGGTCGCTTGCGAATTTGCCGCGATCACGCCCGTCAGAGCGTCCGAGCCATAAAGCACCGTGCCCGGCCCGCGCAGCACTTCCACGCTTCCGGGGCTGACGAGTGCGGTCGAATAACCCAACGCCGATTGATCGAAAAACACCGATGATTGCAGCGGCACGCCATCTTCAACAAACAAAGTCCGGTTATCAAACGACAGCGTATTACGAATTTGCGGCGTCTCGCGCGGGCCATTGAGGCCTGAGAAAAACACCCCCGGCACATCCGCCAGCACATCGCCGAGGCGCAGGGCGTTGATGCGCTCGATGTCGTCGCCAGCAACAACCGAAACAGACGCCCCAGTCGAGCCAACAAGGGTTCGACGCCCTTCGACAAGGATTGGGTCAAACCTTGTTTCCGTCGTACACGACAGGAGTACGAGATCATCTTCGTCGGCAGAACCATAGCGACTTTCAAGGCATCCCTTGCCGAGTATCTGCCCTGTCGCAGTCCCAGTGCCCATTGCGCAGATCAAAGCCAGCGCAGAGACGCGCTTCACTCGAAAGTCAAAATCAATCACTCTACGCTAACTCCCTAAAAACAGCGCAACTGGCAGCGCGCCCACGACAGCTCCTGACAAGCACGTCGCCAGCGATCCCGCAATCATCGTTTTCCAAGCCAGACTAAGAAATGTATCCCGCCGCGCCGGTTCGATGATCGTCAATCCGCCAATCAAAATCCCCATAGACCCAAAATTCGCAAACCCATTAATCGCATGCGCCGTAATCATCCGCGTCCGAGACGTCATCTCCTCCTCGGGAATATTTGCAAGCTCCAAAAAGGCCACAAATTCCGTGAGTACGGTTTTGACCCCCATTAAGGAGCCGGACCGCGCTGCTTCTTCCAAGGGGACGCCAATAAAGTACATCACAGGTGAGAACACCCAGCCCAATATCCGCTGGATCGACAGGTCAGCCCCGCCAATCTGCGGCAAGGCACCAAGCCCCAAATTCGCCAGATGCAACAATGCCAAGGCAGCAATCAACATCGTCGCGACATTCAGCAAGATTTGTAGCCCGTCAGTCGCGCCGGTCGCAAAGGCGTCCATCGTCGATTTATAGCTAAAATCCGGCTCGTATTTGCGCTCTTCCTGCGCCGATGTTTCCGGCACGATCACAAGCGCCAGCGCAACAGCAGCCGGACACGCCATGATCGACGCACTGAACAATTGCGCCAGCGGATCTGCAAACGTATTCCCGAGCAGCCCGACATAAATCACCAGAACAGAGCCAGCAATTGTCGCAAATCCCGATACCATAATGATAAAGATCTCGGAGCGGGTCATCGCCTTCAAATACGGCTTAATCAGCACCGGCGCCTCGGTCATCCCCATAAACACATTGGCCGACACGCCAAGCGATGTCGCCCCGCCAATCCCCATAAGCCGCTGGAAGATCAGGGCAAACCCGCGCGTCACCCAACGCAAAACGCCCCAATGCCACAGCATGGCGGACAGGGCTGCGACCACAATGATCAGCGGTAAAACCTGAAATATAAAGATCGGCCCCGGTGCCCCGATATGGGCTTCCCAATTTTCCTGAACGCCGAGAACAGGCCCAAAAATCAACCCCGTTCCTGCCGCCGTTGCCTGTTCGAGCGCATCAACCAGCGTGTTCGCACTGGCCAGCACCTTGCGCACAAAGGGCACGCCAAACAAAACCAGTGCAAACGCAAACTGCAAACCAACCGCGCCAAGCACGATCCGCCATGGAAACGCCTTGCGGTTCTCCGAAAGAGCCCACGCAATCGCATAGATCAGCGCAATCCCGATCAACGCGCGCGCATTATCCCAGCCCCATTCCATAGCTTACCTCATTTCTCCAAGTTTCAGACTAGCGCGGCGCGCGGATACGCTCCACCATTTCCTGCACGTTCCGTGGCGGCGGCGGGGTTAAAAGACACACCGTTACCGATACAACGAAATTCAAGATCATACCGACGCTGCCAATGCCCTCAGGCGAAATACCGAACAACCAGTGATCTGCCGTGCTCGTCCAGCCAAAAACCTTGAAGCCGGCAATATAGATCGCGGTAAATGCCAGCCCGACCACCATGCCCGCAATCGCGCCCTCACGGTTCATCCGCTTCCAAAATATCCCAAGCAATATTGCCGGAAAGAAGCTCGCCGCAGCCAGCCCGAATGCAAACGCCACCACAGCCGCGGCAAAGTCCGGCGGATACATGCCTGCAAGAATCGCAATCACCACCGCCCCGACGGATGCCATCCGCGCCAGCCTCAGCTCTGCCGTGTCATCCATCTCCTTAAACAAAGTCCGTTTGCCAAGATCGTGACTAATCGCCGAGGAGATCACCAGTAAAAGCCCGGCCGCCGTCGACAGAGCCGCCGCCAGTCCGCCCGCAACCACAAGCCCGATCACCCAGCCCGGCAGCCCCGCAATCGACGGATTGGCAAGCACCATAATATCACGGTCGACCTTCACCTCGTTTGCGCTCGCCGGATCATCATATCCGCCCGGCGCATATTGAATCCGCCCATCGCCGTTCTTGTCATTAAACGCCAGCAGCCCCGTTTCTTCCCATTCGGAGAACCAGTCCGGCGTGACTTTTTCTCGGGCAGCAATCTCTGCCTCGGTCGGCGCGTAAACACTCTCATGCACGGTGTCGACAAAGTTAAGCCGCGCAAAGGCCGCCACAGCTGGTGCCGTCGTATAAAGCAGCGCAATAAACACCAGCGCCCAGCCCGCCGAAAGCCGCGCATCCGCTGCCTTCGGCACCGTGAAAAACCGGATAATCACATGCGGCAGCCCGGCCGTGCCAATCATCAGCGCAGCCGTAATCGCAAATACATCAAGCCTAGATTTGCTCCCGTCCGTATAGGCGGTAAAGCCAAGATCAGTGACCACCGTATTGAGCTTGGCTAGCATCGGTTCGCCCGTGCCTTTAAAGTCCCCGAGGAACCCCAATTGCGGCACCGCATTGCCCGTAACAATCAGCGAGATGAAAATCGCTGGCACCATATAGGCAAAGATCAAAACGCAATATTGCGCGATCTGCGTATAGGTAATCCCCTTCATGCCGCCGAGCATCGCGTAGAACAAAACGATCATCCCGCCAATGGCCACGCCAAGCTTGTAATCAACGCCAAGAAACCCCGAAAAGGCGACGCCCACGCCCTTCATCTGTCCAACAATATAAGTGAAAGACACAAACAAAGCACAGATCACCGCCACGATCCGCGCTGTGTCGGAATAATACCTGTCGCCAACAAAATCCGGCACCGTGAATTTGTTGAACCGCCGCAAATATGGCGCAAGCAACAAAGCCAGCAAGACATAGCCGCCCGTCCAGCCCATCAAATAAACAGACCCGTCATAACCGGCAAATGCGATAATCCCCGCCATCGAGATAAAACTTGCCGCCGACATCCAGTCCGCCGCCGTTGCCATACCGTTCAGAACCGGATGGACATCATGACCGGCCACATAAAAATCTGCAGTCGATTTCGCCCGCGCCCAAACGGCAATCCCGATATAGAGCGCAAATGTCCCGCCAACAAAGACATAGGCCCAAAGCTGATCACTCATCTCCAAGCTCCTGCTCAAGCTTTTTGTCGAGCCGGTTCATCACTACGCAATAAATGAATATCAGCAGCAAGAACACATAGATCGCGCCTTGTTGGGCAAACCAGAAGCCGAGCGGCACGCCGCCAATCGACACACTATCGAGTGCCTCGCGAAACAAAATCCCGGCGCCAAACGACACCAGAAACCAAATGCTAAGTAAGCCCAGCATCCATCTGACATTCGCCCGCCAATACTGCGCTCGCGCCGTTTCAGTCCTGCCCTGTTCAGCCATAGACTGCCTCCCAACCAATAATTGCTAGGCTAGCGCTCTCGCGGCAATTTGCAAACCGATGACTACCAAACACCTGCAGCTTTCAACGCTTCATCTAGGCTCGCAGGTATATCAATCGCCCGCTCTCCGCTTTTGAGATCGCGCGGCGCATCATCGGGTTTCAAATAGCGCCATCCCTGAAATGGCCGTTTGGGTTGCGCATAAGTCTGGATCAGATCCGGACTGAAATGCAATTCGCACAAAGCCCGTCCCTCCTCATCATCCACTTTGCGAATATCAATGATCCGCTGGCGAAACCGGATGGCCCGCTTGACCACCCAATAAATAGACCCGCCTTCAAGCATCTCGTCGGCGCGTTTCGGAAAAGCCCGCGTGCGATGTATCGGATTTGGCAGCGTCTTCATCTGGCGCGCTTGCCAAGCGACCATATCGTCAATCCCCTCGACGCCGACGCAAAGTTTCACCATGTGTACAGTCATATGCCGACCCTATGGGGTTTCGGAAGCTACGCCAATATCCTTGAGCGCACGCGCTTCCAAAAAGTCTGCTTCATCCTCGGGGGTCGCAAAAAACACTTCGAGCTTCAGCACGCGCATCGAATAGCTTTGCCGGATCGTCTTGAAGCCCCCGCGCGCCGAGAATGACAGACTAAAAGCGGTGATCATCGAGAGGTTGTACACAGGATCAGGTTCGAGAAAGTAGCTTTGCTCATATGTCAGAATGCGCCCGCCCTCTGGCCCACGCACCGGCTTTGGCAAGTGATAGTCGATCCGCAAAAACTGGCCAAGCTCGGGCGACAACCAGGCCGTCGCATCCACCCGCGCACCGACCCATAAATCTAGCGCCTCATCATTCGCCGATGGCACATGCTCGAACCCCAGCCGCCATGCATCCCCGAGCACATCCACTTTGACATCACTGCCAAGGCTCGCCCGCAGATCATCTGGCAATAGTCGGCCATCGGGCGCAGCCTCGGCGCCCCAATGCGCGGCCAACTCGTCGAGATACCCGTCTTCGCCTTCAGCAAACTTCAGACGCCATGCCTGATCAGTCGGCAAACGCGGATCATACGAGAAGACACGTATGCCGGTATCAGATTTCAACTCGACATCAAAAGCAGCGCGTATCGTTAAAG
The DNA here is from genome assembly GCA_039942135.1 of Hyphomonadaceae bacterium. Classification (GTDB taxonomy): domain Bacteria; phylum Pseudomonadota; class Alphaproteobacteria; order Caulobacterales; family Hyphomonadaceae; genus CALLCD01. Next base: position 26,553 of record JBDVDE010000133.1, read on the forward strand.
GCGTATCCGCCGCATCGAGTGCCGCATCGATCGGACCGATAAATGGCACCAAACCTGTCAGAATCGCAAATGTGTTGATCATAGGTCCGGTATGGACCTCAAATCAGGCAATCATACGGCAGCTTGTTCGCGGAAGCCTGTCTCGGATGATGGATCGACGACGAACGTCACCGGCACTTCTTTTTCAAACACTTTGCGTGAATTAAATGCCTTCATCACCCGCGCAATACTCGCCCGTGTGTAAAGTCCGGCGGAACCGATTTTCGCAATATCAGGCGACATGCCCAGTTTCCGGCGCATCACGCCATTCGTATAAAGCGCATTGGCCCGCACCACGGATTCCATGGTCTGGAATTCGCACGATAGCGATACGTTCAAACTGTCGCCATTATCAATCCGGTGCGGCGCATTTTGCGGCCAGCTTACCATCACACCAGGTTTCAGCTCATAACGCTTGGCCGATGCTTCGAACCGCTCGTCATAAGTAATCTCTTCTTCTTCTTCACGAAGAACCACAGACTCAAGCTCGTGATCGTCGACAAACGGGCTGCCATTCGGAAAGACATAGAATGTCTTCTCTCCGCGGATTTGCCACAATGTGACTAACGGAATGTCGAGGTGATAGAAAACGCGTGCCTTAGGCGAGGATATCAGCACCCCGCAATCACGTCGCAAAGTCTTCAGGCCCGGCACCTCGTCTTCAAGCGAACCGAACATCTCGCTACAGAGCTCATCATATTCGTCGAGATGGTCATTCGTCGCCCGCAAATTCAGCCACAGACGGCCAGACTTGATCGCATCCAAAATCTCTTCGCCGGATGCATCGCCAGCATGGCCGCGACGAAACACGCGCTTACCCGTGCGCGGGTCATCGTTCATCGTATAGATATTGAACTCGTCTCGCGGATAGGTTTCCAACAGACGCACAAGACCGGCATCCGAAAACATTTCGCGCTCATGTAGATTGTGCTCACAACCTAACGGCTTCTTCCCAAAGTCGCCCCCGAAACCTTCGGGAAGCTTTGTAAAAATAGAATTTTGCATCTGTTTATAATCTCTTTTAAGCCGACTAAAGTGTGTCCCACACCTCGGCCAGCTATCGTCACCCTGTCCCTAATATAAACGAGGCTATATCTTTGTTCACCTATACAAAACAGTTATTGATGCAAAAACAGCTAATTAACCCCGTTAATTTTTCTCAAAATGTACGATAATTACGCCTTCGGAGACCTGATTCCCCACTGAGGCGACAACTTCAGAAACAATTCCCGCACGAGGTGCAACCAGCGTGTGCTCCATTTTCATGGCTTCAAGCACAGCAACAGGTGCATCTTTTTCGATCTCGTCGCCAGCTTCAACAAGGATCGAGATGATCTTGCCCGGCATCGGCGCACTGACACTGTCACCGCCGCCAAGGGCTTCGGCAACAGCATCAAAGTCAGGCACCGTCACAAGCGTCGAGTCGCCCCCCGTCGTCACCGCAAAGCGCCTGTCGCCCAAAGCCGTAACCAGCGGCACGGCCACATCTTCAGGCAACGAATACGAATCAGGGTCAAGCACATCAGCATCCGCGCCTACCGCAACCGCTGCAGTCTGACGCATGTCGCTATTAAGCCGCCACCCATCGGTTCGTCCCCAAGGGTCCACGCCGCCTTGATCCTCAAGCTGAATGTCGCACACCGCCAAGACTGCGGCGAGTTCATGCTCGCTCGGCGGCGTGGTCAACATCTCGCCCGCCTCCGCAATCGCATTCACATGATGCGTTCCGGCTACAAACATATCCGACCGTACACACCGTCCTAGAAATCCGATATTCCCCGGCACGCCGACAAGCTGCGTAAAATCAAGCGCGGAGACCAGCCGCACTGTCGCCTCTTCGCGTGTCTCGGCCCACACAACCAGTTTGGCAATCATCGAATCATAGGTCGGCGGAACACGGTCACCCGTTTCAAAGCCTGTCTCCCAACGCATATATTGTCCGTCGATCTCACCCATTGGACCAAACGCCTCGATCAGCCCCGCCCCCGGTCTAAACCCTTCGGCCGGATCTTCGGCACAGATGCGCGCTTCAATCGCATGACCGCTGAGCTTGATGTCCTTCTGTTTGACCGGCAGCGCTTCGCCCGCACCGACCCGCAATTGTAGCTCGACAAAATCAAGCCCTGTAATCATCTCGCTCACCGGATGCTCGACCTGCAAACGCGTGTTCATTTCGAGGAACCAAAAATTGTCCTTGGTCAGCGGTTGGTCGCCATCCACGATAAACTCAACCGTGCCCGCGCCCTCATAGCCAACCGACTTGGCCAGCGCCACCGACGCCTTGGTCATCGCCGCGCGCACATCGTCGGCCATGCCGGGTGCGGGTGCTTCCTCAACAACCTTTTGTCGTCGCCGCTGCAAGGAGCAGTCGCGTTCGAACATATGCACGACATTGCCCTTGGAATCGCCAAACACCTGCACTTCAATATGCCGCGGCGTTTTCACAAGCTTCTCCAGCAAGACCCGCCCGTCGCCAAAGGCCGCTTCTGCTTCCCTGACCGCGCTTTCAAGCTGCGCCTTAAACTCGCTCGCTTTCTCCACCGCTCGGATCCCGCGACCGCCGCCGCCAGCAATCGCCTTGATCAGCAATGGAAACCCGACCTCTTTGGCCGCTGCTGCAAGTGTCTTCTCGTCTTGAGCTTCGCCGCGATAGCCCGGCAGTACCGGCACACCAGCTTCCTCAGCCAGCCGCTTGGCCTCATCTTTCAGGCCCATCGCGCGAATCGTCTCTGGCTTCGGTCCCACCCAGATCAATCCTGCCGCAATCACCTTGTCGGCAAATTCAGCATTCTCGGACAAAAACCCGTAGCCCGGATGGATCGCATCGGCGCCATGCGCCTTGGCTGCCTCGACAATGACCTCGCCGCGCAAATAGCTCTCAACAGCAGCCGCAGGCCCTATATGGACGGCCACATCTGCCATCCGCACGTGCCGTGCACGGGCATCTGCATCGGAATAAACCGCAACCGTACGGATGCCGAGTTTGCGGCATGTATCAATAACCCGACAGGCAATCTCGCCCCGGTTTGCGATTAAAAGTGTAGAAATCATGCCGATCGGCCTCGTTTGTGAATGAATGCTACCAATACAAAGCTGATTATCATAAGCAAATACCAAGCCCCAATTTTTTGCAAAGATACCATCTGCCATCCGGCGTCCTGTCCGGGATATGCCCATGCTTTGGCAAAGGTTCCGATGTTCTCGGCAAACCAGATAAACAGCGCCACCAAGCCAAACCCGATCACCAGCGGCATCGGGCGTTCGGTCCGGTCAGGCCGGAACCAGACGATGCATCGGCCATAGATTAAAAGCACCGCGATAAACAAGCCATTGCGTATATCGAGCGTATAGTGGTGAGCGAAAAAATTGATATAAATCGCTATCGCCAGAACCGCTTGTATCCATAGCGGAGGAAACCGCGTGAACCGGAAATCGAATATACGCCAGACCCGCGCAATATAACTCCCCACCGCCGCGTACATAAAGCCGGAAAACAGCGGGACATCGCCAATCCGCAAAAAGCTCGCTTCGGGATACACCCATGACCCCGCCTGCGTTTTGAAAACTTCCATTACGGTTCCAACAATGTGAAACGCAAGAATCACCCGCGCTTCTTCCATTGTCTCCAAACCCGACAACAGCAATCCAGCCTGTAAGCAGATCGCACCAATCACCAGAAAATCATACCGGCCAAGCGGTGCATCCGCTGGATAATAAAGGAATGTCAGCAAAATCAGCCCAAGCATCGCGCCGCCAAACAGGCATGCCCATGCTTGCTTGACGCCAAATGCCACAAATTCGAACAGGGCCAAAGATACGCCGTGCCCCGCCGCCTGCGCCCGCAACCGTTCGCGTCGGTCAGTAAGCGCAGTTCGAATGCGGTCAATCCGGCTCAAACCCTATACCGTCCAATTCGGCTTACGTTTCTCCAGAAAGGCCGACAACCCTTCACGGCCTTCATCCGAGGCACGCCGTGCTGCAATCCGTTTGGCAGTGTCCTCGCCGAGCGCTTTGTCGATCGGCTGGCCTGCAACATCCTGAACAAGTTGTTTCGAATCCGCGACCGCCCCGGGTGCAGCGCCGAGCACAAGATCGCGCAAATAATCCGCCATCATCTGCAAGTCATCTTCGCTCGCAACCGTATACTGTATCAGTCCCATTTTTTCCGCATACGGCGCATCAAATCCTTCTGCCGTCACAAATAGAGCCTTTGCCCACCGCGCACCAATCGCCTCGATCACAAATGGACTGATGGTTGCCGGCGTCAGGCCGAGCCGGACTTCGGAGAATTTGAACTTGGTGTCTTTCATCGCGACGCCGAGGTCACACGCTGCAACCAGTCCAGCGCCCCCGCCCATAGCCGCTCCATGTACGAGTGCCAGTGTCGGTTGCGGCATCTCGTATAGCGCCCGAAGCATCTCTGCCAGCGCTCTTGCATCCGTTTCATTCTCGGCTTGGCTGTAGCTCGCCGCCGCTTTCATCCAATCAAGATCAGCTCCGGCAGAGAATGATTTTCCCTCCCCCCGAATAATGACGAACCGAACCGCCCTATCTTGAGCCAATGCGTTAAACGCGGCATGCAACTCGGCGATCATCTCGCTATTGAATGCGTTGCGCTTGTCAGGCCGGTTCAGCGTAATATTGGCAACGCCTTGGTCTGAAACAGTTACAATTATATGGGCATATGAGTTCATGTCCTGAACCTCCACGTCTGTTTCCATCTCTCTATCTGTCGAACGTGACAAGATAAAGCCGTGTGAGGGGTCAAATGACGACAAAAAGAAACCCGCACCGAACGTCCCCTTTCGGAGTGTCGGTGCGGGGCCGTCGATCGGGGTGGGCATGGGACGGGAAGGTTCACCCCCGATCGGGAGTTAATTTTGGGCGCTAGGAGCCTTCAGCTGGGGGCCTAGGAGCCTTTCGCTGGGACCACTAAGAGCCTTTAGCTGCGGGCTTTTTGTCGTGAGACGCATGCACAGCGACAAACTCATCTTGCGATATAACGCCATCATCTCCAGCGATCTGGGCAAATTTCGCGGCAGCATCCTCCGCCGATGCATCGTGCGCTTCAGACGCATAGGCAACAAACTCGCCCTCGCTCACCAGTCCGTTTCCATCAAGATCAATGATCGCGAACTTCTCGGTTGGCGTTGTTTGCGCTCGCTTTGTGGTGGGGTCAGTTTCTTGCGCGGTCTCCGCGGCAGGCTCCGTAGCCGTCTGCGCCAAAACCGTGCTGCCCATAGCGCCAACCGCGCCAAGGGAAAGTAAGATCAATGCGGGCTTAAAATATGTCATGTCACTCCTCCTGAGACCGTTCTGGTCTCGATTAAACCAACCGTCGGGATATCCGGTCAGTTTAAACATCCAAGCAGGATCAAATAGGAATGACGAATTAACCTTAGGTCACAATCTTATCGCGAACGAAATTTCCGCAATACAACCAAGGCTAAACGCTCAATATGAAATTTTCTTAAGGCAAAAGTTCCGGCCACACATTTGGCCAGCGCCAAGCGCCGGAGTTTAGGACCCGCCGCCACCGCCGCCAAAGCTTCCGCCCGATGGACGGCGTGAGCTTTGTGAACTATTGCTTCGGCTTCTCTGGCCAGACTGCTGCGAGGTATCGCGGCGCTGCAATCGCGTCGGCGCATTGCGGGTCGTTGACGGACCATCGCGATACTCAGTCAGACTAATCGCATTGTCATCACCTTTGAGATTTTCGAAGGCAAAGTTCGCGCTGCGCTCGCTCGATCCATTGGCAATCTGGAAGGCCGTAAACTCGGAGCGCGAAATCGTTCCGTCGCGGCTTCTATCCATTTGGAAAAACTGATCTTCAGCCGGACCAGCTTCAGCTGGTGGCGTATAAAGAGCGCCCGCTATAAATCCAGCAACACCCAAAACAGCAAGAACACGTTTCATCACAGAACTCCCAAAATCCATTTAACCAATAGCCAACTTCATAAACTATGCCCCAATACGGACCATTTTGCACCTCAATTGACCTCACATTTCAGTGAACGTGTGTTCCCCTCTCCCGATCGTTCAGCAGTTTGCTAGATACCTCGTCATGGTCTTGTTGCCGGTTTGGAGAATATAACTACAATGTGGCGTTGAAAGCACGGGAGATGGTTGTGAAGAAGTATCTACTCATCGGTTTGGTCATCATCTTGCTCGGTTTGGCAGCTGCTGTCTGGCAACGCCATCGTATCTTGATCCCGCTGGCAACGACAGGGGAACCTGTTCTGCGGGCTTTGGAAGCCACCCCTGTCGTAGGAAGCACGCCTTATGGCGAAGAGGGGTATTTCGCTGTCGTACAGCTAGATGAAATGACATTCGCCATCGCCGAGCCATTCTCCAGCGGCCATAATGTCAATTATCTCATCCTTGGCGATGATCGTGCGCTCTTGTTTGATGCAGGGGTCGGACATTACGATATTCGTCCAGTCGTGGCAGCACTTACCGACTTGCCATTGACCTTCATGCCCTCACACTTTCATTACGACCATACCGGCCAAGGCGAATGGGAACGCA
>JBDVDE010000134.1:0-12625 GCA_039942135.1 Hyphomonadaceae bacterium
ATTCCGGATTATGGACCTGTTCAAAGACTTTGTGAGCCAAGGCGGGGGCGCGCTGATCGTGCTGCATGATATTGCGCTGGCGGCCAAATATGCCGACCGGCTGATCTGGATGAAAGACGGCGAGATTGTCGCCGACGGACCAGTGGAAGAGACACTAAGCGCCGAGAGATTGGCCGAAATCTATGGCATCCGCGCAGAGGTATCTGGCCGCGACGTGCGGATGCTTGGGCCGGTTTAGGGATTGTTGTTGTCGTCTGCATCTGGCGCGGGAGCGCACAGGTCAGACAATTGCTGAACCACCACTACCGCTTCGACACAGTTCCACTGCGTAGGCTCATGTCCATATATGATTTGCAGACGCTCATAGTTTTCTGCGAGCCGCTGAAGCTGGGCCAAGCTATCGTTTGCCTCATCGACCGAGGCGACAGCACCTGACGGAACGCCAAGCTCCATATTGGCAGCGAGGTGGCTCGCATCGAAAGTAAGCAAGGTGGTATTGTCTCCGGTTCTGGCCAAGGCGGAGAGGTGTCCATGGCTATGACCACCTGTTGGGAACACCATGAGTGATCCATCGTCAAAGAGGTCCAATGCCTGCCCGAGGAGCGGTGTCTCTTCCAATAGCGGGTCAATCATACTGACCTTCATATTTTCCTTTAGCATTTCCGGTGATATGCCCGACGCAAATCGAAATGGCGACTGGATTTCGCGCAATGCGTCCTCCATGACCAGTAGTGGCGCATCGGTGAACTCGAGAAGTGCGCCGAGGCCACTTATATGATCGCCATGGAAGTGCGACGGTATGATATAGCGGATATCTCTTGGCTGGACATTAGCTGTCTTCAATTGCGAAACAAGATCACTACCCGGACTGTTCCGGCAAGGCACCCAATAGATCGGACGCAGTCCATAATCGCAATCGCCCGCGCGAAGCCCGGCATCCAAAATAGCAATACCATACCTCGAATGACGCACAGCGTAGGCGATGGACGGCACCCACTGTGGCTCTCGCAAGTCATCGGGCAATGATGTTGCCTTTTGGTCTATCAGGATATTGGCAGGTGCTTCGACCCAACCCGTAACGTAAGCGGTTATATGCAAATCGCCCGCGGCCACCTCGGAGGCTATTGGCGTCATCGGATCTAATGATAATGGCTGGATAGTGATGTTACCAATAGGACGCCAAACGGTGCAGGCGACGATCGCGAATAGTCCTGTCAGTGCAGCCAGAACGATAGCGGTTCGTACAAGATATTTCATAGTGGGCTCCCGGTTTTTGCTGGGGACATCTTGCACAAGGTTTAATTATATGAAAAATGCATACTGATGATATCTAGTATGTGTTTTTGATATATGCGACGTCTCGAAGAAATTGACCTGAACTTGCTGCTCTTGCTACATTGGTTGTTGGAAGAACGGAATGTCACCGCCGCGGCCAAGCGTGTCGGCTTGTCGCAACCTGCGGCCAGCCGCAGCTTACAACGGCTGAGAACTCTGTTTGGTGATGAGCTTTTGGTCCGCTCGGGGCGTACCTATACACTGTCGCGCCTAGCCGCATCACTTCAACCCGATTTGGCACTAACTGTAAGTGGCTTGCGAAGGATCGCTCGGGCTGAAGATACTTTCGTGCCCGCGGACAGCGAAGAAACGGTCGTCATCGCCTGCAATGATTATCTGGCGCGCGTGTGTGCCAATATCTGGACCGAGACGATTGCCGCCCAAGCCCCAAATATGCGGTCGAGCTGGCGACCACTTGATCTGTCCGTTATGGAGGCACTGGCCTCAGGACAGGTCGATCTCGTTATCGCGCCAGATGAGGCCCGCGCGAATGCACCGAAATCTACACTGCTGCAGGATGTAGTCATCAGGCCGCTCTTCGTTGATAGCTTTGTCATCTTTGGCAATGTTGAGCATCAGGCGATGAGAAAGAAATCCCTATCGCCAGAAACCTTTGCGGGGATCGATCAAATCCTAGTGTCGCCAGATGGCGCAGGTGAGAGCCGTGTAGACCGCGCCTTGCAAAGCCTTGGCCTAAGCCGAACCATTCGGCATCGTGCCTGGAGTTTTAGTCACGCCGCTGATCTGGCGCTGGCGACCGAAAGTCTCGTCATTCTGCCGAAGCGGTTGGCGGAGTTGAGATCAGATGGTTGTTTCCGAAAATTGCCATTCCCCCACGATGATCTCTCAAACAGCATCGCCTGGCATGCCACGAGAACAAGCGACATGGCCCATAAATGGGTCCGCGAACAATTCCAATCGTTCTTCCTAGCCGCATCAGCTTCATATTAGGTGAGCGAGGGCTAGCAAAAACCTCTCCCCTACCGAAACGCGCCGCGTCGCCAGAGCTTCCATGCGAGGACGGGCGACCAGAGGATCGGGTGGCGGCGTTGGTGGGGGGTGATGTCTATGGCGACATCGGAATGGCTTTTAAGCTTGTGCAGAACATAGTCCAGCCCGCCATCAAAGGTGAAGGCGGCTTTGAGCACACGCAAGGCCGTGGCGGGTTTGCCAACCCAGCGGCGGGTGGCCCAGCGCCAGCGCGCGCCTTGGCGGGCGAGCATTGATGCAGGCGGAATATCTATATTGCCGTCTGCATCCCGCGCTCCGAACAGGGCTTCGCCAAGGGCAGTGTATCGCTCGCCATAGCGTTCAACAATTTCTCTGGCGCGTTCAAGCGGACGTTCAGCGCGCAGTTCGGTCCGATAGCTTTCAGACAAGGCCCGCGCCCAGAAATCATGCGGGGTCATCTTGCCCGCCATAAGGGGGCTGGCCTGATCGGCAAAATGGGTGACGGCTTGAGCGAGATTGCTAATCAGGTTTTCTTGCAAGGCATCCGTGGCGCAAGACATAATCAGGCAAGGCTGGGAGAAGCGCGCCCAGATCATCGGCTCACGCGCCCTGCCCGAAACCCGCCGCTGGAAGGCTGGCAGGGAGACAATCGAATATTTGCTATTCATTGGCCGGGCATCGCGATCGGTCGCTTCGAGATAATGCACGCTTGGCGGCAGCGCGAAGCTTGCCAAGGCTTTGGGGCCAAATCCGTGTATGGATTTATAGCTCCGTGTCAGGACATAATAGTCGAGCATTTTTTCGATATTGTCCGCTTCGCGCAGGCCGGAGCCGTAGAAGACGAAGGCCTGCACTGTGTCGCCATGTTTTGCGCGGATGGCGTCGGCCATATCTATGGCGCGCGGGGGCGGCGTTGCGGCTTGTTCTTTGGCGATGATGGCGCGCACACGGGCAAGGCGTTCAGCGCGTGACAGGTCGGCGCGTGGCAGTGGCGCACTCATCGGATAAACACCACCGGCCGCGTGGTTCTGATCTTTAGCTTGCCCGATGGCGGCGGATTTAGAAACTCACCATCGAGGACGATATCGCCGGTATAGCCGAGCAAGGCTTCATCGATATTGAAACTCTCCATGCCGCGCTTGCTCATGGTCTTTGCGCCTGCCTTGAAGATGATACCAAGCATAGCTCTGATCAGGCCATTGGCGGGCCATGTCGCATGGGTAAAACGCAGGGGCTTGTCTTCGGTTCCCCAAAACGGATCAATGCCGAGATTAAAGCGCGGCAGCGTCGTCGCCAGTGTGAACAGATGTGAGCCAGCGGCGTGGAAGACATCGGTCTCAAGCGCCATATCGCTGGCGCGCATCACTTCGTTGCCCTCGGAGCTGCGCGGTCCGAAGATCAATCTTGCCAAGGTCAGCCCTACCGCAATCGAGCCGCTCGCACCTTTCGAGTGCAAGGCTTTGCGGCAATAGCGGATGCCGTTTGGCAAAGCGCCCGTCGACAGGAAAAATCCGAAGATCGGATCGGCCTGTTTGGACAGGCTGATCTCCAGGAGCGGAATATGTTCTTTATGAGCGTCAATATTGCCTGCGCGCAGATCGGTCAGCAAAGCGCGAATGCCGCCCTTGCCCGCATCGCGCACACCCATGACTTTCGCCGCCAGATTGGTCATGCCGCCGGGCAAAAGCGCGACGGGCGTCTCTGCCGGCATAGGGCAACGCTCGCTCAGGACTTCAGTCAACACAGCCATCGCCGTGCCATCGCCGCCCTCGACCATGAGCGTGTTCACGCCGTCTTTTGCAAATTGCTCAAGCACGCGCGGCAAGTTCTCGAATATGTCTAGCGAATGGAACACGGCGTCAGATTCACGCGCACCTGCCGCTGCTAAAACCGAGCCCCGCTTTGAAACTGAATGACTGAGCGGGTTCGAAATCATGCCGACCCGTAATGTCATCTGAGCATTTCCTGATCGAGCCAGAGATACAGACCTATGCCGCCAAACAGAACCGTAACTCCCAATGCCGCCGGCCAGTCCGGAAAGGCTCCGGCAGCGCCCATCGTGACCATAATGCCGTCAAATATCATAAACAGAAATGTCATCCCCACCCCGACAATCAGAGACATGGTGCCTGTGTCGCGTCGCCCCAGTCTTTGCATAATGGGCGCTGCAACGAGCAATAAAGCCAGCGCCGTGAGCGGCAATGTCAGGCGCTTGATCAGCCAGACCCTATAGGCAACTGATGGGCGGCTGCCCGATCCGCGAAATGCAGCAAAAGCGCGTAAGTCTTTGATCGACAGATTACGCGGGTCCGCAGCCAGCTTGTCGATGACTAGCGGGGTTTGGTCGGTATCCCAGAATGTCAGTAGCTCGGGCGCCGGATCTGCGCCATCAACGGCCAGCGAGGATAGCCCCTGCAAGGCCCAGCCATTGCCGGTATATTCTGCCCGCGCCGCCCATGTTACGCCGGTGACCTGCGCAGCGTCATTGCGCTGGTAGAAGGTCAGATCGGTCAGAGTGCTTAGCCCGTCACGGCCCTTCATTCTGACAAAAGTGCCTTTGTCGTTGAGCCAGAGCGGTTCCTCGTCCGAGACATTCCCGCCTTGATACTCGCCAATGCCCCAATCATTGAGCGACTGCACACTGTGGGGCACACGCGCATCGGTGATTGCCATTGCCAAAAACGACACTGCCAACACGACCGGCGCCAAAGCCCTGACCTGTGCAAATACAGACAGTCCAACGCCTTGCAGCGCGACAAGTTCGTTGCGGCGGATCAGAGTGACAAAACACAAGAGCAGCGACAACATCAGCGTAAACGGGAAGACCTGATCAAAAATGACCGGGGCCCGCAGCCACATATAGTAAAGTGCGCCGCCCTCGTCGCTGGCCGTGATTTCCGGCGCATTGGCAAGCGAGTCGAGCAACCCCGCCAAAACCACAAGACCGAAAGCGACAACCAGCCAGATCGACACAAACAGTTTGCTGAGATACCAGATCAGCCGGTTCATGTGGATTCACTCCGCCCCGTAAATACGCGCATGATTGCACGACCAAGCCGCTTGAAGGCCGATCCGAGATCAAAAGATAAAAGCATAAGCGGCGGCGTCGCGACGAAAAGCGCGCTGCGAAGAAACAGCCCCAATCCGAGCACAGCAATCACCCCGAAAACCGGCCATGTTCCCATCCATGGCGCAATACTGCCCGCAGTCGCGAGCGATTGCCCTGCTTCGAGCGATTTCTGGGCAACCAGCAAAAACACGATACCAACCGCAATGCCGGTAGATTGGAACGAGCGGCCATAGCCAAGCCCCATCGGCAAGGCGATCAACGGCAAGAGCAGGAGCAACAAAGATCGACCGATTTGAGCATGCGCAGCTGTAGCGGCAATGTGCGGGGTGACGATGTCGCGCCCCTTACCTTGCGCCTCGGCAATCAATTCCAGAACGGTCAATTCGCGCTCATCATCACCTCTCGGGCGGAAGCTGAGAACATCGCCTTCAATGTTCCAGTCCAGTCGGCGAAAATCGAGTTGTTCGACAATCAGGGTTTCGGCCGGCGAAATCGTGATGCCCTGCCCGGTATTTAGCGTGATGCGCGTTTCATCTTCGAGCACGCCTTGGCTAATCCGGCCTGACGGCGCTGTGGTGATCCGCGCCGCATCGCCCGGCAATCCTTCTTCGAGAATGAAAATTGGCCCCAACCGGTCGCCACCCGAACGGTCCTCGGTCCAGAACACGAACCGGCCATTTTGCGCAAACTTGCCTTCCTGAAAGGCCGCCTCATCAGAGGTTTGTTCAACCCTGTCGACCGTTGCGCGAAAATCATATCGGCCAAGCGGTTGTAAGAACCCCATGATCACAAAGCTCGCCAACGCCAGTGTGCCCGCAATAATCATAAAGGGGCGCAAAATCTGGAACATTGATACGCCTGCGGCAAGCGACGCCGACAGCTCTCCGGTGCGCGCAACCCTATCGACGGTAATCAGCACACCCAGGAAGAGCGCGACAGGAACCGCGAGGCCCAGATAATACGGAATGAGGTTAAGTAGCATCCGCGCAGCCGCACCAATTGTATCGGTTGTGTTGGACACAAGCTCGAAGATGCGTAGTAGCCGCTCCAGAAGCAAGACACCAAGTGCCAGTGCCGTTAAACCGACTACAACCTGAACACATTGTTTCAGAAGATAAATATCGAGTCGACGCATTACAGCCTTTTCATGCTGGTGGGCTTGGGTATCTCTGTTAGACTGCCTACATCAGTAAGGCCAGACTTACACAAGAATTGAAAGGCATTTTCTGATGAGAATTGTATCTTCCCTTGCAAGTATTTTGACGCTTGGGCTTGTGTCAGCTGGCCTATTCGTCGGCCCAGCAATGGCACAAGACCGAGAATTAGACCCAACTTACCCGTCGGAATTGAATATTTATACGGGTGAAGCGCCTGATATGTGCGACCCAGAGCTCTTGCAAGTGCGCATAGACGTCAACAATGTTGAAGCGGGCGGCGCATTGGTTGTCGAGCTCTACAATGATGATGCAGACAATTTTCTGTCGAAAGAAGCCCGTTTGCGCCGGATTCGTATTCCGGCAACGGATGGCCCGATGTCTATGTGTCTGACGCTTGGTTCGACCGGAACCTATGCCTTGGCGGGATATCACGACAAAGATGCCGACCGGAAACTGGACCGGAAATGGAATTTCCTGCCGAAAGAGCCGTTTGCCTTGTCTCTCAATCGCCGTTTGAAACTGCGAAAGCCCCGGCTTGAAGAGGCCGCATTCGAGGTTGGCGAAGACGGCATTGATCTGGACTTGAATTTGCGCACCGGCCGCGGCTAATCGGCCCGACATACTCAACAATATGTTAACGGGCTGGAACCGGACACGATTGCGCGATATAGGTGGACTCGCTAATCAATCCCGAGCGCTGACCGCGCGGACAGTCTAAAACGTAAGAGTTCCTCCATGTTTATGAGTTTGCGCACCTGGAAAAGCCAACAGCATTTGCTGAACCGTATGGGCATAAAAGAGCTCAATGCCGCCTATTTCACATATCCGGGCGTGCAGATCTACCTTGCGGTGATGCTAAGTGCCCTTGCTGCTTCGGCATGGTTTGGTGGCGCGCCGCTTTTATTGCTGGCCGCATTCGCAGTTCCTTTGGTTGGCCATCCCGTGATCTGGTACATCACCCATCGCTGGATTTTGCACTCACATATTCTGATGAAGTTCAAAGCCACAGCAAAGCTCTGGAAACGGACACATTACGATCACCACCAGCGCCCGAACGAGCTGTCAGTTCTGTTTGGCGGCCTGCATACTACCTTGCCGCCAATTGCCATGATTTATGGCCCAATCGGCTATGCAGTCGCCGGATCTGGCGGCGCAGCACTGGCGATTGCGTCGGGCGTCTTTATGACCATGTTCTACGAATATGTGCATTGTATCCAGCATTTGGGATTCATGCCCAAGTCGAAGTTCCTTGCCTATGTAAAACGCGCGCATCTCTTGCATCATTATCATGACGAGAACGGCAATTACTCGATCACGAGCTTCTGGCTCGACGCGGTTTTGGGCTCCTATTACAAAGATGCGTCAGTCCGGGCACGCAGCGCGACCGCCCGCAATATCGGCTATACGGACGAGCTGGCAGCAAAATACCCTTGGGTCAGACAAGCCACGCTTGAAGCCGAACGCAAAAATACAGACGTCCCTCCCTCCGGACAGCCGCAATCGGGCTAAGCGCTTCCCAGCAGGGTCGAGAGGGAGACTGCTCAATGACAATCGAGATCATTCAGGCCACGGCACGCGCCGACATGAAGGCCTTTATCCGCCTGCCCTACGAGCTGTATCGCGGCGAACCCGGATGGCGACCACCCCTGCGCATGATGCAGGAGGATCAGTTCAATCCGAAGAAAAACCACGGGCTGGACCATCTTGATATCGCCTATTGGCTCGCGAAATCCGGCGACAAGGTGGTTGGCCGGATTGCCAGCTTCGTCAATCACTTCCATCTTGAAGTGCATCAGGACGAGACGGGGCATTTCGGATTTTTCGATACGGACAAGGCCTATGCCGGCGCTGGCCCCGCGCTGTTGAAAACGGCAGAAGACTGGCTGCGTGCCAAAGGCATGAAGTCTATCGGGGGGCCGTATAACTTTTCGGTCAACGAAGAATGCGGGATGCTAATTGATGGTTTCGATACGCCGCAGATGATGCTGATGCCGCATGGCAGGCCGGACTATCCAGAAACCATGGACAAGCTCGACTATAAAAAAGCCACAGACACGTTCGCCTTTCTCGGCAACACCAATGAAGGCTATCCACGTCCGCCAATCGTCGGCAAGATGCAGGCCTATGTCGAAAAATCGGACCGGCTGAATATCCGCCCGATGCATAAAGGCAAGTTCGAGGAAGAGATCACACTCGCAATGAGCATTTTCAACGATGCGTGGGCGAA
Organism: Hyphomonadaceae bacterium; assembly: GCA_039942135.1. Taxonomy (GTDB): domain Bacteria; phylum Pseudomonadota; class Alphaproteobacteria; order Caulobacterales; family Hyphomonadaceae; genus CALLCD01. The sequence goes on from JBDVDE010000134.1 coordinate 8,741, forward strand.
CAATTTCAACTTTGTCCCCTATTCCGATGTGCAGGTCCAACACATGGCCAAGGAGATGAAAATCCTTATCGATCCGGCCGGGTTCTGGTTCGGCGAAGTTGATGGTGAGGCCAAGGGCTTCATCCTGATGCTTCCCAATTTGAACGAAGCCATTCGCGATCTGGATGGACGCTTATTTCCGTTTGGCTGGGCGAAATTGCTGTGGCGGCTGAAAGTTGATGGACTGAAATCGGCACGGGTTCCGCTAAATGGCATAAGTCAGGATATTCAGAAGAAGCGCTCTGGTAGCGCATTGATGCTGGCTTTGTTCGAGACATGTTATGGTGCGATGCGTCCACGCGGTATCGAAGAGGTTGAGCTGAGCTGGATTCTCGAAGACAACATCGATGTACAAAATATGATTAAACTATCATCTGCATCAGTCTACAAAACCTATCGCCTGTATCAGAAGTCTCTCTAGGAAAGCCAAGTCACTTTGACCTCAGTTCTCATTCTTGCTGGTTCGCGCCGAGAAGGTTGTCAGCTTTGTCTTGATGCAGAGGTTCCTTCAAAAGCACTTATCCCTTTGGGCGGCGTGCGGATGGTGGACCACATGTTGCGTAGCCTCAGGGACTGTCCCTCGCTTGACGGAGATATCTGGATAAGCGGGCTTGATGTTGGCGCGCTCGGCAAGGGGGCCCCTGCAGACCTACAGGATTTCGTAAAACGCATAAAGCCCACAGCAGTTGGTGACGGCCCCGCCGCCGCAACAGTCGCTGCCCTCGATGCCGGTGTGCAGACGCCGCTGCTCGTCACTACCTGCGACCACCCTCTTCTCACGCCAGAAATGATTTCTTATGTGATTGAAGGCGCCGAGAGTGATGGCTGCGATCTCGCTGTTGGACTCGCTACGCGCAGCGTCATACAGAAAGCATATCCGGAGACCAAGCGGACGTATCTGCCGCTCAAGCCTGAAGGGTATTCGGGGTGCAATTTGTTTTTGGTCCGCAACAAAAATGGTCGAAAAGCACTGGATTTTTGGCGGAGCATCGGGCGTGATCGGAAACATCCCTGGAAACTGGCAAGGCATTTAAGCTATGGCACGCTCTTTCGGATGCTACTAGGACGGCTCAATCTCGATCACGCGTTTGCGTTCGGGTCCAGACGCGTCAATGCAGGCGTCTGCCCAGTGATCATCCCGATTGCAGAGGCGGCCATTGATGTCGATAAGCCGTCGGATCTGGAACTCGTATCATCTATTCTCGCGAAAGCTGGCAAGAATGGCTGATGAGGTTTCCAAAGAAGCCGGGGGACGGATTGCAGCAAATACCGGACTGATGTTTATCGGCAAGGGTGGCGGCGCTGTGTTCAATCTGGTCGTGATGGTGCTCGCAACCAGAACGCTACCTGTTGCCGAGCTCGGTGCCTTGTTTATCCTGCACGCATTTATGTTGCTTGCCTCCGAGCTTGGGACATTCAATTCATGGCAAGCCCTGATCCGGTTTGGCGTGCCGCATCATCAATCCGGCGATAAAACAGCCTTGCACAAATTGCTTCGTTTCACACTCGGCCTCGACATAGTCATGGCGCTAGCCGGAAGTATTGCAGCGGCGGGCGTACTTTGGTTCGGGCATACTCTGTTTAATCTCGACAGTGAATATTTGCCGATTGCGATGGCGTATTGTCTGCTGATCTTGTTCCGGCTGCGGTCGAGCTCATTGGGTATTCTGCGTCTGCTAGACCGGTTTGATCTTTTGGCTATACAATTGCTCGCGCAACCCCTTAGCCGGTTCATTGGCGTCTTGGTGGCAATTCAGATCGGCGGCGGCTTTGTCGTTTTTGTTATTGTCTGGGCGATTGCGGCGGTGATGGAATATATCACGCTTTGGGCGCTGGCCCTGTGGCAACTCAAAAGCCACGGTTTGTTATCTGGCCTGTTTTCCAAACCCCCTACACTGAAGTCTCCGGAAAAAGGGCTTTGGTCATTCTGCTGGATTTCCAACATTGATTCTTCGATTGTCGTCGCAAAACAATCGCTGCCGGTTCTGCTTGCAGGCGGTGTCTTGGGTCCGGCTTATGCCGCCGTGTTTAAAATTGCCCAACAGATTGCCAGCATATTGGTTCGCGGGACGCAGCAGCTCGACGAAGTGATCTATCCCGAGCTTGCCAAGATGGTGGATGCGGGTGAAACCCATCGTATCTGGCCGCTGATTTTACGCACAGGCGGCATCATGGTGGCGATTGCATTGGTCGTTGGACTGGTCGTCGCCGCGCTCGGACCCGATGTCCTGTCGACATTGCTCCGCGAAGATTATGGGCCGAGCGCACAGATCGCTCTGTTCCTATTGCTGGCTGCGTCGATCTCGGCAGCTTATGCCCCGTTACTGCCGACGCTTTATGCCGCCGGGAAACCCGGGCGCGCCTTGATTGCGCGGGCCAGCGGGGTCGGTGTTCTGCTTGTCTTGTTTGTTGTGCTCGCCCGCACGATCGGACCGAATGGGCCGGGCTGGGCTTTTGTGATCGGCGACTCGGTGTCACTTGTTATTGCTATTGCGATCACGCAGCGTACTTTGGCCCAGCAGATCAAATTCGATCTCGACAAGACCCACAACTAATCGGAACCTCTATGGCTGGCACAGCAATTTTTGATCTCGACAAAACCATCACGCGCCAAGGTACATGGAGCCGGTTTGTGCGTCATGCCACCGGCGGTAAGCCTCACTTCTGGATCAAGCTGCCGCTGGTTGGCCTGCAAGCGGCTATGTACAAAGGCGGACTGGTCAGTCGCGCTTCGGTCAAAGAGCGCTCGATCGAGCTCTATTTTGAAGGGGGCGACCGGTCTGAACTTGAAGAGCTGGCAAAGGGGTTTGTCGAGCGGGACGTCGCGCGCGGTTTGCGCAAACGCGCCCGCGACGTGATTGAAGGTCACCGCAAGGCCGGTGACCGACTGATCATTGCCAGCGCTGCGGTCGACCTGATTGTTGAGCCTATGGCCAAGGCATTGGGGTTTGACGGTTATATTTCGACCAAACTGAAATGGGACGAAAACAACCAACTTCTGCCCCTGCTCGATGGTGAGAATTGCTATGGCGAAGAAAAACTCAAACGGGTGGAAGCCTATTTTGATGGCAAGCGCCCGGACGGGCCGATCAGTTTTTACTCCGACCATGTCTCGGATCTGCCCTGCCTTGTCTGGGCCGATCGCGGCGTTGCGGTACACCCAAACCCGTCATTACGCCGGCAAGCACCAGCCCATAATGTCGACGTGGTCAGTTGGGAAACCTAGTGCGCTATCCGTCGCCTAAGCGCTGACACAATGCGCTCACCGAGCTTGGGCCCTTGTAGTGGATAAAGGAACGGCTCTACCAGTTCGAGTTCCATTAGCATCAAGCCGCCATCTTGAGCGCGGAGCATATCGACCCGCGCATAAAGCGGGACCGTATCAAGCATGGCCAAAATGGATTTGGCCGTTTCAAGGTCTGTGCCCGAGGGCTGTAAGATGCGTTCTGTTCCGCCATAGGTAGACTGGATCCGGTAGTCGCCATTGGCGGCATGTTTGGTCAGGCCATGCGAGAACTCGCCATCGATGAAAATATAGCTTTGCTCGCCTTCGCCCAGAATGGCTGGTTCGAACCGTTGCACCATCATTGGGTGCGGCATGTCCGGGGCCACCTCTCCCCTGACAAGGCGCAATTGCCCTTCAGCACCAGCGCCGACCTGACGCTTGAAAACGAGATCATCGCCGCCAAGCGTCTCGAACGCCGCAGCTATAGCCTCTGGCGTCGCAGCGTCGAGCCATAGTGTCGTGAGCGTGCGAGCGCCTTTGGCTTCTAGGTCGCGCAGATAGGATTTGTGGAGATTCCATTCGACAAGGGAGACAGGGTTAAGCAGCAAGGTCGCAGCGTC
>JBDVDE010000135.1:0-48533 GCA_039942135.1 Hyphomonadaceae bacterium
GGCTTTTATCTCGGCTATCTTTTCGCGCGCTTCGCTCGCATGTAAACCTTCGGGCCAAGCTTCAAGATAATCTTCATAGCCTGCCAGTGTCCCGCGCTCTAATGCTGTTTGCCAGTCGCGCTCGTCATATTTATCGATCTCGGCTTGGGCGTCTTCTTTGTGATTGCCTTCAGGGAACTGAGCCAGATATTCGCGGTAGCCTTCAAGCGTATCCTTTTCGAGCGCCGCAACCCAAGCTTCGTCATCGGTCAGAGGTTTGTCAGGTTCCTCGGCAGGGGCATTGCCATCCCCCACATCATCGTCCGGGACACCCTCTTCGGTTGGGTCATCAACCGGCAATTCATCCGGCACAACAACTTTGCTTGCAAGCCAGATTGCGCCAACCGCAATGACAGCAAGAACCACAATCGCTGCAATCCGTCGTCCCCATGGGGCCTTCTCTTCACGCAATGCATAGTCGCTCTTTGGAGGTTCCCATTCGTCGCTCATGCTTACTCCCTAAGTCCCGCCAAGCCGCAGAATTAGATTGTCGAGGCAATACTGCCCCGCCGCATTCAGCGCCCGCTCTTCTTTACCCTGCACCACAGATTGTAGCAAAACCAGTACCGCTGACATCACCAGCGCGACAAGCGTTGTGGTAAACGCAACCCCGAGCCTGCTCGTCACCTGATAGAGGAAATCCTCTGCTTCCGCGTTCGCCGGCACACCCGCATATTGCAAGGCGAACATGATGCCCATCACAGTTCCGATAAAGCCAAGCGACGGGATGAGCCATGTCAGATATCGCAGCGTCGAATAGCGCAGATCGATCTCGTGCATGTAAAGCTCAAGCGACGAGTTGAGCACGGAGGTCGCCTGATCCTCTTTGCCGCTGACCTGAAATTGGTCGATGGTCCGAACAATCATGCGCGGCAAAAAACAATCTAGGCCAAAGCGCCGGCCGGCCACGCCGTCACGGATTTTTCCCAGCATTTCGGGTTTAAGCTGACGTCCATCTGTCGGCAGGTAATTGCGCTTTAGCTGGCCCTGCTCTTCACTCGCCGCATTCCAACGCAAAGCCAAGTCGCCAAAGCCCACAAACAGAGCAAGCCACATGATATTTTGCACCGTGAACGGCCAGAAGTCAGAGTCCGCATCGAGCAGAATCTCCTGAATATCCGGGCTTGCAGTCAACCGGATAATCCCGATCAGCACGATTGCTGCGACGACCGAAACCGTGAACACGAAAAGCCGTTTATATAGATTGCCTCGATTGGTCATGTCTATCCTGCCTTCTTCCTCAAATCCCTAGTCACACACGCCATTGGCCGCTGACGCCAAAGCGAGGAATTGCCCGCCATTTGTTTCGGCAAGCCTTTCCATGAACTCGACTGTTCCGTCATAGTCAAAATAATTGCCGACGACCACTGTATGTATCTCTTTGCGTCCGCCATTGCGCTGCGTAATTTCGCGGATCAGCTGGTTTGGTTGTAACCCGTTATTTGCGCGCGGATTGGGCAAGCCGTCGCTGACCAGAAAAATTGCTTCGCCGGGACCCGCCAGCATGCGCTCAAAGGCATCCACCATCGAGGCCGAACCTCCGAACCGGTTGGTCAATTGCTCCGAGAAGCCGATCGCCTCGCCCCGCGTCGCCGCGCTGACCCGCCGCAGACCGCCGCCATTGGGCCATGTCTGCACACGCGGCCCGCTATCGGTTTGCTGGAAGCCGACAACTTGCAGCCGGTGATTGTCTTGGAGAGAGCCGATGATCCGCTCCATAGCATTATTGATCGACGCCTCGTGCCCGCCCATACACCGGTTCAGATCGAGTGCGACGACAATATCGTCCTTGACCGTTTTCATGCCGAGAAAGCGGAAAGACACAATCGCCTTTTGAGGTGTCGGACCCGGCTGGCGCGCAATGGGTTCCGGGATCACCACCGCACGTTCTGCCTCTGCCCGCTTTTCCAGCAGAGCCGCTTCCGCGCCAGCAAGTTCTGCTAGCAAGTTTTCCGCCTCGCTTTTGATCGCCGAAACATTCGCGGCCGCGGCCGAGCGCTTGGCTTCAACCGCTTTGCGCTGCTCAACGGTCGCAACAACACTATTCTCGGCAGCGCGCGCCAGATCGGCAATGGCATTGTCCGGCGTGTTTTCACGTATCTCTTTTTGATAATATGGCATCAATACGATTGTCAGAAGTGCGAACGCCCCCATCGCCGCTGCGAACAGGTCAATCGCGGACAGCGAGAATATTTCTATATCGCCCGAGTTGCGCCGCTTCATCTCGCTCTCCCGACAAAATCACCGCGATTGCGGCGCGCCAGTTCTTGCAAGAACAAGGTTAGATTGCGGTCTTGTGTATAGTTCCCAATCGCGACCGTGTGGATCTCCGCCCGCCCACGATTGCGGCCGGTAATATTCGCTATGATGCTTCCCGGCTGGCCGTCATCTGGCTGGCCATCACTCATAAGAATGACGGCTTCAGGGCTTAAATTGAGAGCCTTTACAAGCGCGATCTGGGTTGGAGTCCCGCCGCCGAAGCGCGCTGACATACCGTCCACAAACCGCCGTGCAGCATCAAGAGTTGAGGCATCAGCCGTTGTCAGGCGCCCATTTCGGGGAAACGTATCGAATGTCGGACCGCCGCGATATCCCATAATCACGAACCTGTTGTCAGGCTTCATCTGGCCGAGCACTTCATTGATTGCCGCCACCACTTTGCCTCTATGGGCCTGCATCGAACCGGACATATCAACCAGAATGGCAATGTCTTTTTTAGACGTCGCCAGTCCGAGAATGGAAAACTCCACGCCGCGATTAATGCTGCGTGGCGGTTCGGGGATCGGTTCGGGTTTGGGCACAGGCGGCGGGTCGGGAATTTCAATCTCGGCGGTCTGACGCTGGGCCTCGCGAATCTTGGCTTCAATTTCAGACAATTCTTCAGCCGTGGTGCGATATTGCAAATCAAGCAGCCTGATCTCGGCGCGAATAGCCCGGATTTCCGACAATTCGGTTTGCGCAGACGAGGCCGCCTCGCGCCGCCGCTCAACCAGTTGCTCGAGTTCTTCGAAGGACACATCCGTGCCGCCGAGCCGATAATAGGGAAACAGGACAAGCACGATCAGGATAAATGCGCCCAATGCTGCGGCAAACAGGTCAAGCGCAGAGATCGAGAAAACAGCAATACTCCGCCGGTGCGCCCTCATAAATACCCGTACAGTATCCGTCGCAGGGTCTCACGCGCCTGCCGTTCTTGCAGCTGCCGAGCTGAATCATTCAAATCATCGGACAGGGCAATTGCATTGGCGAGCGCCTCATTATTCATCTCGCCATTGATAATATCGTTCGAGCGAGCCAGACGGCCATCAAGGTCATCCATGAACAAAGTCTCAAGCTCTTCAACCTCGGAATTGAACGCTGCAAATTCTATATTATCACGCATCGCAACAAGTGAGGCTGCATAGGCGTTTACTGCCGGTCCATAAACTGCATCCTGATCCGCTTCGAGCCGATACATAACGTCAGCCAATACTTGCCTCAGGAATAAGGCGTCTTCGGCAATCACGGCATTGAACTCGGCATTCGCCAAGCTCGGATCAAACGCTTCCAGGCTTCCCGCCTGCCCGGCGATGAAAGTATCGCAATTCTGGCTGAACTCGATCAAATGCGCCATTTGCGCCACCGCAATGCTCGGCGCGGCTTGGCGCAATACCGGATTGGCGATGCCTTCGATTATATCTGCAATCGGTGTGTCTGGGGCAACACTGCCTTGGCCATATTCGGCAATCGCAGCGCGAAACTCCGGTGTTGCATCTGTGCCTATGGCTTGGGTGAGCCGGAAGAACTGATAACGTGGAACATGGCCATTGTCGGGAAAAGCAGACATCACCTCGATGCAGTTCTCCTGATTGGCAACAATGTCGGCGCCAAGCTCGATCCGCTCTTTTTTCGGGGCTTCCACAACTCCCTCGCCCGTATCGGCATATGCGGCCGATGCCAGCACACATGCACTGGCGATCCCACAAAGAATATGCCGAAGAGCTTTGGTCATTTGGGTCCAGTATTATCCTTGTCTTGAGACAGCTAGCGCCGCGATTGGAACGCCAGCCGGTTCCGCATCCGTTGTATCTTGCTGGAATGGCGAAACAAAGACCGTATCGGCCGGCGCACTCGACACATCTTTCCCGGCGCGATAGGTCCGCAGCCGGTCTGGCTCACCTGCCCGTGCGACTTTCATGATGCCGTTTGCCTGACCGTTTACGAATGGGCCTTCAATCGCATAATTTTCACCACTAGCATTATGGAAGATCATCAAGCCGCCGCCATGAGGGCGTCCATTCTGGGTTGTCCCGATATACTCAATGGCCCCGCCATCATCATAGCGGATAACGCCAACCCCGGCTCCATCGCCAACGCCGCCATTACAAACACCAAGCCATGTACCGGCCCCGACATCGCCCGTGTGATTATAGGCGCAGCTTGTCGCGATCGTATCGAGCGAACGCTGGTTCTCGGTGTAGAGCGTTTGCAGTTTTTCCTGCAGATCCTCAAACCGGATCGCGGTAATGGTCTCGTTTGATTCTAGCAAATTCACATTGACTGAAATTTGCTCTTCAAGCGCAGGCACAATCGAAGTGAGATAATTGACCCCGACGGACTTTGACAACTGGTTGAGTGACACGGCTTGCGAGGCAGCATAAATGGCCCCCGAAAGCAAAACACTTGATCCCAGATTGCGGACCTGGCGCTCGCCTAAGCCTTGCGTATTCCCGCCGCTCGCTGCCACACCTACGGCAGCTACAACGCCAATGACCGCCAGTGCAGTTGCCTGATTTTGTTGACGTGCCAATTCTCGGCGCTCTTCGAGGACCTGATATTCTGCATTCAGCATATCGCGGACCTGTGCGCCCATTTCACCATTATGGATGCCATCGAAAATTCGCAAAGACTGGATCGAAAGATAGCGTCGTTCGGCATCGAGCAACCGTTCTGCATAGCGCACCCGTGCCTGGTAATCTTCCTCGCCCGAGCCGGTCAGTGTCAGCGCCGCAAGACTAGGGTCAAACTGCGAAATCGCGGCCGCTCGCTGCATCATCGCTGCTTTTGTTGTGTCTGTGTCGTTGAGTAGATCGACGATCCGGTTAGCCATCGCATCGGAAAACACACTTTCCAAAGGATCGAGATCGCTACTGGAGCTGATCTGCATGACTTGCAAGGTTGGTTTATCCAGCAAAATTTTCTCGACCGGATATGACTGCACGGCATTGCTCACGCCCGATAATGTTAGGGACCGGGAGGCCAGAATATCCGTCGGATCGCCCGCGATATAGGAGACGAAATCAAGCGCAGGAACTTGTTTTTCCAATCGACCAGCCTGCAAAGTTCCGAGAGAAGCGGCGCTGATCGACGCGCCTTGACCGCCAGCCGCCCCAAGCAAAGGCTGTGATGCCAGCAAGACGCCATTTGTCGGGGTCGCAGCGCGGTGGTCGGTCCGCACGGTGACAAGCGGCGTGACCAGATCGCCGAAAGTGATGGGCTCTGACTGCATCATACGTTCGGGATCAGGAAAGGAATAAGCCGCGAAATCAACAGTCAGAACGCTCGCAAGGCTCTCTGCTTGCGTAATCGGTTCTGAGGTTAGGGTCCCATCCTCGTCCAGTTTCACTGCATGTGGCGAAAGCAAAACCGAATGTTCCGGCAGACGTTGAGCCAGCTCTTTGTAGAGCGACAATGCGAAATAGTTCGATTTGACGACGGCACTGTCGGCGACCTGTTCTGCGTCCGGCGAATCAAGCGCTTCCGCCCGCAAAACACCGCCTATGGGCCGGCTCAGATAAGCTCCGCGATAGGCGGAAGCTGCATCCGTCTCGACAACAGCAGGATAGCGAATAATCACAAGTGCAGCACCGGCAGGTGCTTCTGCTGTCAGGGCAACAGGGACGGCATCGGTTAGCACGGCTGATCTCGACGATCCTGTCGCCGTTGCCGCACAGCCAACAAGACCGAAAAGTGCGGCAAAACCAAGATATTTCATATAATCAAGTATCATTCCCAGCCCTCGCATCACGCTGCCAAATGCTGAATTAGCCTGCACCAACTTCTTCAGGTCAGCAATCAAAAAGTATTGCCCAAAGGTTAACAGTTTCGAGATGAACACGCCATGAGCGGGCCCTGAGCACGCGAGGCCTCACTCATCTAGCGCAACCACGCGCAGGCTTGTAATCTGGTTGCGCTGCCGTTTCAGAATGTCGAAACGATATCCGTGAAAGGCAAATCTCTGCCCAACTTCGGGAATGGTTTGGGCTTCGTGAATGACCAGTCCGGCAACGGTCACGGCCTCTTCATCAGGCAATGACCAGCCGAGCGCGCGATTTAGGTCCCGGATCGTCACCCAACCGTCAATATTGGCGGATCCATCCGATTGTGACCGTACGCCCTGCACATTGACGTCATGCTCGTCCCGAATATCGCCAACAATCTCTTCGAGAATATCTTCGAGCGTGACCAATCCCTGCAACGCGCCATACTCATCGACAATCAGGGCAAAGTGATTGCGCCGGGCCATAAAGGCATCAAGCTGATCGAGCAGCGGCGTGGTTTCCGGCACGAACCATGGGTCTGTCAGCAATTCCTCTAGATCGAGCCCTTCAAGATCGCCCTGAAGCGGTGCCACGGCCCTTAGCAGGTCTTTGGCATGCAGCACGCCAATAATCTCTTCGCGTTCACCGCGATAAAGCGGCAGGCGCGTATGGGCGCTTGAGAGCGCCTTCATAACAACGTCACGGGTGGGTCTGTCGGCATCCAGCATATTGATGTTTTTGCGGTGGATCATCACTTCGGACACGGCCATGTCTTTCAGATCGAGCGCACCGAGAAGCCGGTGCCGGTCTGCATCATCGACGCTCCCCTGGGAGGCGTGCAGCGAAATAGCGCCGCGAATTTCTTGGTCGGCGGACACATCTTCGCCAGCAGTCGCAACGCCAAATACCCGCAATGTCGCATTTACGATTAGCTGCACGGTTCGCACCACCCAGCTCAAACCAGACACCAGCCAGGAGATAGGCCCCGCCACCCGCATCGCCATAGTGTCGGGCCGTGTGATGGCCAGTGTTTTCGGCAAAACTTCTGCAAATACAAGCACAAGGACGGTCATAACCGCCGTTGCAATTGCCATGGATGTGCCGCCTTGCCCGAGCAATGCCGCAAACAAACCAGTCGCCAAAACCGAGGCGAGAATATTGACGAGATTATTGCCAAGCAAAATAGTCCCGATCAGGCTTTCGCGATCGGACAAAAGCCGGTTCACCCGCGCGGCTCTCTTGTCACCCTCTTGTTCGAGCTGATGCATCCGCGCACGTGAAGCGGCCGTCAAAGCCGTTTCCGAACCCGAGAAAAAGCCTGACAATGTCAGGAGTAGAACAATTGCGATTGCGGTGCCGATAATCATTTAGACCCCGTTTCCTCCTCAAGAAAGCGCTGTACATCGGCCAAATCAGCCTCTGGGTATATAAAGGCTTGCCCTAGCTCACGCGCAAGTATCAGCGGCACGCGTGAGCCGCGCGCTTTTTTGTCCTGACGCATATGATCAACAAGGATATTGGCACGATACGGGCCGCCATCTAGTGCGCTTATATCTGTGATCAGGCCGGATGCAGCGATGGCGCGAACCCCGCGATCCGCATCGGCTGACGATATGAGCTCGAGCCTCGCAGAATAACGCAGCGCTAGCGCCATGCCCGTCCCGACCGCTTCGCCGTGCAGAAGCTCCGGCCCAAACCGATTGGCCGCTTCAAGCGCATGGGCGAATGTGTGTCCGAGATTGAGCAAGGCCCGCACACCGCTCTCGCGCTCGTCCTGAGCCACAATCCGCGCCTTGGCCGCGCAAGAACTGGCGACGGCTTGTGCAATAGCGGCAGGCTTAAGCGCGATCACGTCCTGCCCGTTCTGTTCGAGTTCTGCAAAGAAGGCCAAATCGTCAATCAGGCCGTATTTGATGATTTCGGCATAGCCTGCACGCAGCTCCCGTTCGGGAAGCGTTGCCAGAACATCGCTATCTGCGAGCACCAGTTTCGGTTGATAGAACGCACCAACAAGGTTTTTGCCATGCCGCGTATTCACCGCCGTTTTTCCGCCGACCGAACTATCAACTTGCGCCAGCAATGTCGTCGGCACCTGCACAAAGTGCATACCGCGTTTCATCAGCGACGCGGCCAGACCTGTGAGATCACCAATAACCCCGCCACCAAGGGCGATCAGCACATCATCGCGATTGGCACCCGCGCCAATCAGCCAGCCGAGAATATCATCGAGTTGGGCAATCGACTTGGTTGCTTCACCTGCAGGAACCGTGCGCGTATTCGTAGTAATACCGGCCCGTTTCAGACCCGCTTCAAGCGCCTCTAGATGTAGGATCGCGACATTTTCATCGGTCACAACAAAAACCCGCTGCCCGCTCAAAAATGGCTGTAGCAAAGTCCCGGCATCGCCCAAAAGGCCCGGCCCGATCAGGATGTCATAGCTGCGTTGTCCAAGACCAACATGCACAGTTTGGCGTAAAGATGCGGCGGTGGCCATTATGGTGTCCAGCCTTTCAGTTGTTCTAAAATGTCGCCCACGGCGGCTTGGTGCGGCCCCTCTTCGCTGACGATCACAAGGTCCGCCTGAGAGTAGATTGGCGTGCGCTCATCGAGCAAACGCGACAGGACTTCACGGGCGTCAGGCCGTTTCAGCAAGGGTCTATGATCGCGGCGCGCAACCCGGTCCCACAAAGTCTCAAGGTCAGCGTTCAACCAAACCGTCACTGCTTTTTCACGCATCAGGGATCGGGTGCCCTCATCAAGATAAGCCCCTCCGCCCGTAGCAAGAATATGGGGTGGATTCTCCAATAACCGTTCCAGAACGCGTTTTTCTCCACGCCGGAATTCCGCCTCGCCATGCAAGCTAAAAATATCAGCGACAGACAGTCCGGCCGCCTTCTCGATTTCGACATCGCTATCACAAAAATCGCGCCCCATAGCGGCTGCCAACCGCCGACCCACGGTCGTCTTTCCTGCGCCCATCAACCCGACAAGTGCGACCGTCCGATCCGGATAGTCATCTAGCGAGTTAGAGGTATTTTTCGAGAGAGATTCGTCTGAGCCCATTGATCTTTATAGCTTGCTTATGACATTCCTATAGGCGTGCGGCCCCCGCCGCAACATGGAGGGATGAGCTTTGAGGAGACTTCGTTTGAGAAAATGGCTGACTTTAATCGGCATTATTGTCGTAATTCTGGGTGCAATCAGCTTCTGGTTGGCCAGTAAAGCCGCCGATGGACGCCCCGAGCCCGGCGAAGTCCGCTTGCAAATAGAAGACGCCATCTAGTCCCGCATAACATTCCGGTTTTGACTCCAGATTTGACTCTATTTGCGGACCAAAACTCCAGAAATGACTCCACTACAGGTGCGAGAACTCGTTAACGCTCGGGCGCTATACTGCCCTTATGAGCGATATAACCCGTATTGAAGCCTTTTTAGAGATGATGTCGGCCGAACGCGGGGCTGCACAAAATACTCTAGATGCCTATGCCCGTGACCTTGACGATGCGTCTATGTTTCTTGGCGGCAAGCTGACACAGGCCAATGCCGGCCAGTTGTCAAAATGGCTGCAAGACCTCTCCGAGCGCGGACTGGCAGCGACCACCTCCGCGCGGCGCTTATCTGCGATCAAGAGATTTTTCAAATTCCTGTTTGAAGAAGGCGACCGTAAAGACAATCCCACCTCCCTGCTCGATGCTCCCAAAACGGGCCGCGACATTCCCGATGTGCTCAGCCGCGAAGAGATGATGCAGCTGATCGAAGCGTGCGGGACAGATGTGCGTTTGCGATGCCTTGTCGAGTGTTTGTATGGCGCGGGGCTACGGGTGACCGAGCTTGTGTCTCTGACCGTGGGCGAGCTGCCCCGCCGCAAATCCGGTGTCTGGCAAACCTCGGACATTATCGTGCGCGGCAAAGGCGGCAAGGAACGGCTCTGCCCGCTCGGCACCCTTGCCCTCGAGGCGATTTCTGACTGGCTCGAAGTGCGCGAGGACTCTCTGCCGAAAAATTCATTGGCGCGCGGACGGGCGGATAAGTTTGTTTTCCCCTCGCGCGGAAAAGACGGACATCTCACACGGCGAAGGCTCGGACAAATGCTCGAAGCCCTCGCTGCCAAAGCAGGCCTCGATGTCGCGCGTGTCCATCCGCATGCTTTGCGCCATGCCTATGCCACGCACTTGCTGCAAGGCGGTGCAGATTTGCGCAGTGTACAGACTTTGCTCGGCCATGCCGATATTTCCACAACACAGATTTACACGCATGTCCTAACCGACGAGCTGGCCGAGCTCTTGGAAACCGCGCATCCGTTGGCGGGGTAAACCACCTCGCACCAGTTTCATCATATTTGTTGCTTCAAGAGCGTTCCAGTGTATGAGGGGCGCTTGATTATATTGGACCTTTATTATGCCCAGCCCTTCCTTTGCCAGCTTTGCTGATGCCCTGAAACGTTCCGGCCTGTCTGAAGACGGTGGCGGCGGGGTATCGCCGCGACTTGTCAGGATCGAAGTCCTTGCCGGATTGACGGTGGCGCTGGCGCTGGTGCCGGAAGCTGTGGCATTTGCATTTGTGGCCAAGGTGCCGCCGCTGGTCGGGCTTTATGCGGCGTTTATTGTCGGGCTGGTGACGGCTGTGTTTGGCGGACGGCCGGGGATGATTTCCGGCGCGACGGGCGCGCTGGCTGTGGTCATGGTCGCGCTGGTGGCAGATCACGGGATCGAATATCTGTTTGCGACCGTAATCCTGATGGGGATTTTGCAAGTCGGCGCGGGAATTTTCAAGCTCGGGAAATTTATCCGGCTGGTGCCGACGCCGGTGATGCTTGGCTTTGTCAACGGGCTGGCCATAGTTATCGGGCTGGCACAGATCGGACAGTTTCAGGTGCCCGGCACGGCCCATGGCGACGCGCACGGATTTTTGCCGAACGGCGAATGGCTGAGCGGCGGACCGCTGGCGATTATGCTGGGGCTTGTGGCGCTGACCATGTTCCTGATCTGGGTGTTCCCGAAGGTCACCAAGCTTGTGCCTGCGCCGCTGGCAGGGATTGGCATTGTCGCCGCTCTGGTGATCGGGCTTGATCTCGATGCGCTGCGTGTGGCTGATCTGGCCTCGATCCAAGGCAGCCTGCCGCCTTTCCACCTGCCCTTCACAAGCGAAGCAGGAACGATTGGGAGCTTTGGCGATGTGCTTGTGCCGCTGAATTTCGAGAGCCTGCAAATCATCCTGCCCTATGCGCTGATCCTTGCGGCGATTGGTCTGATCGAAAGCCTGCTGACGCTCAACCTTGTTGGCGAGATTACCGGCAAACGCGGCGGTGCATCGAAGGAATGTATTGCCCAAGGCGGGGCGAACATCATCACCGGTTTCTTTGGTGGTATGGGCGGTTGCGCGATGATCGGCCAATCCATGATCAATGTGAAATCCGGCGGCTCGACGCGCCTTTCGGGCATTTCGGCGGCGTTGTTCTTGCTGGCCTTTATTCTGGTCGGCGCGCCGCTGATCGAGCAAATCCCGCTGGCTGCTCTGGTCGGCGTGATGTTTATGGTGGTGATCGGGACATTCGCTTGGAACAGCTTGCGGATTATGACGAAAATTCCGCTGACCGATGCGCTGGTGATTGTGATCGTGACGGCCGTGACTGTATGGCAAGATCTGGCGATTGCGGTGATTGTCGGCGTGATTATTTCGGCGCTTGCTTATGCTTGGAACAATGCCACGCGCATTCATATTATCGAGCGGGACTCGGTGCGCGAACCGGGGGCGAAAGTCTACGAGATCGAAGGGCCTTTGTTCTTTGGCTCGACGGACGGATTTGCCGAACTGTTCACAGTGGACGAAGATCCGGATGTTGTGATCGTCGACTTTCTGCGCTCGCGGGTGGTCGACCAGTCGGCACTGCAAGCGATTGAAGATCTGGCCGCGAAATATGAAGCCAAGGGCAAGACGCTGCGGCTCAGGCATTTGACGCGCGACTGTCACAAGCTGCTCAATCGGGCGGGGCAATTGCTGGTCGATAGTGATGATGATCCGGAATATGGCTTGGCCGTGGACTATGGCGTGAAGACCGGAGCTTTCGGCGCGGGGCATTGATGTTGTTTTTGTTTGTCTCCCGCTTCGCGGGCTGAGGGCTCCTGATCCTCCGCTGATGGCTCCCCGAGCAAAGCTCGCAAGCGCGACTGCGCGTCGGGCGCAAGCCCGCCCCGCCGGAGCTGCTGCGCAGCGTGAGGCTAAACTTTACCTGTTTTGCGACTGAGCACGACGAGCGCGCCGATGGCGATCAAGCTCAGGCCTGCGGCAAGAACGACTGGCCGGTCGCGGAAAATATAGATCAGCAAAAGCGCGGCGAAGCTCATGCCGATCAGTGCGCCGCGTTTGCCGGATTTGGTCATCTGGCCCTCTTCGATAAACAGTTCGACTTGCGGTCCGATACCGGGGCGCGCGTAAATCCAGTCGCGGATTTTTGGATCTGATCGGGCGAAACAGAGCGCGGCGAGAATCCAGAAGATCGTGGTCGGTAGGCCCGGCACGATGATGCCTATAGCCCCGACCACCAAAGCCAAACCGCCAAGGATGCGCCAGATCATCATCATGTGTGGACCGCTGGCATGGACGCGTCTCTGCGCCAAGTGCTTTGTCGTGTCGCCATCGGAGCTGATTTTGTCAACGGGTACATCATCGGCCTTCGCCTTCTATCATTACCATGATTGACGCTGAACGGTTCAGCGCTGTCAATGCCCGCTTGGCATATATCCGCCAAGCGCCCCACCCTTCCGCAACGTCGCGGTTGACCGTATCTGCGCGGCTTATAAGTTGGCCAAAACGTCAGGAGCCCCGACCATGTCATCTTCCAATGCCCTCTTCCAGCCATTTACATGTCGCGGCATGACCGTCCCCAACCGGATCGTTATGGCGCCGATGACGCGTAGCTTCTCTCCGAACGGTGTGCCGGGCGAGGATGTGGCTGACTATTATGAGCGGCGGGCAGCAGCGGATGTCGGCTTGATCGTCACCGAAGGCACAACGATTGCGCGCGGCGGAGCCTCGAATGATCCGCGCGTGCCGAACTTTCACGAGGAAGCAGCCCTGAAAGGCTGGGCCAATGTGGTCGAGAAAGTTCACGGAGTAGGCGGCAAGATTGCGCCGCAGCTGTGGCATGTCGGCATGATGCGCAAAGCCGGAACCGGACCTGATCCGGACGCGGTGTCAGATAGTCCGTCGGGCAAAACCCATCAGGGCAAACAGATCCAGCCAGAGCCAAGCGAAAGCGAAGTGGCCGATATGGTCATGGCCCATGCCAATGCGGCAGGAGACGCGGCCAAGCTCGGGTTTGACAGTATCGAAATCCACGGTGCGCATGGCTATCTGATCGATGAGTTCTTCTGGAATGTGATGAACACGCGTGAAGACAAATATGGCGGCGGACTGCCAGAGCGCGCGAAATTTGCTGGCGAGATTATTGCCGAGTGCCGCAAGCAGGTCGGCGAAGAAATTCCGATTATCTTGCGGTTCTCGCAATGGAAGCAACAAGAGTTCACCGCGCGGCTGGCGGAAACCCCGCAGGAGCTTGAAGCCTTCTTGAAAGTCTTCGTCGATGCTGGTGTCGACATTCTGCACTGCTCACAAAGGCGCTGGTGGGAAACAGAGTTTGATGGCTCGGACATGAACCTTGCCGGCTGGTCGAAAAAACTCACCGGATTGCCGACGATTACTGTCGGATCGGTGGGGCTCGATTCTGACTTTGTCGGATCATTTCAAGGCGAAGGTTCGAAGACGCGGCCGATTATCGACGTCATCGAGCGTTTAGAAACGGGCGAGTTCGACATGGTGGCAATTGGCCGTGCATTGCTGCAGGATCCATTTTGGGCGCAGAAGATCAAACAAGAGCGCCATGACGAGCTGACAGCTTATGATGCCAAGTCGATGATGACTTTGTATTAAGCGCGTTTGCGTTCGTCGCTCGGCAAACCAACCAAGGCGTAGGCGATGGTGTATTCCAGCGAGTTGACGCACATCCATCGTTCGGCATGGAAGGTGTTTATTTGTTCCATAGTGGCGAGCGTATTTGGCCAATTGTCAGCCCATGCGAACAGGTTGGCTGCAAAGGTCAGATCGCTATCGTTCTCGCGGACCGCATAATGCTGGGCGAGCACGGTGAGCGGCGCTGACTGGAACAATTTGTGGCAAGCATCGCCTTCGATCGGCAAAAGCGTTGCAAGGATTTCAACATAATTATGCAAGCCTGTGAGCGTGTCTTCCTGCGTCAGGGCATGTTCGCATAGTTTTCCCAATTGTTTGTAACTGCCATGCCAACGCGGCAGGAGTTGATGGGCGAACAGTGTGTAAAGGTCGGATGATCCGGGCGCAGTGGCCATAGCGCGTTCGAACCGTGCCCAATGATTGCGTGTGTTTTTCACATCGTGAAGGGCAAGGTGTAGATCGGCTTTACACCAGAACCAATGCGAACCATGTGCGGCTTCTGTTCGGTCGAGTTCCCGACGCGCGCGGTCGCAATATTCATTGAGCTTGTTCCACTCATCCGCTTCGACCTCTTCGGCCCAGCCTGTGCCGCGATAGGTGAAACCAGCTTGCAAACAGGCAAGTGCATAACATCCCGACGCAAAGGCGTTTTGCGGAGAGGCTTTCGCCCAATCGGCCATGAAGGAGACAATCCGCTCTGCCTCGGCGGGTGTGACATCGGCCTCGAAGGTCGCAAGAAACGGGTGGGCAAGCATTTCGAACTCGTAAACGCCCGGGTTTATCTGGCGGAACTGCTTGTAGGTCGCCTCCATAAGCGCCGCTGCGGCGTCGAATTCATGCGACTCAACGAGATCCGCTATATGGGTAATTTTGACTTGTGTGCCCTGGGGAAGTGTGGAGACCAAGTCAAGATCAGTGCGATGAGCCGGAATATAGGCGCGCACTTCGTCGCTTGTACGAATTGCCAATGCACGCGCACGATGTCGCGCCGTTTTAATATGATCCACTAATCCAAACATATATCTACCCCGAATTTGTCTGCCGTCCGGATAGCAAACCTTGATTTGGAAAGAATTGAGGGGATTGGTGAAATTTGTTGTATCTGCCGGTTGGACGCAGCGAGGCGGGCGAAGGTTCACGAGCAAACACCAATGAGCCTATGCCAGTAAACCTCGTGCACAGGCGGTCTGGTCTGTTATAAAGCGGTATGACGAATCGCCCCCTCTCCATTTCCGAAATGGCCGCCGCCAAAGCTCCAGACGCCGCCCCAAGCGGCGAGTATCTTGACGGCTTAAACCCCGAACAGCGCCGCGCGGTGGAAACCACCGAAGGTCCCCTCCTCGTCTTGGCTGGCGCAGGGACGGGCAAAACCCGCGTTTTGACGGCGCGACTGGCACATATCATCGCCACCAGCCGCGCATGGCCATCGCAAACGCTAACCGTGACATTTACCAATAAGGCTGCCCGCGAAATGCGTGAACGGGCGATGATGCTGATTGGCGAAGCGGGCGAAGGATTGCGCTGGCTCGGAACCTTTCATTCGATCGCCGCGCAAATTTTGCGCAAACATGCTGAACTGGTCGGGCTGAAGTCGAGCTTTACGATTATCGACACCGACGATCAAATCCGTCTGTGCAAGCAGATCATCGATGCCGAAGGCATTGACGCCAAGCGCTGGACCCCGCGCTTTCTCGCCAGCCTGATCGATGGCTGGAAGAACCGCGCGCAGACGCCTGACCGCGTGCCCCCAGAAGACGCGCATTTGTTTGCCGGCGGCAGAGCAATCAAATGTTACGAGACGTATCAGGCGCGGCTTAAAGTGCTCAATGCCTGCGATTTCGGCGATCTTCTAATTCACAATATAACGCTCTTCCAAAAGCATCCCGATGTGCTGGCCGAATATCATGCCAAGTTCAAATATGTGCTGGTGGACGAGTATCAGGATACCAATGTCGCGCAATATTTGTGGCTGAGGCTGCTGGCTCAAGGATCGAACAATATTTGCTGCGTTGGCGATGACGACCAGTCGATCTATGGCTGGCGCGGCGCCGAGGTCGACAATATCCTCCGCTTCGAGAAAGACTTTCCGGGCGGCGACACGGTGCGCCTCGAAACCAATTATCGCTCGACCGAGCATATTCTCGCCTCGGCCAGCGCGGTGATCTCGCACAATAGGGACCGGCTCGGAAAGACACTACATGTCGACGCGGATATGGCGGCGGACCCTGATGCAGAGAAAGTCAAAGTGCGCGGACTTTGGGATGGTGAGGCTGAAGCGCGGTTGATCGGAGACGATATTGAAAGCTGGCGCGCGTCTGGTCGCAACTATGCCGACTGCGCCATTCTTGTGCGGGCATCATGGCAGATGCGCCTGTTCGAGGAACGGCTGATTATGCTCGGCGTGCCGTATCGTGTGATTGGCGGTCCACGCTTTTTCGAGCGGGCTGAAATTCGCGACGCGATGGCATATATGCGGCTGATCAACCAGCCCGATGATGATCTGGCCTTCGAGCGGATCGTCAATCAGCCCAAACGCGGGATTGGCGGCACCAGCCTGCAAAAGCTCCAACGCTATGCCCGCGATGACGGACGGTCTTTGTCTGTGATTGTGCCGATGGTCTTGCAAACGGACGAGATTAAAGGCGGGGCGAAACGCGGACTTGTGCGGTTCCTCGACCAGATGAATATGTGGCGCGACAAGCTGGCGGGCGGCATGGCCCATACCGAACTTGCCGAGATGGTGCTGGATGAGAGCGGCTATACCGACATGCTGCAAAAAGACCGCAGCCCGCAGGCCCAAACGCGGCTCGACAATCTCAAAGAGCTGGTCCGCGCCATGGGCGAGTTTGATAGCCTCCCCGCTTTCCTCGAACATGTACAACTGGTTATGGATGCCTCAAGCGGCAATACGGGCGATGATCAGGTTCAGATCCTGACCCTGCATGGGGCCAAGGGGCTGGAATGGCCGCAAGTGTTTTTGCCCGGCTGGGAAGAAGACGTGTTTCCCTCCCGCAGAAGCCTCGACGAAAACGGCATGAAGGGGCTCGAGGAAGAACGCAGGCTCGCCTATGTCGGTATCACGCGGGCGCGTGAGCGGTGCTATATCTCCTTTGTCGCCAATCGGCAGATTTATGGTCGTTGGCAATCGGTTCTGCCATCGCGCTTTGTTGACGAGTTGCCAATGGATCATGTCGAGGCGGTAAGCGAGACGGGGTATGCGACCCAACCGGGCGGAGAGAATGCGTTCTCGGGCACGGTCGAGGATTTGGGCGACCGGTCCTCTTATGACAGCCCCGGCTGGCGACGCTTGCAGAAGAATGCGAGCCAGAACGAGCAGGTGATCGAGGGCAAGGCCTCCCCAGCGGGTGCAGCTTCAGGTGGCAGCGGCAAAGCCGGCGGCAGTTTCCGCAAAGGCCAGCGCGTGTTCCATGACAAGTTCGGCTATGGCAAAGTCGTCACCGCCGAAGGCACCAAGCTGACGGTGGACTTCGAGAAAACCAATCGTAAGAAAGTCATCTCGACATTTTTGACACGGGTTTAGGGGTGAGTGCCCTCTACTCCCCCACTTTCCTCACCGGGACCTGAAAATCGCAAATATCCAAAATGGCAGGTGGGGTGCGGTAGAAGAAGTCGGCGGTGCGGACACGGCGGGCGGTCTTGGCGGCTTCGAACGCGTCCGAGCGGGTGCGCATGACGAGATAGGTCGGGCGGTCAGCTTCGGCAATGTCGGAGCCAAGCCGGACCGAGATCATTTCGTCTCCCGTTCTGGGCGCCTGTATCACGCCGCTCGCAATCGCGCGGTCACCGCGTTCGAGCTTTTGTAGATATTGCATACCGTCAATGACGCGCGCGAAGACTGTGAGATTGCGGTCAAGATAGCGCTGGGCATCCAGAGCGACATAGAACTCGGTGCCGCCGCTGTCTGGATCATTGTCGCGTGCCATAGCCACTGCGCCCGGGCAATGCAACAGCCATTCGCGGGCGAGTTCCGTATCGCGCGCCATAGCGAAGCCTGTACCGGTATGACCGACCTTTTGGGCGAACAGATCATTATTGCCCAGCGGGGTGAACGGCTCGAAGCTGAGCGAGCGGTCATTTTCATTGGTCAAAGGTGGCCATTCGGAAATTTTGTCTTCATCTTGCAAGCCCGCCTGCGCAACGAAGCCATCAATCACGCGGTAGAAATACTCGCCATCATACGCCCCTGCCCGAACCATCTGACGGAAGCGCTTGGCGTGTTTCGGGGCAAAACTGATATTCAATTCAAGCACTGTTGTGCCATGGACGGTTTCGATCAGGACCAGATCATCCGGATCAACTTCGCGCCAATGGCTCTCGACCGGCGCGGGTTGCGCGGCAGTGGTGGCCAAGGGTTCCCGCTCTTGGGCCGACTGGGCACAGGCCACGCCGCCTAACATCAAGGACGCTGCCGCCGCAAATGTCGTAAATTTTCTCATCTATGATCTCCTTGGCTCGTATTCGTATGAAGACTACCCATGTTCGCCTGCGCCTGCTAGAGACCCTCGCATGTATAAAATATTCGCAAATGGCCCACGCGCCGATATTCAAGCCGTCTGGGATGTTCTCGCATGGACCGACCCGACACCCGCCGATGCTGTCGACGCCAAAGAAGACGGCCGCAAGGGCTGGCGGCTCGATGCCTATGCGATGGATGAAGACGCAGCCAAGGCCTGTATTGCACTCGCCAATGACACGGTGCCGAGCCTGAATGTACGCTATGAGGTGCTTGAAGACCGTGACTGGGTGACGCTGTCGCTTGAGGGCTTGCCGCCGGTTGAGGCCGGGCCGTTCATTGTCGCAGGCAGCCATGCACTCGCCGCATCGTCGCCGGGCAAAACAAGCGTACTGATCGAAGCTGGCCCCGCCTTCGGGACAGGACATCATGGCACGACGCTTGGCTGTCTTCTCGGGCTTGAACATGTGATGCGCAAACGGCGGATCACCAAAGTGCTTGATCTGGGAACGGGCTCTGGCGTGCTATCGATTGCGGCGCTCAAAGTTGGTGCGAAGCGGGCTGTGGGTACGGATATTGATCTCGACAGTGTGCGCGTCTCGAACGAAAACGCGGCCAAGAACAATGTCGCGATGCGTTATAAAGGCGTGCATTGCTCAGGCGTTCGCAGCCCGATTGTGCAGGGGGCTGCCCCATATGACACCGTGTTTGCGAATATTCTGGCGCGTCCGCTTGTCGGGCTGGCACCGGACATTCACCGGATGACAGCGCCCGGCGGCGCGATCATTTTGTCGGGTCTGCTCCGGCATCAGGAACCGCAAGTCATTGGTGCTTTTGCGGGGCGCGGCCTATCCCTGATCAAACGGTTCCACCGCGACGGATGGTCAACGCTTCTGTTTGAAAAGCCCTAAGGTCCGCTGGATCGGGCCGGGATGATCGACATTGAAGGACCGTTGAGTTTTACGGTTCGGGTTGTGTAGGCGTCGACTTGCTGGGTGCCGATGACAAGCAGTTGTAGGTCTCCGGTCGGAATATCTCCGGACTGGAAGGATGTGTATTCCTGCCCGCGCTTACCTTGAAACACGGCGCTGCGAAACTCGCGATCCTCAAGCTGGGCACCGAGGGCAAGCCTGTCTCCAAGCGTGTGGGCATAACCAAGCGGCTCATCCAATACGCCGTCTTGCCGGACGAAGACTTGGGTGACCCAAGCGCCCTGCGCGGTTCTTACAAAGCCCATGGCCATATGCGTGAGGTTCGGCGCAAGAATATTTGCGCGGTGCCCCTCACTGTTCATCAGCAAATCGTGGAGCAGAGCGGCAACCTTTGTATCCTCCACTTGACCCGACACAGACGCCAGATTTTCCCGCGCCTCGGACTGGACCAATGTCCGGTCAAGCGCCGAGATACGCTCGAACGGGCTGCGGCCATCTGCGCCGCGATGGGCGAAGAATCCGTCTTGGGCCATATCGAAACTATGCACCCGCGCCGGCGCCAGAAGCTCAGCCCTATAGGACAATTGGGTTAGCCCGCGTGCGCGACGTTCGGCATTGACGAGATCGAACATTTCACTCTCGGTCACCGCGTCATACCAGTAGCCAGCGGTCGGGGCCTCGACACATGCCATGGCTCTTGGGGCGTAGTCGTGGACGTGCTCGCCGCGCGCTGTGGAGTGCGTGTCGCAGGTGGCAGATGAGGCAGGCTCCAAGCCCTGCGCATTCATAGGCAGCGACATGGCCAGCGAGATAAAAGCAAGAAATACAAAGCGTAACATAGTGGCAAATTTAACGGCCCCGCCCTGCTAAAGGGATAAAGCGACGGGTGCAATTGCAGAGGATCTTGTAAGCTAAAATTAGCCATAACGGGCGCTAACCTAGTCGGCCAAGGCTGCCAACAGGCTGGTATGGAAGGCATCACGTTGATCGATCATGATGAAGTGGAAGCTATTGTCGATCACCTGGATGCCGACATTAGGCGCGGCTTGATATTGCGTTTGATAGGTTTGTTCGGCCTGATCACGCGAGACGCCCATAGCTGCGTCATGAGGCACCAGAACCAATGTTTCAGCTTGCATGGCGGCGATGTCGGCGCGCAGGTCTGCCGCTAGAACCTCCCCGGTTATTGCCGAGACAACACTTTGATCTGACGTCTCGCCCCATGCCGCAAGTGTCGGGATAGACGCGGCGGTTTTAACCAGTCGTCCGAGTCCAGCGCGTTGCTGGGCGTCGAAAGCTTCGCGCGGCATGCCTGCCATTTGCGCGGCCATTGCCGGAGCTTGGGCTGCAGCAGATTCCGGCGTTGCACCGGGAAAGAACAATCCAGAGAGAAACGGAACACTGTCAACGATCACCAATTCGTCGACTAGATCGGGCGCGGCCAATGCCGCTTTCATTGAGACGAACCCGCCCATGGAGTGCCCCACTAGCACGGCTTGGTTTGCCGGAGTTTCTTGCAGCTCGGCGACCAATGCGGCCGCGATGGCGTCGGTGTATAGACCGTCAACGGCAGATACATCCGCTCCCGCAAATCCAGCGACCTGCACAGTACGAACATCATAGTCTGTCTCTAGCGATGGCCGCGTCGCATCCCAAACTTGTGCACTGGAGGCGAGCCCCGGTATGAGCACGACTGTTCGGCCCGAACGATTGCCACTACGGGTCACTGTAATCATGCTCCCCTCTGCGGCGGAGACATTTGTGGGCGGCAGGTCAACAGCGGAAGTGTCCTCGGTCGCATTGCAGGCTGACAGGGTAGCAACCAATAAAAGGCTCATCAATTTACGCATCGTCTTTTGTCTCCGGTATAAACAAGGCTTCTATCGGTTGGCCAAATACTTCCGCCAGTTTGAACGCGAGTTCGAGGCTTGGATCGTAGCGCTGGCGTTCGATGGCATTTATGGTCTGGCGCGAGACACCGAGGCGTTCGGCGAGATCCTGCTGCGACCACTTCTCGGCTTTGCGCAGCTCTTTGATGAGATTCTCTATTTGTATCTCCTGAGCACGATGGGCATACACAGGCCCCAAAATCCGATCAGAAGCGGGGCGATGAATACCATAGGGATCTTTGGGGCACCGCCATTTTCAGCAAAGCCCAGAATGATCAGCAGCCAGCCGAATATAATCGCGCCCATCGCGAAGGCCTCTTTGAGGATACGCTTGTGCATCTCGTCGCTACGCTTATAGGCTCGCATGATTGCGAGGAAAACCAAGATCAGCGGAAAAACCGGAGCGAGCGCCAGAGCCATTTTTGTGGACCCGGGCGCGACGTCACCGACGCGTCCAATCGTTGCAAATAGAACGGCCGTATAAATCGCGAATGCACCGAGCAGTTCAAAGAAATATTGTTTGGTGCTGAATTGCGGAATGGTGTTGGACACGGCTTCTTCTCCAATGCGACGCCCCAAATATGGAAAGCACTCTTTACATAATAGCTTCAAACGAAATGTAAAGGGTGTTTTCCATATTTCAAAAACCACGCACAAAAAAAAGCCGCCCTCTTTGCAGAGAGCGGCCTTTCGAATTTTAGATCAAGAGCGACTAATCGTCGTCTTTTTCGATCTCTTTACCAGTTTCCTGATCGACGACTTTCATCGACAGGCGAACCTTGCCGCGATCATCGAAGCCCATCAGCTTGACCCAAACGGTCTGGCCTTCGGAGACGAGATCTTTCGGGTGACCGATGCGCTCATTGGCCATTTGCGAGACGTGCACAAGGCCGTCTTTCGGGCCAAAGAAGTTCACGAATGCGCCGAAGTCCTTGATCGAAACGACCTTGCCTTCGTAAATTTCGCCAACTTCTGCTTCAGCGGTCAGCGCGTGGATACGCTTCTTGGCTGCTTCGATCGACTCTTTATCAAGCGCGGAGATCTGGATCGTGCCATCGTCAGCAACATTCAGCTTGGCGCCGGTTGTGTCGACAATATCACGAATGACTTTGCCGCCAGTACCGATCACGTCACGGATCTTGTCGACCGGGATTTTCACGATTTCCATTTGCGGTGCATTGTCGGAAAGCTCCTCGCGGGCCCCTTCCAATGCTTTCGCCATCTCGCCGAGAATATGCAGACGGCCGCCTTTGGCCTGCTCAAGCGCGGTCTGCATGATGTCTTTGGTGATACCGGCAATCTTGATGTCCATTTGCAGTGAGGTCAGACCTTCGGTCGTTCCGGCCACTTTAAAGTCCATATCGCCAAGATGATCTTCATCACCAAGGATGTCAGACAATACAGCAATGCCGTCATCTTCCTTGATCAGACCCATCGCAATGCCTGACACCGGACGCGTGATTGGCACGCCAGCATCCATCATCGCTAGTGAGCAGCCACAAACCGTCGCCATAGAAGATGAGCCGTTTGACTCAGTAATCTCGGAGACGAGACGCACTGTGTAAGGGAACTCTTCGGGCTCTGGCAGAACTGCCTGAAGCGCGCGCCATGCCAGCTTACCGTGACCGGTTTCGCGTCGGCTGGTGCCGCCCATGCGGCCTGTCTCGCCAACCGAATATGGCGGGAAGTTATAGTGCAGCATGAACTTGGCTTTGCTTGTGCCGCCAAGACCGTCGATGAACTGCTCATCGTCGGATGTGCCGAGCGTTGCCACACAAAGCGCTTGTGTTTCGCCGCGTGTAAACAGGGACGAACCGTGCGTACGCGGAAGAACCTGAGCTTCAGCAAGGATCGGACGAACCTGATCGAGTGACCGACCATCAATCCGCTTGCCGGTTTTGATGATGTCACCGCGAACTACAGCCGCTTCAGCTTCCTTGAAGGCCGCTTTGAAGGTTTCGCCGCTCATCGACTTTTCGTCGTCTTCGGTCGAGACAAGTGCCTCGGCCGCTTTTGCGCGGGCTTCGCCAACAGCTTCCTGACGCGAGAGCTTCTCGGTGATCTGGTAAGCTTTTGAAAGGTCAGCGCCAACAAGGCCCTGAATTTCTTTAAGCTCGGCAGAGTAATCAACGCCTTCGAACTCGAACGGCTCTTTGGCAGCTTTTTCAGCCAGCTCGATGATCGCGTCGATCACAGGCTGCATGGCTTCGTGTCCGGCCATAACCGCGCCGAGCATAACATCCTCGGACAGTTCTTTGGCTTCGGACTCAACCATCATCACCGCGTCTTGCGTACCGGCAATGACGAGATCAAGCTCGGACTCTTCCAAGTCGTCAACGCTCGGGTTGATGATATATTCGCCATCTTTATAGCCAACGCGCGCTGCGCCGATCGGGCCCATGAATGGAGCGCCAGACAGAACCAGCGCCGCAGAGGCACCAACCATGCCGAGAATATCCGGATCGTTTTCGAGGTCATAGGACACAGCCGTCAGAACGACTTGTACTTCATGCTTGAAGCCTTTGACGAAGAGCGGGCGGATCGGGCGATCAATGAGGCGCGATGTCAGCGTCTCTTTTTCGGTTGGACGGCCTTCACGCTTGAAGAAACCACCCGGAATGCGGCCCGCCGCATAGTATTTTTCCATATAGTTGACGGTCAGCGGGAAGAAATCCTGACCGGGCTTGGCTTCCTTGCGGAAGACAGCCGTGGCGAGCACCGATGTGTCGCCATAAGTAACGAGGACAGCCCCGTCAGCCTGACGTGCCACGCGGCCCGTCTCAATTGTCAATGTACGGCCGGCCCATTCCAGCGATACTGTGTGTTTATCGAACATGTTTTTGTCTTTCATATCGTACGAAAAAACCCGCTGGCCCGAATGGCGCAGCGGGTTCTGAGTGGGCTGCCTTACCGGCGAATGCCCAATTCTTTGATGACCGCCTGATAGCGATCTTCACTTTTGCGCTTCACATAGTCGAGAAGCTTTCTGCGTGTTGCCACCATTGTCAGGAGGCCACGACGGGAATGATTGTCTTTTTTGTTGGTCTTGAAATGGTCGGTCAGATTTGTGATCCGTTCTGTAAGAATGGCAATCTGGACTTCCGGAGACCCGGTATCACCCTCTGAACGGGCGAATTTCTTGATCAGTTCCGCTTTGCGGGCTGGTGTAATCGACATCGCATTTTCCTTATTTTCGTGCACATTTTCATGTGAACTGGATTAAAAAACAGCCTATTTTCAAGGCAAATCGGGGAATGTCCCACCAAACAGCAATGGCCAAGATGTCGTCCAGCCATGCTTAAGCGGGCAAATACCCCCGATTGGTGCGGCTTATGACGCATTTTCAGAGGTTTGGAAAGGGGGAAAATCGCGTAAACTCTCCCGCGCTATGACGTCAAACTGGGCGCAGCATTCGACGCGTAGAATGGACTCTCGGGATGCCCGCTTTTGGTCAGGGGCTGCTTATGCCAGCACATGCGAGGGAGAACATGTTTATCTGTCCCCCGCTGCGCGATGGGACGTGGCTTCGCGGGCTCAAGGCTGGTTTTGTTTGTCCCCCGCTGACGCGATGGGACGCCGCTTCGCGGGCTGATGGCTCAGCTGCTCCAAACTCAAAGCCCAGCTGCCCGAGCACCGCTCGCAAGCACAAGCGTGCGCCGGGCGAAAGCCCGCCCCGCCGGAGCCGCCGCGCGGCGTGAGGCAAAACATGTTTTTGCTTGCGCCTTTTCCCGCTTATGCCAGCGCACGCTGGTATCCATGGAATTCCTCCGGTCTTGCGACCATGGACCCCAGCGTGCGCTGGGGCGGCGGACCAAAGATTAAGGGCTAAAGCATGTCCCCGAACCGTCATTCCTCGAAACGAGAGATTGGTCCAAGTTGACGGCTGCTTTTGGTTGCGGGCGAAAAATCGCCGTCTCGTTGTAAGTCGTGTCCTGCACACTTATGTTACTCCCATATAAAGCTCGGTAAGGAGTTACCTGATGTTTGAGGTGAATAGCGCGATAAGTACCATTCGCCGCAATTGGTTTGTTGCCGCGTTTCTTGCCACTGTCTTCAGTTGTTACATGGTCGCCTCAACGGACACATGGGCATCCCCCAAAATCTCGGAACTTGGACTGCTTTTTGACCTGACGGTCTTTGCACCATTTCTATATTGGCTTTGTTATCGCAAACAGCAAACTCGCCGCAAAACCGTATTGCGAATGATCGTCGTCGCGTCTGTTGGTGTGTTCGTCGCGAAACAATTAGTGCCAGGACCTGAGCAGTTTGTGCTTGCTATTTTGGGTTGGCTTAAATCAAGCTGGGTCGTTGTCTTGCTGTTTATCGAAGTATTTGCAGGAGTTGCGCTTCTCAAATTACTTTTTAGCTCAACCGACGATATATCGACGAAGCAAGAATTAGTAGAGAAATATGAAGTGCCGGAGTGGTTGGC
Organism: Hyphomonadaceae bacterium; assembly: GCA_039942135.1. GTDB lineage: Bacteria > Pseudomonadota > Alphaproteobacteria > Caulobacterales > Hyphomonadaceae > CALLCD01. The sequence continues at coordinate 25,755 of JBDVDE010000135.1, forward strand.
AAGCTTCATGGTATGGGAAGCGAACTTCTGGCGACGCGTCTTAAAATGGATGACCGGTAAAAAGTAATAGCAGACAGCCGTTAACTGATATTACTTAAACGTTCCAACTCGCCAACATCCTCTCCGACGCCGAAAGCGGACGAAAGACTGGCTTAGGCTCCAATAACGAACCTCAGTCGGCGTTAGGCCCTATGCAGGAAACACTTTCACAGGCTGGAATCGCCCTGCCCGCACCTCGCCCATGGCGACGGCGCGATCGCCGTCCATTGCGACGGCCAAGCGGTCGTCGTCGGGATTGGTCGAGCGGTTTTCTTTCCAGTGCTGGGCGACATGCGGCAGCAGCATGATTGGCTGCCCATTGAAGATCTGCGCGGCGTCATCATGCGAGATATCGACCAGAGGAATAGTCTCGAGCGCGGTTTCGATGGGCGCGAGGAATTCGAACAAGGCCGTTTTGTCTTCGGCTACGGCTTCAAGCTCGGCCAGTGTGACAGCATTTTCTTCATCGAACACGCCAACACGGGCGCGGCGCAGCATGGTGATGTGGCCTTCGGTGCCGAGAGCGTGGGCCAAGTCGCGGGCCATGGCGCGGACATAGAAACCTTTGCCGGAGCGCACGCGGAATGTGGCGGCGTCTTCGGAGATGATCTCGACCAGCTCAGCCTCGTGCACGGTGACCGCCCTGCCCTCAAGCTCGAAGTCTTCGCCATCACGGGCAAGATCATAGGCGCGTTTGCCATCGACTTTGATGGCGGAGAACTTTGGCGGGACTTGCTCGATCTCGCCAGTAAAGCCCGGCAGCGCTTCGAGAATTGCTTCGCGGGTTGGGCGCACATCGGAGCGGGCAATCTCGACGCCTTCGGCATCATAGCTCGCAGTCGCGACGCCCCATGTCACGGTGAAGAGATAGTCCTTGTCGGCGTCCATCGCCCAAGCGACGGTTTTCGTGGCATTACCGAAGGCAATCGGCAAGATGCCCGTGGCGAGCGGATCGAGCGTGCCGCCATGCCCGACCTTGGCCGCATTGAACATGCGCTTGAGCGCGCTGACGGCTCCAGTCGAGGTCATCTCTAATGGCTTGTCGAGGCAGAGCCATCCGTCGATTGGATCGCCCTTGCGTTTTCTTTGTCTGGCCATGATTGTGTCTCGTTCAGGAAATTAGCCGGGGGACAGCCCCGAGCATCGCCAAAAAGGCTAGCTGCTTTCTTCGGGCAGCTCGGGAACGCCAACGGCATGGAAGCCCGCATCGACATGGATAATCTCGCCAGCGATGGATCGTCCAAGCGGAGACAAGAGATAGAGCGCGCAACCTGCGACGCCTTCCATGCTGGTGTCTTCTTTAAGGAGTGACCAGTCGCGGCCAGTACCCATCAGCGACTTGCCGCCGCGAATACCCGCGAGCGAAAGCGTCTTCATCGCCCCTGCCGAGATCGTGTTGACGCGAATGCCTTTGGGGCCGAGATCGCGGGCAGCATAGCGGGTGGCCGCTTCGAGGCCTGCTTTGGCAACACCCATGACATTATATGACGGCACGGTCCGTTCGGCACCGAGATAGGTCATCGCAATAATCGAACCGCCATCGGGCATGATTTCAGACGCGCGGCGCGAGCAATCAATGAACGAGTAAACCGAAATATCCATGGCGCGGCGGAAGCCTTCGCGCGTGGTATTGGCGACCATCGAGCCTTGCAGCTCGTCTTTGCCAGCAAAAGCGATGGAATGGACGAGAAAGTCGATCTTGCCCCATTTGTCTTTCACCGTGGCGAAAGCGGCGTCCATTTCTTCATCATTGGTCACGTCGGCAGAGATCATGAAATCCTGTCCGATGCTCTCGACCAGTGGACGGACGCGGCGCTCGAGCTTTTCGCCTTGATAGGTGAAGGCCATTTCAGCGCCTTGGGCAGCGAGTTGGCGGGAAATCCCCCAAGCGATCGATTTCTCGTTGGCAACGCCCATGACGATACCGCGTTTGCCGGCCATCAAATTGCCCTCTGGCATTTCCCATGCATCACTCATTTCAAAACACCTTTTTCCGGTTGGACCTTCAATGTTCACATGCGCTAGGGGGCAGCGCTTTCCGCGTCAAGCATTGTAACAGATATTCGTCCACAAATCCCATTGGCATATGGCTTGCTTATATCTGGTCATACATAGACTAGAGGGACCATAACCGATGCCATTATCAAGCATTCCCAGAATAAGATCGCAGCGTCCGGTTCGCATGAAACCCGCCCGTCGCGGCACATTTGCGACGGTGGTTCTATGCCTATTACTTTCGGTCTATATCGGCTTCATCGCCTATAGCCTGCTCACGCAAGATACTGCAATCGAACGGCAAACAGCCGCCGCGGTCACGCTAGAAACCAGTACAGACACGCAGATCGCCGATAATCGCGACCTGACTGCCGCAAAGCCTTAGGATTAGCGGTCATGGAGGGGGGCATATTTCAAACCGTGAAGCTCTTGGCCATGACAGGGGTTTTGAGCATTTTGGCGTGTGTGTGCGTATCACCTGCGGCCCATGCATCCGTCACCTCCAATCCCCACTTCAAAATTGACGGTCTGGTTATCGTCTGGGGCGCTAACGGGTCTTCAACCGGTCAAATCGGCCGCACAGTACAAACCAAGGCAGATGCGCAAACACCGGTCTTTGCCCCTGTTCACGTCCTGACCGGACAGCTGGATACGCTTGCCCAGCCAGATCTTGTTGCACTTGATCATCGCGAGCAGCACTTTTATGTCGCGTCAAATACAGGCTTTTCAATTGATGCAGAATTGACCGGACATTCGGACCTGACGGCGCCGGACCTTAGAAACACAGAGTTCGACCTCAGTGTCAGTCTTGGCGACAACGGATCGGACGCGTTTGGCCGCCATGCACAATACCCCCATCAAGGTGGCGCTCGCGGCGGCATGAACACGGATATTCGGACGCTGGCAGATCTCACCACACGCAAACGGGTGTTTACCGGTACCCAACGTACCGCAGCAGATAGTGGCTCTATCGCCGAACAATCGGTTCGGTTTGATATGCGATTGACCAGAACTGCCGATTATGCTCCGAGCACAGCCGCATCTTCGGGCATAGATTCCCAAATCGTGTTTACGGTCTTCGCTCCTTAACGAGAATTTCGACGAAAATTGCTCTATTTTTATTAAATGTATCTGAACCTGCGTTTGGTAGAGATGGCCTTGGTCGGCACTTGTTCGTCGGCTCAGGGCTAGAATTGGATATCATAGTGAAGCTTAGTACACGCCTCAAAATCGCTTGTGTTATGGCCGCATTTGCGACCGCCTCCAGCCAAGCGGAAATTGTTGATAATCCTGCTTTTAACATAGAGAATATGGTCATTGTCTGGAGCGCCGACGAGCTTGGCAACGCACCGATTGTGACCGATTTCGTTATCCGGACCGGTGGCGCTGCAAGTGCTGACCTGATTGAGGACGACGCATTTACGGTTGTTACCGGTACATTGGACTCCACCAATAATAATCCTGGCACTGGCGGCTTCCCGCTTGACTTTACTGGCTCGCCAACCGGCGACTTCAACACCGACACCAATAATAATGGTGTGCTCGATGCCGGAGACTCGCTCAGCCCGTTCCAGTTGGATGCAGACTTTTCGGTCAATGCCTCGACACCAAGATCGAGTTTTTATGTCGCGTCAAACAGCGCGTTCAGTATTTCTGCGGAAGTCACCGATGTTGAGGTCGATCCTGTTTTCACCGGCTTCAGCAATGCATTTCTCGACCTTGTCGATGTCTTGATGGAAGTGGCTCCTGTAGGTGCCGCGCGTACTGATGGCGGCTTTACCTATGGCTCTGCCGCCCAGCCTCCGCATTCTGGCGGCGAGCAAGCTGGCTTTTCTACCCCCGTTGATCTGCTCGACCTTCTGAATACGCCGACCACTGTGTTCGCTGGCAACCAGCGCACAGCCGCAACCCCCGGATCAATCGCTGATCAATCGGTTCGCTTTGATGTCAGCTATCCGCTCGTTGGCGCAACCGTCACAGGGTATGACCTGTCTCTAGGTGTTGTCGATTTCGGCGTAACGGTCGAATACACAGTATTCATTCCGTAAATCCGACGCTTCCAAAAATAGCTATCGATAATTGTAAACCCTAACAAATCGACACGCTCTATTAACCATTTGAACGCACAGTGGCAGGAACCGAAAGGACCTGCCCCTATGCGCATGAAAATGTTTGCCGCCGAAACCTTCGATGCTGCCCGTGCCCTCGTATTTGCCGAAATGGGTGACAAAGCCGTCATCTTGTCGGAACGCGAGATTGATGGACGGGTCGAAGTTCGAGCTGCCACAGACGGCCTTAGACGCCCGGGCGGTGACAGACCTCTCTTCATTAACGGCGCTGCAAACGACACAGCCGCCCAGCCAGACACAAGTCTGACCGCACAGAGATTACGCGACGCCTTGGCGTGGCATGGCGCACCGCGCCGATTTATCGAGCGGGTCTTACATGCCGCTGACACATCCCTTAGCGATCCAGCCGCCGCGATGACCCCGGGGCTTGACGCTATGATCGGGTTTGACCCAATCCCTACACGGCCAGATACGAATATTGTTCTGATTGGTCCGCCCGGACACGGGCGCACATCGACCGGCGCGAAATTGACGAGACGCGCAGCGATTGCCAAAACCGAAATTCTCCCCGTAGCGGCCGACTTTGACGCAACCGCCGGCGGCGAGCAGCTGTCTGCCTATCTTGAACGCGAGCGCGCGCAAGTCCGGATTGCTTCGGACCCTGACGCCTTGTTCTCGCTCATGGATGAAGTGAACCGGAATGATCAGCGCTGCGTGATCGATCTGCCATCTATTCTCCCCTTCGACCGCGAAGACCTCGCCCGTGTGAAAGATCTTGTTGGCGCAATTGGCGCAGAGCCTGTGCTTGTGATCTCCGCCGAAGGACATCCTGAAGATCAGGCTGAAGCCGCGCGCGCCTATGCCAGCGCTGGTATCAAGCGGGCAATTGTCACCAAGCTGGATGTAGCGCGGCGACGCGGCGGCATTATCGCTGCGCTCACGGCTGCCAAAATTTCACTGTCGCATCTCGCGGTTACCCCATTTATTGGCGGCGGACTTGTCCCTGCCGCGCCGTCGCGTCTCTCGGCACTTCTGATCGAGGATGCGCGCGGCGAGGACGCTCTAAGAGGAGCAAGCTCATGAGTTTCATGCTTCGCAAATCGATGGATGCCACAAGCATCCATCAGCCCCGTGTCGAACCTGCGTCGATTGTTGCGGTTGCTTCAGGCAAAGGCGGCGTCGGGAAAACCTTTATGTCGATCACGCTGGCGTCGGCTTTTGCCAAGGCTGGAAAGCGGACGCTACTGGTCGATGGCGACCTCGGACTTGCCAATGTCGATGTTCAATTGGGCATCGCGCCCGAAACCGATCTGGCGGCCGTAATTGCAGGCTGGGTTGAACTTGACGATGCGGTGACGCCGGTTGATGGCGGCGCGAGCGAAGGTGGATTTGATGTTTTACCGGGCCGCTCCGGCTCTGGCGCATTGGCCGAATTGCCGCCAGAAGAAGTGGCGCGACTTGCTGCGGGCATCTCCGCACTGGCGCTTCAATATGATCAGGTCGTTCTTGATCTTGGCGCCGGGATCGAAACAAATTGCATGCGGCTTGCCCGCGCGGCGGACAAAGCCGTGATGGTGATTACTGATGAGCCGACATCGATGACCGATGGCTATGCCTTTATCAAAGTGCTGCGCGGCTATGCACCGAAAGTCGAACCGGTAATTGCGATCAACCAAGCCGATTCTCGTCCCGCCGGACAACGCACACATGAAGCGATTGCCCGCGCTTGCGAAACGTTCCTTGGCTTCCGGCCAAGACTAGCAGGTATTGTGATGCGCGACGAGAAAGTCCGTGATGCTATTCGCAGACAACAGACCTTGATCTCGACAGACCCACACGCACAACCGATTCAGGATGCATTGGCCATTGCCCAAGGACTGATTGGTGTGCCCTCAGGCATTCCGCTTACAGGCTAGGGGTTTTGTCGATCCGGTATCACGTCGACGACCATAATTAGTCGCGGTATTTGTCCGGACATAAAAACGGGAGACCGGTGAAGAATTTGCGGGTCACGGCCTGCGCGCTTGCCGCGCAGCAAAACGCACTCCATTTCTATGGCCTGCTGATCGGCACCGATATTCACGTCGCGCCACACAGTTCCGTTCCCGCGATAGGTTATAATCAATCTTTGGAAGGTGCCGTCTTGATGGAACTTGCGGCAAGCATCGTCGGACACCGCCTCCAATCTCAATCGATAAAGTGATCCGGAAAACTCTGCTTCAAAGGCATTCAAGCATTGTCTGGCATCTTGTTCGACGTGCTCGCGCAGAGGCCTAGGCCAAGCTGAAGCATCGAACATGTCCTCAAGCCCGGTCAGGACTTCGTGTCGTGTTCCTAGAATAACTTCGAGATCAGACCCTTGTTCGGCATTGGTGACATTCAATCCGATCAGAGGGGTTTCCATAAGACGAGTTCAACATCGTCATCCTTGGCGCTTTTCACCATGTCCGGCCAATCGCTAGCAAAACGCACATAGGACGCCTGACCATGTGTGCCGGGTTCTGGGTTTGCGCGTATGTCCGAGGGCAAAAGGTCTATTTGGGCTGTCATAGCCATCTATGATATAAAATAACATCACTATTTCAATAGAGAAATTTGATGTGTCTTAAAATTACTCCATCCGATTACCAGATGCGCAGTCTTTTACGGGGCGGCAGCCATAGGGCGTCGTCGGGGGTAATGTCGTAGGCATCATACCATGCATCTATATTGGGCAGGATGATATTGGTGCGCAGGTCGGGCGGACTGTGGCGGTCACTCGGGGACAATTGCGCATCGGTTTCCGGGCGGCGGACTTTGCGGCGCTTGATGGCATAGCTGAGAAAGAAACCTTGCAGGGCTCTCGTGCGTTCGGACGCTGATATTGGCGGGCCGGCATCGAGCACAGCAGTCAGAGCAGCCAGCGCGGTTTCGAGACCGGCAAGGTCGCTCATATTTTCGCCCAAGGTCAGCGCAGGATCGAGCGGAACTCCGGGCGCAGCTTCAAGACCGGAGAATTGGGACGACAATTGCGATGCCAAGTGATCAAATTGCGACCGGTCTTCAGCACTCCACCAATTTTCGAGAGCACCGGTCGGACCATATTTTGACCCTTGATCATCAAAGGCATGCCCTATTTCGTGGCCAAGTGTGGTCCCGAGTGCGCCAAAATTATAGGCCGCGCTGGCATCAGGATCGAAGAATGGCGGCTGCAAATAGGCCGCCGGCAGCACAACCGCGTTCAGTCGCGGCAGATAATAGGCACCAACTCGCAAGGGCGAGAAGAAGATATTCCGTCTGAGCGCATCAATATTGCGGACCCCATCGACAGGACGTTCGCGCAGGCGCGCAAGTGTCGTTCGGTGGCGAGACTGGAGCTTCTGATAGGCATTGCCGAACAGATCATCACTATCAGGAACATAGTCGCCAAACTCGTTCCAGTCCGGCGGCACACCGATCATAAATTCAAGCGCCTCGAGCTTGGCCAATGCCGCTGCGCGGGTTTGCTCACTTAGCCAAGGCGACCGGCTCAGACGCCGACGATAAACCGCGCGCATCTGTTCAGCCATGATTTCGACCGCGCGCTCAGTGTCGGCCGACAGCTCTGTCTCGACATAGCGGCGGGCAATGACGTCTGGCATCACCCATTGCGCAAATCGGCTGGCGCGCTCATACCGGCTTGGCAAAGGACGCGCGGTACCAGAGTAGAACTGGGCAATCCGGTGGGTGGCGGCGGCAATATCTTCGGGCAGATAGTCGCCATATCGCAGCATAAGGCGCAGCGCGAGATAATCGCGCCAGACTGGGACCGGCGTCTGTACAAACGTTTCGGCAATCTGGTTCAGCCCAGCAAACGGGGCAATATTTACACGCGGATCAGACCCAAGCCCGCGCTTTGTCAGATAGATCAGCCAAGGAAACTCCGGCGCCGTCTCTACGAGGTCTTCGACAGACCGGAACTGGGTCACATTCGTCGGGTTACGCTCGCGAGCGGGGGCTGGCGCAAGCCGGGCAAGCCGCGTTTCAAGCTGGAGAACCCCCTGCACGCGCTCCTCGATATTCCTGCGACCAACGCCCTTGCGCAGCAAACCTTCAAGTAAAGTAGCCCCCTCTTCGCGAACGCTTCGGGCCAATTCATCTTGTCTGATATAAAGGTCAGGCGAGCCGAGAATGAGGTCGGCAGGGCCGAGATAGGGAATATATTCGCGCCCTTCGCGCTGGCTGACGCGAAGCGAAACGCGGAACAGCCCCCCCGCATCGAGCCGGAAATCTGCTAGAAGCGCGGCGATCTGGTCATGATTTCTGGCAAGGCGTATGGTGCGGAGTGATCGCCTGATGGGGCGCAGCCCTTGCCGCCTCACCTTGCCTGCATTCAGGAACGAATTGAACACAGCCTGATATTTGGCTTCGTCGCTGCCATCGGGCCACTCCTGGTTAAGAAGATCGCTCTCAAGCCTTTCGACAATCGACTGTGTGCGGGTCACAGCTTCACGCAAAGCCCCCTCAGAAAGAGAGTTATCTTCAATTTCAACCTCAGAAATCCATGCGTGATTGGCATACAAGTAAAAATTATCACCCGGTTTTTCACGAGAAAATGAACCTTTTGGCAGTTGCGACAAGACCACACTGGACGTCTCGGTCGCCGTGCGCGCCTCATATTCTTCTCCGGACGATTCGACTGTCTGACCGATTGCAAAGTTCGCAAAATATGCAAATATTGATAAAAAAATCAGGTACTTATGCAGACCCAGCATTCCACGTCCCAGAGTGATCCATAGCGAAAACATAGCGCGATTGTCTTCGCTATAGGCAAACAAAACAAATCAATTTAATTTCAGAAATATGCATTCAGGGGATTCCAAAAATTACCTTTGGAACTTATTAACCTTTCTTAAGGACACTCACGTTAACGATTAGCTGTAGAGATTTGTACGACAAACCGCCGAACAATTCGGCTTAATTTCAGGAGGGGAACATGCGCGTCCTTCTTATTGAAGATGATACCGCGGTCGCCCGCAGCATTGAATTGATGCTGAAAGCGGCTGGATTTAATATCTACACCACCGATCTCGGTGAAGAAGGCGTCGATCTCGGTAAAGTCTACGAGTATGACATTATCCTTCTCGACCTCTCTTTGCCCGATATTTCCGGTTATGACGTTCTCAAGCAGCTTCGGATGGCACGTATCAACACGCCTGTTCTGATTCTCTCTGGTAATCCTGACATTGAAGCCAAAGTGAAAACGCTCGGTTATGGCGCAGATGACTATCTGACCAAGCCCTTCAATAAAGACGAGCTGATTGCCCGCATCACAGCGATTGTACGCCGCTCCAAAGGTCACGCTGAAAGCGTTATCCGCACCGGCGAAATCCTCGTGAATCTCGATGCTAAAACGGTTGAAGTCGATCAAGATCGCGTTCACCTGACAGGCAAAGAATACCAGATGTTCGAGCTGCTTAGCTTGCGCAAAGGCACGACGCTGACCAAGGAAATGTTCCTCAACCACCTGTATGGCGGCATGGACGAGCCTGAATTGAAAATCATCGATGTGTTCATTTGTAAGCTGCGCAAGAAGCTGGCAAAGGCCACTGGCGGTGAGCATCATATTGAAACGGTTTGGGGACGCGGCTATGTGCTTCGGGATCCAAAACCGAAAAAGGAAGCTAAGGCTGCCTAGGCAGCCCGCTTCAACTCGAATACCGAAGAAGCCCGAAGCTCTTGCAGCTGTCGGGCTTTTTCCATTTTGGGCACCAGTCCCGCACAGTCATAACACGCGGAGGCCATCACTGCGTCCAATTTCCGTGCAAAACTGGTCCTGTGTAAGGTTGAAGTGCGCAAAGCAAGCAGGAGTGGCCGATATGGCGCGATGGCCAAACAAGAAGATGCGGCGGGTGATTAGCATCACCATGTTTGCGATTATGGTGGCCGCGATCATCGTAGGAAAGCTACCGCGCGGCCCCAGTTCGAGCAGCCCCGATCTGAATAGCCCCCATTTGACCAGCCCAATGCCGATCGGCGTTGACGTCTCGCACCATCAAGGCGCGATAGACTGGGACAAGCTCGCCGCCGATCGGGTGAGCTTTGCCTATATCAAAGCGACCGAAGGTGGCGACTGGCTCGATACGCGGTTTGCCGAGAACTGGCGGGCTGCGAAGAGGACGAGCATTGCGCGCGGTGCCTATCATTATTTCACACTGTGCACACCGGCAGACACCCAGGCGGCGCACTTTATCAAGACGCTAGGCCCCCTCGACAATGATCTTCCCCCTGCCCTCGATGTCGAACAAATGGAGCCTTGCAGCGATGGATCGACCCTGCAAACTCCCGCCGAAGGTGTGGGTATTTTTCTCGATATTGTCGAGGCGCATTATGGGGTCCGGCCCATCATTTACACGACCCGCGACTTTCATGATGCGCATTTACAATCGATGAGCGGCGAGCGGTTCTGGGTCAGCTCGATCCACAACCAGCCGGACTGGCGCACAAAGGACTGGGTGATCTGGCAGTTCTCCCATCGCGGCACGCGGGCAGGGATCCATGGTGCGGTCGATATGAACCGGCTGAAAGGCGACACGGAAACGCTTAGCGCGATGCGGGTTTCAGGACCTGAACAGGGCGGCCGATAGAGAGGTGTCAGAGCGCTGACAGCGCCTCGACTTGCCGCGTAAGAGCAGCGCCAAGCAGCCCGAGCTGAGCGTCCACAATGCGCTGATCATCCTCAACCGTTCTGAGCAGTGAAAGGCCCCGCAGATGGGAATTCATAAAATACTGGAGCATACTGACATCATGTGTTTTCACGTCCCAATCAGACAGGACTTCAGCGATGAGATCTTCATGTTTTTTGATACCAACGCGTTGCCAACTGGCGATCTCGTGCTGAATAGCTTTGTCCGTACGTGCGCCCAATATGATGTCCCATATGGCGATATATCTCGGCTTTCCGTAATAATGCCATTGATGTTCGACCAGCATCTGGCAGCGCTGACCTAAGGTCATGTCGGCCCAGTCGCCCGGCTTTATCTCTCTATTGTCCGCAAACAGACACTCAGCGATGACTGCATGCATCAGGACGGCCTTGGTCTTGAAATGATGCTGGACGGCCCCCGTCGTCATCCCCGCGCGCTTGGCGACTGCAGCAAGAGAACATGTAGCCAGTCCCGATTCCAGAAGCATATCGATGGTCGCGTCGAGTAATAATCGCCTTGTCTTCTCGCCGCGTTCTACCCGAGCGCTCTTTAACGTATTCATCCGAGCAATGCCTTTCCGTTGCCGACCGACGCGATACAAAATAAGCATGATGTTACAAGGAGTAACCAAATGGCGGTGCGAAGTCTTAACGAGCTTAAAGTAGCCGAAGGCCAGTGTGAAGCGTTCAAAGCAGCCTATCTTGAAAACGGGTTTCTTCAACGCGCGATTGCAGCCTCCGGATTTATAAGCGGCGAACTTCTGATCGCACCTGACAAACCGAACGTCTTTGTCAAGACTACCCTGTGGGAAACTGAAGCCGCCTATTCCCGCTGGCAACTGTCTTATTTGGACCGGTTCATAGCTGCCGAACGCCAGCCCTCCGAAAACGAACGCAGTGAATGATTGGGCTTGACGTGTTTCGGCCTGTCCCAACTGATGATGATCCCGGCGCGATGACACGCTCTGTTTAGCCAGATCGATCGGCCATTTATCTCGGCAGTTGGATTGACAGTCTCGCGGCATCGGGCGAGGGGCGATGGTTATGATGTCCCGCGCCCTCTTCTCCCCGGTTATGATTGTCGCGGTTTGCGTGTTCACCGGTTCAGTGATTGATGCACTGGTCAAAGGGTTGACGCAAAACGTTGCAGTAATCGACCTGCTCGCATGGCGGTTTCTGTTTGGCGGTTTCTATATGCTGGTAGCGTTTAAGCTGGCCAGCAAACCGATGCCGAACTGGGCCGCCCTTCGGTTCCACATTATGCGTACGGCTGTGCACATTCTGGCTGCGTTCTTTTTCTTCTGGGGGATTACCCAATTGGCATTGGCTGAAGCGACCGTGCTGGGGTTCACTGCCGTGCTGATGGTGCCGCCGCTGGGGGCGCTTATTCTGGGTGAACCTATCAGCAAATGGAGCCTTGGCGCGGCGGTGATCGGTTTTGGCGGCGCGGCCTTGGCGCTTTCGGCAAGCACGAGCGGCGCCCCCGACGGCACCAATCGCTTGCTCGGTGCAGGCGCCGGACTGGTATCGGCTTTCCTATATGCGCTGACGCTCGTTCTGATCCGGCTACGCTCGCGCAAGGAAGACGCGCTGACCATCGCCATGTTCACGAATGTGCTTCCGGCGATCATGTTGTTGCCATTTCTGTTTATGTCGGTGCCGAGTTTGAATATGACTTATGTGCCTGTGTTCGCTTTGCTTGGCGGGTTGGGCGCATTGATTTGGTATTTCATGACACTGGCCTATGGACGCGCCTCGGCCCAGAGATTGGCACCGCTTGAATATACGGCGCTGATCTGGGCTTCGGTTCTGGGGGCGGTGTTCTTTCAAGAAGTACCGAGTTGGCAGCTTTATGTCGGCGCTTTCATTATTATTGGCGCCTGCCTTCTTGTGGCGTTTGAAGACCGTCTGACGGGCCTCAGGAAGCCCCTCGTCTAATCAGGCGCGCCAAAGCAAAGCTAACTAAAATCGCAACGGCGTTGTTTGTAGTCGATAAAGAAAGGGTTTCGGCGCTTGCGCGCTTCGCTGAAAGTCCGGTGGGCATTGCGGGCGGTGTTGCCAATGGTGTTGCGGAACGGGCCGTTCTGGGCTTTCCATAGGGCGATTGAGCGTTCGATGGAGTGATGCATGGGAGGTGCCTTTCTTGTTGTGTTTATGACACTCAAGATGAGACGGCCTGTGATCTCTTTCAATTCAAACGCGTTCACACACGCGCGATGGGAAAGTGTTGGTGCAGAGCACAATCGGGCCGATCAGGGCGCTGGACATTGGCCGGTATTGACCGCTGTCGCCTCGACCGAAGCAGGTACCTCACCTAATCCGTCAAGCTCTAAGAAGCCATCTGCCTTGAGCGTTACTTTTTCGCGCTCGACATTCACCGTGCCTTTTGCCGAAAAGACAAATTCTCCATCATCGCAAGATAATGTGAAGTCTGTTCGGTTGCCAACAATCGCGCCGCGCTCGAGCGTACAACTGCTCTGGGCGGCCTCTGCCACGAGTTGATCGAAATCAAGCTCTGCATCGCCCGAAGCAATACAGTCGCTGCCCTCAAATGGCATCGGCGCGCCCGCCACAATACCGTCAACCTGCCAGTCCCACTGCCCTGGCTGGACCGAATAGGTCTGCGCGACAGATGTTGCAGCGGTAAAGCCAAAGGCCAGCAATGGCGGTACAATGAAACGCAACATAAATATTCCTCGCAAGATGTAGGGCTCATATGACCATATTTCGCCTGAACGCCTGATAACCGGCCATGCGGCCCTATTCGGGCAGCGCTTCGATAACCGGTAACAGGAATGCAGCAACATCATCAGCCATGAGACCAATGCCTTCAGCGGTGGGGTGTAATCCATCCTGAAGCAAGAGGTCGGCTCGCCCACGAACTTTCGACAAGAGCCCGATAAAATGCGGCACGCCAAACTCGGTGGCAAGCTCGGGATATATCCGGCTAAAGGCGTCGGCGCGCGGATCATCTATGCCGTTTGAGCGGGCCTCTACGCTAGCCAGCACAGCTTGAGCGCCATCCGCCGCGACGCGGGTCAGGATGGCGTGTAGATTGGCGCGCGCTAATTCGGGCGATCCGCCACCAAGATAGTCATTTGCGCCAAGCGCAACAAAGACAAGATCGGGATTGGCCGAGGCAACACTAAAATCGTATCGGGCAAGGCCACCTGATGTAGTGTCGCCCGAGACACCGGCATTGATCACGTGCACATCCTGCCCTGCCGCCTCGAGCCGCTCATTGATTTGTTCAGGCAACGCAAATTCGGGCCCAAGACCAAAACCCGCGGTGAGACTATCGCCGAGGAATACGATAACAGGGACCGCGCTATCTTGGGCGTCTACCGATTGCTCTGGCGTAAAGCTGGGCTGTGGTGCAGCCGCTTGAGTCTGGGCCTCGGGTGCAGGCGTGACCTGTTCCGGAGCGCATCCCGACAAAGCCGATCCGAGCAACAATACTGCGAGCCAAGTTATTTTTTGCAATCTCATGCTTGCGATCCTCCGATTTGATGTATGACATTAGGAAACAAACCGGCCGAATGAAAGCGCTTGATCTATTGTCCTCAAAACTCCGTCTGCGTGACATCACCCTCACCCTTCCGGCCGCGTCTGGCCCTGTACATATTTTGCGCGGGGTAGACTTTGACTGCGCAGCAGGTGAATCCGTGGCTATTGTCGGCCCATCGGGATCGGGGAAGTCTTCGCTGATTTCCGTCGGCGCGGGTCTCGAGACTGCCACCAGCGGCACCGCCGAGCTGCTTGGCACCGATCTGGCTGGCAAATCCGAGAATGAGTTGGCGCGGCTCCGGCGCGGGCGGGTTTCACTGGTGTTTCAGAGCTTCCACCTTTTGCCGACCATGACCGCGCTTGATAATGTGCGTGCAGCGCTGGAAATTGCCGGACGCGACGACGCCGATGATCGGGCGCGCGCTGCGCTTGATGCGGTCGAGCTATCTGATCGGCTTACGCATTATCCCGGGCAACTCTCTGGCGGCGAGCGGCAAAGAGTGGCCGTGGCACGGGCATTATCGTGCGACCCCGAGCTTGTGTTCGCAGATGAGCCGACGGGCAATCTCGATAGTTCGACAGGCGCAAGCGTGGCGGACCTGTTGTTTCGCATTGCCGAGGCGCGCGGGTCGAGCCTGATCCTCGTAACACATGATCGCGATCTCGCTGCGCGCGCTGACAGGATGGTTGAAATGCGCGATGGCAAACTGACATGAACCGGCTGTCTTGGAAGATTGCACTGCGCGAACTGGCGGGCGGACTGTCCGGTTTCTGGATTTACGTGGCCTGTATTGCACTCGGCATATTTGCCATCGCCGCAGCAGGTTCGGTAACGTCGGGCTTTAGCAAGGGATTGGAAGCGGAGGCGCGGACCTTGCTTGGCGGAGATGCCTTGTTTGTCGCTTCGCAAAGACGCGCCAGCCCTGATGAATTGGAATGGATGTCCGAACGCGGCTCCATCTCGGAAAACATCACGATCAATGTCATGGGCGAGGCAGGCGATGTGCGTGAACAGGTGGATGTGCGTGCAGTTGACGATCGACACCCGCTGATCGGTGCACCGACACTCAGCGGCGGCGCAACACAGCTCGACGAGGCACTGGCTTTCGCAAATGGACGCTGGGGCATTGCGGCAAGCCCTTCGACACTCGAGAATTTCAGGCTGGAGGTCGGCGATGATATTATGCTGGGCTCGATCCCGGCGACGATCCGCGCCCAGCTTGATGGCGAGGCAGATGGTATTGGAACGCCCGGCACATTTGGCCCGCAAGTTACAATCAGGCTCCAAGCGCTCGAAGACGCCGGGCGGCTGAGCGACGGGCAGCTCTATCGCTCGCGCTATAGGCTGGTGCTTGACGATGAGACGCTGGCAGACACGCTTGAAGACGCGGCCGAAGAAGATTGGGGACCAAATGGGCTGCGCTATCGCGGACCCGAAGATGCCGTGGATGGCCTGCAGGGCCTGCTCGACATGCTCAACTCGTTCCTATCGTTAATCGGGATTGCGGCGCTGATTGCAGGCGGGGTCGGGATTGCCCAAGCAAGCTCGGCTTTTCTCGAAACGCGCATGCCGTCCATTGCTGCGTTCAAGGCCCTTGGCGCGGAAGCTTCGACATTGCGCGCCGCCTATTTCATCCAGCTGACGGCACTGGCGCTTATCGGCGCGGTGATCGGCATTGTACTCGGCGCGATGACACCGTTTTTGATTGCAGCAGTTGCGGGCGACCAAATTCCGCTACCGAACATTTTGCGTATCTATCCGCTTCCATTGTTGCGGGCCTTGGTGCTTGGCCTGCTCTCGGCGGCGATCTTTGCCCTGCCCCCGCTCGGACGGGCACGCGCGACACCCCCTGCTGCACTGTTTCGCAGCCTCGGGAGCGAGACATTGGAGAAGACACCCCGCCCAGAACGTATTCTTGCCGGATTGGCTGCCATTGCGCTGATCGTGGTTTCGGTTCTGACGAGCCAGACGCCGATGGTGACTGGCATCTTGTTGGTCGGCGCTTCGCTGGCTTGGCTGGTCCTGATTGGAATGGCGCATCTTATTCGCTTCTTCGCACGGCGGGCGAGCGCGACAGCGGCTGGACTGTCGCGGCTGACACTGGCCAATCTGGGCGGCCCTGGATCGCTCGCACCGACGATCACGCCTGCGCTTGGATTGGGCTTGGCGCTGCTGGTATTTGTTGCCACGGTGCAGGCCAATTTATTGCGCCAAGTCAACGAGACAGCAACACGCAATCTGCCAGCCCTGTTCTTTACCCAAATCCCGAATGACGGGATTGAGACCTTTGATCAACTGATCCGAGACCATGGCGTCGATATTGAGGATCCTGACGCGTTCAGGCGGACGCCGATCGTGATTGGCCGCGTCATCTCGCTCAAAGGTGAAGGCCTCGATAAGGAGAAGGTTGCCCCATCTGAACGCTGGGTCGTCAATGGCGAGATTAGAATGCCGTATATCGGCAAACTTCCGCCCGACGTCGAACTGGTTGAAGGCGCGTGGTGGCCGGAGGATTATCAAGGCCCGCTTCTGGTCTCGATCGAGACGGATGCAGCACGCGGGCTGCGGCTGGAGGTTGGCGATGAAATGGGGTTCCGTATTTTCGGGCGCGAGCTCACGGCGACCGTGGCATCATTGCGCAATGTTGACTGGGGCGGGTTTGGCGCGAACACAGCCTTCATTCTCTCGCCGGGCACACTGGAAGCTGCCAATCCACCGCACCTGGCGATTGCCCAAGCCACGCCAGAGCAAGAACCGGTTATCATCAAGGCGCTCGGGGATGTCCTGCCGCAAGTCGTTGTGTTCCAGACCCGCGAGACCTTGGCCACAGCCGGACGGCTGCTCGGCAATATTACGATCGCGGTCAATGCGGCAGCGGGCATTGTCATGTTGTCAGGGCTGCTGGTTCTGGTTGGGGCATTTGCTGCTATGGCGCGGCAAAGACGCACGGAGGCGGCTTTGCTGAAAACGTTCGGGGCGACGCGCAGCGGTATCTTGCGGCTTTATGCTGGTGAATTTGCGCTCTCGGGCGCTGTGGCCACCCTTGCGGGCACGCTCATGGGCGTATCAGCTGCGGCCCTTGTGGTCGATCTCGTCTTCGAGGCGGAATGGGCAATGCCTTGGTTCACCGTGGCGATTGTTGCCGGTTTCGCCATAGCGGCTGCAGCACTTGGCGGAGTTGTTGTCGGACTGGCGACACTTTCGCATCCGCCTGCACGGATTCTACGCACCATCTAAATTCAATGTCATGTTTTCGGCCTTTGCATGCTGGGCCGCATCGGCTAAAGGGGTTGGCTTGATTTATATTGCCGGTTGGAGAGGGCTTGTTATCCGCTCCCACCAAATGAACTGGACTGACCCAAGTGAGCCTTCCTCTGGAATTTTCCATCATCATCCCTGTCTGCAACGAAGAGGGTAATGTCGGAGCGCTCATCCGCGAGGTCAGCGAGGCGCTGCAAGGGCGCGCCTATGAAATTATCACCGTTGATGATGGTTCGACCGACAGCACCCTGACCCAGCTCATGCAGATGAAGGCCGAAATTCCTGAATTGCGGGTCATTGCACATGGTGAAAATGCCGGACAATCGCGCGCCATCCGCACCGGCGCACTCGCCGCGCGCGGGCACATTCTGGGCACGCTGGATGGGGACGGGCAGAACGATCCTGCCGACTTGCCCGAGCTTTACCGGATACTCGCAAATGCACCCGATGCGCAGCTCGGCCTTGTGATCGGCCATAGACGGGACCGGCAAGATACAGTCTGGAAAAAAATCGGCTCAACCGTCGGCAATAGAATCCGGAAACTCCTGCTCAAGGATCATTGTCAGGACAGCGCGTGCGGGATCAAGGTCATGCCGCGCGAGGTGTTTCTCTCGCTGCCCTATTTCGATCATATGCACCGCTATATGCCGGCGCTCGTGCGCGCTGAAGGACTGGACTATATCAGCCATCCGGTTGGCCACCGCAAACGCGCGGCAGGCACGTCAAAGTATGACAATGTCGGGCGAGCATGGGTTGGGCTGAGAGATATGCGCGGTGTGTTATGGCTGGCCCAGAGACGACGCGCGAAGCTGAGCACGCGCGAGCTATAGGTCCCGATCCTCGATCCAGATGCTAGATACGCTCGATCGCTGATCGCGCAATCCTACGAAGATCAGCTTCAGCCGCCCCCCCGCGCGCAAGCACCTGCATACCAAAATAGAGCGCGAGCACTTCGCCGGATTGAATGTGGCTGGCATCGCTCTCGGCCAAAGCCTTACCAATCGCCTCCAACATGGCCGTTCTGCCGCGCGCTGTGATCTGGCGTGCATGATCACTAATGCTGGCATCCTCACTGAGTGCATTGCAAAGGAGGCAACCTCTCCGGTCACCCTTGGCCACAGCTTCGACAGGCCCATATAGAAGCGTTTTGAGCGCCTCGCGCCCTTTTTTGTCGGCCATCATCGCAACACAGGTCTGGACTCGCGACTGATCGTAATTCACAAGGGCTTTGCAGAACATTTCACGCTTATTGCCAAAGGCTGAGTAGAGGCTTGCTTTCTGGATTCCGGTCGCATTGACGAGATCGGCAAGACTGGTTGCCTCATATCCATTTAGCCAAAAAGCATCACGGATAAGCGCGAGTGCGGTGTCAGGATCGTAGTTTTTGGGACGGGACATCAGGTACTATTACTCCATATTTGCGCTGATATATCAGCGCATTAACACAAACACACCCAAACTCACTTCACGCATCTATGATCGCCGCGCGAGCCAATTTGACTTATTGCAGATTGCTATTTAATTGCAGATTGCTATTTAATACCAATTGGTAAAAAAGACCATCATCACAATATTGTTTGAGAAAAAAGGACAAACACGATGAAACTAACACGGACACTCGCAGCCACTGCGCTGCTTGCAATTGCCACCGTCGCTGCTTGTAGCCAATCCGCTCCTGCACCTGCGCCAGAACCCGCCGCTGCACCTGCTGCAACTGCAAGCACCGCTTCCGCCCCAACTGTTGCATCGGCAAATTTTTCGGGCCGTTCGGACCATGTCGTTCTTGGTAATGCCAGCATTGTTGGCACAGCAGGCAATTACGAGCTTGTCTTCGCGGCTGACTTTGATCTTGACGGCGCACCGGACCCAGTTGTTGGATTTGGTAACAACGGAACATATGACGAAGCGACCAAAATTGGCGCACTGAGCCAACAAAAAGGTGCACAGCGCTATTCACTACCTGCTGATTTCGACCCGGCAAATGCTGGCGAAGTCTATGTCTGGTGTGAGCAGTTCAGCGTACCGCTCGGCGTTGCATCCTTTGCAAAACCAACCGTTGCTTCAGCAGACTTCTCGGGCCGTTCGGACCATGTCGTTCTTGGTAATGCCAGCATTGTCGGCACTGCAGGCAATTATGAACTTGTCTTCGCGGCTGACTTTGATCTTGACGGCGCACCGGACCCAGTTGTTGGATTTGGTAACAACGGAACATATGACGAAGCGACCAAAATTGGCGCACTGAGCCAGCAAAAAGGCGCACAGCGCTATTCACTACCTGCTGATTTCGACCCGGCAAATGCTGGCGAAGTCTATGTCTGGTGTGAGCAGTTCAGCGTGCCGCTTGGCGTTGCAACATTTTAGCGACGCACCTCAAGCCTCTTAACTGGCTTTAAGCCAACTTAATCAAACAAGAACCCCCGAAGGCTAGGTGCTTTCGGGGGTTTTTTCTATCGCGTCTTAACCAATGGGCTGCTATATGATGCTTAAAGGGAAATGCGGAGGGTGCCTCGAATGTTTGGATTGTTCGGGCCCGGCATTGCAGCCGCCCGCCTAGAAGAGAAGAAAAGAGCGAGCCAAGGGCGTCGCAAAGACAATACGAAGGGACGCAGTATGCGCGCGATGTTTTCAGTTTTTCCGCTTCTGGCCATTCCGGTCATTATTTACAATATAATCGCTTTGGGTGTGCCCGCAGGCGCGATTGTGACCAGCGCAGCAGGAAATTCGGTTGCGCCGCTGCTTGGCCAGTTGAGTGATGTCCTGATTACCATCCCGATGCTCGGAAGCGTCACATGGGAACTGACGGGCGGGGACTTGCTGGTCTTGCTATCGATCGGGCTTCTATTTCTCGAGATTTTGAAATCAACGGGTACAGGCACTGCGACGATCATGAACCACGCGATCTCGATGATGCTGTTTATCGTATGTCTGGTGCAATTTTTGCTGCTGAGCAATTTCGCTACATCGGCATTTTTCATCATCATGGTGATGACGCTACTCGACGTGCTTGCAGGTGTGGTTGTTACGATCGTGTCTGCCCGCCGCGACTTTGCAGTTGGCGAAGGGTTCTCGGGCTAGGCCTGACTTTGCCGCCCTGGCTTGGCTTGAGCGCTAATCGTCTGACGAGGTTTTCGACAAAGCGTCGAGCTGGGCCTGCATGATAGACATTTGCGCGCGCATGATCGAAAACGGATCAGTCACATCCATATCCGGAAGGTCGGCGTCCTGAGTGGGCCGACCAGCGGAGGGTTTGGCCGCCGCCCTGCCATTTGATCGATGGGCTGTAGGCACCATCATTTTCATCGTCTTTTCGAACAAAGCGACATTACGCTTGGTCTGTTCCTCAAATGCGCCGAGCGGGTTCATTGGGAAGGTTTTGCCAACCGTCTGTTTCCATTTTTCCTGCCGGTCAGCAAAACTGTTCATGCTCATATCAAGCCAGGCAGGCAGGACGGACTGGACATTCTCGCCATAGAACCGGATGAGCTGGCGTAGGAAATTGGTCGGCATTGCCCCCTCACCGCGCGTTTCCTGTTCGAAAATGATCTGCGTAAGAACCTGCCGTGTCAGGTCTTCGCCAGTCTTGGCATTAACGACCAGAAACTCGACATCTTTTTTCACCAAGTCTGACAGATGATCGAGCGTGATATAGGCTGATGTCGACGTGTCGTATAACCGACGGTTGGCGTATTTCTTTATGATGATAGGCTCGTCCGCCGATTTACCCTTAGCCATATTATCTGCCCTTATTTCAATCGTCGGCGCGCAAAATAGCGCCGCTCGCGCCAATTTGCGTAAGATAGAACAATAAAGCACAAATAAACAGATATGTGCAGTGCACAATTTTATGCTACTGGCAAATTATGACAACGATCTGGAGGACTGCCCAATGACCCGAACTGCACTTGTGACCGGTGGAACCAGAGGTATAGGCCGCGCCATTAGTGAGGGATTGGCCGCCAAGGGCTATAAAGTTGCGGCAAATTATGGCGGCAACTCGGAAGCGGCCAAGGCGTTCGAAGCAGATACGGGAATTGCGACCTTCAAATTTGATGTGTCCGACTATGACGCCGTCGCCAACGGCGTTCAGGAGATAGACGCACAGCTCGGACCAATTGATGTGGTCGTCAATAATGCGGGCATCACATGGGACGGACCGTTCCATAAGATGAGCAAAGAGCAATGGGACAAGGTCATCGGCGTTGATTTGACGTCCGCTTTCAATGTCTCGCGATTGGTTTGGGAAGGCATGCGCGAACGCGGCTTTGGCCGTATCATCAATATTTCCTCGATCAATGGCCAGAAGGGCCAGTTCGGACAGGTCAATTATTCTGCCGCAAAAGCGGGACTGATCGGCTTTACCAAAGCGCTGGCGATGGAAGGCGCGCGTAAGGGCATCACGGTGAACTGTGTAGCGCCCGGCTATATCGATACGGATATGGTCGCCAATGTGCCTGAAAAAGTGCTCGAAGGCATTATTGCCACGATCCCTGTCGGGCGGCTTGGCAAGGCTTCCGAGATCGCGGATATGGTTGCCTATCTGGCCGCCGACGAAGCGGGTTTTGTCACAGGGGCAACAATGACGATCAACGGCGCGCAATATATTACAGGCTAAATTACCCAGTTTCATTGGTGCCGCCTGCCGAACGCCCCTGAAACTCTGTAATTTCCCACAGTTTTGCCTTGCATCGACGCTCTTTTGCCCCCACTTGAGCTAGCAGTTTTGCCTTACCGGATGTAACCGCATGTCCAAGCGTGATTATTATGACATTCTCGGCGTCGACCGCAGCGTTGACGCCAAGGCCTTGAAATCGGCCTATCGCAAACTTGCGATGAAGCATCACCCTGACCAAAACCCCGGTGACGCAGCAGCCGAAGCCCAATTCAAAGAAGTTGGCGAGGCGTATGCGGTTTTGTCTGATGAAGACAAACGGGCCGCATATGACCGCTATGGGCATGCCGCGTTTGAAAACGGCATGGGCGGCGGCGGTGGCGGGGGGCCTTTTGGCGGCGCGGACCCCGGCGATATTTTCGAGAATATCTTTAGTCAGGTATTTGGCGGCGGCGGCGGCCGTAGACGGGCCGGACCTGCGCGCGGATCTGACCTGCGCTATGATATGAGCATCTCGCTCGAAGAGGCGTTTACGGGCAAATCGACGAGCATCAATGTGCCTGCGGCTGTAAGTTGCGAGCCTTGTAGTGGTTCTGGCGCTAAGCCCGGCACACAGCCCCAACGCTGCGGCACG
>JBDVDE010000136.1:0-2259 GCA_039942135.1 Hyphomonadaceae bacterium
CGTGCCCGCCTATCCAGTTTCGCCGGGCGCGAAGGTGGCGGATCAGGATATGGTGATCATCGAGCGCATGCCCGTCAAATCGTTGATCACATTCCCAGCGAAAGATGCAAAAGTCGCGTTGTCTTCAGATGTCCGTGGCCATGCATGGTCCGGGGATCGCGAGATTTCCAAGGTCGAAATATCGACGGATTTTGGAGCATCCTGGATCGCAGCGGAACTCGACCCGGCCGTCAATAGGGGCGCATGGCAAAACTGGCGCGCGACACTGGAACTGGCACAGCCCAGGTATTACGAGATATGGGCCCGGGCTACAGACAGCGCAGGGGACGTTCAACCGTTCGGCATCGACTGGAACCCGAAAGGCTATCTCAACAACAGCTTGCACCGCGTCGGTGTTCACGCAAGTTGATCCAGTGGGACTCGCATACGATCCATGACCTTTAAAGAACAAGATCAGTAACTGGAGAATAAAATGCTCATGGCCACCATTCGGATGTGGATCGTTAAGGCGGTATGCGGTTTTTCGTGGTTGTGTTTTTCGGCCTTGTCGTTCGCGGGGCCTGCCATCGCGGACGCAGGCGAGGGCGAGAAAGTTTTCCGGAAATGTGCGGCGTGCCATACCGTCGAAGAGGGCGGCGCACGAAAGGTCGGTCCTAACCTTTTCGGGATCGTAAGCGGTCCCGTCGCGGCCGTCGAAGGATATAGATATTCGCCGGCGCTTGAGGCATACGGGGGAGAATGGACGCCCGAGAGACTGGATGCGTTCCTTGCGAAACCCCGAAAAGAGGTCAAGGGAACCAAGATGGCATTCGCTGGGCTGCGAAAGCAAGAGGACCGGGACAATCTGATTTCCTATCTCGCTTCATTCAGCGCCGCTCCGGAGGTTTTTGACAGCACAGGTTTTGGCGCAAACGGCACTGTTCCCGCGACAGCTTCCGCGGTAGACGCATTCGGAAACCTGAACATGGACCGCGGAGCGGAGACAACTTATTACACTTGCACTGCATGCCACTCCGAAATGATAGTCGTTCAGCAAGGTCTGACGCGTGAGGGATGGGCGGAGGTGTTGAAGTCAATGGTTGAAGATCACGGAATGCCCGAGATCGACGCAGCTGATCGCTCAGAGATCCTGGAGTACCTTTCGACGCACTACAACGAGTCCCGCCCTAATTTCCCCGCTTCTCTCAGGTGAAAGGGGCCTATTCTAATTCGTTCGGCAAGTAAAACCTATTCGATGGTCTTTTGAAGCCGATATTATACGGAAGCAGACTTCTTCCAATAAATATTACTTGAGTACATTTTTAGGACTTTCACTTGCCGACAGAAATATGATGGCTCATTATTTCACGGATCTTAGATTACGCCCTCCTACACGGGCATCCAAATCAGGCTTGACTTGATTTAAGCTCCGAAAGGATTTTTGATGTCAGAGATTTCGAGTGCTCGACGGTCCAGTCCTTTCTTCCGGTCAAGATAAATGGACTTGCCTGCGTCGATGACACCGGCAGTTGGAGATGCCTCACGGCCTTCCAGTTCCCGCGTGGCTGCTGAAAGGATGTGGTTTCTCGTCTGCCAAAGGCCGGTATCCCGACAGAAGTAGAGATAGCCTCGCACGGGCGAGGCTGGGGGAACGTCCTTCGGCAGCGCCCGCCACTGACAGCCCCTGCCCGCGATATCAAGGAGCGCGTTCACCACCTCTCGCATGTAGGCCTTGCGTGGCCGACATACGAGAGGTGGTGTCAGGGGTCCGCGGGGTCAAAATCGCCCATTCTCGATTCTTCAAATCGGTTGGATAACTCAGATGGACCCCGTCATGCTGCCGACGAGTGATATCATCACAAGGCACCCACTCCTCCATCTTCTAGACAAAGACGGTTGTAACACAACCTTTTGATATCACTCATTTACATTTAAATCGGGCTCTTAGAGGCCTTTGTGTGAGATTGCGATGTTTGGATCGATAGTTGCGGTCCAAAGGGCCTTTGCGACATTCGAGGCGCCGTTTGCCCTTACGGTGTTGAGAGTTAGCCTGCGCAGGCAACACGATGACGCAACAGAACACCATGTTCCGGTATTGTCGGCCAGAAAACCTGACAGCTCATCAATAAAACGGGCTAAAACTCCGTCACCCATTTCCAATAATTGCTTGATGAAATCCAGACACCGCTCGCGACAAGGCAACTAGAGCATTTCCCAAGAAGTCTGAATCGGGTTGGATTCCCTTTTATGGCGAATTGTGCTTCAAACTGAGGGCTGGAC
>JBDVDE010000137.1:0-11888 GCA_039942135.1 Hyphomonadaceae bacterium
GTTTCGCGATCTGACCGGCCAGTTCTACACGGACATCCTTGACGATGTGCAGGCGCTCATCGATCGGGGGCAGGGGGCGATCCGGCTCGCCACCGATGGCCACAGCATCCGCGTCTTCGTGCGCCGGGCCTCGGACTATCTCATCGGCGGGACCTACGAGGTGCCCTCGGGCCTCGGCGGCACCTTCCGGGTCATCCTCAAGGATGCCTGCGACACCTTCGCGATCGTGCAGAACTGCGGCAATTGCGAGGATTTCGACGCCATGCAGCCCTATCGCGTGCCGCTTGATGCGCTCATGGAGATCGACGATCGGAGGGTGGCGTAACCCGCCCTTTCTCAAACAAGCATCGCCAATACCCTGCCGGGCCTGCGGCCCTCTCGGGACATTGGCGACAACAATTTTCCCAAACGAGAGAAAGGACTCTGAAATGGGTTGGCTTTTCTACACCGACGGCCGCGTCCAGACCTACGCGGATGAGAAAGCGGAAATCGCCCGGCTCTGCACCTCTCATGGCGAAAGGCGCAAGACGGAACTGGTCAAAGCCTGCAAGGTGGGTTCGACTTGGTACGCGGCGGCAAAGGTCACAAATATCGACGGCACCCCTGTCGAAGACACGACCTATATGACCGATGCGGATGGCTCCATCACTTTCGCCGCCGTATTCCTTACCCGATATGATGACGGCTGCTGGGGCTACAAGGACATGGAGGAAAGCGCGGGACCGGTCGAATCCCGCGCGCCACTGAGCCTATTGGCCCTGCTGTCCGAGCTGAAAGACCCAGACAGCTATGCTCATGCCTGGCGCCAGCGCTGCCAGGACTGGGCTGCGATCCCGGACTACGAGGAAGGCGACAAGATCAAGCTCGCAGCACCTGTGACGCTCACCGATGGCAGTACATGTCACATCGTCACCGCGACGCACTACAAGCGGGGGCGGCAAAAACGCCGCTGCTACCGCATCGAGGAAACCGGTGGGCTCGTACGCCTGTCGAAGGCCTCGCTTGCAGGCTCGGAGCTGCTCAGCTCCGCGAAAGGTGCGGCTAGCCCGGTGCTGGCGGAGTTCCTGGCGAGGCGAAATTAGGTCCTGCGCCGGACGGGTCATCGACCTGCCCGGCGACAGCAGATGCTGCGGCTTGTCTTGACAAGGCAATGCAAATGCATTACCTATCGCAGGCAGCAAAGATCCCTCTCTTTCAGGAGACTGCCATGACAGCGCTCGCACAAGATGTCTCGAAACTCACGGATCGGTATCAGACGACCGTGCCGGCGGGTGTTCGCAAGCAACTCAAGCTGGGCAAGGGCGACCAGATTCGTTACTGCACCGAGCCGAGTGGCAGGGTCTATATCGAGCCCGTGCGCAGCGACGAGGAAGATCCCGTGCTCGGAGCCTTTCTCGATTTTGTCGAGGCCGATATCAAGGCGCATCCGGACCGCATTCGGGCGTTCGATGGGGCTTTGCATGACCGTCTTGCAGCACTGGTCGGCGACGTTGACGTCGATCTCGATGCGCCGCTATCGCTCGAGGATGAATGAGCGGCGATAGCGTGCCCGCCCAAACGCCCCTTGTCGTAAACGGATGGTCGATCTATGCGCATCCGCTCTTTCTGGACCAGCTCGAAGGGCTGATCGAGGAGGTTGAAGCGCGTAAGGTACGCGATCCAAAGACCTGGCGTAAGAAAAACCCCACGAAACGGCTGGCAGCCATCTTCAAGCTGGTCACCGAGGCTATACCGGCAGATCCGGGTGCCGCCGCCTTCCGGCAAGGCGGCACACTCGGCGATCACCGCAAGCACTGGTTCCGGGCGAAATTCTTCCAGCAGTATCGATTGTTCTACCGCTTCAACAGCGATGCCAAGGTCATCGTGGTGGCCTGGGTGAACGACGATAAGACCCTGCGCGCCTACGGCAGCAAGACGGATGCCTATGCGACGTTCAAAGGGATGCTGGAAGATGGCAATCCACCTGACAATTTCGACGCGCTCTTGAAAGAAGCGGCGGCGGCGGACAAGCGGTTCGAAACTTCCCTTGAAGCGGTGCCCTATCGGTAAGTGGGGTCGAATGCCTGAAGGAGCCGAATCCCACGCTAAGGCTGCCAGTAAGGGGGTCGTTCTGCGTTTCAATCTCCCTTCACCATTCGGCCGAGTGAAATAGGCGACATTGGTTTATCACATGGCTGGTAGGTGAAATTCTCAGAAGTCCCTCCCTATCCGTACACCTGCCGTTCGCTGCATCGTGTACGAACTGGCATGATGCGGACAAAGCGCCATTTTGCTGCGGCTGCGCAAATGGCTGCTTTAGGCCTGGCGCACCAATAGAACATTGCAGCAGGACACGTCGGTTAATCCGTATAGCTTCGGCAGGCATCGACCCCTACGGCTGTCGAGGCAAGTAGTTGATCTGCGTCGCGGATGAGATCAGCGATCCGCCTGTCCGCAAGGCGATACCGGACGAACCGACCTTCGTTCCTGCGACTGACCAGACCGCAATCCAAAAGGCAGCGCAGATGGTTCGAGACATTGGGCTGACCAAGCCCTGTTTGGGTAACGATTTCCTGCACGCTGCGTTCGTCCGACAGTAGCGCATCGAGGATCGCAAGACGGCTGGGGTCGCCGAGACCCCGGAAGAGCTTTGCCCGCGGCTCAAGGGTGTCAGCTGCCGAAAGATCGTCTTGAATGTTTTGCAATGTCATATCATTATCCACTGATACGTTAGCGGCGACTTCTTTCGCACGCTACCTTCAAGAGGATCGCATATGAGCCGAGCAGATAACACCACATTGCCTACAACGTCTTTGCCGATCCGGATGCGGGTGCATGGCATGGACTGCGCCAAGGATGCCGCCGAGATCGAACGGGCCGCTCGGTCTGCGGGCGTGGCTGAAGGCGATGTGAAGGTGTCTGCCGCAACCCATGTCATGACATTGCGGATCGCCGAAGACGACTTGCCGAAAGTGCGTCCAGCACTGGACGCAACCGGCTATGGCTTTGAGCTGATCAAGAGCGGGGATACATCGTCCGATCCGGCTTACAAAGACCCGAGCTATCGCCGCGCGCTCTGGATCGTGGTCCTGCTCAATCTCGGCTACGGGGTGATCGAGATGTTCGGCGGGTTCCTGTCCGGATCGCAAGCTTTGAAAGCAGATGCCCTGGATTTTTTGGGCGACGGCGCAATCACCTTTCTGGGCCTGCTCGCTATCGGTTGGAGTCTGACATGGCGGGCGCGGTCGGCGATGATCCAGGGCGTGTTCTTGGGATTTCTGGGGCTTGGCGTTGTCGGCAGCACAATCTGGCGTGTCCTGAATCAGACGACACCAGAGGCCGGGTTAATGGGAGCCTTCGCCGTGGGCGCGCTGATCGTAAACATTCTTGCGGTGCTGCCGCTGCTAAAACACCGCAAGGGCGACGCCAACATGCGGGCCGTATGGCTGTTCTCCCGGAACGACGCCATCGGCAACCTCGCCGTGGTGATCGCTGCCGGACTGGTCGCCTGGCTCGGCAGTGCCTGGCCTGACCTCATCGTTGCTTTCGCCATCGCAGGGCTGTTCCTGCATTCGTCATGGATGATCATCCGGGATGCGCGGAGTGATCTGTCAGAAACCGAGTGATCTGGCGGAAAAGCTGACGTGCGAACCGGAAACCGACATTCGCCACTGCGCAGCGAGTCCGGAACTTTGGGCTTATTCTGTTGAAAAACTCTTGTTGATTTAAGCACCGGTCGCTGATTCAATTCCCCTTATTCTGTAGGGGGAACTGCGATGTTGGGACCGAAGCAAGAGGCGCAAGGCGCACTGTTCTACGAGTTTTCAATTGAGGATCACGTCCCGCAGGACCACCTGCTGCGCTCCATCGACCGTTTTGTTGATTTGACCGAAATCCGTGCCTACCTCGCGGAGTTCTACAGCCACACGGGGCGGCCATCCGTCGATCCCGAACTTCTGATCCGTATGCTGTTGGTCGGCTATTGCTTCGGCATCCGGTCGGAGCGTCGGCTCTGCGAAGAGGTGCATCTGAACCTTGCTTATCGGTGGTTCTGCCGCCTCGACCTGAGTGATCGGGTCCCGGATCACTCGACGTTTTCCAAGAACCGGCACGGTCGTTTTCGCGATAGCGAACTGCTGCGGCATTTGTTCGAAACAACCGTCGCGCGGTGCATCACCGAAGGTCTGGTCAGCGGCCAGCGCATGGCGGTCGACGCCAGCCTGATCGAGGCGGATGCGAACAAGCAAAAATCGACGCCGAAGGAAGACTGGGATGCATCGGCGATTAACGCGACCGACGCACCCCGCGCGGTGCGCGAGTATCTCGACACGCTGGACGAGGCTGCCTTTGGCGCTGCCAGCGAGGTCCAGCCGAAGTTCACCTCACATTCGGACCCGGCCAGCCAGTGGACAGCGGCGCGCAAAGGGCCTGCTTTCTTCAGCTATTCCGACAATTACCTGATCGACACAGATCACGGTGTTATCTTGGACGTGGAACCCACCCGATCCATCCGGCAAGCCGAGGTTGGTTCAACAAAAACCATGCTGACGCGGGTGAAAGACAAGTTCGGCTTGGTCCCTGACTGGATGATCGCCGACACGGCCTATGGCTCCGGCCCAATGCTTGGCTGGCTCGTAGATCGCAAGATCGATCCTTACATCCCGGTGATCGACAAGGCTGGACGCCCCGATGGCACCTGGACACGCACAGATTTCGACTGGGATGCAGAGAATGATCAATACATCTGCCCTGAGGGTCACGCGCTCAAGCAGTTCCGCCGAAATTATTCCGATCCGAACCGGGGCCCGACCGGCAAGGGCCGCGCGAAGTATCGTGCTCTGAAACTGACCTGCCAGGTTTGCCCATCCAAGCCGAAATGCTGCCCCAACGCCGACGCCAGGTCGATCACAAGAGAAGAGCACGAAGATGCCCGCCAAGTTGCCAGGGATTTGGCCAAAACTGATGAATACATGATTGCGATGAAGCTCCGAAAGAAGGTCGAGATGCTCTTCGCCCATCTGAAACGCATTCTCGGTCTCGGTCGGCTCCGGTTGCGTGGACCATGCGGTGCAAATGACGAATTTCTACTGGCCGCCACCGCCCAAAACCTCCGGAAACTGGCTAAGATCTTTCCTGCACCGCAGCAATTGAGCAAAGCCTGACAAGAAAAGTGCTTGCACCCAGTTTGGAGCACCACTTTCTGCACCGGCAACACGATGTTTTTCCACAAAATCGGCTCACAGCTGACCTTCGCCACAGCTGCAAATAGAGGATCAGACGTTATAGGGGTTTTAGGTTCGTAGTGCAGACTTAGCAGGCGTTGCCAATTTTCTTAATTTCTGAAAGAGCGAGCCTACCGCAAACTGAAAGTTCTTGCTCTGTCTCATCTTGGTTCATTTGGTCCTGCCGTCGCGAAAAGTTCGCCTGTCGAAGCCCTTCGAGCGGGCCTTGGTGCATTCGTCGGGCTTGCTTTGGCTGGAGCCTTTGTTCTCGCACCAACGATTGATTTGACGCTTGGCTTATATTTGGTCGCGCCGTTCGGAGCGAGTTCGGTTCTTCTTTTTGCCGTTCCGAACAGCCCGCTGGCTCAACCGTGGTCGGCGATTATCGGCAACGTTACCGCCGCCTTGGTCGGTGTTGCGGTATGTCTGGTCGTGCAGGACCCCGTTCTACGTATTGCTTTAGCTGTGGGCTTGGCAATTACCGTGACTATACTGTGTCGTGCGTTACACCCACCGGCTGGTGCCGTCGCGATGACAGTAGCAATGAGCCCTGACGCGGTGCAGGAGTTAGGGTTTTATTTTGCCCTTATGCCGATTGGGATCGGCACGGTCGTTTTGGTCCTCATTGCCATGGTATACGGACGCATGACAGGGCGACACTATCCATTCCGCCAGTTCGATGATCCTAACCGTTATGGGACGCAAGACCTTGAGCCAATGAAGCGTCTTGGATTAACTGAGGCAGAACTGTCCGACATTTTGGGCCGCTATAAACAATCTTTCAATCTTGGAGTCGAGGATCTGGCGCGCTTGCTTGGTGCTGCGGAAATGCAGGTGGCAGCCCAAAGGTCGGGGCCAACGGTCGCCGCTGATATCATGTCGCACAATCTGATTACGGTTCAGCCGGAAACGCCTTTAACAGAGATAGCAGATTTGTTCCGGCGTTACCGGTTTACAGCATTGCCGGTCGTAGGGGGTGCAGACCGATTTCTGGGGGTTATCTTTCAAATACATCTCATCGACCGGGCTCGTGAGGATAGTTTGCGCCTCAAGCGCGGCTTCGGGAAGGCATTACACCGACTGCTTGACCGCCGCCGTGAAATACCTGTGCAAGCAACTGATATCATGAGCGTCGGCGGACCACGTGCAACCGCAGACACCCCCTTGTCGGCGCTGCTTCCCCAGATGGCTGACGGAGCTGTTGACGCCGTCCCCGTCTTAGAGCGCGGTCAACTAATAGGGATCGTCACACGCACGGATCTGATCAGCGCGTTGGCGCGGAAAAGTCTGGATAAATAATCTATAGAATTACGAAATTCTCGCATGAGTTATGAAATGCATTAACCAAGTAGATTTTCGCACGCCTCCCGAAAAAAAACATTGGAGAGCTCACAAATTCTTCGTTTGGCGCTTCAATAAACCCTGTTTAATATCCAAGGCGCTTTTGATCATCGTCGCCTCTCACCACGGTAACAGACTTTAGCTGCGCTGTCGAAAAGCGGCAAAGTGGGCTCCTGGCGGTCATTCGCCGCGCTCTGCCTCGATGTCGGCTTCTCGAGAGACAGGTTCAGCGGCTTGGCTGCGTGGCCTTTTCTTCGATGCTGAAGAGGGCTGCCCGCGTTGACGGCCCGTCCTTCTCCATAGCTATCGGGCCGGACCCGAGGAAAGGTGGAAAGTGGGCTTTTTGTCCTTTGGAACTCAGACTCTCATCCAAAGGAAATCCCCATGACCAAGCCCAACCCAGCGAACCCGACTCTCTCAATCTCCCGCCCTGACCTCGCCTCTGCGCTAGAGCAGATCGGCGCGGAGATCGAGCATCAACCCCTGCGCAGCTCAGCGCTCGCGCGTATCATGCGCGAGACGTTTCATGGCAGCGATGCTGGCGGCACCTGGGACTGGCGCATGGCCTACGACCTGATGCAGGCCACGGCTGTGCAGGCGCTGCTACGTGGCGACAACAGTGAGGATGATTACTACGCCGCAAAACTCCTTGCCTCACGGCTCCTCACGGAAACCCGCCGGTCGGAGCAGCAAATCCGGTTGCAGCAGTTCTCCACGCCGTTGCCTTTCGCGGCCCTGACGGTGCGGGCGGCAGCCATTCGCAAGGGTGAGACCGTGCTGGAGCCGTCGGCTGGTACGGGTGCCCCGGCTGCTTTCGCTGCACGGGCCGGTGCCACGCTTTTGCTCAATGAAATCGACCCCTTTCGCCAGCGCCTCCTGCGCGCGGTTTTCGGCGGCGAGGTCACAGGCCATGACGGGGAACATATCGACGATCTGTTGCAGACTCCTGTTCTGCCCGACGTCGTGGTGATGAATCCGCCCTTCGCCTCCTCGGTCGATCGGTCGCGGGACAAGCACATCGCCGCCAAACATCTCATTGCGGCTGCAAAGCGCCTGGCACCAGGTGGGCGCCTGGTGGCGATCATGCCGCCGGGGTTCACGCCCGAACGCGATGCCGCGCATTGGCCCCGCGCCTGCGGTCTCCTGACGCCACGATTGGCGCTGACGATGCCGGGGCAGGTCTACCGCAAGCTCGGCACCTCTGTCGAAACCCAGCTGATGGTCTTTGACAAGGAGCAGGAGGACGGCGAAATGATCCGCGTCCCTGTGCGGGATCTGGATGAAGCCTTGGCATATGTCGATGCCGTGGCCGCAACCAGGACCAATATGCGCCGCGTACAACAGGCAGCGGCGATCCCTAACGGGCGGCCGACCGTTCCATCCTCTGCCCCGCGCAAGACCGCCGCTGCGCCTGTCGCCGCCTCCAAACCCCGAGCCAATGCCGTTGTCCCGCTAGTTTTCATGAGCCTTGATATCCCGCGCGACAACACGCCCATCTCGGACATCTATGCGCGCTACCGTCCGCAGCGGATCGAGATCGCGGGTGCGCAGGAACATCCCACCCCGCTCGTTGAAAGCATCGCCATGGCCTCGGTTGCCCCGCCGGTGCCCTCAGGTGCCGCCAATTCGGAATTGCGCCTGCCTGCCCGGTTGATCGAGGAGGGACATCTCTCCGAGGCGCAGCTGGAAACCATCATCATGGCGCATGATGCCCATGGGCGCGATCTGCCCGGTCGGTTCGCGATCGATGACGACCAGACCAAGCTGACGCGCGCCGATGATGACCCGGACGCACGGGCCTATCGCCTCGGCTATTTCCTCGGCGACGGCACCGGTTGCGGCAAAGGCCGCGAATGCGCGGGGCTCATTCTCGTGAACTGGCTGGCCGGGCGCAGAAAGGCGATCTGGGTCTCCAAATCCGCCACGCTTATCGAGGACGCGATCCGCGACTGGACCGATCTCGGCGGCTCGCCTGCCGACATTCAGCCGCTTTCCAAATGGAAACCGGACCAGCCCGTCCCGATGGGCGACGGGATCCTCTTCGTCACCTACGCCACGCTGCGGTCCGCGGGTAAATGCGGCACCACGCGACTGAGCCAGATCCTCGCCTGGATGGGTGAAGACTTTGAAGGCGTGCTGGCCTTTGATGAGGCCCATGCCATGCAGAACGCCGCCGGGTCCGAGCAGGGCAGGGGGGTCAAACCCTCGCAGCAGGGCCTTGCGGGCCTGCGGCTGCAACTGGCAGCACCCCGCGCTCGCGTCTTCTACATCTCGGCCACGGGTGCCACGAGCGTGCACAACCTGGCCTATGCCGCGCGGCTGGGGCTCTGGGGGCAGGGGCCCGAATACCCCTTCCCAAGCCGCGAGAGCTTCGTTTCTGCGATGGAAGCCGGCGGTGTCGCTGCCATGGAGGTGGTCGCGCGCGATCTCAAGACGCTCGGGCTCTACACGGCCCGCGCCCTCAGCTTCGACGGCGTGGAGTATGACGTGCTCGAACACGCGCTCACCCCGGCCCAGATCGAGATCTACGACGCCTATGCGGGTGCGTTTCGCACCATCCACCACAATCTCGAAGCCGCGCTGACGGCGACCGGCGTCAACGACGCCTCGGGCGAGACCAATGCGTCGGCCGCACGCGCCTCGGCCAAGTCCCGCTTCGAGAGCACGAAACAGCGCTTCTTCAACCATCTCCTGATGGGCATGAAGGCTCCAAGCATTATCCGCGCCATCGAGGACGATCTGGCGGCGGGCAAGGCTTGCGTCATCCAGGTGGTCTCGACGGGTGAGAGTCTGCTGAAACGCCGGCTTGAGACGATGGATCCCGAGGATGAACTCGTCGAGGGTGCCTTGACGCCGCGCGACTATGTTCTCGGCTACCTCGAACAGGCTTTCCCGATCCATGCGCAAAAGCTGGTGGAGATCGACGGCAATATGGTGGCGGAACCTTTGCGGGATGAGACTGGGGCGCTGGTCATCTCGCGCGAGGCGCTCGCTTTGCGTGACGCGGCCATGATGGAATTGATGACGCTGGCCCCGATCCCTTCGGCGCTGGATCAGATCCTCTGGGCCTTTGGCGACGATGCCGTGGCAGAAGTCACGGGGCGGTCCATCCGGCCCCTCAAAGCCGAGGATGGCCATCTCTTCATCGAAAAGCGCAGCGCCAGTAGCAATTCATCCGAGACCCAAGCCTTCATGGACGGCGAAAAGGATATCCTGATCTTCTCCGATGCAGGCGGCACGGGCCGGTCCTATCACGCGGCGCAAACGGCGAAGAACCAGAAACGGCGGCGGCACTACCTGCTGGAGCCCGGCTGGCGCGCGGATGCGGCCATCCAGGGGCTCGGCCGCACGCATCGCTCGGCCCAGGTCAGCGCGCCCTTCTTCCGGGTCTGCACCTCCGATGTGCATGGCGAGAAACGCTTCACCTCAACTATAGCCAAACGCCTCGACCAGCTGGGGGCCTTGACGAAGGGCCAGCGCGAGACCGGCTCGCAAGGCATGTTCCGCGAGGAGGATAATCTCGAAAGCCCGAT
Organism: Hyphomonadaceae bacterium; assembly: GCA_039942135.1. Taxonomy (GTDB): domain Bacteria; phylum Pseudomonadota; class Alphaproteobacteria; order Caulobacterales; family Hyphomonadaceae; genus CALLCD01. The sequence continues at coordinate 10,076 of JBDVDE010000137.1, forward strand.
CGCGCGAGCAGCGCTGCGTGGGTATTTCGCCGATCTTGCCGCCGGGCGCGCTGAGGCGATGAGCTACGAGAGCTTCGCCGACTGGACAGCCCTGCGACTGATCGACAAGGACGGGGTGCTCCTTGAGGAGCTTCCCCCGATCCAGCGGTTTCTCAACCGGATGCTTGCCCTTCCCATCCACATGCAGAACGCGCTCTTTGCCGAGTTCATGCGCCGGATTGCCGATCAGACTGAACGGGCGCGCGCGGCGGGCACGCTCGATCTCGGCGTGGAAACCCTGCGTGGCGAAAAGATCGAACAGGTCTCCACAGAGGATCTCTGGACCTGCCCGAAATCCGGCGCCGTGACGCGGATCATCGGACTTGAGGTGACGGACCCAGTGTATGTCCTGGGCGCCGAAGAGGCCATATCGCGCAATCCCGACAAGCTGCCGATGGTGAATCGCGCCTCCGGTCGCGCGGCGCTCATCTCGGCGCGCCCCATGCAGATGTATGACGAGGACATTGTCACGCTGATGCGCAAGGTGGTGCGGCCAAACGGGTCGAGCTATCTGGAGGAGACGCGGTTCGAGTCCTCGGCCTGGGAAGACATCGGAAGGCCTGAGTTCGCAAGGCTTTGGGATGAAGAGGCTGCGTCCCTGCCGAAAACCACCACGACCAAGCTCTACCTGCTGACGGGGATGCTGTTGCCGATCTGGAAGGACATCCCGACCACGAATGAGCGCATCTACCGCGTCACGCCGGACGGGGCGACCGCCATGATCGGGCGCACGCTGAGCGAGGAAGGGACGGCAGCGTTGCGCGCCCGCTTCCTCGTCTCCAACCCGCAAACACCGCAGGAGATGCTGACCGCCGCCCTCGGCACCACCGTACCTGTCGATCTGGGCCGGGGTCTCACCCTGACCCGTCGCCGGGTCGCAGGCGAGATGCGTCTCGAGCTGGGTGGTGCGGATCGGGGCATGATTGAAGGTCTTAAGGCCATGGGGTGTTTCACGGAGATCATCTCCTTCCAGCTGCGGGTGTTCCTGCCGCATGGAGACGGGATCGACACGGGCCGCATTCTGGCCCGGATCGTTGGAACCGAAACGTCAGCCGCGCAGAACGTGGCTTCAGTGGCAGCGGAATAGGCACGGAGGCGATCATGACACTCGAAGAGATCAAAGCCGCCATCGATGCCGGTCGGACCGTGCATTGGGCCAACACCGGCTACCGCGTGCAAAAGGACAGCCTCGGCCAATACCTGATTACGTTTGAGCCGAACGGCAGCACCATCGGGCTGACCGACCGGAGCGGGCAGCGGTTGAACGGGGAGGAAGCAGAGTTCTTTATCGCTGGACCGGAGGGTGGCGACGAGAAGCGCCAGGATAGCCAACTGAGACCAGACGGGCAGGGGAGGGGCGTCGTACCCGGCGGGGAGGTGGCACAGTCTCTCAGGCGCCAGCGCTGAACTGAAGGTTGGGAAGAAAGTAAAGCGAGCTTTCTAGTTTGTGATCCCAGGAGGGGTCGAAAAAGCAATCCCGGATGCGCTGGCAAGAACGTCAGGCACCGGCCAATCCAAGAAGGAACTATCCCATGTTCGCAGGAACCCTTACCCGCAACGCCGAGACCGCTGCCGCCGAATACACCGGCATGATCCATTCGACGCGCTTTGACATCGCCATCCAGCTCGAGGCACGGGCCAAGATGTCCGAACGCAGTCCGGATTTTGACGTCACGGCAATCAACAAGTCGGGCCGCAAGGTGCGCATCGGCACGGCCTGGAACGAGACCGGCAATACCAGCGGCAACCCCTACATCTCGATGCAGATCGATGT
>JBDVDE010000138.1:0-13393 GCA_039942135.1 Hyphomonadaceae bacterium
CCACCCCATCCTCGGTCGTCGCGCGCCAGTGCCCAAAGGTATCCTGTCTTCGTGCGGCCTCGACCTGGGTCCAGGACGGGGGCCGTTGTCTCATCCATAAATAGCTTGCCGGACTTCTTTAGATGCTCAGTCAAGCGGTCCACGACAGGGCTAAGATGGAAAGCCGCTGTGCCGACCCAATCGGCCAAAGTGCTGCGGTGGATATCGATGCCGGAGCGGGCAAGGATTTGGCTTTGACGATACAACGGCAAGTGGGCTGAGAATTTGCTGACAAGCACATGTGCGATGGCACCCTCAGTCGGCAACGCGCCTTCGATCAGGTGCGCAGGAGCCGGGGCCTGCGTGATACCTTCAGCGCAGGAACGGCAAGCATATTTGGGGCGAACGGTGACGATGACACGTAGTTGCGCTGGAATGATATCCAGTCGCTCGGTCCGGTCTTCACCAATACGGTGCATCTCGCCACACCCGCAGGGGCAGCTCAAACTCTGAGGCTCGACCACCCGCTCAACCCGCGGGAGGCCTGCGGGAAGATTGCCACGATTGCGCCGGGCAGCTTTGCGAGGCCGTGCCTCTGAGGGCGTCTGCTCAACTTGCTGGGTCTCAACTTCAGCGACGGCAACTTCAAGGTCTTCAAAAGCCAGTTGCCGTTCATCCTCGCTTAACTTCTCCGAGCGCTTGCCATGTGTGGCGTTCTTGAGCTCGGCAATAAGGTGCTCCAGACGCTTAACCAAAACTTCCAGCTCAGATGTTTTGGTTTGTAGCCCGGTCGTCTCTTGCTTCAGCGATTTGTTCTCGCGCAGCACCGCCAAGACAGCTTCACGCTGGCTCTCGGGGATGGCAGATATATCGATGGGCGGCAGGTCGGACATGCCCGGAGTATAGCTTGATTTACGCCCAAATGGGCAGGTCTTTTGCGCCTCCGAGTCACTCTGCCGCAGCCGGTCTGCGGGGTTCTAAAGAGCGCACCCGGCGCCAGTCCAGCCCTGCAAAAAGCGCCTCGAATTGGGGGCGGTTCAAGGTGATCACGCCATCTCGAATGGCGGGCCAAATGAAGCTGTTCTTTTCAAGTCGTTTGTAGGTCATCACGAGCCCGCTGCCGTCCCAGAACAAAATCTTCATCCTGTCGGCCCGTTTGGCGCGGAATACAAAGACTGTTCCGGTAAAGGGGTCTTGGGCCAATGCCGACTGCACCATCGAAGCCAATCCATCGTGTCCTTTACGGAAGTCCACCGGCCGCGTCGCAACCAATATCCGAACGCCTTGCGATGGCATCAGCATGAAGAAGCTTCAAGCGCATGGGCGATCTCTGCAATCCGGGAGGCAGATGTCTGCAGCGGCAGCTCGATGGCGATCTCTCCAAAGATCAATCTGATCGCCTCATTCGGAACAGTCAGAGCTTCTGTGGGCTCTTCCGGCCCAGCAGAAACCACCAGTGGAGCGAAGAGCGGCTCAGCGGCCTCCGGCGCGGGTAGCAACAGCTTTCCTTGTTTGGCCAGACGACGCCACGCCGATAGCTGGTTCGGAAGGATGCCATATTGCTCAGCGACAGCGTTCACCGTTGCACCGACCTCAAGCGTGTCCGCCACCGCCTGTGCCTTTGCGGTATCCGACCAACGGCGGTGGCCGGACGCATAAGTCTCAACGCCAAGCGATCTGAGAAACGAATTTGTAGCGCACATTGCGAAACGCACTCCCCATCATAAGATGGGTTCGTTCTCGCAGCCCGGATCACACCCTACAACGTGACCCCGGACCAACGCTTACGGATCAGCCCGGCCCGTCGTTTGGATCTGATGCCGCCACCGTGCGCCCGTTGCTGGCGACAGCTTTAAGCGCGCTGCCGCCGCTCGCCCGCTTAACCCTTCCTCAAGATATCTCTGAAACCGTGCCCGTAGCGCTGATGGCAAAGGTGCTGACATAGTTCATCCTCCCAAACAGGATGAATCACAATCAGACCAGTTTGGGAATCCCCAGCGATTCAGGTTTTGTTAGAAACGCTTTATGTGCAGAAGGTCCTGATCCCTGAGATCGCGCCAGGCACGGCAGTCGTTCTCGACAACCTCGCGACGCATCGCAACAAAGAAGCCGCGGCGGCGCTCAAGGCTCACGGATGCTGGTTCCTCTATCTGCCGCCATATTCGCCAGATCTGAACCCGATTGAGTTGGCTTTCTCCAAATTGAAGTCCCACCTTAGACGCATCAGTGCGCGATCATTCACCTCGGTGTTCGAAGCCCTTGGCGATATCTGCGCAATGTACTCCCCGCAGGAGTGTTCAAACTACTTTCAGGCTGCCGGCTATGCCTCAGGTTAAATTAGAAATGCTTTAATTCGATTAAAAATTATTACTGGTAACCTGTAGTTGTGTTTTTGGTTGCGGTCAAAGCGGAATTTTTTGTATTTTTATCTTTTGATTCAGATACTTAATTAATTTTTTATGTATTCTATAGATTTAGGCAGGTGAATTTTCAGTGGAGCCAAAGTGGCCACTGGATTATTTTGTCTTTTAAAGGGACCGTCGCCTTTCGACGGGAGGCTGCCTACCTATGTTTAGGCAATAAGGTCAAATTGAGCCATATCGCTCTTGAAGCCGATGGTAGAGATGACCCCTCCATCATCAAAAGACCAGCTTTTTTCATAGACCTCATGCGCATTACTGCCTTCTTCAAAGGCACTCATGTGAATGAAAATGATTTCAGTGCTTAGATTGACGACCTTAATATCATCATAGGTGTGTAGCAAGAAATCGAGAAATTCTCTAGCTTCCAAATCGAAGGCGCCATAGCTCGGGCGGTTATCGGTCGAGCTTACAGGTGCTGAAGAGACTTTTGCCTCATCGGTTTCTAACAGTTGGTCCAGTTCGTTTTTGGCGATCTTATCGAGGCTGGAAATTTCAAAACTTCTGAAATCTGCATCAAAGCTCTGAAAAAAACTAATTTCTTCCACACTTTCTGCCTGCAAAGTTCCCGGCGCCTTAATGAGGCCTTTCTCAGAAACATCCCCAGACTTTTCAGGCTGAACTTCTTCGTTTCGCACATCTGGCGCTGAGATTAGCTTTTGCTTGGCGTGTGAAAGCTTGACTATTTGCTCGACGTGAGCTTCCGCTAAGTCTTCGATTTTGGTGAGGAGCTCAGCTTCGACATCAATGCTAGGCGTCTCTGGCTGCACCTCTTCGCCAGCTTGGTCGGACGGAGCAAGTTCGCGTTGTTGCAGTTTGACGGTTTCTGACGCCATCAATAAAGCGGCTTCTTTTGACTTAACATCCGCAAGCGCCGCAGAAAGGCTTTCCAAACTTACCTTTTGAATAGAGGCATCATCGCTTGCTGCTTCTAAGACACTTCCCGCCGGGAGGGGCAAACCGACCGCGAGCGCCACCAAGCTGAGGCTAACGCCGGCGACCTTTGCGCCATGCCCTGAAAGGCCGACTGCTACTTCGCGGCTTGAATAAGAGTGTAACGATGTTTTCGCGGCATCGTGAGCAGATGGCGATGGAGGCGCTTTGGGCGTAAGAACGGAAAGCTCTTCTTGGGGATCCGTATGCGTCACAAACTCATCTTCAGATGCGGGGCTATTGAGCGAGGGTCCCATATCTCCCGATGCATTCTCCGTAACCCCTGGGGTTGCTGCGACAAGCTCATCGGCCATTAGGTATACAGACCAGACCAATGCCGCTAATGCCGCTGCGGGATGTATGAAGACCACATCTCGGTTGTTTCTTGCGAGAGAAACAACGTTTTGACCTGTTTGAGCTACCGGTTGCATACGTCGTGAGAACTGCGAGACCAGATTGTCCAGACTGTCACCTTTAATAGGCTCGTCTTGCAGTTGGCTCGTAACTAGGTAGAAGCCATCAAAGCGACTGAAGTGAACCAAGACCTCATTTTGGCTGTCCATGAAGACAAACCAAGGGTCCCCTTCATCAGTGATGCCATGGTCAACTTGGGTCGTGACCCCCGCAAGGGCGAGTATCCTTTGAGTGCGGTAAAGATCTGCCAGCTCTTGGTTGGTCCAGCCCGATGCAGGAGCAGGAGCGCAGGTGCTCTGGTGCTGCGGAAGAAAAGAAACATTCGCTTCTGATGCATCCTGCCCGATATCGACGGTGTTTTCTTCATGGATGCGGTCATAAAGCTCCGCCATGTTTAAGCTACCGCAAGCGTCATCTGCTTTGGTCAGACCAAAAGCCGTTAAAGAACTCGACCGAGCAGGCTGGGGGAAGCGAATAACATCAGACATCAAATAATTCCTTTGCGCCAGCATATCACTCTTGGGGCAAAGTCCAAGATGTTATGGCGCTCTATCGAGTGAGACCTATTGCCCCCGCGCAACACAGTGCCGGGGGCATCGATCCCTACTGCGTATGAACACGTCGGCACGCGCCTGGAGCAAGCGCCCGAAGATTATAGGCGGGATACAGTTTTTCGATCACGCGGGTGGGCACTCCTAAACGACGGCTTAGGCGGGCGCTTTCCAATAGAGCTTTGACAAAGGGGCGGCGACGTCTCTCAGTGAGATAGGCCCAACCGGAGTTCGCGAGCGACCAAAGCGGTAAAGAGCTCGGACTGCCTTTGCCTAATGTGAGCGGGCGAAAGGTTGAGTTGCTGTTTGATGTTTAGCTTGAAGAGCGCGTTCTGAGACGTTAGCCGTTGCAATTGATCTGTTGGGTGATCAAACCGGGCTTCGGCTAGAATCGCGAAGAACCTCGATCGGTATATTCCGCTAAGCGCCGATTGAACGCGATGGGGCCCAGAAGGCCACCTTCAGAGCACAGTCCAAAGGCATATTTCGCGTTGATACGGCGCGTGACCTTTAACGAAAAAGTGTTTATAGCAAGACGACTATATTTCGTAGCGAAAGATGTTTTTACCCCATGAGTGCCAGTAACCCGCTTCAGCAGGCTTACAAGAAGTTTCGCGCCGTCTTCGGCGCGACAATCCTGTTTAGCTTTTTTGTAAACTTGCTCATGTTCGTGGGCCCTCTTTACATGCTGCAGATCTATGACCGGGTACTGGCCAGCCGAAATGAGATGACACTAGTGATGATTACGGTCATCGCAGTGGCTCTTCTAGTTACCTATGGCATTTTGGAGTTCATCCGCTCGCGTATGCTTGTGCGCGCGGGGTTGCAGTTTGACAGCATCCTATCGCGGCCGCTGTTTGATCGCGTAGCGCGCATGCAGCTGGCCAACCCCACCAGTGGCGCACGCTCGGCTCTGGGGGATGCAGACAAGGTACGTAGCTTCATTACAGGACAAGGTGTATTGGCTTTCTTCGACGTGCCATGGACACCAATCTTTCTAGCTTTGTGTTTTGCATTCCACCCATGGCTCGGATGGGTGGCTGCAGTTGGTACTGTTGTGATCTTCATCCTCGCGTTGCTCAACGAATACTTGACGCGCAATGCACTGCAGTCGGCGAATGTTGAAGGCCAGCAAGCTTCAGAATTTGCGGGCGCGACCATGCAGAATGCTGAAGTCATTCGAGCTATGGGCATGCAAGACGTTTTGGCCGAGCGGTGGAAGGGTAAACGTAACGGGATGCTTATCTCCCAAGCGCACGCGAGCGATTGGGCGGGCGCAGTCATGTCGAGCTCGAAATTTGTAAGGATGACACTTCAGGTGGCCATTCTGGGCACTGGCGCCTACCTTGCGATGAAAGGCCAGATCTCACCAGGCGTTATGATCGCCGCATCTATCGTAATGGGCCGGGCTCTGGCCCCTGTTGAGCAAGCGGTTGGGCAATGGAAAGAATTTGTTGCAGCACGCCAGTCTAATGCCCGCTTGAAAAAGCTCTTTGAGGCAGTTCCAGAAGAGCCGTCCCGTCTTCAGCAGCCTCAGCCCAAGGGTCATCTTCAAGCTGAAGCGGTAAGCACAGTAGTGCCAGGCACCCGAGACACCATTCTGCGCGGGGTGAGCTTCGATCTCCCGGCAGGCAAGACACTTGCCCTTATCGGCCCGAGTGGTTCAGGGAAATCGACGCTGGCGCGTCATCTGGTGGGAGTGGGTGATCCGATTGGTGGGGCCATCCGCTTAGACAAGGTAGAGCTCTCCCACTGGGATCGCAACCAACTGGGACAGGCCATTGGTTATCTGCCTCAAGATGTGAAGCTGTTCTCCGGCACAGTTGCAGAGAACATTGCACGCTTTTCTGAAGACGCCACAGATGAAGACATTATCGTTGCCGCAAAGCTTGCGGGCGCGCATGAAATGATTTCAGGGCTCAACGAAGGGTATGCCACCCAAATCGGAAGCGGGGGCGGACGTTTGTCCGGCGGACAGCGCCAGCGTATCGGGCTTGCCCGCGCGCTTTATGGTAATCCTTGCTTAGTCGTACTAGACGAGCCGAATTCAAACTTGGACAGCGAAGGCGAAGAAGCGCTGGCGCGCTGCCTGACCCAGCTTAAAAACGAAGGAAAATCGGTTGTTCTGGTAACCCATAAGGCCAATATCCTCAGCGCAACAGATTATACGTTGATCTTGAGAAATGGTGCGGTACAGCGTTTCGTGGAAACGAAAGAGCTCTTACAACCTCAACAGCAACCGCCACAACAAAAGCCCCAAGCCGTTTCGTTGTCGACCGCCAAGCTGTAAACTTGGCGGGATCGCACCCAAAGCGTATCAAGCGCTGGCTGAACCCTTCTCAAAGTGGCAAAGCTGCGTCATCTGCATATTGAACCCTTCAAAGACTTAGGATCCTGTCGTGGCAATAGCACAATCAACGTTGATTGCGGGCCGACTTAACAAGATGGCTAACCCACGGAAATATTCTTGGGCTGGCTACGCACTTTTGCTCATTACTTTCGGTATACTTGGCACGTGGGCCTATTTTGCGGTCATCGCAAGTGCCGTCGTAGCACCCGGGGTGGTCGCGCTAGAAAGCGATCGCAAAGTTGTACAGCATTTTGAAGGTGGTATCGTCCAAGACATTCTGGTGCGCGAAGCAGATGTCGTCCAACAAGGCGATCCGTTGATCATTCTCGACAACATTCAGGTAAATTCGGAGATAGCTGTTCTTAAACAGCGCAAAGCTACATCAGAGGCCTTGATCGCTAGGCTGGAGGCTGAACAAACATTTGCTAGTGAAGTTTCTTTTCCAGAAGAGCTACTGAATGCCGAGGACGCACATGTGGAAAGTGCTGTAACGGCACAACGCAATATCTTTGAGGATCGGCGCTCAATCTACCTGTCACAGGCCGAGATCTTGGAGTATCGCGCAGAACAACTGAACGGCCAGGCGGAGGGGTATGAGGTCCAGCTTGAAGCTCTGAAGCAGCGCCGCACTCTACGTAGCGAGCTTTTTGAGCGTATGCGCACGGGTGAAGAACGCGGCGTGGTCGAAAGTAACCGACTGTCAGACATGGAAGACGAGGTGATACAGATCGAGGCGAGCATTGGCACGGCCATGTCTGAGATCGCTCAAGTTAAGGCAGCAGCGGGTGAAGCCCGACTGAACATCTTAAAACTGAAACAAGAGTATAGTGAGCGCGCCAATAGCGAACTTAAGACAGCACGGTCGGAACTTTCTGAAATTGTTGAAAAATTGACCGTGGCTGCAGATCGGATGCGGCGCACGACAATCTCAGCGCCCACCACAGGAAAGGTACAAAGTCTCGCAGTCACCACGCGCGGTTCAGTCATTCGCTCGGGAGAGATCCTTATGGAAATCGTCCCTAGCGACGAAACCTTGTTGATTGATGCAAAGGTCTCGCCTGTAGATGTGGACAATGTACGACCAGGACTGGAGACGGAAGTTCGGTTTTCTGCATTCAAAGCCAAGCTTTCTAAGCTGGTACTGGGGGAGGTCTTGTCCATCTCTACAGACGTGGTGACCACTAAGGATACGAGCGAGGCGCCCTACTACTTAGCGCGCATCAAAGTTCCGGACGAAAATCTAACAGAAGAAATCCGTGAAGGTTTGACCGCCGGTATGCCTGCAGATGTCGTTATTTTGACAGGCGAGCGCACTGTGCTGCAATACATGTTAGACCCTCTCTCAGAGGCAATCTTTAAAAGTCTGCGTGAAGAGTAGAGTGGCGGCGAAGATGGATTGTCGTCTTCGCTGAGAAGATCGATGTCCGATAGGAGATAGTGTGAGCAAAATAAAGCATTTTGGCGATTATATTGCTGCGATTTTTAAGCTTAGGCGTACAGAGCGTATGGCCAAAGAAGCATACCGCAGTCTACAAAACGCTGAAGGTAGCATGCGGAACATTCAGGATCGGTTCAACGGTTGGGATGCACGAGAGCGCAAGCTGAAGAAAGAATTGAGCCAGATGGTGCGAGGCGAGACGCAGGCTCTGGCTGCCAGAAACGCCGAGCTATCTCGGAATTTCGCCCTTCTTTCCAGTCGCTTAGACCAACTTCTTCAAGTAAGAAAAGATCATAGCGTTCCGCCGATAGATGCGGCTCAAGAACCCAAAGATGAAAGCGGTATCGGTGCCATTATAGACAGTTTCTACCATAAACTAGAAAACAAGTACCGCGACACCCCAGTGGAAATTCGGAACAAATTGCGCATCTACTTACCTGATGTGGAAAGTGCCGTGATCCGAACCGGCGATAAACTTGTTATGGATCTCGGATGTGGCCGCGGAGATTGGCTCGGATTACTACAGGATTCAGATATTCGGGCTATCGGAATTGATACAAAGCCAACTAAAGTTGAAGAACTTCGGGACAAAGGGCTAAACGCTCAGCTAGGCGATGCGCGCAATGTTCTGGCCAAAACTGAAGATGAGTCCCTTGCCTGCATTACCGCGCATCATCTTATCGAGCACCTTCCCTTTGAAGAAGTGCTTTGGATCGTGCGGGAAGCCATGCGTGTCCTTGCTCCAGGCGGGATGCTGCTCGTTGAGACGCCAAATATTCACAATATAATGGTGGGCGCGACCTCCTTTTACAACGACCCCTCACGCCTCCATCCTATGACCGATCCGGTGCTGAGTGCTTTGTTTGAAACTGTAGGTTTTCACCCCATAGAAACACGCCAGTTACATCCCCATGAAAAACTCGGCGAATTTATGGCCAAGCCAGATTTTGACCCCGAATTGGCTAACCTCATGTTCGGCGCTCAAGACTTAGCAGTTTTAGGCCACAAGCCTCTTCGGGAATCTTAACATGCGAATTGGCGTAGTTCGAACTCAAGTCCCTTTTGTTACTGGCGGGGCCGAGCGGCATGCGGCCGGTCTAGTGGAAGCCTTACGGCAATATGGCCATGAGGCTTGCGAGATCACTCTGCCTTTCAAATGGTACCCTGTTGAAGCGCTGACAGATAGCATTCTGGCAGCGCGGCTTACAGATTTAACAGAGGCCGAAGGCATGCCGATCGACATGATGGTTGGCCTCAAGTTCCCAGCTTACTTAGCGCATCATCATAACCCGGTCTTTTGGCTCGTTCATCAACATCGCCAGGCCTATGACATGTGGGATGCGGGCACTTCAGATCTTCTCGATCGTCCCGAAGGAATGACGGCCCGTGACATAATACAAGCAGAAGACCGATCTGCTTTTGCGCGAAGTGCGCGGCCAATATATTCTAATTCCCAAAATGTTGCCGGAAGACTCAAAAAGTACCTCGGCCTACCATCGACCCCTCTTTACCATCCCCCGCCCCTTGTAAATCGCCTCACTCAAGGTGATTTTGGGGACTACCTTTTTGCGCCAGGAAGATTGAACCCTTCCAAGCGTGTAGATTTGATGTTGCGCGCTTTGGCTAAAGTACCGGGCCCTCTTCGCCTTGTGATCGCTGGGGTACCTGAAAACCCTGCTTACCTTATTGAACTGCGCAACTTGGCGGCAGCTTTGGGCGTTTCAGGACGCGTCGACTGGCTGGGTGGCGTCGATAATGATACGATGATCCGCTACTATGCCGAAGCGCGTGCTGTCGTCTTTACACCCCAGGATGAAGATTTGGGTTATATCACATTAGAAGCAATGCTTTGTGGTAAACCCGTAATCACGACTACCGACGCCGGGGGGCCTTTGGAATTCATCTCGCACAAGCGGGAAGGATTGATCACGTCTCCTGATGTTGAGGCGCTTTCACAAGCCTTCGCTCGTGTTTACGAAGATATCAGCCTAGCCCAGAACATGGGGAAGGCCGGCCTTAAGCGTTATCAAAGTATGAATATCTCCTGGGAACATGTGGTCGAAATACTCACCGGGGAGAAAGCCCGGCCACAGCCGGGGCCCGCGCAGATAAAAGCTCTCGAAGCCAAAGCAGCGGCGACCCCCGCAGAAAAAGCTGTAGCTCAGGTGCAGGCGGCCGTGGCTCCTCCCCCTGCCCCAACCTTGCCCTTTGCATCGATCGCCGAAGTGTTGGAAGCCTATAACTTTGACACCATGCCATCAGAAAACGGGGCTGGTCCGGCTCCCGTTGAACCCGGCTTGGTGCAGTATTTGGGGACACATTGGACGCGTTATCAAACGACTTTGCGTCATGTGGTCGATAGCGCGCCGCGCGATATCCTCGATGTAGGTGTTTTTCCGCCTCTGGCTTTTGAGGCAATGATCGTAAATGTATTGCCAGATGTTAAATTGAGCGGTGTGTGGGAGGGCCCTCACCCTTATGCTCAATCTGTCAAAAGCCTAAACCCCGCCTATCCAGATTTTGATATCGAATTGCGCCCCGCTAACATCGAGCGAGATATAATGCCTTACGGCGACGCAGAGTTCGATATGGTCTTGGGGATGGAAATTTTCGAACATCTCGCACTAGACCCACATTTCTTTTTGTCGCAAGCAGCTCGCGTGCTCCGACCTGGTGGGAAAATTGTTTTGACCACGCCAAATGTGGGAAGCCATCGTGGCGTACAGAAAATGCTCAACGGGCAATCACCCTACTCCTTCGGCCTGTTCGTCCCCACAGGAGGCGTATACGGCCGCCACAACCGAGAATATACGCCTCGCGAAGTTGAAGCCTTGGCCCATAGCGCGGGCTTTGAAACCCAGCACCTAAGCACAGTTGATGTCTATGAAGATCACGTAGACCCCTCAACCGCAGCATTAATGATCGCTCGCGAAGACAGCTTGGAGCTGCGAGGGGAAACAATTTTCTTTGTTGGACGTAAAACGGGAGCGCCTACAGCGCCGCCACCCGGCGTTTATCATGGTGACCCCGCCCGAATGTCGGGGAAACTAATTTTAACCAAAAATGAAGTGGCTACCGGGCTTACCCAAGTTACCGCCCAAAACACCTCTTCGGGATGGTGGCCTGCATCGGGCAATCAAGCAACAGCGCTTTTGGCTGAGTGGATCAATGAAGAAGACTACTTGGTCCATACCAATGTTATTCTTCCACTGAGCGAAGCGGTAGGACCCGGTATGGAAACGACGTTCAATTTCCGACGTGATCCAGAATTGACGGGTTCTGTGCAAGGCAAGCTACGTCTTCATCTCTTCCAAACAGGTGTGGGTGCTTTAACAGGCACAGGCCGAGCGAACATGCTCACCTTGCCTTGCTCGGAGGCCACATTCCTTGCTTTGGCTAAACAGGCACGTTGATGACACTTGAGTCCCCTCGCCCCACAATTCATTGGGTTAGCCCTCTCCCACCGGCTGAGACAGATATTGCGCACTATACTGCCCGCATTCTGCCTGCCCTCAGCGCCAAGGCTGAGGTAATTTTGTGGACCGATGCGGAGGAGTGGGAGCTAGGTTTGGAGAAGTTCTGTAAAGTCAGGCACTTTGACCCCGACACCGTCTTGCCTAGAGATTTCACAAAAGCCCGAAGCGGGAGCGGCTCGGAGGTAATATTCGTCAATATCGGAAATTCTTGGGTATATCACGCGGGTCTTTTACGCTTGGTGCAGCGCATCCCATCAATTGTGGTACTGCATGACCTCGCGATCCAAGAGTTGATGATCGAAGCTGTCGAGTATGATGAGTGGGATGCCCCATCCTACCTCGCCGGCATGAACAAATGGTATGGTGAAGATGGCTTGAATGCAGCTCAAGCTTGCTTGACCTATGCAGATAAGGGCGCTCGCATATCCAGAAAAATGCCGGGCTTTGAGCTGGTGCTCGAAAAGGCACTTGCCGTTCTGACACATACAGAGCTCGCGCGCGAAGCAATCCAAAACAGTATGCCTCACCTTTCGTGCAAGCTATTGCCTTTACCTTTCCCAATTGGGCCTGAGCCCTCGGCGCGACGTCCCTCAACTGGTCCGCTCAGGCTTTTACAGTTCGGCTGGATCGGCCCCAACCGCCGCTTGGAACAAGTTTTAGACGCTCTCGCAGACATGCCAGAAGATTTTGACTATCAGCTGGACGTCATGGGGGAAATTTGGAATCCCAGCATTATCTATGACAAGATCGCAAATCTAAACTTGGGGCAGCGGGTGCGCTTGCATGGATTCGTCTCAGAGCCCGTTTTAGAAGACGCATTGCGACAAGCACATCTGGTTCTGAATCTACGTTACCCCAGTATGGGCGAGGCCTCCGGTAGCCAATTGCGCATCTGGAACGCAGGAGCACCTTCCGCGGTGACACGAGAAGGATGGTATGCGACGCTTTCTGAAAATGTGGTTTATTTTATAGATCAGAAACAAGAGGCTGCCCAATTAAAGACTCTCTTACTAGAGCTTGCAGTTGATCACGCTGCGGGTAAGGCTGTTGGTTCTGCGGGCCGGTCCTATTTTGCAGCTCATCATGACCCCCAGCTTTACGCACAAGCTTTGGCAGCTCTCGCCGACAATACCGCTTTGCATTCAAATCAAATACTTGCTGCACGCTTGAGCTCAGAGCGCCAGCACCCAGGGACAATGCATCCTAACTTGCAAGCGCGTATGAAGACCGTTTTGCTAGCGAGATAACCTTAATCTCTGGCAAGCTACCCATCTCTGAAAAGCATATCGTAGGCTTCAGGTTCATAGTAACTCAGAAGAGTCTTCATAAAGGCCTTCGGTTCTTGCTCAAGCGTTTCCGCCCAATCACGATACCGCGCACTTGGGATTTTACCCCGCCCAGTCTCAAGCTGCGAGATAAAGGTGTAGTAATCTAGCGACAAAGCATCAGCGAGCTGACGCTGTGAAAGTCCTTGTGCTTCGCGCAAAGTCCTCAGCCAACTCCCCAATTCGGCGCGCGAGTCTTTTTCACGTGAGACCGCAGGGATAATCTTTCCATCCGCCATAAGACGAAGCTTCCAGTGTTTGGTGACATAGTCCAGCATGCGTATGGGCTACATCATGTTTGTTGCAGTAAGGGTTCAGGACCTGCCGAACATTACACCCGGCCCAAACCGCAGTCACTGTCTCTATAGATAGTGTCCCAAGGAATGGTGTAACTTTGTTCTTCGGCCTTGGCTTGGCCGCAGTTACAGGGCGGCGATTGTCGCCGGGTCCATTGGGGTAGTGTCGCAAATGGCGGCGACGGTTTCCAGTGTCATGTAGCGCCGCGTG
>JBDVDE010000139.1:0-13190 GCA_039942135.1 Hyphomonadaceae bacterium
CACGCGGCGCTACATGACACTGGAAACCGTCGCCGCCATTTGCGACACTACCCCAATGGACCCGGCGACAATCGCCGCCCTGTAACTGCGGCCAAGCCAAGGCCGAAGAACAAAGTTACACCATTCCTTGGGACACTATCACAGTTTGTCGAGTTGGCGACCAGAGCAGTGAAAGGTTGCCGCTCATTGCGATGGCTTCGGCGGCTTTCCGACCAACTTCAGGCAGCACTTGATGCACCAATGCTGATGTAAAGTAGATGGGGTGTTCCCATGTTCCCAGTTCCCCGGGGGGATTGCACTTAACTATGATGCTACGAATCAATAACTCAAAAAGATAATGACAAACTGCGAATTGCGCGTTCTTTCTTATCGTTGGGAACTGGGAACGTGGGAACGCTGACTGGCAGAAACCACTCACAATAACAGTAGGTTAAATCGGTTATCCACATAAACCCGCATCAGATCCGGTATTTGGGTCTATGCGTTTTCGCGATCAACGCGAATATTAGAGGTACGCCGACGCTGACGGAGCGACGGGGTAGCTGACGCCACATCAAGACTACCCCATCACCGTTTCATTTCCGCAGGGTCTCATATTCACAAACCGCAGGCAAGAGTCTGCGAACAGAGGAGTTTTGCCCATGCAGCAGACGTACTCAAATCCTAAGAACAGGTCGCAGAAGGACACCTGCATCTTCACGACGGTCAATGCCACTGCATTGCCCCGGCTGGAGGCGCTCTGCGCAGCCTGGCTGCCGGGCGGCCGCCGTCATGGCGCCGAATATCTCGCACTTAATCCCACCCGCGAAGACCGCTACATCGGCTCCTTTTCGATCAATGTGATTACTGGCCGCTGGGCTGATTTTGCGACGCAGGACCGTGGTGGCGATCCTGTCAGTCTCTATGCCTACCTCAGCGGTCTGACCCAGATCGAAGCAGCGCACAAGCTTGCCAAAGAGATGGGGGTTGCGGCATGAATGATATGACCAAGTTCAACCAGCTGCCGATCTGCAAATCACTCTCCGAGGGTGCCACGCGGGTGATGCCGATTCCGGCGGATACGGCGATCCCGGGCTTCTCCGACAAGCGCGGCTTTGCTGGCGCCTATACATACACGGACGCCGAGGGCGGTATTGTGGCCCTCGCTTTCCGTTTCAATCTCCCGATGGAGAACGGAAAGCGCACCAAGAAATTTGCGTATCTTACGCTGTGGGACGATCCAGAGAGGGGGCGTGTCTGGGCATGGCGCGGTGTTCCGGAAGGTAGGCCGCTGTATAACCTGAAGAACCTCCTGGATCGGCCGGGTGATGCAGTCCTCGTTGTCGAGGGCGAGAAATGCGCAGATGCGGCTAAGGAAAAATTCCCGAACTGCGTAATTGTCACGTGGATGGGCGAATGCAACGCTCTCGACTTGACCGATTTCGCCCCGCTTTCCGGCCGCAATGTTCTCATTTTTCCCGACCACGACGTGCCCGGTCGCGATGCTTGCGATAGGCTGGTCGCCAAACTGCATGATCTGGGTGCGCGGCGCATTCGCACCATCGATATCGCGCGGCTCGGGGCGGTGGTTTCAAGTGACATTCCGGCGGGCTACGACATTGCCGATGCGATTGATGCAGGCCTGACCGCCGCAAGGCTGCGCGCGCTCATCAGGGAAGACCCCGGATTGCTGAGGGATGTTCAGAAGTTGGAGGGTACTGCGTCGGCGGCGGTGATTGACACCGACCTTTCGTCCAATGGACCGATCAACGTAGAAGAACTGCCTGAAGAGACAGAGGAGGTTGCGAATAGGACAGATATCCTCGCCTTGATCAATCGCGAATGGAACGTTGAGCTTACTCTGCCGGATGGCTTTACGATGGACCGCTCTGCGCTACTCAAGCATGAGGTCAACGGCCGCGGCACTCCTGTTGTCGAGTTCGTAAGTTCTCCCCTTGCTGTCCTCGGTCGCACCCGTACCGGGCCGGGAGGCAATGGGTGGGGCTATCTGATCGTCCTGCTGACACCGCTCGGAAATTGGAAGTTGGTCGTCGTGCCCGCTACAAGTCTCGTCGGCGAGGGCCGCGAAATGTTCACGCTGCTCGCAGCCGAGGGCGTGACCATCCCGCATTCCCGCGGCGGACGGCAGGCTCTCCTCGAACTTATCTGTCACACGGATACCAACAACATTGCCGAAATCGCATCGCAACTGGGCTGGTCGGATGACAGCTTTTGCCTGACGGACAGGGTGGAACAGCCGCCCGGTTGTTCGCGCTGGATAATTCCTGATCTGGGCGATCAGTTGCACCCGGTGAGCTGCAGCGGAGACCCCGAAAAATGGCAGCAGCTCGCGAGCCTGGCTGAAGGCAACTCCCGTGCGATTATGGCAATTTGTGTTGCTTTCGCCGCGGTCCTCTTGAGGCCCTTGGGGGAAGAGAGTGCGATGTTCAACATCTTCGGCCTGTCATCGCGCGGCAAGACCACCCTTCTGTCGCTCGCATGTTCAGTGTGGGGCAGTGGCGACAAGGGTTTCATGCGGTCCTGGCGCTCGACTTCGAACGGGCTTGAGGGCATGGCGGCGCTGCATAACGATATCCTGCTGGCCCTCGACGAGCTGGGGCAGATTTCGCCCGACGATCTGGCACAGGTCATCTACATGCTCGCAAATGGAGTGGGAAAAGCTCGCGCTGACAAAAATGGACGGTCACGGGCATCCGCGAGTTGGAATACATTTGTTTTGTCATCAGGTGAAGTGACCGTAGGGCAGCATATGCAGGCCGGCAAACTCGGCAAGAAGGGGCGGCTGCTCGGTGGTGTCGCCAATCGTGCTGTCGACATTCCCATTGAGATCTCCGACGGATCTGGCCGTAGCTATGAAACGTTGCATGATTGTTCGAGCGAGGCGGCACTGGTTGAGCGGATTGCGCAGCTTTCCAGGGAAACCTACGGCCATGCTGGTCCGGCCTTTGTCGCGCATCTTGTCAAGGACCGTGAACCCCACCTCACGACCGCGCGCAAGGTTATCGATGAGTTCCTCAAGGACATGGTTGCTCAAGATGATGACGCCCAGGTGCGCCGTATAGCCAAGCGTTTCGGGGTGGTTGCAGCGGCAGGTGCTCTCGCGACCAAGTTCGACGTAGTGCCGTGGGAGGACGGTGCCGCCATCGAAGGGGTCAAGGCCTGCTTCTCGGCTTGGCGCGAAGCACGGGGAACCAGTGCCTCGGAAGATGAGCGCGACGCGATCCGCATTCTTAAGCGGTTCTTCGAGCTTAGCGGTCGGAGCCGGTTTGAGCCGATCAACGAAGGGCACAATGACGATGTGCCCGATCGCCTCGAAGAGCGCCCTGTCTACGCCCGCTGTGGTTATCGCACTACGATCCCGGACAAGAACGATGTTCCCCGCATCGTCTATTACGTTACACCCGAAGCGTGGCATTCGGAAATCTGTGATGGCCGCGACGGCGAACTCGTCGCCCGGATCGCCCGCAAACACGGTGCGCTTATCCCCGGTGAGGGCACGCGTCTCAAGCGCAAACAGCGCTTGCCGGACTACCCCGATGGCACACGAGTCTACGCCATTCAGCCGGATCTTCTGCCCTAATTCCGATGACCGGCGGGGCTCTCTCGCCGGTCACCTTTCACCCCTTTCCTGCGGCAAACCTTAGGATACTGACATGTACTATCTCATTTGCATCCGTGCCTCCCTCCCTGCCAACGCAATTGACAGCTTCTCCGAATTTGACGCCGCGGCTGTCTGCGATACGCCCCCCTGGCTCGAAAATGGTCTTCCGATGCCAAACAACTATTTCCGCGAAGTTCACGGTCGCGAGGTCGTGGCCCTCAGCACCCTCAAGGATTTCGACGAAGCTTGTAGCAAACTGGATATGTTGTTCCCTGCCCGCTCGGAAGCGACACACTCCGTCAATCCCTTCGATTGCCTGGTCCCGCTTATCTTACCTGACACAATCCTTGCTGGCCGTCGCGCGCTGCCCCCTGCAAAGTTGAATGCTACCGGCACAGCCTTTTACGTCCAGACGGCTGCAAGGGATACTGACCTGTCAGCGATGACCGACCATGATCTCGTGAACTTCGACAACTGGCTTCACGCCGAGGCGGAATGGAAGGGGTTGCTGCTCGATCCTGTAACCTCGATCCGCGCGTTGGAGAAAATGCGCGCGGGTCACTTGATCTGAACTCCGACCGGCGAGTGTTTTCTCTCGCTGGCTCCCTGCGTCGCGGAGAAGAAGAACCTCGCCTGCGGGAATGCTAGCTTCTCAATCCGAAAGCCCGGCCGAACCGCCACTACGATTCTCCCACGGTTATTCTTATATAAGGACGGACCGTTCCCATTTGAGTTGCATCCACGTCATGGACCTAGAGGCGGCATGAACTAACCGCGTCGACCGTGGGCAGTTACCTCCGGACTTTAAACAGCATAGACGCAGAGGGCACCCTATTATGGCAGAAGAGATCATCGCATTGGGCAATGGCTTCTGGAACATTCGAGGTGATCTGCGGATTGCAGGTGTGCTCAACATTGGGACCCAGTGTTCTCTCGTAAAGCTTGACTAGGGACGCTTTTTCTTTCTCGACAGAGAAACGCTGCGGGGCGAAATACGTGAGCGCGCAATGGCGATGACGGATCAGGGCCGCGCAGGGGAAGCGGTGCTGAACGTGCATCCTTTTCACACCCTCCACTGCATGCGAATGGCCGAAGACTTTCCCGCGGCCACCTTTTACGGCTTAGGCCGCCATAAGAAGCAGGTTCCGCAGGTCGTCTGGGCCACCGATACGGTAGAAAGCGGCGCGGTCGCCACACGGTATCCCGAGCGCGCTTTCTCGCTGCCGGACGGTATCGACTACATCAGCGAGGACGAGAGCATCCACGCCGGCGCGCTGCTGGTGTTTCATGCGGCCAGTGGCGCACTGCACGTCGACGATACCTTAAACGTTCCGCCCCTACCCAGCATCGCGCGCAAAGCGCTTCGCGCCCCGCGTATTGCATTCCATCCAAAGCTGAAAGACGCGCTGCTGGACGAACCGGATGCCGGGGCGCGATTTTGTGACTGGGCAGAGCAGATCGCGCAAGACTGGTCCGGGACCCGGACACTCTGTGCGGCTCATTCCGCGCTCAGCCGGTTCGAGGAGGGCGAATTTTCGACAGCTCCACGTGCCACCTCCGAAAAGACGCGCCGCAGGCTGACGGACACAAAAGCATGACGATACTTCCATGGCCAACCGCGCGCATGTCCCATAGCGCAATTGTGATGCAGTTTGGCGCGGACCGGGCGGATTTCATGCAATGGGCGCTCACCCATGGGGACCCGCCGGCGGACAAGGTGGCCCGACGCATCGCAGAGAGTAACGGCGATCTGGCAGCGGCGCTTGACCTTGCACTGCGCGACGGTCTTGCAGCGCTTGATCGGCCCGACCCCGATCTGGTGGCCCTGAGCAGGCGGCCTCAGAGGTAGATGACGATCTGCTTGAAGACGGGGCCGAAGCGTTTTGGACCATGCCGCCCGCTGTCCATGTCATTTCGCTCAGCGTCGGGTCGCTCGTCCGTGTCTACGAGTCCCCTTCCATCGCGGCCGTCCTTTCCGGAACCGGACGGCTTGTCGATGGGGCCGATGCCCGCCTGCGGGAAACCGCGAAATGGCTGGGCGAAGCGATGCTGCCGGACGCATTGCGCGTCGGGGCGCCGGGATACATCGCGACAAACGGTGTCCGGATGATGCACGCCAAAGTGCGTTATTTCGCGGCGAAGAGCGGCTACGACGCCGCGCGTTACGGCACGCCAATTAATCAGGTCGATTTGGCGCGCGTCTGGATCGATTTTACGCTGACCTCATGGCAGGCCGAAGCGGCGCTCGGTTATACGTTTACGAGCCATGAGCTTGACGGCAAGTATCGTCTCTGGGGATATATCGGTCGGCTTCTCGGCATTGATGCGCGCTTCGTGTCCGGCATCACCACGCATGCAGCGGCCCGTCGAATGAGTGAGCTATTGGACGCCGTGGCCGGCCCGCTGACTACGCAATCAGCGATCCTTGCCCAAGCGACGATCGACAGCGTGGCAGTGCAATTGCAGGAAAACACCAAGCTTCCCGTTTGGCTGGGTCGGTCACTCCTGCGCCAGCTGACCTATCGGTTTCATGGGCATGTCAGAGCGTCCGAACTGAAGGTGCCGCCTGCACCGCTCGCGTCTCCTGTCATCGACGCGACCACCGCGCTCATCCGCGCGCGGCGCAGAAGGCTGCGGAACGCCCCCGAGGCCTGGGCAAAGATGACAGGTTGCAATCTGTCGGAATTGCGCAAACAGCTGCGAGGGCTGGCCGAGACTGCATAACGTGATCGTTTAATAACGCATTCCAAGGATGCCAGTCTATTAAACGATCAGATGTATTGATCGTCGACACCAACAAGGGCTCTCATCGCGCGGTGGGATACGGTTTTTGCCCCCTCGCCTTGTTCTTCTTTTCGACACGTCCTAAGTTTCATGCATGTGCAGAAACTCGAACACTATTTCGATACGTAGGCGTCTTTTCGGGACCAATTCGAGCACGCGCAGGTAGCTTCCAAATAAGAATGTATCACCTGAACTATTGCTCGACCGCATCTAACGATTCACGCTGGAAAGGTCACTTCCTTGGTTCAGTTCGTCGTTCGCATCGTCGCCTATCCCCTGAGTGCTTTGGCAAAAGCATACCCATTTTATGACGCGCGGAACGGTTTTGCCGGAATGGGAACTGTGCATCACGTCAATGGGTATATATTCCTTTTCGTCAGGGGCTACGAGTTTTCCAACGCGTTGGAATCAATCTTCGACCGCGTTGCTGATCATCTCGTGGCGCTGTCGGCGTGAGCGAACGTTTCAACTCAATCGCCAGCACGGAGCCTTTGGCAAAGTCCCGCGATACCTATCTCCATGATACCTATCTCCATAAGGAGGTCATCGCGAACGGTGATGGCCCCGGTCGCGCCAGTGAGCTAAAATACTGGATGCACGCGAGATCCGCTAGGGTCCGGTGCCCGGATCGGCAATGCGTTCTCGTATCGACGAGAATGAATGCTTCTAAGTTTGCGAAAAAGAATTTCCGGTCAATTTATTACTTCGCAACTTTCGACCATTTCCCGAACCAATATCTTGCCTTTTTCGCCAAAAATCACGCTTTTCAACGGAAAGGCCTTCGGAGAAACCGACAAAAATACGATCCTAGTGCTCTGACATCAACGCAGATCATGGAATCGAACCAAAGTGCTAATCACCCGTATCTCCAACGTTGCAAGAGCGCACGAGGCGGCATTACGCCCAATGTGCGTACACTTGCAGCCGCTGCGTGGAGTATGGGCAAGATGAGGTCGGCGAAACGCACTGAAAAATTGGTCGTTAAAGAAAACACGGCCGCCGCTATGTTCGACATGACTTCAGCTGAATTCCGCCAGCTTGTCGCGCAAGGTGCGCCCCCCAGTCCGGAGAAAATTGGCAACTTAAAACGCTGGCGTGTCGACCTTCTGCACGCCGTATTCGATGCAGAGGCCGCGCGTCCAGAAGAAGAGTTTACCCTACGAAACCTGCAAAACCCCGCGTGGCCAAGCCACACTTGAACTGGAAATGGAACGCTCGGCGCGAGACTTGGGATCCGTATCATCGGGTGGTTTGGCGCGATGGAGAAAAACAGAAATCTCGAGAGATTAAGCTCGATTGGGGCGGTGACTTCAAAAAGCTGGATGAGCTGTACTGGAAAGCTCAGAGCGGGAAACTGGATCAGCAAGCCAGACCACAGAAGTACACTTGGCGCGAGTGCATTGAGGCATGGCGCAGTGATCTAACACACGGAGCTGGAAAGGTTGCAGCGAGCACGGCCAAAAGCTACCGCGCGCCGATGGACCGGATTATGGAAATGAACGGCAGCATTGACATGCGTAAGACCGAGCGCAAAATGGTGAAGGCGGCCCTTGCTCAGATGCAAGAAACTCCACGCAAATCCTCTCGATTCGGTCAGACAATCAGTCTGCTCTGGAACTACGCTCTCCGGGAACTGGATTGGCCGCTCGGCGTGAACCCGGCCTCTGGGCTTGGCAAGCATAAACCAAAAAAACAATACCAGCCTTGGCCACAATGGATGGTCGCGGCTCTGTCCGATGCACCGGAACGCGTCCGATTGGCAGCCGCTCTGATCATTGGAACCGGCCAACGACCAGGTGCTGCGATCGCAATGCGTTGGGACCAATTTCAAGGGGACTGGATGACGGTGGTCGACGATAAGGCCGACGAGGAGCTAGAAGTCTATTGCCCGCAATCACTCCAGGCTGCACTGGCCACCTTTAAGAGAAGTGGTGAACATGTTCTGTCTAAGAGCCTGCGCGAACCCTTAGGATATGACTCGGTCGAGAAAACTTTCCGCGCATGGCGCGGGACGCTCGGAAAACGGGCCTCCCCTTACGTGCTCCATGGTCTACGAAAACTCGCTATCGTCGAACTTGCTGAGGCCGGAGCGAGCGATGCTGAGATTCAGGCGGTCACAGGTCAAAGTGCTGAAATGGTCGCGTATTACAGGAAGGACGCCAGCAGGAAAAAGCTCAGCCGCGCTGCTCAGGAGAAACGTGGATAAACAACTCAGGAACAGCCGAGTGTGAGTCACACGATCAGAACCTCAGAACAAATGCCCTCAAAAAACAAAATACCTGATCTTCCATAAGAAGATCAGGTATTTGAATGTTGGTACCCAAGGCCGGACTCGAACCGGCACGCCTCGCGGCGGGGGATTTTGAATTCTTCGGAATTAAAATCTTATCAAGATGTTAACACCAGACCACTCACAGAGACATTGCGTGAACGACTCGTGAAACTGGGAGGGGTCGTATTTCGCTCCTATCTGGACTTGAAGCGGGCGAGATACGCCCACGCTTCGTCAAGTTGATCGTCATCAAGCCCCAGAGCCGCCAGCGCCTCCAGTAAAGCGCGCGCCGCCTTTGGCAGCCGCTTCGGTGGCTTTGGACAATGGCAATCAGCGTGATCACCGTGTATGGCGCGGTTCCAGCAACCCGGCACCAGAAACCGCCCGCCCGGAACTTCGTCATAATGATGCCACCTACAAACCTGCACCATCCACTCCTTTTAAACCTGACCTAGCAGCGAGCAGATCGAATTAAACGCCGCCCGCGCCATGCGTCGATACCTGTCGTGCTCGTCTACCGCCGCGACCCAATCCTCGCGCGAGGCGTTCGCGGTGTCGGCGGTCCACAGTGCAAACGCCACCTCATCGACTTCATCGAACATACCTTCGCTCCTTTACTGGACATCATCCTTGTGGCCAGAGCCACCGCAGTGCGGGCAGGCGTTTTCCATAGCCTCGCACCAGCGCTCCTCTTCTTTGCCATCGCTCTGAAACACTACCGCCAAGAGGCGAAGCCCAAGGTCATGCGGAAGGTCCAGATGCGCGCAGTGATCTGCTGCGGCCTTTTGTAAGCGAATTGCCAGATCATCCATCGTCTCGCTCCTATTTGGATTTACCGCACAACGCCTCAAGGCGCTCCGCTTCCTGCCGCCATTGCCGCTCCATAGACCGGGCAATACGGGCATCTGTTTTCCACTGGCGGCGGGCATCTTCCATGTTCCGCTCGTGATCTTCCGCCGTCATGTTTGGGTGCCAGCCGGGCATATCGCGCTCCTATTCAGACTCAGCCGGTCCCGCCCGGCGCTCAAGATAATCAGCATGACGGCGCAGCATTTCCGCGAGACCCCGCGCCTCGCCCGCGCCATCCGTCTCGACATGCTCCGGCAGGATCAGGCAGCCGTTTGCCCACTCCGCTGTCCGTGCTGCTATAGCCGTCGCGGCCATCGCCACTTCACGCGCACTGATTGCCATGCCTTGCTCCTTTTCAGACTCACTCACCAACTATGCCGGGGTCGCGGTTTTCCACGTCCCAAGCCTGTTGCCACGAATAGTATGCGGCGCGGCTGATCTTCGGACCTTCGATTGCCTGCATCGCCTTCCAGACCGTGTTGCCACGCTCACCAGCCGCAAGCATTTCTTCGGCCTTGGCGATACGCTCCGGTGTCATGGCCACCGGCCTACCGCCCCGCTCGCCGCGTTCACGCGCCCGCGCAATCCCTGCCTTGGTACGCTCGCGGATTAGGTCGCGCTCCAACTCAGCAAACACCGCCAGCAGGCGTATCATAGCCTTGCCCATTGGGCCTTTCGTGTCGATCCGCTCCGTCAGGCTGACGAACTCAACGCCGCGATCCGTGAGGACTTCCAGCGTTTCGAGAATGCCGCCGAGGGTGCGCCCCAGCCGGTCCAGCTTCCACACGACAAACTCACTGCCCTCATGCTGGCAGGTTTTCATGGCGCGGATGAACATGGGGCGCTTCATGGTGCCGCCGCTGGCCTTGTCCACGAAGATCAATTCTTCCGGCACGCCGTAATTTTTGAGCGCGGCGATCTGCATGTCGGGGTTTTGGTCATGTGTCGAAACTCGGGCATAGCCGATCTTTCTCACAGGCCGGTTTTCGGATTCAGACGCCACTTTATTACCTTGGTTTCGGGAACTTCGATTTTCAATCTGGACTATTTAGGTGGACAAATCAAGCGCGGGGATGCTATAGTTTCCAGACTAGGATTTAGGACACGGAAGCGGCGATGGCATGGTGCTACCTCCCAGAAACGGATTGTCTCTCTGCGCAGGGGCCGGTGGACTTGATATGGGGCTCATGCTTGCAGAGCCGGGATTTCACACCCGATGCTTTGTCGAATGGGAAGAATACCCACGGGAAGCCCTCATCGCCGCACAGCGGGCCGGATACTTCGCGCCCGCGCCAATCTGGGACGATGTTACCACCTTCGACGCCAAGCCCCTCGCCGGATGCATCGACACCCTTCTCGCCGGGTATCCCTGCCAGCCGTTCAGCCAAGCAGGCCAGCGCAAGGGCGAAAACGACGAGCGGCATCTATGGCCCGATATTGAGCGGATCATCGGAGAACTCGGAGACGGCCTTCGCTGGTGTTTCTTCGAGAACGTCGCGGGCCATCTCACCCTCGGCCTTGAAGCCGTCCTGCGAAGCCTACGAGACTTGGGTTTCACGCCTGCGGTTGGCGTATTCTCAGCGGAAGAGGTCGGCGCGACGCACGAGAGGCAGCGGGTTTTCATCGTCGCCTACCGTGCAGTGGAAGACGCCGAGCTCGCAAGAACCGGGAGTAGAACACCGCCCGCTGGTGAACCGGGACGGAACACCGTGGACTGGCGGGGAGCGCTGCTACGACGCGGAGACGGGTCGACTGGTGCAGACTGGCCTGCCGCAGCAAGTGAGCCGCTGGACTACTCCGCAAGCGCACGACGTGACCGCTCGGGGCAGCGGCCAGAAGCCCTCAGCGAAGGCCGGAAACGCCTGTCTGGCGACGGACGCACAGGGCTTTTCCCGCCCGCCCCCGGAGACATGCCTAAATGGTCTGCCGCACTCGCAATGGCGCCCGACCTCGCGCCAGCTGTTGCGTTCGGTGACATCGCACGTCAAGCGCGCGAGTTTGCGGCGCTGGTTGCGACGGGGCAACTGGAAGAAGCGGAGGTTGAATCCACTCTTCGTCGAATGGTTGATGGGCTGGCCTCCCGGTCACGCGCTCTGCGACTGCTCGGAAACGGAGTTTGCCCGTTGGCAGCAGGATATGCGTGGCGCACTCTCAGCGCTGCCCACGGCCTCGGCCGCGTGGATTTGGGAGCCGAAGCAAGAGATACCGAAACCGGACCAACTCAGCCTGTTCTGAGACAGTCCAACTAACCCCCGAAAGGAAAAGCGATGAAACGGGCACCAAACGCCTATACCTTATCCAGCCTTGCCAGAGCGGCGGATGGCAGCACCACAGTATGCGATGACGGGGAAAACTGGTATCCGGCCCGCCCCGAGGGGCTGCGCTCTTTCCGATCGCGACTACGGCTCGCTTGGGAAGTCTTCACAGGGCGCGCGGACGTGATCCGTTGGCCCGGCAACCAGTCCAGCTAACCCCAGAGGCCGAAATGATTTCAAATATCAGCGAGAAGATAGGGCCAGCGCGCAAGCCGCACCGCTGCGAAGAATGCGGGCGAACGATCCCGAAGGGCGAGGTTTACCTGCGCCAAGTCAACGCGGATGGATCGCAGGTTTGGACGTTTAAGGCTCATACAGATTGCGCCGCTTTGGGCGTTGCCTACCGGACAAAACACAGGCTGTGGGACGAATACGATTGGCTTCCGATGTATGAACTCGCAGACGGTGACCATCTCTTAGGCCAGTGGCGAGGACACTACCCTCACGCCGTTTGCCGCCTCGAATTTAACCAATCCTAAAACCCCCCGGAGGCCAACATGGCGACGAAAGGCGACACCCTGAACGTCGAAGCGTTCCGAGAGGTCACGACTGATAACGGCGGCTGGTGGTATCCGTGCAGCGGGTGCCACGAAAGCAGCGAAGGCGTACCGACCGGAGAATACTCGAAGGCGATGCAGTGTCATCGCGGCAGCGGATGCAGAGAGTGCGGCGGCCTCGGAGCGGTCTGGCACGAATGGACTGCCTTCGATGAAGGATACTACGGCGCGCTCAAGGAAGGGCGCTCCGAACAACAAGCCCTTGAGGCTGGTGCCGCCGCCCGCGCGGCACAGTCCAACTAACCCCGGAGGCCACATGGCAGAGGAAACCTACAGCACAGACGGGCCAGAATGCCCCTACTGCGGCCACCAGCACCAGCCGAGCGAAGACCCCGCCCACTATTACAACGAGGGCAATGACAGCAGCACATGCGAAAGCTGCGACAAGGACTTTAAAATGTCGGTCTATGTCTCGCACTCTTGGACCTGCGAAACCTTTGACGACTGAATCCAGCAACCCCGAAAGGCACACGGGGCAGGATAAAGGAGAGAGATAGATGTTTGACGTTATCGAAGTCGATATTGTTACGCGCAAGGTGCGGATGATGGGGCAAGAGAAAGACGAGAGGAGCGCGGAGGCGATTGAGCGAATGGCTCTAATGCGGCGCGGAACGGATGATAACTTTTTCACCACTGTCCCGGCTGGTCTTTATCAGGACGGCGACACCTACAACGCCTAACCCCCTAGGAGGCATATATGCGATATCTCGCTATCACCATAACGCCGTTCATTTGGCACTGGCCGCACATTGACCGGGACTTGAGCGCGGACCATGTGATCCGCTTCGGGCCTCTCAATGTTTCCGGCGTTT
>JBDVDE010000140.1:0-77640 GCA_039942135.1 Hyphomonadaceae bacterium
CCGAATGTGGTGACTGCGGTGCTTGCGAGCTATCGGGGCTTTGACACATTGGGCGAGACGGGCGTGATATTTGCCGCCGGTATTGCTGTCGTGCTTTTGCTCGGGTTTGGCGAGCGGTCGCTCTCCGATAAGGGGGGCAAGTCGCGTCGGGGAGGAAAGAGCAAATGACGTCTCATCACGTTATCCTCCGCGTTGTCTCGAAACTGTTGATGCCGGTGATTGTTGTCTACGCATTTTATGTGCAGTTCCATGGTGATTATGGCCCCGGCGGCGGGTTTCAGGCGGGCGTTATTCTGGCCGTTGCGGTCATTTTGTATGCGCTTGTGTTTGGCGTTCCCGAAGCGCTGAGCGCGGTGCCAGCCAAGTTTGCTGCATCACTCGCGGCTGTGGGCTTGTTGTTATATGCGGGCGTCGGACTGTGGGCTTTGTTTAATGGCGGCAACTATCTCGATTATGATTACCTTGTTGAGGAGCCAGCCGGCGGACATGCTGGTCAGCATTTGGGCATATTGCTGATTGAGCTTGGTGTCCTGTTTACGGTCTCCGGTTCAATGCTGACAATCTTCTACGCTTTTGCCGGACGCGTTGCCGAAATTCGCGACGAGGACTGGTAGATATGCTGCAATTTATTCTCGAGCGGGCGAATTACTGGGCCATTATTGGCCTGATGATGGTGGGGCTGTATATTGCCTTCCAATCGGCCAATATGATCAAGAAACTGGTTGGGCTGTCGATTTTCCAGACTTCGGTTTTTCTACTCTATATTACGCTGGGCAAAGTCGCTGGCGGGTCTGCGCCTATTCTGTTCGGGCGGGATGCGGCTGGACATGGTGAGGCGGACGCTGCGCATAGCGCTGAGGTTGGAACGCATGGCGCGGAAGCTGGGCACGGTGCGACGAGTGGACTGATCGAAGTGTATTCGAACCCATTGCCGCATGTTTTGATTTTGACGGCGATTGTGGTCGGCGTTGCGACCTTGGCGGTTGGTTTGGCGCTGGTTGTGCGGATCCGCGAAAGTTATGGCTCGATCGAGAGTGACGAGGTGCGGGCTATGGATATTGTCGCGGCTGATGCGCAAGACGCGGATGACGCGGTGGAGGCGGTAGGCTGATGCTCGAGACAATTGTTTCTGCGCTGCCAGATATGCTGGTGGACAATGCTGCGGCTTTGCTGGTCGTTTTGCCGCTCGTACTTGCGGGCGTGTGTGCCTTTATGCCTAACGGTCGGACGGCTTGGCTTCTTGCCGTATTGGGCTCTATTGCAGCCACATTGTGCGCACTGGTTCTGTTGCTGCAGGTCAGTACGAGCGGGGTGGTATCATATCATCTGGGCGGGTTTGCGCCGCCGCTTGGAATAGAGTTTCGCATTGATGCGCTGAATGTTCTCTTCTTGCTATTGGTCACGGGGATCGGCGTTCTGGCTGCGATCTTCTCATGGCCCACGGTGTCGGCGGAAATTCGCACGGAAAAGCATCAGCTCTTTTATGCTGCGCATTTGATCTGTTTTACCGGACTTGCCGGCGTGGCAATCACGGGCGACGCGTTCAACCTGTTTGTCTTCCTCGAGATTAGTTCGATCTCGACCTATGTGCTGGTTGCGCTTGGCGGAACGCGCGATAGACGCGCCTTTCCTGCTGCGTTCAATTATCTATTGATGGGAACGATTGGCGCGACCTTCTTTGTCATCGGGGTTGGCTTTTTATATGCGGTCACCGGCACGCTGAACATGGTCGATATGGGCAATCGGCTCGCGTTGATTGAGCCGGGCAATCGGGCTGTGGTTGCCGGGTTCGCATTTATCGTCGTGGGGCTTGGGCTGAAAGCTGCGATGTGGCCGCTGCACCAATGGTTGCCGAATTCGTACGCTTATGCGCCGAGCTTTGTCACCATGTTCCTTTCGGCGACCGCGACGAAAGTGGCGATTTACGCACTGATCCGGTTTATGTTTACGATCTTTACGCCGGAATACACGTTCGAGACGTTGAACATCTCATTGATCTTTGCGCCGCTGGCGATGATCGCGATGTTGGTTTGCTCGTTTCAGGCTGTGTTCCAGCCCGATATCCGCCGCATGCTCGCCTATTCGTCTGTCGCTCAAGTTGGCTATATGCTGCTTGGGATCGCAATCGGGACGAGTGCCGGACTTTCGGCCGGTATGTTCCACTTGGTCAATCATGCGCTGATGAAGGGCGCTTTGTTTATGGCGGTTGCCGGTGTGGTGCTGACCTATCAAGGCACGCGGATCAATGATTTTTCCGGACTTGGCCGCGCCGCGCCGCTGACCATGACAGCATTTTCGATCGCGGCTTTGTCGCTGATCGGGATGCCGCTGACGGCGGGTTTCCAATCCAAGTGGGCCTTGTTGCAGGCTATGCTCGATGGCGGCTGGGGACTGGCCGCTGTGGTGATTGTCGCTTCGAGTTTTCTGGCGGTGATCTATATGGGGCGTACCTTGCAGGCGATCTGGTTTGAAGCGCCCGCCAATCCTCGCAAAGTGCGCCGAGAAGCGCCGTTTCTTTTATTGGTGCCCTTATGGGTGCTGACCCTTGCAACGCTTTATATCGGCGTTCAGGCGGACTGGGTGATTGATCTAGCGCAAGCTGCTGCCCAAGCGAGCTTTTTGCCCAGAGGTGGATTATGAGCCCTGACAACCTGATCCTGATGGTTCTTGCCATTCCGCTGATAACTGCTGTGGCGATTTTTGCGCTTAGACGCGTGCCTGATATGCGCGAGGGGGCAACGCTTGTTGGTGCTGTCAGCCTGTTTGGTGCAGTGATCTGGCTAGTGTCGAGCATGGGGAGCGGACAGCCGGAGCTCTTGCTTGGTCAGGCGGCACCGGGACTGGAGTTTGCGTTTAAGGTCGAGCCGCTAGGCGCTCTGTTTGCTTTGGTGGCAAGTGGGCTGTGGATCGTGAACTCGTTCTATTCGATCGGTTATATGCGCGGCAATCGCGAGCGCAACCAGACGCGGTTCTATATCTGTTTTGCGCTAGCGCTTTTCGGGGCGATGGGCGTGGCGATGGCGGGCAATCTTTTCACGCTGTTCGTCTTCTATGAAGTGCTGACATTATCGACATATCCCCTGGTTGCGCACAAAGGCGATGCGAATGCGCAACGCGGCGCACAGATCTATCTGATGACGCTTCTGGGGACATCCATTGGTCTGTTTCTTGTCGCGGTTGTTTGGACCTATTCACTTGGCGGGAGCCTCGACTTTGTACCGGGTGGTTTGCTCGCCGGGAAAGTAGGCCCAATGGAAGCGAGCATATTACTATTATTGTTTGCCTTCGGGATAGGCAAAGCAGCCTTGATGCCGTTCCACTTCTGGCTGCCGAATGCGATGGTTGCGCCGACGCCTGTGTCGGCATTGCTGCATGCGGTGGCGGTGGTTAAGGCTGGCGTGTTCGCAATCTTGAAAGTATCGATCTATATTTTTGGCGCTGATTTGCTGTCGACGACGCCCGCGACGGAATGGGTTTTGGGCGTGGCGTGCTTTACCATTATTGTGTCGTCATTGATCGCGCTCACCAAAGATAATTTGAAGGCGCGTCTGGCGTATTCGACGATTGGTCAGCTGGCTTATGTGACCGCTGGTGCGATGCTTGCGACCGAGGCCGGGTTTCTCGGCGGGAGTATGCAGATCGCTGCGCATGCGATGGGCAAGATCACTTTGTTTATGTGTGCGGGTGCGATCTATGTGGCGACGGGGCTGACAAATATTTCGGATATGCGCGGCCTTGGAAAACGCATGCCGTGGGTGTTCGGCGCGTTCTTTGTTGCGTCGCTGTCGATCATAGGGATACCGCCACTGGCGGGCGGTTGGCCAAAGTTCCAATTGTTCCTTGGCGCGGTTGAGGCTGAACACGGTTATGTCGCCTGGGTGCTGCTAATTTCGTCACTGTTGAATATTGCGTATTTGCTGCCAATCCCGATTTTGGGACTGATGCCGCCCAAGGGAAGCCCTGAGCCAGCGAGCTATAAACGCCCCGAAGGTGCGCCGAAGTTTGTGGTTGCAGCGCCTGTGCTGACGGCGGCAGGGACACTGATCTTGTTCTTTTTCATGGGGCAGGTGGCAGAATTTTTGGCGCCAGCGATGGGAGGGGTTTAGATGGCCAAACAGGGAAAACCTCTTGCGCAGGCGAATACCGATACTGAGCAACACCCGATCTCGAAGGCTTTTTTCGGTTGGGTGGGGCATAGCTGGACTGGCAATATTATCCTGTGGGGGCTGATCGGGCTATCGGTTGTGCTAATCGGTGCGGACTTGGTCTATCACCGTCATGTCGAGCAAGACATTGAGAGCATTAGCGGCTTTTACGGAATTTATGGATTTGTTGCCTTCAGCTTTGTCGTGCTGATGGGGCGCCCGCTTGGTTGGCTTCTGTGCCGTGATGAGGACTATTACGGCGACGATGACGAGACGAGCGGAGGCGGATCATGAGCTTTCTCGCCATCCTTAACCCGGGCTTGCTACTGATCCTTGCGGGTATGATCTGCGCGGTTATGCCGAACCAGAAGGTCCGGCAGGTCTTGACGATTGCAACGCCGATCGCTGCTTTCTGGTTGCTCTCGGGCGCGACGCAGGAAGTCGACTTGATGTCTGTATCGAGCATGGGCATCGATATGGTCCTCTATCGGGTTGATAGTCTGAGTTTCATTTTCGGGTTTGCCTTTCTGATCGCGGCGACGCTGAACGGGATTTATGCGCTGCATCAGGATGACCGCGTGCAAGACGCCTCGGCTATGATCTATGCCGGTGCAGCGGTGGCGGCGACCTTTGTTGGTGATTTTCTAAGTCTCTTTGTATTCTGGGAGCTGACGGCGATTTCGTCGGTCTTCCTGATCCTAAAGACGGGGACACGCGCGGCATATGGCGCGGCTATGCGGTATCTTGGCGTACAAGTGTTATCAGGGGTTTTGCTGCTCTATGGCGCCACGCAGCTGTTTGCCGTCACGGGCGATATGTCGATCCGTAGCCTGTCGCTTGGCACGGATGCAGGGACGTGGTTGCTACTGTTTGCATTTGGCATCAAGGCGGCGTTCCCGCTGATGCACAATTGGCTACAAGACAGTTATCCACGCGCGACAGTGGTTGGCGCTGTGGTTTTGTCGGCGTTTACGACAAAACTGGCTGTTTATGTTCTGGCGCGGGTGTTTGCCGGTGAGCATATTCTGATCTGGATCGGTGCGATTATGACGGTGTTCCCGGTGTTCTTCGCTGTGATCGAAAACGATCTACGCAAGGTGCTCGCTTACAGTCTGAACAATCAGGTCGGGTTTATGGTTTGCGCGATTGGCGTGGGCACGCATCTGGCATTGAACGGGGCGGCGGCGCATGCGTTCGCGCACATTATCTACAAGGGCCTCTTGTTCATGAGTATGGGGGCAGTGCTTTACCGGACGGGCACGACAAAGGCGAGTGAACTGGGGGGCTTGTATAAGTCGATGCCCTGGACGGCTGTGTTCTGCCTCATTGGCGCGGCGTCTATTTCTGCATTCCCGCTGTTCTCCGGCTTTGTCGCCAAATCCCTGACCATGAGTGCGGTTTTGCATGAAGGCCATATCTGGGTTTGGGCAATGTTGCTGTTTGCCTCTGCCGGCGTGTTGGAGCATTCGGGTATCAAGATTCCGTACTTTGCCTTCTTCGGACATGACAGTGGCAAGCGGGTCGAAGAGGCGCCGTTTAACATGTTGCTGGCAATGGGATTGGCTTCGTTTATCTGTATCGCGATTGCCCTGCCATCAGTCAGCGGTTTTGGCTATGGCATGCTCTATCAAATGTTGCCTTATCCCGAGGTTGCGCAAGCTTATGAGCCGTACACGTTTGATCATATTTTGACCCAGATGCAGCTTCTGGTGCTTGCGGCCCTTGCATTTGTGCTGTTGCAAAGGTTTAGTCTTTATCCGGAGGAACGTCCGGGGACGGTGCTCGATGCCGACTGGGCTTACCGGCGCGCGGGGTATGGCGTGGCTTTATGGTCTGGCGCGGTGTGGCGTAAGGCTGGACCTGCTCTGGCGGGTGTATTCGCCGCTTTATGGCTGCGGGCCTATGGGCGGATCGAGGCAGCATTTAGCCCTCAAGGCGTGCTGGCAAGAGGGCCGCTTACCGGTGGAATGGCGGTGTGGGCCGCAGCTTTGCTATGTGCGGTTTTATTGTTATCGTTTCTTGGTCGGATCGTATAATTTGCAAGTGAAAACTGATAAATATTCTGTTACTGCAATTAATTACAGTAAAGCAGTATTTCACCTTTTCTTGTCGCTATTTGTAATTTACAAAACAGCGATCACTGTAAGAAGAAGGTGAAATAATGTCTGCAGAATCGCACAATGAAATTCCAGTGGTCGCAAAGAATGTCATCGAGATGACCTCCTCGATTGTGGCGGCCTATGTCAGCAATAACTCTGTTGAATCCGCAGACCTGCCTGTGATTATTACGAGCGTGCACGATGCGATGATGGGCCTGCAAATTAAAGGCGCTGCAACGAGAACACAGATACCGGCCGTATCGATCAAGAAATCGATCTCGGACGATTATCTGATCTGTCTTGAGGATGGCGAAAAATTTAAATCTCTGCGCCGTCATCTGCGGTCGAAGTATGACATGTCTCCTGAAGAGTATCGTGAGAAGTGGGGGCTTGGCCCCGAATACCCCATGGTGGCGCCGAGTTATGCACGGCAAAGATCGGAACTCGCCAAAAAAATGGGCCTTGGCCAAAATAAGAAATCTAGCAATTGATCAGCCGTGTTCGTTTCTGATTCGAAACAGATTTTTTTTGAAGATATGGTTAATTATCTCTTGCGTAGAGATTCAAAATCATACGATCACTGATTCTCGAATCGCTAGGAGGGCATCGGGGTGCTTCAAGTCAACGCAGATCACTGTGAACTAAATCCAATGCAGGCAAAGCTGCTTGATCACTGGCACGAAATTGCCAAGGGTGACGGGATTCCGCGCCGCGTTGATCTCGACCCGGGCAAGTTTGCCTGTGCGCTTGGGAATATTTCACTGGTCGAGCTTGGTGAAAACGGCTTCAAATTCAGGCTGGCTGGATCTCTTTTGCATGACATTTTTGCTGACGTCGACAAGGGCGGACTTCTCAGCGAGATTGATATGGCGGTTGAAGAAGCAGGCAGCGCATCCATGTCGATTGCTTTGGAAACGGGACGCGCAGTTTTTGGAGATAGGCAATTGGCCGGGCGTTGGCATTCGTGGCTGCGTCTCCCTTTGAGAGACGAGACGGGCGCAGCGCGGCTTGTCCTGTGTTTTGATCAGATTACGAATAGTCCGAGTGGGGCGAATGTTCCACATATTCTACAAGAGGTTCAGCGTCGACATGCAATGATTGCGGCCTAATTTTCGAAAATTAGTCGACGAAATAGGAATAATATCCTATAATGGTTCACCCGGCATTACTGTGTCTGTATCAGACGCAAGGGAGAGACCATTGAGCAAGGTACACAAACAAATTGATGAGCGACATGCGCGGCTAGCTGTGAGTATGGTCGAGTACGCATTGCAGGTGGCTCCTAACTCGGTTCTTGAGCCGAAGCGCGGCACGGCTGATACGGCTTATGCAAGACAGATTGCTATGTATGCGGTCTATGTCGGATTTGGCATATCTTTGGCACGTGTGGCGCTTGCCTTTGGTCGCGATCGTTCAACTGTTGCTTATGCCTGCCATCAAATTGAGGATCGTCGTGATGACCCAGCGCTTGACGACTGGCTTGACCGCTTCGATGCAGCGCTAAAGCAGGCTGCGACACTGATGGCAGAGACAGCATCATGAGCAAGTCGTCTGAGGGGCTCCTTCGTGCGCTTAGACGGGGTGGGATGCTTGTCTTGGATGGGGGGCGCTATCTGGTTTACCGGTCTCGGGACGCGCGGCGAGGCTCTATCGGCATTCTTCAAAGCGAGGTGTTTGATAAACTTTGCAGGGATGCTGCGATACAGGCAGTTGAGGGGCAATGCGAGCGATGGGTCTGGACCCTAAAGAGTAATAGGGGTTTACCCGAACAGGTTGACGGCGAGGGAGCGGCCTTTGCGGGCCTAACGCGGCAGGTGCCCAGCCGCAGGACATTGCTCGAAACGGTCTTGCTGGGGGAGAGAGACTTGCACGAACGTGAATGGATGGCGCGCGGTGTGGCGAGGTTTATGCGTGATTATGAGCAGCGCTCGGCGATGCAATCTGTGACGATGAGCTGGAGCTTTGAGCGTGGTGGTCACAAGCGCGGGCAGGGTAATGGAGCGCAAGGTATGTCTGAGATGAGTTTGTCGGCGGAGCGCCTCATTCAGCAGGTCGAGAACGGACTTGGTGCGGAGGACTTTAAACTGCTCGAACTGGTGCTGGTCGAGCGACGATCGCGGCGGCGACTATGTGTTGACTTCTCGCTGACGGGATCAGAGCTTACCGCCTTACTTGCAGATATTTTGAAACGGCTTGCGCGGCTTTACGACCGGAAAATTCCGGCAGCTGCTTAGCCTGCGCGTGCGTCGGCCTGTATGCGCTGTATCATCGACGCCAATCCGTTCGAGCGCTGGGCCGTCAAGGCACCACTGACGCCGATTTCCTCGAGAAAGCTGGCCGGGTCGAACTTATTGATCTCGGCCATGGGTTGGCCCGAGAAGAGGCGGACGAGCAATGCGATTAAGCCCGAGACGATCATCGCGTCAGATTCTGCGCGTAAGTTTAGTCGCCGGTCGTCGGTTGCTTCACTCACTAGCCAGACTTGCGATGCGCAGCCGCGAACCCGATTTGCTTCTGTGCGCTCGGCATCGGTCAGAGGGGTGTTTGACTTCCCCAAATCGATGAGGTGCGCATATCTCTCTTCCCAATCGTCGAGAAAGGAGAACTCTTCGCGGATGTCCTGAGCGGTTTCTTCAAGTGTCATGGCGCACATGTGGGATGTTTGCAGGCAAAAGAAAACCCCTAAAGCGTTTTGCCTTAGGGGTTTTGTGTGATTTCAGCCTGTCGGCTGCGTGAGCCTATCTGGCATTATTCGAGAAGCACTCGCTGACTTCACCAATCGCGTGCTTGCCAATGCAGTCAACCGTTTCAAACGGGAAGGCATTTGAAGCGATACATTGATTGACGTTGAGCTGAGCGCTGCGAATACATGGGCTCATTGGGCCTTCACCGATCGTCGAGCGAATTTGGCCCGATAGTTGCGGGTTGGCGCCCATGATGCGGAAGGCCGCAAGTGTGGCGACCTGATCTGCGGTATCGTTGCGTCCGCGATGGCGGGTCGTGTGTTGGGATGAACGCACGGAGCGGCCATGGCTCGGGAAGCTGATGCCTGTGCTGGCTGCGATTGAGCCATCCCAAAGGCTAGGGGCGCCGGGCATGCCGGCTTGTACATATGCTGACGTGGAGCTTGGGTGTCCAATCGCACTCACGATTTCACCGCGCGGCGAACGCTCTGTCCGTGTTGCGGCCATGAATGTGTTGATTTTGCTGTCCATTTCACCGCGGCGCATCTTTGTCTTGGCCCAGCTTGCTCCTTGAAGCGCGAAGGCTTGCTCGCGAAAATAGCTGGCGGTCCGATTGAGGCGGCGTGCATCGGCGGCAATAGCTGAAAAAGCGAGCGAGACGGAGGCTTCCCCGCCATTTAGGTCGCGTCTGACATATTGGCGATCTGCTTGTAAGCCGCTGGCAATGGTCTGGGTCCCGTAGGCCGATACCACGTCGCGAATTGACGTACGCAACTCAGGGGATTGGGAGGCTATTAGAGCCGCATAAGCGAGCCAGCCGCGCGAAAGTTGCGCTGAATTTTGTCCGGCGAGCTTATCGAGCGCATTATTGACGTCCGCGGTTGAATTCAGGCCCCGCCGCTGAATGTCCCCGACATCGCTCTGGAAAGTGCCGTAGCTCGCTGCCATTCGCCCGATAATGTCCGGTTGGCGCGCATTTTGTGCGCTGGCGGATACAATTTGTTGGGCGGAGCTGATAGTCGGCACTGGACTTGCATCTTGGGCGGTAGCTGGCATTGCTAACGTCGCCGCTATGGTCGCGGATATTAGGGTTTTTCGAATGATCTTCATGTTGTTTCTCCGCTGTTCTGGCGTATTTACCTTGACCCAAAAACTGGGTTCGGGGAACCATGGCATCTGTGTTTTCTTTGCTGATAGCTGCGAAATTAGGTAGGAGTTGATGATGGTTAGCTCGAATCCTTCAGGATTGATTAACAGTTCGCGACAAATGACAGAAAGTCGCGTTACAATTTCGCAACTTACCTGGGTGAGCGTCGTAGGGGTGGCTTGCGTCATAGGTGTCCTGCTGGGCGCGCCGATTATCATGACATTGATTGTGTTTGCGATGGCGCTACTGCCGGTTGCGAGTTGGGCGGTAGGGCGTAGCGCTTTGGCACTCTCTGACCAAGCAACGGGCAATCTTGCGATACTGGCATGGTTACTGACCACGTTTGCTGTCTTGGCCATCGGCGGGGGGGCTTTGTCGCCCTTGGTGGTGATTGTATTGCTCGGTCCATTTTCAGCTATGGCGCAGGGGCGCAATATCGTTGCGATTGAAGTTTTGGTGTTGGGGGTTCTGGCGTGGGGCGTCTCGATCAGTGCGGGAGCGGCAGGGTGGTCGGACACTGTGCCCGAGAGCTGGTCTTCGCTGATTGCGCCTTTGACGATGGCCACAGTTGTGCAACTTGGCGTAATGTTTTGGGCTTGTGGGCCTGTTATGACACCCCGACAGACGGCTGCAAACGACTCTGCAACCCCTCAGGAGGGCGCTGCGAGACGGCAGGATGTTACCGAGTTGAGTTTGCCGCTGCTTCTTATTCGCGCGAGCGAGGAAGGGCGGATTCGCGATATTTTTGGCCCGGAGAATTTGCGATGGCCGGAACTAGGCATTGGTCGCGAGCTTGGATTTCTCAATGATGTGAAGCCGAACGAGATTGCCTCTGTTCCGGGCGGCGCGACGTTCAATGTGATCGGGGCGCCGATTGCCGAGGGCGGACGTTGGATCGGATTGCTGCCGCATGGTATGGCATTGGCTTCCCTAGAGGCTGGCAATGACCAGAGCGCGCAAGACAGAGCGACTGCGGCCGAGGCTGAACTGGTGGAAAGAACTGTGTTTTTCGCAGGACTTGGTCATGATCTGAAAACACCGCTGAATGCGATTATCGGGTTTTCAGAGCTTATGAAGGAAGAAGTACGCGGCCCACTTCCCGACGCGTACAAGGATTATCCCGGCATTATTCACGAAAGCGGGCAGGATTTAATGTTGCTTGTTGAAGATATGCTTGATCTGGCAAAGTCAGAAGCGAAAGGTCATAGGCTCGAGCTTGAGCCGGTTGATTTGGCTGCGAGTGGTTCATCGGTTGCTAGACAACTTCAGGATATGGCGAGCCGTGCCGAGGTGACTTTGAAGTTTCCCGGCGGAGAGCCGATCTGGGCCGAAGCGGATGCGCGGGCGGTGCGACAGATTTGGCAGAACCTCGTTTCCAATGCGATCAAATATTCGAACCCGGGCGGTCAGGTGACTTTGTCAGCGACGAAGCTGAGCGGTGCGGTTGCGATCAGCGTTTCGGATCAAGGTGCAGGCATGGATCAGGCGGATCTGGACAGGATCGCCAAGCCATTTGCGCAAGGGCTTAACTCCAAAGGGCGTGCAGGCACAGGACTTGGCTTGGCCGTTGTCCATCGCTTTGCCCAATTGCATGGCGGCAAGGTGATCATTGATACCCAGCAGAATAAGGGCACGCGCGTGCGGGTCACGTTGCCTGCACTTGATGCCGGGCTTATGGAAATGACCAAAGATGCGGCGAGTTAGATGTTGGACGTAAATCCATGACAGTTCGACTACCAACACTGCTCTGGGTTGAGGCATTGATGCGGCGGGCAAGTGTCGCAGGCGCTTCAGGATTTGTGCTCCAGCGCGGCGATGCTGACCGCGGGAACGTATTACTCAAAATATCAAAACTGAACGGTGAAGCTCAGGTTTTTACACCGCGAACCGACATGGATGGCTCACGTGTTTTTATAGATATGACGCTCGAAGGGCTGCCGCGTGAAGAGCGGGAAATAGATGCATATTTGCGGCGCGCGATTGAGCGGGACCGGGATTTGTGGGTCGTCGAGATTGAAGATCGTGAAGGACGGCATTTTATAACCGAGCCGGTGAAGGCTCCCCCCTCCGAAGACTGATCACGTATCGTAAATGTTTGTTAACCCCAAATTCCGATGCTCTGTTTCAAGTTAAATAGACGGGGTAATACGTAATGCTATTCTTGCTCAATAATCAGATCATCGAGGTAGAATCTCCAGAACTGCACCTTGCGCGGTATTGGAAACGTATTGGCTGCGGTGAACCTATGTCGCTGCGGGCAAGTGATGCCGTCGATTTTTCGGTGATGGTGGTGAATGCGCATTTTGATGAGGGGATCAAAATGGACGAGACGGTTTTGCAAGACCTTGCGGCGCTTTTGATCTCTAAAACAGGCGCGAATGCGGCCCTGTTTAATGGCAGCAAATCCGCGAAATTGAACGTGTTACCCGAGGCGGTTCTAGCCGGTTTGGCTGAAGAGCGCGCTGTCAATGTGCAGTCTGCGACTGATGCGGTTTGGTCAGGCGCGGCCTGATCGGCTCTTTCACTTTGGTTAGGTTTGGGCTAGGCGGAAGGACCGTAAGGCTTGGACCGACCATATGACGCAAACTCCCGCACAAGAAGCGGCTCGCCGCCGCACCTTCGCTATTATTTCGCATCCCGATGCCGGGAAAACAACGCTGACAGAAAACCTGTTGCTGGCCGGCGGTGCAATTCGTGCTGCGGGGGCTGTGGCTGCGCGCGGTGAACGGCGACGGACGCAATCTGACTGGATGAAAATCGAGCGGGATCGCGGAATTTCAGTTTCGGCGTCTGTGATGACGTTTGAATATGAAAACCTCTTATTCAACTTGCTCGATACGCCCGGGCATGAAGACTTCTCCGAAGACACTTATCGCACCTTAACCGCAGCCGACAGCGCTGTGATGGTGCTTGATGCTGCAAAAGGCATTGAGCCGCAGACCTTGAAATTGTTCGAAGTTTGCCGGATGCGTGATATTCCGATTTTGACCTTCATCAACAAAATGGACCGTGAGGCGCAAGACCCGTTGGCATTGCTCGACGAGGTTGCGGACAAGTTGCAGCTGGAAACGGCGCCGCTGTATTGGCCCGCAGCGAGCGGGAACCGATTTAGCGGGATGAAAGATTTGCGCACCGGCGAGTTTTGCGTGTTCCAGAAACACTCGGCTGATGAAGGTCCGCGCGTTGGTCCGGCTGAACGCATAAGGATGGACGGTAATTCTGTTGCGGATGTGATGGATGAGAGCATCTTGGAAGAATTAACGGATGGGGCTGATTTGGCGTCTGGCGCGATGCCGCAAATGGACCAAGAGGCTTATCTGAGCGGCCATCTGACGCCGGTTGTATTTGGCTCGGCGCTCCGGCATTTCGGCGTCTCCGAACTGCTCAACGCGCTTAAAGAGTTTGCACCCGGACCACGTCCGCAGGCAGCAACCCGCAAAGGTCAACCCGTTACGCTACAGGCTTCTGATAAGGCTGTGTCCGGTTTTGTGTTTAAAATTCAAGCGAATATGGACCCGAACCATCGCGACCGTGTGGCGTTTTTGCGATTGTGCTCGGGAGAGTTCAAGCGGGGAATGCGGCTCAAGACGGCTGGCGGAAAGCAGATCAATATCCATAATCCGCTAATGTTTCTTGCGCAGGATCGGGAGATTGCCGAGACGGCCTATGCGGGCGATGTGATCGGGGTTCCCAATCATGGTCAGCTTCGCGTAGGCGATGGATTGTCGGAGGCAGGTGACTTGCAATTTGCAGGTATTCCGAACTTCGCACCGGAAATATTGCGGCGCGCGCGCGTCGCGGACCCTATGAAACAGAAGCACTTGCGCAAGGCGCTCGAAAGTTTGGCCGAGGAGGGCGTAACCCAGTTATTCCGGCCGTCGATTGGCTCGGACATGATTGTCGGCGCGGTTGGCGCATTGCAGATCGATGTGATGGCCGAACGTGTGGCTGCCGAGTATGGACTTGAAGTCGTGTTCGAAGCTGCGCCGTATAATGTCGCAAGATGGTTATCGAGCGACGATCCCGCCACGATTGATGCGTTTGTCGATATGAACAAATCGGCGACCGGCACCGACCTTGATGGCGCGCCCGTGTATCTCGGCAAGAATGCTTGGGATGCCTCATATGCAGCTGAAAAGCACCCCGATATCCGGTTCACAAATACAAAAGAGCGAGCCATTTAACCGGCTCGCTCTTATGCAATTCTGATTGTATCTGGTGTTAACTGCCAGCGCCAACTGTATTCGCGGCGGCTTCATTTGCCCCGTCAATAACGGTTTCACTATCAAAGGCGCTATCGTCTTGTACCGAATATTGCGGGAATTCACGATTGCGGAGATTGTCATATGGACGCTGGCGTACGGCGGTGCGTGTTTGAGGACGCGGTGCCGGCGCAACTTGGCGGACGGGTGCGGCAGCGGCTGGTACGGCAGCAGGTGCAGCGGCAGGAACGGCAACTGTTGTTGCTCTGGTTCCCTGACGCACAATCCGCGGATCGTTCGGGCTCAGGACGCGGCCTGATGGGCGGCTTGGTGCAGCAGTGTAAGTCGTAGATGTGCTCGCGCGCTGACGGCGTACTGGTCGTGTTGGCGTCGGGGCGGCGCTGACAGGCGTATGGTCGGCGCTGATTTGTAGGGGACGCGGTGCGGCTGGTGCCTGCGTGTGCGAGGCGACGCCGCCGAGCAAGCCGTTTGATACTTGCGGACGCGGCGCAGCTTGCTGCTGGGAGGCAAAACGCGGCGAGATGCCTGATGTCATTGTCGGATTTTTTTCTACTTGTCCGATGCTTTGCTTGAGTTCGCACTGGGACGGTCCTGCGGCGGTGTGCGGTTTGCGGAAACTCCAGACAAGGCATTGCGTGTCCGCGCGGCAGGTTTCGGCGCAAGATTGTTCGCTGCTCGATTGCACAGTGCTATAGGTACCGCCGTGACGGTATGTATTTGCTTCGTGAGAATATGTTTGAGCGCTGGCTCCCATAGAAAAGATGAGGGCTGCTGCAGCTGGTAGAGTGACACGCATGTTTTTATCTCCGGACTTTGCGAGAGACTAACAAACGGGTCTTAACGAACTCTTGTCATATTCTACCGGTTGGCTTCAGTCTGAACCGGCTTCGATAGCTTCGCGTTTTTCTTCAAGAGCCAGCCATTCAAGCTCTGCGTCGTCAAGCTCGGTCCGTGCGACGCCCAATCGGGTGGATTTGGCTTGAAAGGAGGCCGGATCGGATGCGTAGAGGTCTGGATCGGCCATGGCTGTCTCTAGCGCCGATATTTCCTCACCAAGCGCAGGCATTAATTTGTCCAGCTCGTCCAAGCGGTGTTTGTCCTTGAAGGATAGCTTGGCTTTTGGCTTGGCGGACTTGTTCAAGTTGTCTTTTGAAGGTTTTGATTTGTTTGGGTTTTTCTTCTTTTTGGATTGGTTGCTCTTGCCGATTTGATCTTGGGCGTCCGTCCAGCCGCCAGCGGTTTGGATCCACTTGCCATCTCCGAGCGGGCACAGGCATGATGTGACGGTGTGATCTAGAAAGGCTCGGTCATGGCTGACGATAAGCAAGGTACCGGCATATTGCTCCAGCATGTCTTCGAGCAAGTCGAGTGTTTGCATGTCGAGGTCATTGGTCGGTTCATCGAGGACCAGAAGATCGCATTTTTTTGCAAGCGCAACAGCGAGGGTCAGGCGGTTTCGTTCTCCGCCGGAGAGGGCGCGGACGGGTTGCCGGAGCTGTTCGCGGCCGAAGAGAAAGTCGCTCGCATAAGCGCCGACATGGCGCGAACTTTCTTGGACCATGATGCTGTCACCGCCATTCGGGGCGAGGGTTTCCCAGATCGTATCGGCGGGGTTGAGCGTTTCGCGCGTCTGGTCGAGGAATGTCGTCTCGATGGTTTTGGCGAGTTTGATTGACCCCGAGTCCGGCGCAATTTCTTTGAGCATGAGCTTTAGCAGCGTGGTCTTGCCAGCGCCGTTTGGTCCGATGACGCCGATACGGTCGCCGCGCAGGATGCGGATTGAAAAGTCATCGGCGATTACAAGCGGTCCGGCTGGTGTATCGAAGGTTTTGGAAATGCCGCGCACATCGATGATCTTGCGGCTGGCAGTTTCTCCGCTTTCGGCATTGAGCGCGGCTGTGGCCTTTGACGCGCCAAGGGCAGCGCGGCGGCGGGCATGTTCCGCGCGCATGGTGTTGAGCCGGTCGAGACGGCCCATATTGCGTTTGCGTCGCCCCGTGACACCGCGCGCCAACCAGCGCTTTTCGTCTTTGAGCTGGGTTTTCATGCGCTGTAGCGTTCGGGTTTCTTCCGCTTCGATCTCGCTTGCCCAGCTTTCAAAATGGGCATAGCCGCGCGGGCTTTTGCGAACCGTGCCCTGACGTA
Organism: Hyphomonadaceae bacterium; assembly: GCA_039942135.1. Lineage (GTDB taxonomy): Bacteria > Pseudomonadota > Alphaproteobacteria > Caulobacterales > Hyphomonadaceae > CALLCD01. Next base: position 16,444 of record JBDVDE010000140.1, read on the forward strand.
GCCAAAGCGTATTGGTCGAAACACCTTCGAGAAACTTCCGATCGTGCGAGACGAGGAGGACGGCCCCGCGAAAGGCTTTCAAGCGGGCCTCGGTGAGGTCAATCATCGGGACATCGAGATGGTTGGTTGGCTCGTCAAGCAGAAGCACATCCGGGTCAGTGGCGAAGGCACGGGCAAGTGCGGCGCGGCGCTGTTGTCCGCCGGACAGCGTCTTGGGCGTGGCACTTGGGTCGAGTGCCATGTCCATCAGCTCGGCTTCGGCGCGGTGCCGGTCTGTGACGATATCAATGCGGCCAGCGGCAGCATGCGGCTTTATCGGATGGTCGAGGACATAATCCAGAAGCGTATCATAAGGAGAGAGGTCGGGTTCTTGTTCGACCGTGATGATGCGGGTGCCGGGCTGGACCCAGACGTCCCCCGAGTCCGGTTCAATCTGGCCGGAGACGATTTTCATCAACGTCGATTTGCCAGCTCCATTCCGCCCGACAAGTGCGGCGCGCTCGCCTTTGGCGATGGACAGGTCAACGCCCTCGAAAAGGGGCTTTCCGCCAAAAGAAAGGCGTACATTTGCAAGTGTGAGAAGTGGAGTCTGAGCCATAGGGTGCTGGTTTGGCGTTGACCGCAGGAGATTGCAAGGGGAAGCACTATGTCGGGTGAGTGATTTCCGGCTCTAGCGGCGGGTTTCCGCGACAGCAGGATCAGCATTGGCGAGGGTTCTTTGCTCAACCGCGCCGAAAGCGCCTGACAGGCTGCGATAGAACGTAATGCGTTCCTCGGCGCGCGGCGACGGAATAATGATACCTTCAGCACCGGGCAAGGGCGCTATGGGGGTATCGGTGAGCGCGACGGTCATAATTTGCGCCCAGAGTTTCGCCGGTAGGCCGCCGCCAGTGACTTTGTTCATGGGGCTGTCATCATCATTGCCTACCCAGACGCCGCCAATCATTTCGGAGGTGAAACCGATAAACCAGCCGTCGCGCCAGTCCTGCGAGGTTCCGGTTTTGCCAGCGACGGTCCAGCCAGGAATGGCGGCATTTCCGCCCGTGCCATTCTGGACGACGCGGGCGAGCATGGCGTTCATGTCTTCGGCAAGCTCGGCCGGATAGATCTGGACCGGGTCATATTCCGTGCGTTCGAATATGACCTGACCGCGCGAGTCTTCTATGCGCAGGATCAGATAGGGGTCGAGGCGCTCTCCCGATTTTGCGAAGGTTCCATAGGCGCGCGTGAGTTCGTACAGGGTCACTTCCTGACTGCCGAGCGCGATTGACGGCAAGGGACGAAGCTCCGAGTTTATGCCGAGGCTCTTGGCAAGAGCGATGATCCGTTGCTCGCCAATTTCACTGCCGATCAGAGCTGCGACGGTGTTGAGCGATTTGGCAAATGCTTCGGACATGGTGACCGGACCGAAATAGCCGGGGGAGTAGTTTTTGGGTTCCCACTCGCCAATTTTAACGGGGGCGTCCTGATAGACGCTATATGGGTCGAGGCCAGCTTGCAGGGCGGCAGCAAAGACAAAAGGTTTGAAGCTTGAGCCGGGCTGACGAAGGGCTTGGGTGACGCGATTGAACTGGCTGGTATTGTAGTCCAGCCCACCGACCAACGCGCTGATTGCGCCGTCAGGTTTGATCAGAATAGCAGAAGCCTGACTGGCGGCTGATGCTTCGCCATCGCTGGCAATGCGTGTTGTCAGAGCTTCAAGCGTTGCGTTTTGCAAAGCCGGATCAATGGTGAGTGTGATCACGAGATCGCCCGGTGCATTTGGCAGCATCTGGCCGAGGCGTTCGGTGACCGTATCGAGGATATAGCCAAACTCTGCGGTCGAGCGGCTGGCATCGACAAGGGTGACGGGCGCGGTATAGGCAGCGTCTTTATCTGCCAGCGTGATGAAGCCTTCCTCAACCATCTGGCCAAGAACATATAGCTGGCGTTCTCGTGCAGCTTCGAGGTTTGAATCGAGGGCAAGACGCGAGGGCGCTTTGGGAAGCGTTGCTAACAGGGCTGCTTCGGCCAAGGTCAATTCAGTGGCAGGTTTGCCAAAATACCCTTCGGCTGCGGCGTCGATGCCATAAGCGCCGGACCCGAAATAGATGCGATTGAGATAGAGGGTTAGAATCTCGTCTTTGCTCAGGCGGGTTTCGAGTTGCCGTGCGAGACGGACTTCTTGCGCTTTGCGGCGGACGGTCTGGCGTGGATCGAGGATCAGGTTTTTGACGAGTTGCTGGGTAATTGTGCTGGCGCCAGAGACCGTGCGTCCGGAGCGCCAATTGAGCCAGGCGGCGCGGGCGATGGCTGTGGTGTCTGCACCATCATGTTCGTAGAAGCGTTTGTCTTCGGCGCTGATAAAAGCCTGAATGACATGGACGGGCAGCTCGGACACCTGGACAACGCGTCCGTAGCGTGGGCCACGAATTGCGATGAGTTCTCCATTGGCAGCACGGAATTCATAGGCTTGCTCGCGGCCTTTGGCCCAAAGGGTTTCTGTCTCGGGAAGTTCAGGCATGTCCGAATAGAGGCTGCGCCAACCGAGATAGCCGGCAAACAGACCCGTCAGGCAGATTAGGGCCAGTGCAAGCATGCCATAGCGCAGCCATTTGCGCGCCGGCTTCTGTGTGCCTGTAGTTGCCATGGCGGTGTCTTTCAGCGGTCGGTTCGCGAATCTCTCATGCGCATAGGATCATGCGCGTCTTAATATGGCGATAATCATGGCAAGGTCATGGCGGTTCATCGCTTCAACCCCGGTGTTTTCGCAGCGAGATAAGCAGGTTTGGCTGGGTTTGCAGGCTGTCTCCAACGCGATTCCGGAATAAATCGCCATAAATCAAACCGGGGCAGAAGAACAATCCGACCGGACACCAAGCGGGGCTAAAACAGGGCATGGTTGGCAAAGACGGATCAAGGAGACACGGGCTATGAGCCATAAGAGTGAACTGGCGCGTCAGCGTATCTCGTCAATGAGTGATGAGGAGCTGCGCAATGAGATCAGACGTTTGGCAGGCTTGGAGACCAAAGATCTGGCAACGCATTCTCGATCACTCACTCAGCCGCGAGGAAATGCTGCATCTGGTGAGCAATCCGTTTCTGGTCAAAGCGATGGAGGCGCAGAGACCGCCGCTTGATCGAGATTGGCGGACATGGCTGTTCATGGGGGGACGCGGGGCCGGCAAGACGCGGGCGGGCGCAGAATGGCTGCGCTATGCCATGATGCATGGCGGCTGCCGAAGGGCTGCACTGGTCGGGCCAACATTGCTGGATGTTCGAGAGGTGATGATTGAAGGGCCATCGGGTTTGCGGGCGGTTACGCCGGAGATGGAAGACAAGCCGGTCTACGAAGTTTCGCGCCGACGGCTGGTTTGGCCGAACGGTGCGGAGGGGCATGTGTTTTCAGCGGAGGATGCTGACAGTTTACGCGGGCCACAATTTGATGTCGCATGGTGCGACGAGATTGCGGCATGGCCGAAAGCACAAACGGTGTGGGACATGTTGCAAATGGCGTTGCGGCTTGGGGATGATCCACGGGCAGTAGCGACGACGACGCCGCGGCCTGTGCCATTGATCAAGCGGCTGGTTAGAGACCCGCACTGCGTTTTGACGCGGGCTGGCACGGCAGACAATGCGGCCAATCTTGCGCCGGGTTTTCTGGGCGAAATTGAGCGCGCTTATGCTGGCACGCGGCTTGGACGCCAAGAGCTTGATGGCGAGTTGATAGAGGATATGCAAGGCGCGCTATGGACACGTAGCGTGCTGGAAATAGCGCGGCTTGGTCAGCCACCAAAGCTCGACGATGTGGTTGTGGCTGTCGATCCGCCCGCAACGAGCGGTCCGAAAGCGGACGCTTGCGGGATTGTGGCGGTTGGAATGATTGAGAGCGCGGATGGCAAGGCCGATCGTGCAGTGGTGCTCGCGGATGGGTCCGAGCAGGGCTTGTCGCCTCTGGATTGGGCGAGCCGGGCGAGCGCGATGGCGGTGCAATTTGGCGCGGGGCGTGTTGTCGCTGAGGCCAATCAAGGCGGAGAGATGGTGCGTCATGCACTGGAGACGGCTGGCTGTACGGTGCCGGTTCGGCTGGTGAATGCGCGGGCAGGGAAACGGGCACGAGCGAGCCCTGTTGCGGCGCTCTATGAAGCGGGACGGGTGCAGCATGTCGGCGTGATGAAAGCGCTGGAAGACGAGATGTGTAGTTTTGGGGCAGACGGATTTTCTGGATCACCGGACCGCGTGGATGCGCTGGTCTGGGGCGTAAGGGCGCTGCTGCTCGATCGGGCAGGCGCACCAAGAGTGCGCGGAGTTTAAACAAGACAAAATGGAGTGACGAGATGAAACTGCCTTGGACAAAGGGCGAGGAGGTGAAGAGCACTTCCTCGATGATGGTGGCGCTGTCGCAACTTGGATCAGCGCGTTGGGGAAGCCGCTCAAGCGAGGCTTTGATGCGCGATGGGTATTTGCGCAATGCAGTTGCGTATCGGTGTGTGCGCATGGTGGCAGAGGCGGCAGCGTCGGTGCCCCTGATGTCGACGCATGAAGAGGCCGGAAATTTGCTTGCGCGGCCGATGCCGGACGAGGCAGGGCCGAGCCTGTTCGAGACGCTGTATTCGCACTTGCAAATGTCGGGCAATGCCTATGTCGAGGCGATACAGATTGATGCCGGTGAAGCGCCGAAAGGCTTGCAGGTTTTGCGGCCGGAACGGATGAAGCCATTGGTGGATGCGCGTGGCTGGATTTCTGGCTGGACTTATACGGTCGATCGGCGCGAACGGCGGATCATGCGTGATGAGGCTGGCTGGTGTCCTGTGTTGCATTTGAAGTGTTTTCATCCTGCAAGTGATGTGTCGGGTTTGCCGCCATTGGCTGCGGCGCGCCAAGCGCTTGATCTGCACAATGCGAGTGCCGATTGGGCCAAGGCGTTGATTGATAATTCGGCCAAGCCGTCGGGCGCACTTGTCTATGGGCGTGATGGTGCGCGAATGACCGATGAACAATTTGATCGTCTGAAGACCGAGTTGGAGACCGCCCATGCAGGCGCTGAAAATGCTGGACGGCCTTTATTGCTTGAAGGGGGCTTGGATTGGAAACAGATGAGCCTTTCGCCTGCGGAGATGGATTTTCGCGAGGCGAGGAATGGTGCGGCGCGGGAGATTGCGCTGGCGCTGGGTGTGCCGCCGCAGCTGCTCGGGATACCGGGCGACAATACATATGCCAATTATAAAGAGGCAAACCATGCCTTCTGGCGGATGACTGTGCTGCCGCTTGTGAACAAGACGGCTTCGAGTATCGGGCTGTGGATGAGCGGATGTTTCGATGAGGAGGTTATGGTGCGCGTCGCCCTGGATGCAGTGCCGGCCCTTTCGGTTGAACGCGAGGCTTTGTGGGCAAGACTGGAAGCGGCGAGTTTCCTGACCATGGCAGAAAAACGGGAGATGGTTGGTTTGCCGGAATTGAACGCGGAGCAAGTTGAAGATGCGGGGAAAGCGGCATGAAAATTGACCGGAGAGTGACCCTCGCGCTGATATTTGCGGTCTTGATGCAAACAGCCGGAGCACTGGTTTGGGCTGGCGGCGCAGGCGAGCGCTTGTCGGCGGTAGAGCATGAGATTGATGAGCGGCGCGATGTGGCCGAGCGGTTGGCACGGCTCGAGACTGAGCTTGGGTCGGTGCTGATGCAGCTCGACCGGATCGAGCGCAAAATAGATACGGAGTGAGACATGTTGATTGAACACAAGGTGCGTCCGGTTCTGATTGAGGGGTATGCGGCGCTTTTCGGTGTACCTGATCTGGCGGGTGATGTGGTGCGTGGGGGGGCATTTATTCGCGGGCTTTCGCGCGGGCAGATGCCGCCAATGTTGCTCCAGCATCGTAGCGGCGCAATTGTCGGGCGTTGGCTGATGTTGCGCGAGGACGGACACGGATTGTTTGCGCGTGGCTTGATTGAAACCGATGGCGCACGGGCATTGGTTCGGGAAGGGCTGAATGGCCTGTCCATCGGGTTTCGCCCATTGATGTGGATGCGGCGGGCAAGCGGTGGGCGAGAGCTTAGCGATATTGAACTGGTCGAGGTGTCATTGGTTGCAGAACCTATGCAGCCCTCGGCGCGTTTTGCTCCCATCGGTGCCCACACGACACTTTAAAGAAACGAACAATGAAGGCCCCGCTTCATTGTGCAGGCAGCATTTCCCTCGATCGAGCGAGGGAAGTGACGGGGAGACTCAATTTCAGGGAAAAGGACTGATATGACCAAGGAAACCAAAATGGCCAAAGGCCGAACCTCCAAGACGACGACTGCGGAAACGCTGGCGGTGTTCGAGGCTTATAAGCATGCCAATGATTTGCGACTGGCTGAAATCGAAAAGCGCGGCAAAGCAGATCCACTGCTTGACGACAAGCTCGCTCGCATCGACCGTAGACTTGAGGCACTGAGCTTGAAGTCGGCGCGTGCCGATTTGTCGGGGGCTGATGAGCCTGTGAATATGGAGCATTCGGGTGCGTGGAACCGCTATATTCGCTCTGGCGATGATAGCGGGATTGCCGGGCTCGATCTGAAATCGCTCAATTCCGGGACCGAAGATCAGGGCGGATATGTTGCGCCGCCAGAGCTGGATCAATTGATCGAAGCGCGCTTGATGGCGGCGAGCCCTATGCGTCAGATTGCAACGGTGCGCCAAACGTCTTCTGGAACATTCCGCAAGCCGATTGGGCTCGGTGTTGAAGCGCGCTGGGCGAGTGAAACCGAGGCGCGGCCTCAGACGGCTGCTGAAGGATTGGCACTGGTCGAGTTTCCGGCTGGCGAGCTTTTCGCTCAACCTGCGGCGACGCAAACACTACTTGAAGATGCGTTTTCTGATGTGGGTGCATGGCTGGCGGATGAAGTCGAAGCGGCCTTTGCGGCGCAAGAGAGTGCGGCGTTTATTTCGGGCGATGGTGTTGGCAAGCCGCGCGGTCTAATCAGTCATGATATTGTCGATGAGGCGAGCCATGAATGGGGGAAGATCGGGGCTGTGCAGGGTGACTTTTCTGCCGCGGGTGCGTCCGATCAGTTGATTGATCTGATCTATGCGCCGAAGTCGCAGTTTCGGGCCAATGGCCGGTTTGTTATGAACCGCCGTACGGTGTCTGAAGTGCGTAAGCTTAAGGACACAGATGGCCGGTATCTCTGGCAGGCTGGAACGGGCGGTGAAGCGGCGACACTGCTTGGCTACGGCGTGACCGAGGTTGAAGATATGCCGGATATCGGCGCGGGCAATGCGGCGATTGCGTTTGGGGATTTCCGGCGAGGATACCTGATTGTTGACCGTGTGGGAACGCGGGTTCTGCGTGACCCGTTCTCGGCCAAACCGTTTGTCTTGTTCTATACGACGAAGCGCGTTGGCGGCGGTGTTCAGAACTTCGATGCGATTAAAGTGATGCAGTTCTAACTCTGCTCCGGGCCTCGCTTGGGCGAGGTCATGGAGCGTCGCTTCGCGGGCTCATGGCTGCAATTGCCAGAGGCCTATTGGAGTGGACGCGTGTTTCTCCGCACATTCCCATCCCTGTGCGGAGGATGGGGCGGCTCGTGCTTTGGCGCGGGTCGCTCTTTGGAGGGGACGGGAACAAAGGTGATAGACATGAAAACGACGGTGATAACGCCGCCGGACGGGGAACCTGTGTCTCTGTCTGCGGTGAAGGATTATTTGCGCATTGGTCATGAGGGCGAAGATGCGCTTGTGGCAGATCTAATTGCGGCAGCGCGGGCGCGGCTCGAGGCCGAGCTTGATCTGGCGCTGGTTGGCCGGACAATTCGAATTGAATTTTCAAACTGGCCGAGCGGGTTGGCGGCGCGCGGGGTCATTTTGCGGCCCGGGCCATTGCAGGCTTTGTTGGCGGTACGGATTGTATCGGGTGACGCCGCAACGGATGTGACCGAGGGCTTTGTTCTGTCTGGTGGCCGGCTTTGTCGGCGGCCCTGGAGCGGCTTGCCTGCCTTGCCAACAGGGGCGCGTATCGAGGTCGAGTTTACAGCCGGTTTCGGGGATGGCGAAGCGGTTCCTGACGATCTGCAGCTCGCGGTAAAGCTCTTGGCTGCGCAGGGCTACAAATTGCGCAACGGCTTTGGCGATGAAGACGCATTCCCGCGTGAGGTCGATGATTTGCTAGCTCCTTATATGGGAGTGCGGCTCTGATGGCAGATGGAACGATATTGAGAGCCAGTGCTGAAAGTCAGGTGCTCAAAGCGGTTATGGCGGCGCTGCGTGCCGATGTGGATGTGCAAGCTCAATTTGGCGACCCTGCACGGGTTTACGATGACGAGACGCAAGGGTCGTCTTACCCATATGCGACGCTTGAGCGGCATGAGACGCGCCCGGCCGATGCGGCGGATGTGGCAGGGACAGAACATATACTGACTTTTGCTGTCGCGTCCCGCTTTGGGGGACGTGCCTATGCGAAAGAGGCGCTCGGGGCGCTGCGGGCTGCGGTGGAGCGGGCGAATATTGTACCCAAGGACCAGATCGTTGTGCTGGCATATCCGACTTATGGCGATGTGTTTCGCACGCGGGACAGGCAGGCCTTCCGAGGCATTTTACGAATACGGATTTTAACAGAGGAGGCGAGCTGATGGCGGGCCAAAGAGGACGCGATGTATTGTTGAAGCTGGCTGACGATACAGGCCGTTTTGTGACGATAGCCGGTGTGCGGACGAAGAATTTGCAGCTGACCACGACGAATGTTGATGGAACCAGTACTGACAGCCCTGAGGCTTGGCGTGAACTTGTCGGGGGCGCTGGTGTGAAATCGGCTCGGCTGACTGGCGCAGGTGTGTTCAAAGACAAACCATCGGACGAGCGGATGCGCGGGCTGTTCTTTGCCGGCGAGATTGGCAGATGGCAACTTGTCTTGCCTGACTTCGGAACCATTGAGGGACCGTTCCAGATTTCGGGATTGTCCTATTCGGGCGAGCATGATGGTGAGGCCGCGTTTTCAGTAACATTGGAAAGTGCCGGTGCCTTGGCGTTCGGCGGTGACGTATGAGTGTGATTGGCGCACGCGGGGAAGTTGGTTTGGCCATTTCCGGCGTTGAGCGGCGGCTCTGTTTGACGCTGGGCGCATTGGCCGAAATCGAAACAGCGTTTGCATGCAAAGAGCTATCCGAGCTGAACTTGCGGATGCGGGCACTGTCTGCGCGCGATCTGGTTATCGTCGTGGCGGCCTTGCTGCGCGGCGGGGGAGAGGCGGAGACTGCGGCGCATATTGCCGAGGCTGACTTGTCGCCTGCGGCAGCGGCGAAAGCGGTTGCCGAAGCATTCCGATTGGGATTGGCGGAATGATGCTGCCTTGGGGCGAGATGCAGCGCGCTGCTTTGGCGGCAGGCGTGCCACTGGCGGCGTTCTGGAAGCTCAGCCTGCGTGAATGGCGGTGGCTCGCAAACAGGGCGGATAGCGCAGGGGTAAACTCTGCCGAGCTGACGGATCTGATGGAGAAATTTCCAGATGAAGGACAATAGGTATGGAAGAATTTGATCGCGATTTGGCGAGCGCGGGTGACGCGTTGCTCGAGTTGGCCGAAGGGCCGGGGCGTGCGGCGGCGGATGCGCTCGGGGCGGCTTTTGATCAAGCTGGTACACGTATAGAGGCAGCGCTTGGACAGGCCACCCGTAGTGGCGAGCTTGAGTTTTCGCGCATGGCTGAGGGAATTTTACGAGATCTCGCACGGATCGCAGCAGAGGCTTTGGTGTCGGGCATTACTGGCGGTACAGGGGGCGTATCGCAAACGGTGAATATGAACCTCAATCTCGGTGCGGGTGCGAATGCCCAATCTGTGATGTCGAGCCGAGGTGCGATTACGACGGCGCTCGCGCGCGCGGCAGCAGCGGGAGGGCGTTTCATATGAGCCTGAGCGAATTTCATGACGTGCGGTTGCCTCTGCCTTTGGCGTTTGGCGCACAAGGTGGGCCGGAACGACGGACCGAGGTGGTATCGTTGGCGAGCGGCGGCGAGGCGCGCAATGCGGTCTGGGCTGGATCACGGCGGCGCTGGGACCTTGGCGGGGCGGTGACGAAGATCAAGCAGTTGCATGAGCTGACTGCATTCTTCGAGGCCCGCAGCGGGCGACTGCACGGGTTCCGGTTTCGCGACCTTGTTGATGATCGCTCGGTTCGCCCCGGAGAGGACATTGCGGCGACCGATCAGGTGCTTGGCTTGGGAGACGGGACACGCACTGTGTTCGAACTCGTCAAGCATTATGGCGATACGGCGCGGCGGATCCATAAACCGGTGGCCGGATCAGTGCGCGCTGCGATCGACGGGGAAGAGCAGCTCGACGTGATTGTGAGTACGGTGCGGGGGGATATCAGGTTTGCGACGCCGCCTGAAGCGGGGGCTGTGGTGACGGCCGGATTTTTATTTGATGTGCCCGTGCGGTTTGACGCCGACATGCTTGAAACCAGTATCGAAGCATTTGACGCTGGCCGCGCTAGCGCCGTGCCGATCATCGAATTACTGGAGGTTTAGATGCAAGGTCTGGATGCGAAATTTTCGGAAAGGCTGGCAAGCGGTCTTACCCATACTTGTTTGTGCTGGCGGCTTACGCGCAGCGACGGCGTTGTGATTGGCGCGACCGAACATGACCGGACACTGACGGTTGATGGTGTGATCTATCAGCCTGGTTTGGCACTGATGGCAGGAGAGTTTACGTCGAGTGTCGGGCTGCAACCAGGGCAAGCGGATGCAACCGGCGCGCTCTCGAGTGACGCGATTTCGGAAGATGATTTACGGGGTGGAACTTGGGACAATGCGCGGGTCGATGTGTTTCGTGTTGATTGGCAAGAACCAGACTTATTTGTGCAGGTCTGGTCGGGGAGGTTCTCGGCAATTTCTCACGGCCAGCTTGGGTTCGAGGCGGAACTGGTTTCACTGAAGGCAGATTTCGAACGGCCGGTTGGACGGATATTTTCAAGTCGGTGTGATGCGGTTCTCGGCGATGCGCGCTGCGGGGTCGATCTCGATGATCCAGAGTTTGCGGGGCTGGCATGTGATCAGCGGTTCGAGACATGCAAGACGTGGTTCAGCAATGTCGAGCGGTTTCGTGGATTTCCGCATATGCCGGGCAATGACGCTGTGCTGGCGGGGCCTGCTGCGAGCGGGAACACGGGAGAGGCGCGATGATGCGGGCCGAGATCGTTGCCAGTGCGCGCGACTGGCTTGGAACGCCCTACCAGCATCAAGCGAGTTTGAAAGGGGTCGGGACAGATTGTCTTGGATTGCTGCGCGGCGTTTGGCGAACACATTTGGGGGGTGAACCTGAGGGCGCGCCGCCTTATACGCCTGACTGGGCCGAGGCGCTTGGTGAGGAGACGCTGCTAGAGGCAGCGCGGCGCTGGCTGACGGAAATTCCGGTTGGTGATGCGCGGGCTGGTGACATTTTATTATTCCGTATGGGCACCGGATGTCCGGCAAAGCACTGCGCAATTGTGAGCGGCGAGGCGCGGATCATCCATGCATATTGGGGGCATGCTGTGGTGGAGACGCGGCTCGTGCCGTGGTGGCGGAGACGGATTGCTGCGGCATTTCAGTTTCCCGATATAGAGGATTGAACTTATGGCACAAATTGCTTTTTCAGCGTTAGGGCAGGCGGCTGGATCTACGCTATTGCCTCAAGGGATTGGTGCGCTCGAATTTTCTATTTCGGGGACCGCAATTGGCGGCGCGCTTGGCGGGTTTATCGGCAGCCGGATTGATGGTGCAATTTTTGGCAATACGACGGAAGGCCCCCGTATCGAGAGCATCCGGCTTATGGAAAGCCGAGAGGGGGCGGGCATTCCGAATGTCTATGGACGGATGCGCGTTGGCGGCCAAGTGATCTGGGCGGTGCGCTTGCGCGAAACAAGAACCACTGAACAGATTGGTGGCGGTAAAGGCGGGCCACGCGTTGCGAACTTTACCTATTCCGCGAGTTTTGCTGTTGCTCTTTGCGAGGGCGAGATCAATCGGGTGGACAGGGTCTGGTCGAACGGTGAAGTGATTGCACTTTCTGATCTACCGCACAGGCTGTATTTTGGCACCGAGGATCAGATGCCGGATCCGCTAATTGAAGCGATTGAGGGTGCCGGCTGTGCGCCAGCCTATCGCGGCACGGCCTATCTGGTGTTCGAAGATTTACCGCTTGAGCAATTTGGCAACAGGCTGCCCCAGCTATCCTTCGAGATATATCGCGAAGTTGCGAACGGGAGAGACATCGAGCGGGTGTCGGAGCTGGTTGACGGGGTGAACCTGATACCGGCCAGCGGCGAATTTGTTTATGGTACCGAGCCAGTGCGTCAGAATTTCTTTCCGAATATCGAGACACCCGAGAACACGCATACAAGCACGATGATGACAGACATGCTTGTATCGCTCGACCAGTTGGAGCGAGATTTGCCTCGGGCAAAAAACGTGGCGCTTACAGTTGGGTGGTTTGGTGATGACCTTCGGGTGGGGCATTGCCAGATCAGGCCCGGAGTTGAACGGCGGGAAAAAGACACACGGCCATATGACTGGTTTGCGGGCGGGGTGGATCGTGATGATGCGTGGCTGATCACCTCTGCTTCGGGAGATGAGGTTGCCGATGCAGAGCGTGTGCCGAATTATGGCGGCACACCAGCGGACAGAGCCGTGGTGCAAGGCATTCGCGAAATGAACGCGCGCGGGATGGCGGTTACGATGTCGCCATTCCTGTTTATGGATGTGGCGCCCGGCAATGGGCTGGCCGATCCATATGGCGGCACAGAACAAGCGGCATTTCCGTGGCGTGGACGGATTACCGGTGCGGACAAGTCTGCGGCAACGGCGAGCGAGGTTGCAAGCTTTCTCGGGCAGGCGCGGCCGGATGATTTCGAGATAGATGGCGACACAGTTCGTTGGCGCGGGGATGATGACGATTGGGGCTTCCGGCGGTTTATACTCCATCATGCATGGCTTGTGCGCGCGGCGGGCGGCGTTGAGGCATTTCTGCTTGGCTCGGAGATGATCGGTATAAGCCGCTTGCGCGATGATGCTGGCGGTTTTCCGTTTGTCAGCGGACTGGTGGCGCTCGCTCAGGATGTGAGGGCAATTCTCGGGCCGCAAGTGAAGATCTCGTATGCGGCGGATTGGACGGAGTATGGAGCATATGCGCCAATCGATGGCAGCGGTGACATTCTGTTTCCACTGGATCGGTTCTGGGGTGATAGCAATGTCAACTTTATAGGCGTGGATTGGTATCCGCCAGTTGGTGATTGGCGCGATGGTGACGAACATCTTGATGCACTGGCGGGGTTTCGCGGCGCAGATGATCCAGACTATTTGCGAAATCAGCAAGATGCCGGTGAGGCGTTTGACTGGTTCTACGCTTCGGATGCAGATCGGCAGGCGCAGATACGAACGCCGATTGTCGATACTGCGCATGGCGAACATTGGGTGTTCCGCCAAAAAGATTTGCTGGGATGGTGGAATGCTATCCATCACGAGCGCCCTAATGGCGTCCGGCAGACTGAGGCATCGGCATGGCGTCCGGCGAGCAAACCGATCCGTTTGTCGGAGATTGGTTTCCCCGCAATCGACAAAGGCGGGAATGCACCCAATCTGTTTTTTGACCCGAAGAGCTCTGAAAGCGCATTGCCACCGTTTTCGAATGGCGAACGTGATGACGTATTTCAACAAAGCGCGCTTAGTGTCGCGCTATCGTTCTGGCAAGGACAGCAGGCTGTCGAGGCGACTTATGTGTGGGCGTGGGATGCTCGACCATTTCCTGTGTTTCCGGTGCGCGAGGATATTTGGGCGGATGGAGAAAACTGGACGTTTGGGCATTGGTTGAATGGACGTGCGGGCGTATCCGAATTGGGATTGGTTTTGTCGGACATTTGCGCACGCGGCGGTGTGCTTGCAGATGCCGATGAGGTGACGGGGCTCGTCGCCGGGTTTACGTTGACGGGGGTGTCTACTGTTCGGGCAGCATTGGCGCCACTGATGAGCGCACATGGTATCGAAGCGATCGAACGGGAGGGGCGGCTCGTGTTCCGGCATCGCGGCAATGCACCTGTGCGCGATGTGAGCCGTGACGAGTTGACCGAAGAAGGAGTGAACACGACACGGCAATTGCTCGACAAAGCGCCGGGGGCTTTGCGGCTGACTTATATTGGCGGCGATGAAGGGTATCAACCGGCCACGGTCGAAGCGCGTGTTCCTGACGGGGACCGCAGCGTGGTGATTGATGTGTCATTGCCGCTACTCATGACCGAGGCACGCGCGCAAACCGTCGCTGACTATATGTTGGCGCAGGCGGCTGGCACCGACGGAGCGGCGCTGGGCTTGGGGTTGGCGCATCTTGATCTTGAGGCTGGAGATGGTGTGCGGCTCATTGGTGATGAGCGCATTTGGCGTGTGTCCGAGGTGAACTTGGCGGCCCATCAAATGCTGCAATTGGAAACCGATACGGGTGAGTTGGCTGTTGTACGCACCGTTGAACCGGCATCAGATGTGAGTGCGGGAGACGGGCTGGCGCGGCCAGACGTTTGGCTGATTGATGGGCCTGTCTTGCCTGACATGATTGGTGATCGGCGACCTTTGCTGGCGGGCGTTGGGACGCCTTGGCCTAGACCGAGCATTGTGTCGGCGGGGCTGGATGCGTCGCAGTTGAGCGTGCGGGCTGAACTGCCGGAGCGTGCGGGTGTTGGTAGATTGATCGGAGATTTGGCAGCGGGGCCGCTTGGACGTTGGGACGAGGGCGCAGCATTGCTTGTCACGTTGCCGGGCGAACAGCTCGCGTCTTTTAGTGCGCTCGCGGCCCTGAGTGGGGGGCAACCTGTTCTGGTTCAAAATCAGACCGGTTGGGAAATGATCAGCTATCGTGATGCCGAGCTGATAGGGCCGGATCAATATCGGCTGACCGGATTGTTAAGGGGGTTAAGCGGGAGCCAGATACTTGCCGTTGATGCCGGTGCTTTATGTGTCGTGCTTGATGGACGTCTCGGGCGGGGCAATATCGGGCAAGAAGAAATCGGATTAGAGCTTGTCTGGCAAGCCGAGGGGCGCGGGGTGTCGGGGCGCATATTGCCGAGTATATTCGACGACAAAGCTGGCTTGGAGTTTGCGCCTGTGCATCTGGCAAGGGGGCAGCATGAAGCGGGTGGGCAATATGTAAGCTGGGTTCGGCGCGGCGCAGAAATTCGCGACAACTGGGTCGGCCCTGCGGCTGAGAATGTCGGAAGGTTTGCAGTTGAAGTTCTGCGAGAGGGAGAGGTCATTGCCGCCAAAACGGTCGATGAACCAAGATGCGAGCTGTCTGAAGTGGTGGTGCGCGGGGATGTTTTGCGGGTCTGTGAAATTGGCTCTGACGGGCGCAGCGGTTGGCCCGCACAACTGGTCTTATGAAGCTTAGAGGTTTCATTCTTGCTCATGCGGCACTAGATTTAGGGTTCTGTGAAAAAGAGTGATTCATGACGACCGATCCTTATGCCATTCTGGGCGTGTCAAAATCCGCGGATGATGACGAGATCAAGCGCGCTTATCGCAAGAAGGCGAAGGCTTTGCATCCGGATTTGCATCCTGGTGACAAAGCCAAAGCCGAGGCGTTTAAGCGGGCCTCGTCGGCTTTTGATATTTTGGGCAACCAAGACAAACGCCGTAAATTCGACCGCGGCGAGATTGATGGCGAGGGCCAACCAAAGGGCTTTGCTGGCGGGGGCTTTGGCGGCGGTGGTTTTGGCGGTGGCCGGCAAGGCGGATATGCGGGCGGGCAACAAAATGACCCGTTTGAAGATATTCTTTCCGGCCTTTTTGGCGGCGGTGGACGCGGACGGCGCGGCCCCGGACCGCGCAAAGGGCGCGATGTGCGCTATCGGGTAGATGTCTCATTCGCTGATTCGATTACGGGCGGCCCGAGGCGGATCAAGATGTCGGATGGGCAGGCTTTAGACGTCAATATCCCGGCAGGTGTCGAAAGTGGACAGACTTTACGGCTTAAAAGTCAGGGACAAACCTCGCCATATGGTGGACCGCCTGGCGATGCTTTGGTCGAAGTGACCGTCGGAACGCACAAAAACTGGACGCGTGATGGCGACGATGTGCGCATGGCGGTGCCAATTGCTTTAAAGACGGCGGTTATGGGCGGTACAGTGGAAGTTGATACGCCGTCAGGGTCGTTGAGTTTGAAGGTCCCCGAGGGATCAAATACGGGGGCAGTTTTGCGACTCAGGGGTAAAGGCGTTCAAAAAACGGGCAAGGCCGGACACCTCTATGCGCGGCTTGAAATTATCCTGAATGATGCCGATATTGCTGATTTGAAGAAATTGTTCAGAAAATAGTCCTAATAACGTACACCTGAGCGTGATATTCACACACGGTTCAGTGATCCTGCAATATAAGAGATTGCATGCTTAGATGGGTTGCCTCTTTCGTAATGCTGATCGCAATATCCGCGACGAGCCTAGTTGCGCCTGCAAGTGGCCAAGGTTGGGGCAGTTCATTTTCGCCCGGCCAAGCGCGTGATGCGAGCCAAAATGGCGATATAAAGCCCCTTCGCGAAGTTATTCAAAGCCTCAAGCGACGATTTGGCGGCTCTCACCTGAATGCCGAATTGTTCTCCAAACGCGGCGGTGGTGCAGAATATAGAATCGATTGGGTAACTGAAGATGGCCGAAAGCTCCGACTTATAGTGGACGCGCAAAGCGGACGTGTTATCAGTTCCACCGGAGGCTAATTTAATATGCGAATTCTTGTTGTTGAAGATAATGCGGACCTGCGTCGCCAATTGGCGGATGCGCTTTCCCAATCTGGTTATGCGGTCGATCTGGCCTCTGATGGCGAGGATGGCCACTTTCTTGGTGATACCGAGCCGTATGATGCCGTTATTCTCGATCTCGGTTTGCCGAAGATGGATGGCGTTACAGTGCTAGAGCGCTGGCGCGAGGATGGACGGAACTTTCCGGTTCTGATTCTGACGGCGCGGGATCGGTGGAGTGAAAAAGTTGCCGGCTTTGATGCCGGGGCCGATGACTATCTGACCAAGCCTTTCATTACCGAAGAATTGCTGGCGCGACTTCGTGCACTGCTGCGACGGGCAACCGGACATTCCGCTGCGGCGCTTGAATGCGGAGTTTTGCGCGTTGATACACGTTCTGCCCGGGCAACCGTCAACGGCGCTCCGATCAAGCTTACCGCGCACGAGTATCGCGTTTTATCTTATCTGATGCACCATCAGGGGCGTGTTGTGCCGCGCACCGAGCTGGTCGAGCATATCTATGATCAGGATTTCGATCGGGATTCGAATACGATCGAGGTTTTTATTGGCCGTTTGCGCAAGAAGATCGGCTCGGACCGTATCCAGACCGAGCGTGGTTTGGGCTATCGGCTGATCAATCCAGAAGCTGATGGGGCTATTGCCTAGGCAGATCCTGCTTGACTGTGTCCGCTTGACGGGGCTTCGGCGTATGGTCATGACAAGTTTATGAAACGCTTTGCGATCTTTTCCGAAAACTCGCTTGCCCGTCGGTTGATGGGATCAGCAGGCGTGATTGGCATCGTGTTGCTTGGCGGCATCGTGCTGATTCTCTCGACCCTCTACACATCGCAAATTGTGACCATTCTCGACAATGAACTCGACCGAACGGTGACGACGCTGCAAGGCGCCGTTGATGCGGATGAGGCGGGCATAATTGTTTTGGATGAGGAAAGAGAGCCGTCGGACCAGTTCTTCGAAAGGCCCTTGTCGGGCCGGTATTGGTCTATTCTGGTTCAAGAGAACGGCGGTACTTATAGAGCGGTCCGCAGCTCGGCCAGTGTTTGGGACGGCAACTTGCCGTGGTCGCAAGACAACTCGGTCGAGGCGATCGAACATTCAGGACATGCCGTTAGAACAGATGGTACCGGGCCAAATGGTGAGCCATTACGGCTGGTCGGGCAGGCGATGATTTTGCCGGAGATGGATAAGCCTTTGATCCTGCTTGTCGGGTTTGACCGGTCGGAAACTGATCGGGGATCTTTGCGGTTTACGTTAATTTTGGTGGCGACCATGTTTGCGCTCGGGGTCGGGTTTTTGATCGCTTTGCTTCTGGGTATCCGGTCGGCATTGCGACCTTTGCGGCGGATTGAAACGGATATTGCGGATGTTCGCGAGGGGCGACGCACCCTCATGGAGACGGACTATCCTCTAGAAGTGTTGCCGCTAAATTTGGAACTGAACAAACTGCTTGAGCACAATCGCGGCATTGTCGAACGGGCGCAGACGCATGTCGGGAATTTGGCGCACGCCTTGAAAACGCCTCTTGCGGTGCTGATCAATGAAGCGCAAGGCACGGAGCCGCTTGATGATGTCGTACGGCGACAGGCCGGAGCAATGCATGACAATGTGCAGCATTATCTCAAGCGGGCGCGCGCTGCGGCACGGGCGCAAGTCGTTGGAGCGCGATCCGAGGTGAAACCGGTGCTCGAAGACTTGTCGAGGCTTTTGAACAAGCTATTTGATCGTCAGGGGGTTAGCGTTGACGTGAGATGTCCGGCAGGAGTTTTTGTTCGGGTCGAGAAACAGGATCTGGAAGAGATGGTTGGCAATCTGATGGAAAATGCTTGCAAATGGTCGGCAGGTAACGTGAAGGTTCAGGTCGTTTTATCTACGGGCAGTGTGATGATGCATATTGATGATGACGGCCCGGGATTGGAGCCTGACGAACGGATTGCAGCTCTGCAACGCGGGGTGAGACTAGACGAAGCCGCACCGGGCACGGGTCTTGGCCTCTCAATCGTAACGGAACTTGCCGATATGCATGAGGGAGCTTTTGTTCTTGAGGAAGCACCGGAACTTGGCGGCCTGCGGGCGTCTTTGAGGTTACCGCGCGCATGATCTGGCTGGTTTGGGTTTTTGGCTTTTTTACGGTACTTGGCGCGTCCCAGATTGCGCGAGCCAAGGGGCGCGGTGATCGTGCCGTTATTGCTATTTTGATTGCCGGGTTTCTTGCGAGCCTTGGCTATTTGTTTATTGGCCGCGCGGGACTACCGGATCAGCCATATCAGGCGCGGATTGCCAAATTGGAGGCTATTCCGCCAGAGCAACGCAGCCGCGCTGAAGTTCTGGCGCAATTCGAGAGCTTAATCCGCGAACAGCCGGACAATCCCCGCCCACATTTTGTCATTGGTGAAATGATGGCCGGACAAGGCCGCAATGATGATGCGATCCGTGCCTTCCAGTCGGCCCTAAGACGCGACGAACGCTTCGTGCCAGCCATGATTGGAATGGCGGATGCAATCACGCGATCTGCGCAAGGGCGTGTTGGTCCGCAAGCGAAACGGATTTATGAACGGGCTTTGACGATTGATCCGGCGCAGCTTCATGCCGGGTTTATGTATGGCGTTGGCACATGGCAGGATGGCGATGATGAGGCAGCGCGGCTTGTCTGGGATGGTCTATGGCTCAGGCTTGACGGCAATCGCGAACAGCAAGTGGCACTGGAAGAACGGGTTACGGCCCTCACCGACGGCGCAATCGTTTTAAAAGGCGCGGGGAGACCTGACCCTGATACCGAGCCTGCTGATGAGGATAGTTTGGTGGAGCTTGTAGAGACGCCGTCTGAGGGGAGATAGTCGATGTGGGCTTCTGCCACAGTCCCGATGGCTGGCCCCTTGGCGGGATTTCCATATAGAGTGGGCACATGAGAGCAAGAACAAGACGAATGGGTGTGGTCGCAATGGCGGCTCTTTTACTGGCAGGGGCAGCCATGCTTGCCTATGTTGGGCTAAAAGAGAACGCCAATCTGTTTTATACACCCGCAGATTTGGCCAAGCGGGGCGGGCCAACCGAGGGCCTTACGGGTAAGGTTGGCGGTTTCGTTGCCGCCGGATCACTGGTCTATACATCGGGCACCGCGTTGACCTTTCGGATCGTCGACGAAACGGACCATATTGATGTGGTGTTTGACGGTGTGACGCCGACATTGTTTCAAGAAGGTGCGGGCGTTGTGGCAGACGGTAGCTTCAATTCCGAGGGTGTGTTCGTTGCGAGCCGTCTATTGGCCAAGCATGACGAGAACTATGTTCCGCGTGAGCTTGAAGGCGTTCAAGGACCACAGAGTTGATTGAAGTCGGGCATATGGCCGCGTTTTTGGCGCTGGCAGCTTCTATGGTTCAAGCTTGGTATGGCCTGCGTGGGAACCGCGCTATGGCCGCTGGCATGGCGTTTAGTGCATTAGGAATGATGGCTCTGTCCTTCGGGCTTCTTGTCTGGTCGTTTGTCTCGTCCGATTTCTCCGTAGCTCTGGTCAGTGCGCATTCGCATACATTCAAGCCGCTGGTTTACAAGATCGCTGGAACATGGGGCAATCATGAAGGCTCGATGGCACTTTGGTGTCTGGTGTCGATCGGGTTTGCAGCGGCTGGTGCATGGCGACTTAAAACAGGGCGGAGCGAATTTGAAGCGCGGGCGCTTGGTGTCCAAGGTGCGGTGTCCTTTGGCTCACTGGTTTATCTTCTCTTCGCTTCAAACCCGTTTTTGCGGCTGGACGTTGCGCCTTTGCAAGGCAGCGGACTTAATCCGGTTCTTCAAGATCCCGCGCTCGCGATCCATCCGCCCATGCTATATTTGGGATATGTCGGATTTTCGTTTGTATTTGCATTGGCCGCAGCCGGTTTGATCGAAGGTCGTATTGATCGGGGATGGGCAAAAGCGACACGGCCATTTGTGCTGGCGGCTTGGGTGCCGCTGTCGCTCGGCATCGCGCTTGGAAGTTACTGGGCTTATTATGAGCTGGGCTGGGGCGGCTGGTGGTTCTGGGACCCTGTCGAGAATGCATCGCTGATGCCGTGGCTGCTCGGCTCGGCCCTGCTGCATTCGATAATCGTCACCGAGAAACGCGGCGGCTTTGCTGCGTGGACGGCCTTGCTTGCGGTGCTCGCATTTTGTTTTTCTATTCTTGGCGCATTTTTGGTGCGGTCGGGCGTGCTGACGTCGGTCCATGCGTTCGCGATTGATCCATTGCGTGGCAGCCTGCTGCTCGCCGGATTGATGGCATATGGCGGGGCGGCTTTGGCTTTGTTTGCGTGGCGTGCGCCTGTGCTTAAGGGAGGACCGGATTGGCAGTTGATGAGCCGTGAAGGGGCGTTGATGCTGAACAATCTCGTCTTTTTCGTCGCGACATTTACCGTCTTGCTCGGCACTATTTTCCCGCTACTGGCCGAAGCGACCGGACGACAAATGTCGGTCGGTACGCCTTATTTCAATCTGACATTTGCGCCGATACTGGCCGCATTGCTGCTTGTTTTGCCAGTGGTGCAGGATTGGAGTTGGGGGGCTGCGCGGGTCAAGCTGGCATGGGTGAGGGGCGTTATTACTGGCGCTGTGGTCGGAGCGCTCGCGCTTGCAGCATTGTGGGCGCTTGGCTTGCCGCTTGGGGCGGGACTTGGAATCGCGCTCGGCATTTGGCTGATTTACGGTGCGGGGCGGGAACTGTTCCGGCGGTCGATTACAATCAGTCGCGTTTTCTCGATGCCATTGCGGGTCTGGGGCATGACACTTGCCCATATCGGGATCGGATTGTTTGTTATCGGTGCCGTGGTCGAGACAAGCGGGCGGTATGAAAAAACGGTTGCGCTTGGGGCAGGTGAGGCGGCTGAAATTGCGGGATGGGCCGTAACGCTCGAAGATGTGCGCAGTGCAGAAGGGCCGAACTGGTATGCCGACCGTGCGGTTTTGAACCTACGCAAAGGGAGTGCATCTGCGCAACTTTCGCCAGAGAAGCGTTACTATCCGGCTGCCCGTATGCCGACGACCGAGACGGCTATCCACAAGACCGGATTCGGTGATCTTTATGCGGCACTGGGAGACCGACGCGACATTGACGGCAAAATCGTGTGGACGTTCCGTATCTATTACAATCCTCTGATCGATCTCATTTTCTTTGGTGTTTTCTTGATGGCACTTGGCGGCGTGTTCGCTGCCTTTGGCGGTCGCGGTTCAATGGCTAGCGCGGAACCAGATGCCAAGCGGGCAGAGCCGCAAGAGGCAGATGCGATGGTTGATGCCGAAGAACCGGAGGTTGTTCCTCCGGCGGAGGTGCTGACATGAAGCGTTTGATACTGGTGCTTTTATTGCCGTTTTTGCTGGCGTTTTCTGATGCGCCCTTGCCCGATGCCAAACTGGAAGCCCGCGCGCTGGCATTGATGGACGAGATACGTTGCGTAGCTTGCGAGAATGAACCGATTTCCCAATCAGGAGCCGAAATTGCGGCTGATATGCGCCAGCGTGTGCGTATGATGATCGCATCTGGCGAGAGTGATGCAGCGGTACGGTCCTGGTTTACAGATCGCTATGGCGAGTTCGTTTTGTTCCGGCCGCAAGCGACAGGAACGAGCGGCATATTGCTTTGGGGGCTTCCGTTCGGGGTCTTGTTGTTTGGTGGATTGGGGCTGGTATTGGTTGTTCGTGGCCGTGCCAAAGTGCGCGATGGCGTGGAGGTTACGCCAGTTGAACCCGATGCATTTGACGGTGTAGCAGATCACAAAAGCGCCAGTGAAAACTGATTTTACCATGAGCTGTAATTTCGACTATACTCGTGGTTTAATGCGGCTTCGGTAAGATAGTAGATAGGATGCAACATAGATGGACAAAGCCATAGAATTTCCCGGTGCGCAGGGCCAACAGCTTGCAGGTGTTTTGGATTTGCCTGATGGTCAGCCTCCTCGCGCTATGGTTCTGTTTGCCCATTGTTTCTCGTGTTCCAAGGATTTTGCGACATCTCGTGTCGTGGCAAGAACGCTGGCGGCCGAAGGCTATGGTGTTTTGCGGTTCGACTTTACCGGGCTCGGAGCCTCGGAAGGCGCGTTTGAGGACACGAATTTTTCGACCAATCTGGCTGATCTTGAAAGCGCTGCACACTGGCTCGCCTCCGAATATGAAGCGCCTTCTCTTCTGGTCGGGCACTCGCTTGGCGGCGCAGCCGTTGTGGCCGTAGCCTCGCGGCTCGACAGCGTGAAGGCTGTGGCGACCATTGGTGCGCCGTCGGATGCGGATCATGTGATCCATAATTTCGGGTCGCGCCTTGATGAAATTGAAGAGCATGGCGAAGCTGAAGTGAATTTGGCAGGGCGTCCGTTCAAAATTAAACAGCAATTTGTTGAAGATGTATCCGGCGCGAAAGTGCGTGAGGCTGCGGCGAATTTAGACCGTGCCCTGCTTGTTTTGCACTCCCCGCTTGATCAGGTGGTCGGCATCGAGAATGCGTCAGGATTGTTTGCTGCTGCGAAACACCCGAAGAGCTTTGTCAGCCTTGGCCAAGCAGATCATTTGCTGACCCGGAAAGCGGATGCGGAATATGCGGCGAATATGATTGCGGCGTGGTCGGCGGGGTATGTGGATCAGCCTGCTCCTGTGGCAGCTTCTGGCAGTTCGGATGGCCGCGTGACCGTTTCCGAAACTGGCAATGGTGATTTCCAGAACCTTGTTGTCGCCGGCCGTCACCAGTTTCTCGCTGATGAGCCTCTGTCTGTCGGCGGCGATGATACGGGACCAACGCCATATGATCTGTTGCTTGCGGGGCTTGGGGCATGCACGGCGATGACGCTGAGAATGTATGCTGCACGGAAGAAATGGCCGCTCGATCAGGTCAGCGTTTCGCTTTCGCATTCAAAGGATTATGCGACCGATTGCGTTGATTGTGACCCGAAAAGTCGGATTGACGTGTTTGAACGCACGATAACAATTAATGGTGATCTGGACGATGCCCAGCGCGAAAGACTGCTCGAAATAGCTGATAAGTGCCCTGTTCACCGTACTTTAGAGGCAAAAGCGGCGGTTCGGACCCAGCTTGCCTGAAGAAAGACACAGTTTAACCTCTTCCCTAAATGCAATTTAATTACCAAGTATTACATGGTAGGATAACATAGATATACGGCGCTGGTTTAGCGCGTGCAGAAGATAGGAATTATATAATGAGTTTGTTTGGCAAATCTGGCATGGCACTTTCGGCTTTTCTCCTTGGAGGCGTCGCGATTGGCAGCCTCGTTTTGGGACCACAATTTGCTCCATCTGCTGAAGCCGAACCGATTACGATTGAAGCGCCTCGTGGCGCGCCGCTTAGCTTTGCTGACTTGATTGAACGCGTTGGCCCTGCGGTGGTGAGCGTAAATGTTCGCGGCGAGCAAGAAGTCGGTGGTGCGGGATCGACTGATTTGCTTGAGCGGTTTCGCGGCATTCCGGGATTTGAAGATTTTCTAGAACAGCGCCGCGAAGACGAGCGCGAGAACGGTCCCGAGACGCGGGAAACCCGCGCGCTTGGATCTGGGTTCTTTATCTCTGCAGATGGTTTTGCGGTGACCAATAATCACGTCATTGAGGGGGCCACCGAAATCCAATTGGTGTTGAGTGACGGGACCGAGCTTGATGCCGAATTGATTGGCGCAGATCCAGAGACGGATTTGGCGGTTGTGAAGGTAAAGGATGCGGGCACGTATCCGTATGTTGAATTTGAAAAAACGGATAAGGTCCGGGTTGGCGACTGGGTCGTTGCGTTAGGCAACCCATTTGGTTTGGGCGGCACGGCGACTGCTGGTATCGTTTCTGCCGATGGCCGCGACATTACCGGGTCGAACTATACGCAATTCTTGCAAATCGACGCATCGATCAACAGAGGTAATTCTGGCGGGCCAACATTTGATTTGAACGGCCGCGTGATCGGCGTGAATACACAAATCCTCTCCCCCACCGGCGGCTCTGTCGGGATTGGCTTTGCCATTCCGGCCGAACTCGCGATTTCCGTAACAAATGAGTTGCGCGAAAAAGGTCGTGTGTCTCGCGGATGGCTTGGTGTGAGTATCCGTAACTTTACCCCTGAGTTTGCCGAGGCGCTCGGTGTCGATACGACGGAAGGTGCTCTGGTGGGAGATGTCAGTGATGACAGTCCTGCTGACAAGGCAGGCATCCGCCGTTCAGATGTCGTGATCGAACTGAACGGCAGGCCCATCAAAGATTCTACCGAGCTGACACGTTCGGTTGGTCAATTGCGGGTTGGATCGCGAAACGAGTTTGTCGTGCTTCGCGGCGGTGAGAAAATTAAGTTAAATGTTGTCATTGCGGAACGGACAGAGACCGCGCTTGCTGCACTTAATGGAACCACGGTGCCCGGAAGTTCTCCGGATGTCGATGAAGATGACAAAGACAATGAGACCGGTGAACTTGGTCTCGCTTTGGGACGACTTGATTCCGAGACGAAAGAGACGCTTGGTCTGGATGAAGATGAAGACGGCCTGTTGATCACAAGCATTGACGATGACAGCCCGTTTGCCAGCCTTGGTGCAACCGAAGGGTTTGCCTTGCTTGAGGTCAATGGACGGACGCTGAAAACGCCAGCTGACTTCGATGCGGCCATCGCTTCGGCGCGTGACAGCGGCAAGGAACGGGTTCTGGTGGCTGTGCGATCTGCAAATGGCACCGGTTTCGCGACCGTGGATATTTCGGAAGACGAAGAGTAAGCCAGCGGGGACGCCAGAGGCCATGAACATTCTGATTATTGAAGATGATGAGGACATGGCGTCCTTCGTCTCGAAAGTCCTTACTGAAGCAGGACATGTCGTCGACATGACGCACCGTGGTGACATGGGGCTGACGCTTGCACGCGCGGGTGATTTTGACGCGCTCGTGGTCGACAGAATGCTGCCCGAGAAAGACGGCATTACTTTGGTGCGCGAGTACCGTGAAGGCGGCGGGGTATCCCCTGCTTTGTTTCTCTCAGCGCTTGGCGATGTAGACCACCGTGTTGAGGGGCTTCAGGCTGGCGGCGACGATTATCTCGCCAAGCCTTTCGCGCCGAGCGAATTGGTTGCGCGGGTTGAGGCGTTAGGGCGGCGTCAGGTCAGCGAGGCTCCGATTACGGTTCTCAAGGCTGGCGAGCTTGAAATGGATTTGCTGGCGCGCAAGGTTACGCGCGGCGGCCAGAAGATTGATTTGCAGCCGCGCGAATTCAGGCTGCTTGAATATCTTATGCGTCATGCTGGTCAGGTGGTTACGCGGACCATGTTGCTGGAAAAAGTCTGGGACTATCACTTCGACCCCCAGACAAATGTGATCGATGTGCATATTTCAAGATTGCGTGGCAAGATCGACAAGGATTTTGACGAAGCGCTTCTGCATACAGTGCGCGGAGCCGGTTATCGTTTGCAGGCATGAGTATCCGCCTGCCACCTCTTGTCCGTACTACGACATTCAAGCTCGCTTTATTGCACTCGATATTGTTCACAGTGTTTGTGCTGGGGCTCTTGGTGTATCTCTATGCCTCCACAGTTGTTTACGTCCGTGCTGAAGCGAGCGCTAGTCTTGATGCGGAGTTAACCGAACTGACTCAGGCATATAGTCAAGGTGGACTTGTTCGGTTGAATAGATCTGTGCGCGAACGGCAGTTTGTGCCGGGTTCTCGCCAGTTCTTGTATCTTCTTCAGGATGCTCAGGGGCAAAAAATTGGCGGGGGCTTGAGCGTTTTACCTGAGGGAATTCCGCTCGATGGACGGCAAAAATACCTGTTTGATGTGGAATATCAACGTCCCGACGGAGAAATTGTCGCGCGACCAGCGGAAGGCCGTGCAGTCGTCTTACCCGATGGCGGCATTATTCTTGTGGCCTTTGATGTTGGCGAGTTTCAACGCATTGTGCCGCGCATTACGCGGGTTGTCTGGACCGCTGCACCTATCGGACTGTTGATGTCACTGATTGGCGGCATCGTTATTTCGCGTTCGGCGGCAAGGCGGGCTGATACTTTGGCCAAGACAGCTGAAGGTGTGATGGCCGGAGACTTGTCCCGCCGCGTGCCGGTGATTGGGTCCGGCGATGAATTTGACCGACTCGGCCAACAACTCAACGCGATGCTCGGCCGTATCGAGACCTTGATGGCATCATCGAGACATGTCGGAGATTCGATCGCCCATGACCTGCGCTCCCCTCTAACAAGGCTGCGCAACAGGCTTGAAACGGCACTGGCTGAACCAATGTCGCATGAAGTTGCGGAAGAGACGCTTGGCCAGACGCTTGGTGAAGTTGACAGCGTGCTTGGGACATTCAATGCCATCTTGCGCTTGTCGCGGCTTGAGGCTGGGCAAGGCGGTCGTATGGTGCGCACGGATATTAGCGCTCTAGCAGCCGAACTTGCCGAATTGTACGAACCGGCATGCGAGGAAGCGGGGTTGGAATTTTCGGCTGACATAGGACGCGGGCTATTTGTGCTCGGTGAAAAGGACTTGATTGCGCAGGCGCTGTCCAACCTGCTCGACAATGCCGTTAAATATACGCCTGAAGGCGGCAAGATTACATTTAACGCAAGTCGCGGGAAAGACAGCAAAGTCGTGCTCGAAGTGCGTGATACCGGACCGGGCATTCCAGAGGGCGACCGCGAGCGTGTGGTGAAGCGGTTTGTCCGGTTGGAGGCGAGCCGGTCTGAACCGGGGTCGGGTCTTGGTCTTGCGCTTGTGGACGCGGTTGCACATGTACACAATGGCGAGTTTTCGCTCGGCTCTGGCGAGGGTAAAGCCCCGGCTCCGGTCGGGCTATCCGCGCGTTTGCTGCTACCGAAAGCGTGACGGACAGAACGGCCATTCAAGGCATGCCCGCCATGCAGATTGGGAGGCTCGCCGATGACCCTCACACTGCCCTCGAACGCGCGTCGGGGGATTCTCCCTATCTCCGTCGGTTGATGGCTAACCAGCCCGAATGTCTGAAGCAAATTCTGAGCGGCTCTTTAGAGGCAGCTTTTGCCGGAGCTACGACGATACCTGCATATATGGATGATGACAGTGCTATGGCAGCGCTGCGCAAAGCTAAGCAATGCACGCATTTGGTGCTCTCGGCCGCGGATCTATCGGGCCTATGGTCCATGGAACGTGTGGTGGGCGCCATGACCGAGTTCGCTGATCAAGCCACGCGCTATGCTTTAGCGCATGCCGTGGGCGCGGCTGGTTTGTCGGATAAGGGCCTGTTTCTTGTTGCGCTTGGGAAGATGGGCGCGCACGAACTAAATTATTCGAGCGATATCGATATCGCCGCTTTCTATGATCCGGACATATTCGATGGGGGTGACCGAAGCGCGGGTGATGCGGCGGCGCGGATCATCAAACATATGGTGCGGCTGCTCGAAACGCAGACGGCTGATGGTTATGTCCTACGCACGGATTTGCGCTTGCGACCGGACCCAAGATCAACACCGCTTGCCGCCTCCACGCGCATGGCCGAACATTATTATGAAAGTGTCGGCCAAAATTGGGAACGCATGGTCTGGATCAAGGCGCGGCCCTTTGCTGGTGATGCAGATGCGGCTTCCAGGTTTCTGAGCATGATGCAGAGCTTTGTCTGGCGGCAGCATCTTGATTATTGGGCGATTAATGACATCCACGCGATCAAGGCCATGATCAATGCGTCGGGCGACCGTGCCAGTCTTGACCGGCCAGATGCCGACCTCAAACTGGGTGCGGGCGGAATTCGCGAGATCGAATTTTTCGCCCAGACACAGCAGTTGATTTTTGGTGGCCGGAACAAGGCTTTGAGGCTGGCAGACACAAGTGGTGCGCTTAGAGCCTTATGTGAGAGCGATGCGGTGGAAGCGCAAACCGAGGCTGTTTTGCAAGCTGCATATGTCCAATTGCGTCATATCGAGCATCGCATCCAGATGCGCCAAGACGAGCAAACCCATACTCTGGCCAAAGATGATGCTCAACGCGAACAGGTGGCGCGACTTTGCGGCTATACGAGTTTGGACAAATTCGACGCAGATGTTCTGGAATTGCGCGAGACAGTCCATGCAATATATCTGGACTTGTTCGGACGCGAGGCCCGTGGTGAACAGGATGCGGTAACGGGCAATTTGGTGTTTACCGGTGTAGATGATGACCCGGGCACAGTCGCAACTTTGCTAGGATTGGGCTTTGAAACCCCGTCTGATCTGATCGGGGCAATCCGGCATTGGCACCGCGGTCACCTCTCTGCGACACGGTCTTCGCGCGGACGCGAATTGCTGACGGCGCTTTTGCCTGGATTATTGCAGGACATGGCGGCGGCTGGAGAACCTGACAGAGCCTTTCGCAATTTCTCCGTATTTCTCGAGCATCTGCCATCTGGTGTCCAGACGCTTTCAATGTTGCTGGCCGAGGAGCGGTTGCGGGCTGATCTGATTGCGACATTGTCGCTCGCGCCTCCTCTGGCGGTGACCCTTGGGCGGCGGCCCGCCCTGCTTGAAGCGCTTTTGCAACCTGCGCTTATCTCTCCGCCGGATCTGGGGCTAGACTTGGCTTTCGATCAGGCGATGGATGCGGCGCGGATATATAAGGCGGACCGCGCATTTTTGATCGGCCATGATCTCTTGCACGGGCGGATTGCTGCAGCTGACGCGGCCGAGGCATATTCCGAATTGGCTGATTGGGTTGTGGGTGCAATGGCAGATGCAGCAGAGACCGAGTGTATTGCACAATTTGGTCCGCCGCCCGGTTCTTGGTGCGTGTGCGCTATGGGCAAGCTTGGCGGAGAAGCCATGACGGCCGGTTCCGACCTCGACCTGATGGTGCTTTATCAACCGTCCGACGCAGACGGTAGCACTGTTTGGTTTACCCGATTTACCCAGAGGCTGATCACGGCTTTGTCTGCGCCAACCGCCGAAGGCCTTTTATATGAGGTTGATATGCGGCTTCGTCCTTCTGGTCGTTCCGGACCTGTGGCCGTGCGATTGTCAGGCTTTGAGCGTTATCAAATGGAAGACGCCTGGACGTGGGAACATATGGCGCTCACAAGACTAAGGCCGATTGCCGATCGCGACGGGCTTGGCAAAGAGGTGCTTCGGGTTGTGGATCAGGTCTTGTCGACGAAGCGCGACCAGCAAACCATTTGCGACGACATACACCAGATGCGGTTGAGGCTTGAAACTGAAAAACCGGGCGCAGGCCTATGGGATTTGAAAATGGGCTATGGAGGTCTTGTTGATCTGGAGTTCTGTGTCCAGCAAGGTCTGTTGCTTAAGCCTGCGGCTCAGATCGCTGGTGCAGGACGATTGAGCGGCGCCATAGAACGGCTGACAGGCTTGGGGTGGTTTGGTGCCGATGAAGGCGAGACGCTCGAGCAAGCGCGCCTTTTCCTCACGTCACTCCAACAGATACAACGCCTTGCATTGGCGAAACCAAGTGACGAGATCTTGCCCGCAGTCCAAGACCGCTATCAGCGGGCCACGAATATTAGCGATGGGTTCGAGGTACTTGAAAACCGTTTGAGAGATTTAAAAGAAAAAGTTGCCGAGATCAGACGTCAAAAGATCGGCGCTCTGACGGCTGAAAACTGACGCAGGCGTCTTTAGGCGTGACCTGCATCGGATTGCAGATTGGCGGGCGAGATGCCGAGTTGGTCAAGTGCCCGGTTCCACTTTTGCTCATGATCATGCTCGTAAACCAGACCATGTTCGCAATCGCTCACGAGCCAGACATTTTCCTGCAACTCTTCTTCGATTTGTCCGGGGCCCCAGCCAGAGTATCCAAGTGCCAGAATGGCGTGCTCGGGCGGCTTGGTCGAGGCGATGGCATGCAGTGCATCTCGCGTTGCCGTTAGCCGCAGATTGTCGCCCACCTGCATTGTCGCCTCTTCGCAGTTGAAGTCGTCGCTGTGCAAAACGAAACCGCGGTCTCGCCCGACTGGTCCCCCCTCGAGGACTTCAAGTTCCGGCAGTTCAATGCTGAGCGGAATGTCCAACTGATCGAGTAGGTCAGGGATTGTGACGCCGGACATAGGTTTGTTGAGGACAAGTCCCATCGCGAAGTCTTCGGCATGTGCGCAGATGAGTATGACGGCACCGGAGAAGCGGTCGTCGCCAATGCCGGGCATTGCGATCAAGATTTTTCCAGTTAGGTCCATGTGCTTTGATCCATCGTCTTCTTATGCTGACGCACGTACGCCAAAGAAGCAAGCCGCACAAAGAAAGTTGATCCTGCCAGCCAGTTAGGTAGTGTGCATACCGAACCATTAGGAGAGACTAGAATGACCATCAAGATTGGCGACAAAGTTCCAGACGCGACTTTTATAGAAGCGACAGACACAGGCCTTGAGCCTCGGACCACTGCGGACATTTTTGCAGGAAAAACTGTTGCGCTGTTCGCAGTACCAGGTGCTTTCACACCAACCTGCTCTGCGAAGCATCTGCCGAGCTTCCGCGATGCAGCTGATGCATTCACCGCCAAAGGTGTCGACGAGATCGTTTGCACATCCGTGAATGACGCCTTTGTCATGGGCGAATGGGGCAAAGCCGAGAGTGTCGGGGCTACGATGCGGATGCTCGCTGACGGCAATGGCGCGTTTGCAAAAGCTGTTGGGCTGGAGCTTGACGCATCAGGCTTCGGTATGGGCTCACGCTCACAGCGCTACTCTATGTTGGTAAAAGACGGAGTTGTTGCCGAATTAAACGTCGAAGACGGTGGAGCTTATGAAGTATCGAGTGGTGAGTACTTACTCGGCCAGATTTAAAATCTGCCTTTGATTCAAAGGTTTTCAAAATAAACAAAGTATTAAGTGAAGCGGCGCATCCTTTGGGTGCGCCGTTTTTCAATAAATGAATATTGAATAACGGAAATTAATCGCCATATGAGGTAGACAAGAAGCAAATAAGAGGGGTCCAGAAATGGAAGGTTTATTCATTATTATTGCCGTCGTGGCATTGATACTCATCCTGCAGGCGGTGAAAGTTGTTCCGCAAGGATATAATTATACGATTGAGCGGTTTGGCCGCTATACGCAGACGCTCGCGCCGGGCATGACATTTGTTGTACCGATCTTTGACCGGATTGGCCGCAAGATGAACATGATGGAGACCGTGCTCGATGTGCCGCGTCAGGATGTGATTACCCGCGATAATGCGATGGTGACCTGTGATGCAGTTGTGTTTATCCAAGTCATGGATGCCGTGGCAGCCGCTTATGAGGTGAACAATCTCACACATGCGATTGAGAATTTGGCCCTGACCAATATCCGGACTGTGGTCGGTTCGATGGATCTTGATGAAGTGCTGTCAAATCGTGACGATATCAATGCGCGCCTTCTCACGGTTATTGATCAAGCGACGAACCCTTGGGGCGTTAAGGTGACGCGGATCGAAATTGCTGATTTGTCGCCACCGGCTGACATTACCGAAGCGATGACCCGCCAAATGAAAGCTGAGCGTCTGAAGCGTGCGGAAATTCTAACTGCAGAAGGTGATAAGCAGTCAGCTATTCTGAAGGCCGAAGGCTTGAAGCAGTCGCAGATTCTCGAAGCTGAAGGTCGCCGCGAGGCTGCTTTCCGGGATGCCGAGGCACGCGAACGTGAAGCCGAAGCGGAAGCAAAAGCAACCGCCATGGTGTCCGAAGCGATTTCGCGCGGCGATGTAAATGCCATCAACTACTTCCTCGGTCAGCAATATGTTGGCGCATTCGAGAAGCTGGCAATGTCGAACCAGCAGAAGACTGTGATTATACCGGCGGAGTTCTCGTCAATCATTGGCTCGATTGCCGGCATCAAAGGCCTAACCGATGCAGCGGGGAGTAATAATACACCGCCAGCGTCGCCGCCACCACCACGTCGCCCATCGACGCCACCAACGGGTAGCGTTCCGCCCGCCGTAACCCGCTAGACCGGACTACCAGCCTCGCCAGATCAATGATCTGCGAGGCCGGGACATAAAAGAAAGGATGAGATAATGGAAAATATTGTGGACTTTTTTACACCCTTGGAAGCTTGGCACTGGCTGGCAATTGGGCTGGTTTTAATCGGGATTGAAATGGCCGTTGGGACATTTGATCTGTTGTTCATTGGCATTGCTGCGATGGTGACATCGCTATTGAAATTCATCATTCCCGGAATGGGCTGGGAAATCCAGATGACGATTTTTGCAGCGGTTGCCGTGACATTGGTCGTCCTCGGGCGGACTGTGTTTGCCAATATCAGGCGGGTCGACAATAAGCGGCCCTTATTGAACGACCGAATGGCCCGCATGGTTGGGTCGCGTGGTTTGGTCGTTGGCGATTTTGCTGCCGGCGCTGGGCGGGTGAAAATCGGTGATACGGAATGGATTGCTCACGGGCTTGATGGCGCTGATCTGAAGGACGGAACCACAGTGCTTGTTGATAGCGTGGATACAACCTCGGTGACCGTAAAGCCCGCTTAGGCGCAGACCAATAAGCCACACAAATTCACGAGGCCGGAGCGGACACGTTCCGGCCTTTTGTGTTGACGCCAAACCGGCCCAGCAATAGACGGAAAATAATGGCGGTAAGTGTGTAGGTCAGCGCGTTCAGGATGGCGGCTTCAATCATCTGATCAACTGAACCTGGCAGAATGATGGCGCCGTAATTTACATATGCTGAGACCATCGATGTTAGCAGATTTACCAAAGGTCCGGCTATGAAACCTGCTATTGCAAAAGCAATCCAACCAGTTTTCTTGATCCGCCTTAATACAATATAGATGGCTGTAAACACTGCAGAAATAAGGATGGCGTGGAGGGACGCCCCCATAAGGAAAATAGGATGAAGAAACCCCTCGAAGTGTCGGCTCAGAGTGCCAAGTGCTGCTTGCCCTGAACCGAATGGCGAAAGCACTAAAGTTGGAATATTGGCCATGAGGATGGCCAAAGTCGATACGATCATGCTGAGGATGAGGAGTAAGATACCGGAGCTAATGCAAACCAATACGACGCGCTTGAACGCCATGTCCGTTGGCAGTTGCGAGGTTTCATATATATCGCCGTGCCATGTTGCGGGCGCGCTATCTGGGCTGCCTTTGTTTCCCATGAATAGGCGGAATAAAAATGCGGCTACAAGGCCGGTAAATGCGCCGAGGAGTAGGTCCCAACTCGATGGAAAGTTCAAGCTTGCCCCGTCTTCTATGCCGAGTACAAAATATATGTAGGCTACGGTGCCCATGAACGCGCCGGCGAGCGCATAATGTCGTTTGGCCCAAAAGCCCGATTTCAATAGAAATGCGTGCGTCGGCAGGCCAAACAAAAGCGCGATTGGCAGGGTAAAGAGAAAAGCGAGCCAGCCCGCTGCCATGCCTTCAAAAAAGGTAGTGATTGAGGCGCTGACGGCGGTGCCTATGCTATAAGTTCCATCATTGATACGACCAAGTTTATCGACATGATCGAAGCTGGTTGCAGCGAGATTGAAGACGCCCATCGCAGGGTGGCAGGCAATGAAGGCCGCAAAGATGGCCATGATCGTGGCACGCCTTTTCGATACAGATGGCTTGTTCATAGGTTTCCCCTCCCTAATTGTATCTACTTCGATGATTGAATTTCATCCTGTGTTAGTGCTGCTGCAACAAGGCGCAGATGAAGCCAAATCTAGAACAGACTACCTTGATCGCTACCTTTGATGCCGTCTTTCGGTTTTTGGCGTGCTGGCTTTTCTTGTTGGGGAGGCAGTTTTTGCGGCGGTGCCCCGTCTGTCAAAGGTGTTGCCACCATGTCTCCGTCGGCAAAGGTGACGGTCATATGGCTTGAAGAGGACGCTGCAGCGCTTGAGCGGATTAGCTTGCCGTCTTCAGCGCGGACAAGTGCGAAGCCGCGTTCGAGCGTTGCCTCATGCGAGAGTGTACGCAGCATTTTGCCCGCCGAGCGGAGTTTGTCGGACTTTCGTTCGAGGGCGCGGTTGAGTGCGGGCCGTGCACGCACGGCAATGTCGCGCAAGCGTTGGCGGCGGCGGCGAATATCGGCCGGCAGAGCTTCCGGACGCAGACGGGCTGCCACACGGGTGAGCGCGATGCGCTTGCGGTCGACGACGCCGAGCAGTCCGCGTTTCAACTGTGCATCGGCATAGTCAAAGCGCTGGCGTTTGGGTGTCAGGATTGCGTCAGGACGCGGCAGACGAGCGGCACGTAATCTGTCGCGCCCCTGTTTGGTATGGGTCAGTAAAGCGCGTTTGAGCCTTGAGCCATGTTCTTCTATCGCCAATGCAAGATCGGCCCGCACAGGCACGGCAATTTCGGCCGCCCCTGTGGGTGTGGGCGCGCGCGCGTCGGAGACATAGTCGATTAGCGTGGTGTCGGTTTCGTGCCCGACAGCCGAGATCAGCGGAATCTCGCTCTCGAATGCGGCGCGGACAACAGCCTCCTCGTTAAATGGCCAGAGGTCTTCGATGGAGCCGCCGCCGCGCCCGACGATCAGGACATCTGGCTTGTCGGCGCCGCTCATGGCGTTGAAACCGCGAATACCTGCTTCGATTTGCGCAGCTGCAAGATCACCCTGAACGAGTGCAGGCCAAAGGATGACACGCGCGGGGAAACGGTCAGCGATGCGGTGGAGAATATCGCGGATGACGGCGCCTGTCGGGCTGGTCACGACGCCGATGGTGCGCGGTAGGAACGGCAGTTTTTGCTTATGCTCGGGCGCGAACAAGCCTTCTGCGGCGAGCTTCTTTTTGCGCGCTTCGAGCAGGGCCATCAGAGCGCCGGCACCAGCAGGTCGCATTGTCGAGGCCAGCATCTGGTAATTGGAGCGGCCCGCATAGATCGACAGCTTGCCCTCGGCGACGACTTCCAGACCTTCTTCGGGCCGGAAGGAAAGCGCGTTGACCTGACCCTTCCACATCACCGTATTGAGCACGGCCTTGTCGTCCTTGATGTCGGCATACATGTGGCCGGAGCGGGCAATTGTTACCCGTCCAAGTTCGCCGCGCACACGAACATGGTCAAAATTACTCTCGACTGTACGTTTTAGGCTTGCCGAGAGTTCGGAAACGGTTAGCTCGGGCTGGTTAGAGGCAGGTGAGTCGGTCATCTGGCGTTTTTACAGGATATATTGATCCCTGTCATAGAGTTTCGTGACAGTCTGATTGTGCGATGGGACTTGATCTCTTTAGCCCTTGAGCGCATCAAGCTTCCCATGAACATTTTGCTGATAGGGTCGGGCGCCCGCGAACATGCCCTCGCTTGGAAAATGGACCAGTCTGCGCTTGTGGATGTGGTCCACTGTGCGCCGGGAAATCCCGGTATCAATGACATTGGCCCATGTTTCGATGTCGCGGCGGACGATGTTGAGGGGCTGGAAAAGCTGACCTTGCAAATTGAACCCGACTTAATTGTCGTTGGACCGGAAGTTCCATTGGCTCTGGGGCTGGCGGACCGGCTCCGCGCGCGAGGCTTTGATGTATTTGGCCCGAGCGCTGAAGCGGCGAGACTGGAAAGCTCGAAGGGCTTCTCCAAAGATGCGATGGATAAATATGGCGTGCCGACCGCTCGGTTTGGACGGTTTACGGACTCGCTCGCGGCCAAGGCGTTTTTAGATGAAATGTCAGCTCCATTCGTTTTGAAAGCAGATGGGCTGGCAGCCGGCAAAGGGGTTGTCATCGCCGAAACCCGCGAACAGGCCGAAGCCGAGATCGAAGAGATGTTGTCGGGCAAGTTTGGCGATGCCTCCGCGGAGTTGGTGATCGAAGAATTTATGCAAGGTGAAGAAGCCAGCATCTTCGTGATGACTGATGGCGAGGGCGCGCTCTATCTGCCTGCTGCTCAGGACCATAAACGCGTCGGTGAAGGCGATACTGGTCCGAACACCGGAGGCATGGGCGCCTATGCACCTGCACCCGTAATCGATGAGGCGATGCTTGCGCGGGTCAAGGCCGAAATTGTCGAACCGATGCTTCAAGGGATGGCAGCGGATGGAATGCCATATCAGGGCGTGCTCTATGTTGGCGTCATGGTCACAGAAGACGGCCCAAAAGTGGTTGAGTTCAATGCGCGTTTTGGTGACCCTGAATGTCAGGTATTGATGGCTGGATTAACAGGGGACATTGTCCCTGCATTGCTGATTTGTGCGACCGGCGGTTTGAAGGGAAACGAAGCTGCATTTGGCGCGCTGATGGATCTCGATGGGTTCCAACCCGCAGCCACTGTCATTTTGGCCAATGAGGGGTATCCGGGCAGCTATGCCAAAGGCGCTGTTATAAAAGGTGTCGCAGAAGCGGGCGCCATTGGGGGCGTCAAAGTGTTTCAAGCAGGTACAGATGTGGACAGCGAGGGCGCGTTGGTCGCGACTGGCGGACGGGTGCTTGCGGTCACGGCGGTTGGCGAAAACTTTGATGCGGCATTTTCGAGCGTTTACGAGGCGATTGCTGCAGTGGATTGGCCAAGTGGGTTTTGCAGGAGCGATATTGGCTGGCGGGTGCGCAGCAAATGAGCGGCGAAACCAGTCTGGAGAAATTGCTCTCTGAGCTGAACGTATACCGGCATGATGGGGTCTGGGAGTTCGTTAGTGGGACTCAGTCGGATTTGTCGAGCGCTGTCATGAAGTTCCGTGAACGTGAGGGGTGGACCCACATCGTTCCCGCTGCGCGATTGGCCCCGCCGGAGACGAGATTTGTGTGGCTGGAACTGGCCGTGCACTCGGACTTGAATGCTGTGGGATTTCTGGCAAAGATTGCACAAGTTTTGGCGGACGAACATATTCCCTGTAATGCTGTAGCCGCTTGTTTTCATGACCATATTTTTGTTCCGGAGCATATGGCAGAACGTGCAATCGGCGCGCTGGAACGGTTGTCGGATAATGGGTGACATCGCTGTCATTCGTGTACGGTAACTGTTGCAATAATATCAATGAAAAATACTTGGCACGTTTTGCGCATATTGCCGCTGATCAAAACTATATCTTTGGGCTAAATTTGGTCTAAGGATTGTTGCAAATTATGGGTGGCCTAGGCCGGTCGTTCATTTCATCAGCGTCTTTATTTGGGAACATGTAATGTCAGGAAATGCCTCAGAGCTTAGCGACTTGGGAATCAAACCAGGTGCGATACGGAAGAATTGGAACGAGACACGGCTCTATGAGCGTGCCGTTGCCGACGGTGAAGCCGAGGTCGCTAAGGGCGGCGCGCTTCTGGTGAAAACCGGCTTGCATACCGGGCGTTCTGCCAAGGACAAATTCACGGTTCGCGACGCGACAACTGAAGATACGGTTTGGTGGGACAATAATGAATCGATGACGCCAGAGCAGTTCGATGCTCTGTTTGCGGATTTTCAATCGCATCTCGAAGGCAAAGACCTTTACATGCAGCAGCTCTTCGGCGGGGCTGATCTTGACCACCGGCTTCCTGTGCGCGTGATCAATGAGTTTGCTTGGCATTCTTTGTTTATTCGCCACTTGCTGCGTATTCCCGAGGCGAGCGAATATGAAGGATTTGCGCACGAGTTTACGATCATCAATAGCCCGAGCTTCCGAGCTGATCCGGCCAAACATGGTACGGTTTCGGAAACGGTGATTGCGGTAAACATCGCCAAGAAAATCGTTCTTATTGGCGGAACCTCTTATGCGGGCGAAACCAAGAAATCTGTCTTTACGATCCTGAACTATCTCTTGCCGAAGAAGGGCGTCATGCCGATGCATTGCTCGGTCAATGATGGCGGCAATAATGATGCAGCGATCTTCTTTGGTCTTTCAGGCACGGGCAAGACGACGCTCTCTGCCGATGCGAGCCGCGAGCTTATCGGGGACGATGAGCATGGCTGGTCCGAAAACGGGCTGTTTAATTTTGAAGGCGGCTGTTACGCCAAGATGATCAATCTCTCGGCCGAGAATGAGCCTGAGATTTATGCGACCACAAGCCAATGGGGCACGGTTCTCGAAAACGTGGTCATGGACCCGGAAACGCGCGAGCTTGATTTTTATGACAATACGTTGGCGGAGAACTCACGCGGGGCGTATCCGATCTCGGCGATTGAAAACGCATCTCTGACCGGACGTTGTGGTCAGCCGAAGAATTTGATTATGCTGACAGCGGACGCCTTTGGTGTCTTGCCGCCGATTGCGAAATTGACACCGGCGCAGGCCATGTATCACTTCCTATCAGGCTATACTGCGAAAGTGGCCGGAACCGAGAAGGGTGTTACCGAACCAACGGCGACGTTCTCGACCTGTTTTGGTGGACCGTTCATGCCGCGCCATCCGTCTGAGTATGGTAATTTGCTGCGTGAGTTGATTGCGAAATATGATGTGAACTGCTGGCTTGTCTCGACCGGCTGGACCGGCGGGCCTTATGGTACCGGCGAGCGTATGCCGATCAAGGCGACGCGTGCGCTGCTGAATGCAGCGCTCGATGGTTCGCTGCTAAAGGCGGATTATCGCACCGATGACACGTTTGGTTTTGAGGTTCCCACCGCGCTCGACGGCGTGGATAGCAGCGTGCTCGATCCGCGCGGCACATGGGCTAATGGCGCAGCCTATGACGAACAGGCAGCAAAGCTCGCCGATATGTTCGTCAACAACTTCGCTGTGTATGAGGCGCATGTGGATGCCGATGTGATTGCAGCGGCACCTAAATCTAAGGTGCCTGCCTAAGCAACGCTGAAATATTGTATTGAAAACTTTGACCCGATCAGCTTGTGTTGGTCGGGTCATTTTGTTCGGGCTGTATTTTGCCAGCGCGGATGCCGCTAAGTAAGCATTGCCGTCCCCGCTGCGTTGGCTAAACTGGACAAAACCAATTTGGCGAGGATGACATGACTGAAAACGCAACGGCTCAGGAGCTATTTACCGGTACGAAAGAGGTAGCTGAAAGTCACCAGTTCGAAGTGGCAAACCTTGTCGCGTGGATGGAAGCCAATGTGGACGGTTATGAGGGGCCTCTCGAAGTGCGCCAATTCAAGGGCGGCCAGTCTAACCCGACCTATCAACTGATTACGCCAAACAAGAAATATGTCATGCGCCGCAAGCCTCCGGGCAAGCTCTTGCCAAGCGCACATGCAGTGGATCGCGAATTTCGGGTGATTTCTGCGCTGCATCCGCTCGGCTTCCCCGTGGCCCGGCCTTATGCACTGTGCGAGGATGAGAGTGTCACCGGAACAATGTTCTATGTCATGGATATGGTCGAAGGTCGCATATTGTGGGATGGGACTTTGCCAGATATGGATCCTGCCGAGCGGCGGGCCATATATGAGGCGAAGATCAAAACATTTGCGGACCTGCACAATGTCGATTGGCGCGCTGCCGGTCTTGAAGGCTTTGGCAAGGAGGCGGACTATATCGCGCGCCAGACCCATCGCTGGACAAAACAATATGTTGCGTCTGAAACAGCGAAAATCGAAGAGATGGATAAACTCATTGATTGGCTGCCCAAGAACATCCCGCCGGGCGATAAGACGACGATTGTCCACGGTGACTACCGTCTGGACAATATGATCCTGCATCCGACGGAATCGAAAGTAATTGCTGTTCTCGACTGGGAACTATGCACGCTCGGTGATCCGTTGGCGGACTTTACCTATCACCTTATGAACTGGGTGATGCCGTCTTCTGATCCGGCGCGCGGTGCGCTTGTCGATATTCCAGATATGGCTGCCCACGGCATTCCCGATATGGATGAATATGTCGATATGTATTGCGCCCATACGGGCCGCGACGGACTGCCCGAGCTGAATTATTACTTCTCGTATAATGCTTTCCGCTTGGCTGGTATTTGTCAGGGGATTGTCGGACGCGTGCGTGACGGGACGGCGAATTCCAGCGAGGCAGCAGCTATGGAAGCGCGGGTGAAGCCGCTGGCCATGTTTGCTGCCGACTGTGCGCGCAAAGCGGGTATGGACGGCTAATAACGTATGAAAATTAGCAAAGAGTACGATACATTCTTGCAGAGATACGCTTTTGTTCTGAGCGATGACCCTGGACGTCTTGATATGGAATGGGTGCTCGATCGTCTGATGGAGCAATACTGGTTCGAGGGGGAACCGCGCGCCCGCATCCAGCGAGCGATTGAAGGCGCTCACCCTTATGGTGTTTATGCGCCAGACGGGTCGCCTGCAGGCTTCTTGAGCGTCTTGTCTGATGGCGTTTATAATGCACGCCTGAGCAATTTGTTTCTTATGCCGGACTATCGCGGGCGAGGACTGGGCCGCTGGATCATGTCGACCCTTTTGCATTCGTCTCGGTTCTCGAATGTTCGGAATTGGCAGTTGCAAACAGATGACGCACAAGCGCTGTATCGGCGTTTCGGATTTGAAGTATTCGTGGGGAATGGAGAGTTCATGACCCTTACACGCACGCTCGGTGCATAGAGGAATGGGGATACACCATGAAGGGTCTGATCTATCGTGACGCATACAATATCGAATATGCGGATGCACCGGAACCTACTCCTGAAGACGCGCGCTCGGCGATTGTAAAGGTAACGGCTTGCGGCATTTGCGGATCGGACCTGCATATTTATCAGGGCCACGGCTTCTCGGAGAGCCCGGGATATTGCGTCGGACATGAAGCGGTCGGCGAAGTCGTTGAAACGGGAAGTGCGGTTAGCCGGTTTAAATCTGGTGACAAGGTGATGATTTCGGCGGCGGTCGGGTGCGGCGCTTGCCGTTCATGCATGTCGGGCAAAGTCACAGAATGCGAGACACGCGGCGGACGTTGTTACGGGCTCAACCATGGACTTCAAGGTGTACAAGCGGACTACGCCATGGTGCCGGTGGCGGATTTCGGGCTGGCAAAAATTCCAGAGGGCGTGAGTGAAGATCAAGCCTTGATGCTGACGGATAATTTGCCGACGGCTTGGTTCGGGTTGAAGAATGCGGATATCAAGCCGGGCGATCGGGTGGCGATTGTCGGGTGTGGACCAATTGGTCTGATGGCGGTTCAGGGCGCGTTCGTGATGGGCGCATCAGAGGTGTTCGCGATTGATCTTGTGCCCGAGCGACGCGAAATGGCGGCGGGATTGGGTGCCATAGCAGTTGATGCCAGTGAGGCTGTGGACCGGATTGTCGAGCACACGAAGGGCCGAATGGCGGACAGCGTGGTTGAGTGTGTCGGTGCCGATTCTGCGATCGAGCTATCGCTTCGTCTCGCGCGTTCTGCAGGCACGGTTTCATGTATTGGCGTTAATCAAAATATGGCGTTTAAATTTCCAATGGCGCTGGCCTTTATCAAGGGGCTAACATTTCGCACAGGAACTTGTTCGGTGCCCGAGCATTGGGAGGAGCTTATCTCCTTGATTAGGCATGAAAAACTAACGCCTGAAACGACCATTTCCCACCATATGAAACTGAGCGAAGGGGCCGAGGCCTACCAAATGTTCAACGCTCGTGAAAATGGCGCGATGAAGATGGTGCTCCGGCCTTAATCTGTTTTTAAGAGTTAACGGATTTACCTAAAGCATTAACTTTGCCGGTCTAGGGGCCGGCTGGCTTTTGCTAATAGGAACAGGCCTTATGTCTTTGCTGGAACGCGTGATTGTTGCGCACCGATGCCGCTCTACACATCATTATATCGCATTCGATGCGCTGAACCGGTTGCAGAGTGAGCATAAGGATGCGTGGCGCGATCTGATACTTGTCCATCACGATGATTTACTACGCGGAGCCAAGGCGCCGGATGCGGAATTCAAGGACTTCAAAAACCATGTTCTACACGTCGGCGAAGGCGAATGGGGCGGCGCCCGCGACTCAGCAATGGAATGGTATGCGAATGCCGTAAATGCATTGCGCGACAAACGTTGGTCTGACGGCATATATGCGCTTGGCGTTATGAGCCATTATTATGCCGATCCGATCCAGCCATTCCATACGGGCCAGACTGAAGAAGAGGGCGCTATTCACCGCGCCGTAGAATGGTCCATTGCCAAGTCACGTGACACGATCCTCGAAAAGATCACGAAGAAGGGATACCCGAAGGTCAAAGCTGGCAAAGATGCAGGCTTCGTATCCGATATGGTTCGCGCCGGCGCAGATCGCGCACATCCGCACTATCAGACCTTTATTGACCATTATAACGTCCATGCGGGTTCAAAAGAACCGCGCGCCGGACTTGACCAGAAACTGATCGACATCCTTGCAGACCTTGTTGGATATGCGACGTCCGGCATAGCGGTTCTGTTTGACCGGGCATTTGAAGAAGCCGCGATCGTACCGCCTAAGCGTCATCTAACCGTTCGAGGATATCTGGCGACGCTCGATATTCCAGTGCGCTGGATCACCAAGAAGCTCGATGATGCTGACGATCAACGCACAGTCACGGCAATGTATAAAGAGCTTGAGAAAACAGGCAAAGTCATCAAGCGCTTGCCGAGCGATGATAAGCAAATCCGCGCCCTTCATTGTAAGCAGGTATTGCGTAAGCCGATTAAAGAGCTTGATGCCCAACCGCTCAAACCCCTTGGCACTGCGCACAAACCATTTGCCGAATATGCCGAGCTTGCTGCGCAAGCTGTTGCCGCATTTGCGGAGAAAAGGGCAGATGCTGGCAAAACGGCTAAGCCGAAGAAGAAAGTTAAGGCGGAGAAACCAGCCAAAGCTGTCAAAGCCGCGAAGCCTGCGAAAGCGCCGAAGGTGGCAAAGCCTGCCAAGGTGGAAAAGGTTGCGAAGGTTGCCCCAACTAAGAAAGCGTCACAGGCCCAAAGAGGACCACAAACTCCGCCAGCAATAGAGAAGGCGGCGGCAAAAGCGGTTGAGCAAATCAAGGCGGAAACGCCGGACGTAGCAACCCAGCCTGCGGTTCCTGAAGCATGGCGC
This sequence comes from Hyphomonadaceae bacterium, assembly GCA_039942135.1. GTDB lineage: Bacteria > Pseudomonadota > Alphaproteobacteria > Caulobacterales > Hyphomonadaceae > CALLCD01. The sequence continues at coordinate 59,871 of JBDVDE010000140.1, forward strand.
CGCAAGAAGTCGGAAACTGCGGTCCTGCCTGAAGCGCTTGCCGAAGATATTGAAATTTATGACGATACAGTCGTCGAGCAGATTGAGGAAACGCCGGTTTTTGATGCGGCTTCCGAACCCGAAATGACGTTTAGCGAAGAAGAGCTGGCCGCATTTGATACAAACCTTACCGACGAGAATGGAGAGATGATCTCCGAACTGCCGGTTGTGGAGCAAGTCTCGCAGCGTGAAGCCCCTCCTGTCGATAGCTTCTTTGACGCTGTGCCCGAAGGTGTCGGCAAAGAGGCGCGGGAGAGCCGGCGCGGTGGATTAGAGCTTGAAGACCCGGTTATTGATGCGCCTTCTATCGGACGCAAAACAGCGAAACGGCTCAACAGGGTCGGTATTTTCACGGTCGAGGATCTGCTCGGTGCGGATGAGGAAGAAATTTCAAACATGTTGGATGTTCGCCACATCACCGCTGATGTCTTGCTTGACTGGCAAGCGCAGACCAAACTCATGGTCGAGGTTCCCGGCTTGCGCGTTCATGACGCCCAGATTCTCACGGGAGCGGGCATTCGTTCGGCTGAAGATTTGTCCGAGGCCTCTGCGCGCGATATTTTCCGGTCTGCGATTGATTTCCTAGATACAGAAACCGGCGCGCGTATTGTACGTGATGACCATGTTTTACACGAAGAAGAAGTTGAAGAGTGGATCGGTCTTGCCCGCGATTCCGTTGCGGCTTGATAAGATCTGCCTCTCCAGAACAAGTTTACCGTTGCTCCTTGCCTATACTTGTTGAACACTCCGGTTAGAATTGCTCAAAATGAGTGGTAATGACTTGCGCTGAAAAATGGCGCTTAAGGGAGAGTTGAATGAGAAAACTGGCATTGATGGCAATATCTGCCCTGGCGCTGAGCGCTGCGAATGCTGCGGCCGAAGACGTGATTGTCCATGCAGGGAAAGTTCTCGCAATACCTGGCGAGGGCTATCTCGATCGGCAAACAATCCGTATTAGCGATGGCGTCATAACCGGTATCGAAGACGGCTATGCGCGTGCGCGGGATGGCGAAACTGTCATCAACTTGAAAAGCCGGTTCGTTCTCCCCGGACTGATCGACAGCCATGTCCATCTGACATCTGAAAATGGTCCCGATGCGAGACTGAGAACGCTCACGGACTCTGACGTGGATGCGGCACTTTTCGGAGCGGAAAATGCCCGAAAGACGCTGAATGCAGGGTTCACTGCCGTGCAGGATGTTGGCGGTTCGAATGAAGCGGTATTGTCTTTGCGCGATGCAGTGCGTCGTGGGCGTGTGCCAGGACCGCATATTCGCGCGTCAGGTCGCCCGGTTACACCTACGGGAGGACATGGCGATGCCAATGGATATTCGCCTATATTGTCGGCTGTGTTGACCGGCGACAATACATGCAACGGAGTGGCCGATTGCCGCCGCGCGGTTCGTCAGGCAGTCAAGGATGGCGCTGATGTTATTAAAATTACTGCAACGGGCGGGGTTCTCTCGAACACGGCCGCTGGGCTCGGACAACAATTCTTTGATGACGAACTTGAGGCCATTGTCGCAACCGCGCATTCAATGGGACGCAAAGTGACGGCTCATGCGCATGGTAAGGTCGGTGTCGAGGCGGCTTTGCGCGCTGGCATCGATTCAATTGAGCACGGCACATATCTCGATGATGAGACGATTGCCCTGTTCAAAGAGAACAATGCGACATTGGTGCCGACGGTGATTGCCGGTGTCACAGTGACAGGCTGGGTCGATGAGGAATGGTTGCCCGCACCGTCGCGTGCGAAAGCAGCAATTGTTGGTCCGCTTATGTTGGATATGCTGACCCGTGCGCGGGCTGGTGGTGTTCGTATCGCATTCGGGACCGACACGGGCGTTGGAGCACATGGCACGGGTGCCAATGAGTTTCCGCTGATGGTTCAAGCAGGCTTTACGCCCGAAGATGCTATCCATGCAGCGACCGTGATCGCCTCCGAGCATATCGAAATGGATGATCGGATCGGTACGTTGGAAGTTGGCAAATTCGCCGATATGATCGCGCTTGATGGTGATCCTCTCGAGTCGGTGGAGGAGCTGCTAGACGTTGACTTCGTGATGAAGGGCGGCGTGGTCTACAAAGACCAATAGCAGCGTAATTCGACGTAATTTTCCGCTTTTCTATCTAAAATCAAACCGGGCCATCCTCATGGTCCGGTTTTACTTTATGCTGTTCGTGCTTTGACAATCGGGCAAAATCCGAGGAAATTGGATATTAATGGATGAAACAGGTGTTTCGGAATGATGAAGGGGATTTTGTGATGGGGCAACTTGCGATGAGACAAGCTGGCGTTTTGGCACTGGCAATAGGTATGGCCGCGTGTGGTCCGGCAGCTGTAAACAGCGCCGATACAAGCCATGCATCTGGAACGATTTGTGTGCCAGCACCGGAAACGGGACAGTATTTCGTGTTTGAAGGCGGCAAGTTTGTACCAACCGTGTCTCCGGCAACAGAGGTCGTCGAACGGGTGGTTGTGCGTGAAGCAGCACTCGACTGGGCACAAGAAGTTGAAGGGCAATTTCCCGACATGGGATATAGCTGGATGGGCCTGAATGTCCGCCGGAACACGGCGACGCTCATCGGCGTTGCGCCAGATGCGACGACCAAAGAAGCAGCCTTTAGAGCAGGCGAAGTTGCTATTCGGTCGAGGGCGGAAGGTGCGGACCTGAATGTGATTGATGGAATTTCGATCGAAGGCGGCGCAACGGGTGTCGGCGCAGCATTGGCTGACCTTGATGATCTTCCCTCATTAGAGGCGTGCCAAAAAGCTTTTGCCGATGTTATGGAAGGCCGGAATGTGGAGTTCACCGTCGGCAGCGACGTGATCAAGCCGGCAAGTGCGCGTCTTCTTGATGCAGTGTCCGGCGTCGCCTCTATTTGCTCGGCTTATAATATCGAGGTTGGCGGCCATGCTGATAGCCGCGGGGATGACGGATACAATCTTGTTCTGTCTCAAGATCGGGCCGACGCTGTGCGTGTCTATCTTGGCAATAAGGGGATTGACCAGTCATCGATCACTGCGGTCGGTTATGGTGAAACCCGTCCGATCGATACGAGCGGAACGCCGGAAGCCAATGATCGCAACCGGCGCACCGAGTTTACCGTAACCGGGCGCTAGGTCAGCTACACGCTCTTGAATTTGACGATCAGCCCTTGATCGGGGCTGATCCGTCCGGCCAGTGTGTCCTGCCAAGCCGAGACCAGTTCTGCACGCGCGTCGACATGTTGGATTGATAATAGATCAGTCATAACCGGATAGAAGGCTCGCATGTCTGTGTTGAGCGCGGTGGCCATCTGTTTCGGTCCTAACCGCTTGGCGCAGACTTCGGCATGACCGGGCGCAAAGAAAACTTCGTTTGCTATAGAACCGCTATTGGCAACTTGAGGGCTCGATTGTGTCGGCAGGTCTGCGCCGCGCGGGGCATCCCAATCAGTTGCTCCAACTTGTAGGTGTGTTGTGAGCTGTCCGCCAAGCGCTTCGGCCAGTGGTCCGCGCATAGCCGGATTGCCGCGAATATCGACATGCACTGCCGGTCCGGCATCCACACAGGCACTCATGTCGTCATAGGTCACCGTATGATCGTAAAGTCCGGTCGCTTCGGTGAAGGCTTTGTTGCCCGCCGAGGTGAGGCCTGTCAGCGTCAGTCCACCGCGTTTCTTGGCAGCGCTGGCATAAGCGAGGGATGTCTTTGCTGAGGCGCTCGATACGATAACATGGTGTGGCGGCGTTTCGCGCTCCATCAGGCAATCATCGATCAACCAGCCCGTCGCATAGAGCGGGCGCACCAGCATTTGTGCATCTTCAAAAGCGGCCTCATAGGCACCGTCATTTTCGATGAAATGGTAGACATTGTAAAACCCTGGCAACGGAACTCTATGGGCCGCCGCATCGGTGAAATTCAGAGGACTCAGCTTTGAAGGGGTAACGACAAGATCGGTCGATGCGGGGAGATAGCCATAAACGCGCTGGCCGACATTTATCCCCTCGGCATTGCTTTCGCTGACCTTCGCAAATCCCCAGAACGGGACACGGCCTTTGGCGTCGTCTCCGGTTGGAAAGAAGTTCCAATAGCCTGCAAAATCCGCAAAGGCAGCATAGGTGACATTGTTGGCTGTAAGGGCAAATGCCTCGATACTTAGCCTGACATCGCCATCGGCAAGCGGGGCCGTATCGCGTTCTACCCAAGCAATATTCGCTAGATCGGATTTTGAAATGACGAGATCGGCTTGCATCATGATGGTGTCCTTATGGAACGAAGGCGAAGTTGTTTGTATATCAAGTGGGCAAATCTTTGAGTGTCGGGATCAGCCCGTTCCAAAGTCAATTTCCAGATTGGAAATGGCATGGACGAAATTGTTCGGTGCTAGCTCGCTCTTTCCCGTCCAGCGGATATCGGGAAACCGTTGCAAGATGTTTCTGAACGCACTTTCAAGCTGCATATTTGCAACCCTCTGACCGATACATACATGTGGTCCAAGTCCAAAGGCGAGGTGTTCGCGTGCGTTTTCGCGTTCAATGTCAAAGCTATCGGGATTGGAAAATTTCGCTGGATCGCGATTGGCCGCCGGATAATACATCACCACTTTGTCGCCTTCGGCCATGGCTTGTCCACCTAGCTCACCGTCAGCTGTAAGCGTTCGCCTCATATATGTGACGGGACTGACCATCCGCAGCGCCTCATTCACGAAGTTCGGGAACAGGTCAGGATTGGCGATCAGTTTTGCGCGTTGATCCATATGTTCGGTTAATAGCTTCATCGTGCCCGAGAGCGAGTTTCGGGTTGTGTCATTGCCAGCAAAAACGATCAGCAACCAAGACCCATCGAGGAACTCTTCTGACAAGAGCGCGCCATCGATCTCGACATTGGCAATAGCACTGAGCAGGTCGTTCTGCGGATCTTTCCGTCGCTTTTGGAGTAGATCGCGGCCAAAGTCGAATAGGGCTTGGATTTCTCCCATAAACGTCATGATCTCTTCTGGCGTTACATTCCCTAACCCTTCTTGCTGAGCTTGATACGACGCCATTTCGAGGAAGTGCATCCAGTGCACGAGCTTTGGTCGATCGGCGGCGGGAACACCTAAAATTTCGCAAAGTGTGAACAGAGGTAGTTCCGCGGAGAAGTTTTCAACCATGTCGATGACCGGGCCTTTTTTGACCATTTCATCGAGCAGGTAATTGACATGCGCATCGACCTTTTTACGAAGCTCGGCGACAAAGCCTGCGCGAAAATATTGCATATGCTCCATGCGCAATTGCGTGTGGTGCGGCCTGTCGAGACAGATCATAGTGTTGAGCGATGCGCCGTGCAGGAGCGGGTGACGGGGCGTGTCGTCAAGTCCGTAAGACTGTAAGATGCCGCCCTTTTGTGAGGAAAACAGTGCCGGGTCCAGTTCGACCTGCTTGACGAGCTCATAATCGGTCACCGCCCAATGGCCCGCACCAAACTCTTCGGGGTGCCACATCACCGGAGCTTTGCGCCGGATCTCTGCAAAATCGTCGAAAGCGTAGCCGTTGCCAGCAACATAGACGGTTGGGTCGGCAAGATTGATTGGCGGTTTGAAATTGTAAATCGGTGGGCGCTTTGGACCATCTGATATACGGTCTACCTGATATGTGTCGCTTACGCTTTGAAGGCCCATGGCTCTATTTTCTCCCCGAAAATTATTCTGGCGGCCTGTTTTTAGTATTGCGTCGCGGCCGGCGTTTATCGTTTCCTCTATTATGAGGGCGATTGCTGCCGCGTTCAAACCCTGCCGCATAGGAAGGCGGCTGATTTGTTTCTGGTAGAAGCGATCCAAGTTCTTCCTTAAGTGTGTGCCTCGGGACTTCGATGACAGATCCGCGTGTCATTTTTCCAAGTTCGAACGGGCCGTAAGATACGCGAATGAGCCGGTTCACTTTCATTTCAAGCGATTCAAGTGCACGGCGTACTTCGCGCTTCTTGCCTTCTTTAAGGCTGACAGTGAGCCAACTATTGGCGCCGGTCTGGCGTTCCAGCGTTGCTGTGATTGGACCGAAAACATCGCCATCGACCGTGATACCGTGTTTGAGCGTGTCGAGCTTGTCTTGCGTAATCCGGCCATGAGCACGCGCGCGATAGGTGCGCTCGAAAGCATTTCCCGGCAATTCCAGAGCACGCGCGAGTTCGCCATCATTGGTGAGCAGCAACAGACCTTCAGTGTTGAGGTCGAGCCGTCCAATCGTGACGGTGCGCGGTAGATCTTTGGGCAATTCTTGAAATATTGTCGCGCGGCCTTCAGGGTCCGAATTGGTGGTGAGCAGGCCAGCTGGCTTATGGTAGCGCCACAAGCGTGTCGCGTCTGGAGCGCGAATAATCCGGCCTTCGACCTTGATTTGTTCGCGACCGGTAACCTTAAAAGCTGGAGAATGCAGTCGCTCGCCATTTACGAAGACTTTGCCAGCCTCGATCAAGCTCTCGCAGGCGCGGCGGGAAGCCACGCCGCATCGGGCGAGATATTTTGCGATGCGTTCGCCTTCACTCCAGTCCGGCTCGCTGGGCTTATTGCGCTTTTTGGATTTATTGGTTCTGGCGGGCTTGCGTGTTGGGCCCGTCTCTCGACGCTCCGTCATGGCAATCTCTCATTTCTTCAACATGTCTATGCGGACCTTATACGCGATTTCCATTTCGATGAAAGCTTTGTGAATATGTTCGGTCTTGGCGACTGCGCTGAGATATGCCGCGCATTTGCGTGCAGCGGGAAAAGCATCGTGGCCATGCCACTCGGCCAATCGCGGCACGTAAAACAAAAACGGGGCAAGCGCGATGTCGGCGATCGAGAGTGTCTCACCCACAGCATAGGCTATTTCGGCCTCGGTTCGTTGCGCGCCACTGAAATTTTCACTCTGCAGGTATTGTTCTGCGAAGCCCAAACCTTTGTTGAGGGCGGCAAAAGCTTCGGTCATTTTTATGGGGTCCGGAGGCGGACGCATACCGACAATGAGGGTCAAAAAATGCGGTGCAATGTAGAGATCAGTGATGCGAACGAGGAGTCTGGCGATAGCCCGTGCTCTCGGATGTGTTGGCAAGAGCGATGTATCGGTTGCTATATCTTCCAGATAGTCAACGATCACCTGACTCTCCGGCAGCACAAACCCATCATGTTCGAGGATCGGGATTTGCCGCATGGGGGCAAGCTCGCCAAGGGCGTCCGTGCCGCCAAAAGTATCGTTAAGCTCTGTTTGTGGTAGGAGACCTTTCGCGCGCAGGGCGAGCTTGGCTCGCTGCCCGAATGGCGAAAGATCGGTGGTGTGAAGTTTGAACAGCATTTTATGTGCCCGCAGTGAGTTGTAAGGCGGTAGATAGGATCAGGGTGCCCACAAATATTTCGAGGATCACCCAGTAGCGGTTTATTCCGCCGCTTCCGTTTTCATTTGTGTCCAGCACCATTGAGGCAAGCCGCGCGAGGGCCGCGCCGTACCAACCCATGGCGACCGGGAAAACAATAATGGCGCCTAAGAATGGAGGCAGATGCAAGACGGCGATAAAGGCAGTGATGTGGATCATGAAAAAGACACCACCAAATGTTGCGCGGAATTCGGCGAAGCCGCCCGGCTTGCCCGGGATGGGTTGTAGGCGCAGCGTGTTTGCAATTGCGGCTGGACGAAAGAGGGCAACGAACCCGGCAAACGCACCAAAGGCGAGCCCGGCTAGGGTCATATATTGAAAGAGCATATTTGGTATCCTCGTTGACTATTTGCCAAGCTGAACTTGGCGCGGTGTAGGCTATGCGTCCGGTCTATCGGGGCGGGGAGTCTTGGGCCAGCGGCGGTGCATCCAGAACCACTGACCGGGGTTTTCGCGGACACGGGTCTCAATAAATGCCGTGATCTCGCATATCGTCGCGAGGGCGTCCTTATCGGGAGTGTCACTCTTGCGGGGAAAAATCGGATCATGGACGGTGACGCGGAAGCGGCATGGACCTGTGCGCACTGTAGACATTGGAAGGATAGGAACATCATAGCGCATGGCCAGCCGCGTTGGCCCGGGGGCTGTCATTGCGTCATGTCCAAAAAAAGGGACGGCGACGCCTTCGCGAAATTTCTGGTCATTGAGAAAAGCAACGCCTCTGCCACTTGCCAGCGCCTTCATCAGACGCCGTGTTCCGAGACCTTTCGGGGCAAGGGTTTTAATGCCATAGGACTGGCGCAGATCGTTCAGGCGGCGGTCGATATGAGGATTGTTCAAAGCACGATAGGTAACAAGGCAATCAAGCGGGCGGTTGCAAATCGCCGACGCCATGACTTCCCAATTCGCAAAATGACCCGAAACGAGCACGGCACCCGTTTCACTATTTGCAATAGTATCTAGATGTTCCGGGTTTATAACTTCAATTCGAGAATTATCTGCATAGGGATTTAGCTTGGACAGATGCGGTAACTCACCTGCGGTGCGGCCGACATTTTCCCAAGCTTCTAGGGCGGTCTCGGTGATTTGGGCCTCGTCCCAGTTTGGAAAGGCGCGGCGCAGGTTTTCAAGGGCGACTTTGTGCTGCGACAAGCGCGGGCCGATCTTGCGACCGATCCAGCCACCAATATTCGATGCGCGCTCGGGACTTAGCAGAGAGACGGGAGCCCAATAGAGGAAATCCCAGAGGATAGCTTCAAGTCTCCATGCGATCCGTTGCCCGAGTGAAGCGCGGTTATCGACATCTGCCGGGCGGGTGTAATCTGTCGTGTCACCCATTTAAGCGGCCTTTGAAGAGTGGCGACAGCAGGGCCGAAAGCTCGGCTATATCATCAAACTCGACTTGAACATCAATCGGAACAATATCGGCGCGCGCTTCGGCTGGCAGGCGCACATAGTCTTTCCGTGTCGTGACGAGTTTGTAATCATGAGCCGATGCGAATCCGCGCAGTTTGGCGATATCCTTTAAGGTGTAGGGATGATGGTCAGGGAAGCTAAGCGTGTCGCGCACATCGACGCCAGCTCGGCTAATGCTGTCGAAAAACCGTTGCGGTCGTCCAATACCTGCAAAGGCAAATATAGGGCCAGTAGGCAGAGGAGATGTTTGCACCAGTCGTGCACGCACGACAGGGATACCGGATGCGTCAACCACGGTTGGAATGGCGGAGCCGCCCATGAGTATTACAGCATCAGCTCTGGCTAGGCCTGCGCTTGGTGGTTCGCGCAAGGGGCCTTTGGGGATGACATAGCCGTTGCCAAAGGGGGCGTCGCTGTCGATGACGAGCAGCGAGAGGTCTTTTGCCAGTTGTGGATTTTGGTGTCCGTCATCCATGATGATTGCGGTTATGCCAGCTTCGACCATAGCCGAGCCTCCAGCATACCGGTCGCGACTGATCCAGCTTGAGCCACTGTGAGAGAGCATTAGGGGTTCATCGCCAACATCGCTGGCCGAATGTGTTTCTGGCGAAACGGCGAGTGGGCCTGTCAGGCGACCGCCATAGCCGCGCGAGAGGCTGGCGGCTTGGATTCCTCGAGTGGTGAGGAGGGTTCGGAGGGTTTCTACAATTGGGGTTTTTCCGCTCCCGCCGCTGGTGAGATTGCCGACACAAATAACGGGTATGGGGAGTTTTGCGGGCGTGGATTTGGAGATGCGCCGCGCGGTAGCTGTTTTATAGAGCAGGGAAAAGGGCGTCAGTAATACGCGGACGAGGGGCGCGGCGGCGCGCGATTTAGGATCAAGTCCTGCCGACCAAAAATGGGGGGCGCGCATCATTCTGGTGCCCGCGTTATGAGCGCATTAAGGGCGTCTGTTGTTGCATCAAATTGCTGTTTTCCAGACTCCAGAAAAGTGTCCAAAACTCCACAATCGGGTCTATTGGAGTCGGTGAAAGCGGCGCTGATATCGCTGCTGGAGGCGACAATTTTGACGAGCTGTAGCTCTTCAAGCGTGTCGTATACATGCTGGAAATTGGATATGTGCGGGCCACTCAAAACCGGTTTTTCAAAGCGCAGTGGCTCGAGCGGATTGTGACCGCCAATGCCGGTTGTGTGCCCGCCGCCAAGATAAACCAGATCGGCGCAGGCATACCATGTGTCCATCTCGCCAAACGTATCGGCAATAAGCACGGGATGTTCGGGCGTAAGCTTGCCGTTCTTGGAGCGGAGTGTGTGAGCTAAGCCGTGCCGGGTAAGCAGTTCGGAAATTTGCGACGCACGCTTTGTATGGCGCGGGGCCAAAATAAGGTTCGTTCCCTCGGGCAGAGTTTTGAAAGCGTTGATAAGTAACTCTTCTTCGCTCTCATGGGTCGATGCGCCGAGTAGAATTTTTGTGTTGGAACATGTGTCCAGATCACACTCTACTTGCCCATTTTGTGGAGTCTTGCAGCTATGCGAAATCGAGGCACCGATTTTGAGATTTGCGGTCGCCTGTATGGTGCGCCCCGTCACTTCGGAGAGGAGTGTTGCGGTGGCTTTATCCGTCGCATTGATCAGGCTCATTGCCGAGAAAATCCGACTGGCCGAGCGCGAAAATTTTCGCCAGCGCTCGCGCGAAGCTTTTGTCATGCGGGCATTTATCAATGCTGTGGCTGTGCCGCGCGACTGTGCCGCCTCGAGCAGGTTTGGCCAAATTTCGCTTTCGGCCAGAACATAGAGGTTGGGCTGCCAATGCGAAATGAAGCGGCGGCTGATCGCTGGCGTATCGATCGGGGCCATTTGGTGGACGCTGTTTGGGGGAAGATTATCGGCAACGATTCTGGCAGCCGATGAGGTTTGGCTGGTCATCAGGAAATTTAGATCGGGACGGCGTTGATGCAGGGCATTGGCGATGGCGAGCAAGAGCTTGCTCTCGCCGATGCTCGCGCCATGAAGCCATACCAAGTCGCCTGCAGGACGGGCGGGGAGTGTTCGGGCATAGCGTTCATTGAGCCGTGCGCGGGTTTCTTTGCCATTGCGGGCGCGATGGGAGAGCCAGACCACGAGGATCGGCGCGGCTGCAAGCGTTGCCATCCGGTAAAAGAGTAAACCCATCTTCATGTGGCGGCAGCCTGTTTGGTGGCTGGTGGGGCCGGTTGCATGTGAGGGGCGCCGCATAGCGTCTCGGCGCGGATGGTGGCATCGTTCAAGCGGTCCTCAAGCGTCTGGCGCATCGCGTCTGGTGAGCTTTGATCTGCGAAGGTAAGGACCTCGCCAAACACGATGGCGCCGCGTGCAAAGGGGATGGGGAGCTGGAACCTGTCCCAAGTCTGCAAACGGCGCGACGGCGCGGTTGCCAAGGCATAAGGCAGGATCGCGGCTTTCGACCGTTTGGCGATCAGGATGGGGCCGAGACTGGCGCGTTGGCGCGGCCCGCGTGGTCCGTCGGGCGTGATGCACAAAGCACCGCCTGCTTTGAGGAGCTGGGTCGCCGCTGCGATGGCTGCTCCGCCGCCTTTGTCTTTGCGTTTCGATTTATTGGCTTTCGAACCGCGAATGCTTCGCAAGCCGAGATGCTGGATCGCGCGGGCGACGGGTTCGCCATCATCGGACAAGGAGATCAGCATGGCCGAGGGCGCGCTGCGACCGGGCCATTTGCGCATGAACTTGGTCCAGCCTGTCGGCAAGGTGAGAATGGTCGAGTGCCACGCGGCGACGACGATCGCATTATGATCGGCCCACGCACTTTTAGCGCCGTCCAGCCCTTCGACGTGCCAGCGGATGGTGCGCCCGCACAGAGCCATATAAGCCCAAATGATCGCGCCAAGAGCGGCGGCGACTGGGGTAGATCGGAAAAACGCCTTCATGCAGGCAGTATAGATGTGTTTGCGGACTGCGCCAGTCGTGATTCAGTCGAGGCTGGGCGGTACATTCGGGCACAAAAAAAGCTGCCCGGCACAAAGGCCGGGCAGCTTCTAATCGCTTTCGCGGTTCGTACAGCTTTCGCATAAGGTACGAAGACCGTGTAGACAACGTTGGCTTCAACTTCGCCGGCACCTTGTGACAGGTCATATCCAGTAGATCCGCCGAGCGAATAAGTCGCGTCGAAACGGACAGACTGGTCAGCGATCGAGCCTGGCGTTGCCGCTGTGCGCTGCGTGCCAATGAAAACCGGGTCCGTACCGTCCATGTCTGCAAGCGTGTTGATCGAAGTTTCGACACCGCCGGTTGCGCTTCCGCCCGGGAATTGTGCGTCGGCACCGAATGGAACACCATCATCACCCGTTAGGGTAACTTCTAGGTTGTAGCCAATGTCTGCAAGTGTGAAACCGTCTTCAGTGACGGCAGTTGCAACCGCGTCAATGTTGAAATTTGTGTTCGAAGCAATGTAGAAGCTTGATGTCTCGGTTAGGCCACCAACTTGGATGTCTGTGCTATCGGTTAGGTCGAAAGCATTGAAGGTGGTAGACGCGTCGAGAACACCAGAGCTTGTTTGCAAAGTGTTAGCGCCGTCGACGATGCTGGTTGCGCCTGCAAACGAGCCGGTTGTTGCCGTGAGTGAGCCTGTCACTACAGTGTTCACATCACCGGCGATCAGATCGGTATCTCCAGCGCCTGAGACATCGTCGATGATGAAGTCAGAAACGAGTCCTGCAGTGCCGGGTGCGTTGCCGCCCCAAACAATAACCATTCCGAGAACGCGGAACTGAGGATTGTCTACGATTGAAGCTTGCGCCGGTGCGCCGATAAGGGCAGCAATAGCGCCGCCTGCAAGCATAAGTTTACGAAAATTCATTGTGTTTAACTCCAACTACCAAAATGCCCCCGTTAGGGCTAATAATGTCGCGCCCTATTGAGCTGCGTCAGGGGTGTTATCTCAAAGACAGGTTTAGATATTGGAAAGTTGGGCGGTTAAATTCAGCCGATCAGGTAAGACCGGATTAACCATGGGGGGAGCCAACCCCGTAGGCGGGTCTTGATTTTGCGACTTTCGAGCCGATATGCAGCCTGTCAGGCAGATGCGACACAACGTCAATATGCTTGGCCTTGGATTGTTTTTGCATCGCCCGATGTGTTTATGGCATGATGTGTCTGGCAAGAGATTGACGTATAATGAGACATCTAAAAGCATTTGAAGACGCGCTGGCAGGCATTCATAGCGAAGGCCGTTACCGTGTGTTTGTGGATTTGCACCGGCAGCGCGGCAAGTTTCCGCTCGCGATGGCACGGTTTCCGGATCAGGATGACGAGCGCGAAATTACTGTTTGGTGCTCGAATGACTATCTGGGTATGGGCCAGGACGAGACCGTTATTGAGGCGATGCACGAAGCGATTGACAGTTTCGGTGCAGGCAGCGGCGGAACGCGGAATATTTCCGGCACAACGCGATTTCATGTCGATCTCGAAAAAGAGCTGGCGGCCTTGCACGGCAAGACGGGCGCGCTTTTGTTTACATCGGGCTATGTCGCGAATGAGGCGACGCTGTCGACACTTGGCAAGATTTTGCCCGAACTGATTATCTATTCGGACGCGCTAAACCATGCCTCGATGATCGAGGGTATCAAGCGGTCGGGATGTGAACGCCGTATTTTTCGCCACAATGATGTCGCGCATTTGCGGGCACTGATGGAGAATGATCCAGCGGACCGGCCAAAGCTGATTGCCTTTGAAAGCGTGTATTCAATGGACGGCGATTTCGGACCGATTACCGAGATTTGCGATCTGGCCGATGAGTTCGACGCGATTACCTATCTCGACGAAGTGCATGCGGTTGGCATGTATGGTCATGAAGGTGCGGGTGTTGCCCAGCGCGATAATGTCATGGACCGTGTTGATATTATCGAAGGCACGCTGGCCAAGGCTTATGGCGTCATGGGCGGCTATATTGCTGGCGATACGACGATGATCGATGCGATCCGGTCGATGGCGTCAGGCTTTATCTTTACGACATCTACGTGTCCGGTGATGGCGGCGGGGGCTTTGGCAAGTGTCAGCAAATTGCGCAGCGAAGACGGCGTCGAACTGCGCCGCGTGCATCAGGCCAAAGCGGCGCAATTGAAGCAGAAGATGAAGGATGCCGGATTGCCGGTAATGGCGAGCGATAGCCATATTGTTCCGCTTCTGATCGCTGATCCCGAGCGCTGCAAAGCGCTGTCCGATATTCTGTTGTTCGATTTTGGAATTTATGTGCAGCCAATCAATTATCCGACAGTGCCCAAGGGAACGGAACGTTTGCGGTTCACGCCAAGCCCTGTGCATAGCGAACAAATGATGGATGACCTTGTCACTGCATTGCTAGCGATTTGGAAACAGTTGGGTATGGAAACGGCGGCCTAGTCGACGGATTTTCCGTCTCTTTTTCGACCTAGCCCTATTTCTTTGGCAAATTCAGAACGGCGTTTTGCGTAATTAGGTGCAACCATTGGGTAATCGGCTGGTAGACCCCAGCGGGCTCTATATTCTTCTGGTGTCAATTGATACTTGGATCGCAGGTGCCGCTTGAGCATTTTCAGTTTGCGGCCGTCTTCGAGGCAGATCAAATAATCACCGGTAATCGATTCATCGATCGGAACAGCCGGATCACGGCTCGGCAGATCAGCTGGAGCTTTGCCTTCCAGACGTGTGAGAGCGCCATGTACATCGGTAATAATCTCGGGGATATTACCTGAATGGACAGAATTGTTGGACAAAAAGGCCGAGACGATCGATGCGGTCATATTTAATAAGCTGCTGAATTCTTCCGGTTTGCTTCGATCGGTCGCCATAACCTTATTTCCTCTACGTCAATACAGTTTGATTACATCAGCACTGGTGCGGCACTCTAGTATTAATGTTCCGTTCATGTTGGACGATTTGATGCAAATGTCTAGTGCTTACGTCGTTTTAGCCTTGCTAGACTCGGTGGCTGGGCATAAATCACGACACGTATCCAATTTCGATCTAAAAATGACAAAGGAATCATCATGCCTGATTCAGCAACACCGCCAGATTTGGCTCCAGCCGCATTTTTTGGCACGTCGCTCGCGGAACGTGATGGTGCGGTATTTGCCGCGGTTGAAGACGAACAAACCCGTCAGCAGCAGCAGATCGAATTGATCGCGTCCGAGAACATTGTTTCCCAAGCGGTGCTTGAAGCTCAAGGCACAGTGCTGACCAACAAATATGCCGAAGGATATCCCGGGCGCCGCTATTATGGCGGGTGCGAATATGTCGATGTGGTCGAAGATCTGGCGCGTGAACGGGCAAAGGCTTTGTTTGGCTGCGGGTTTGCGAATGTACAGCCCAATTCGGGCAGCCAAGCCAATCAGGGCGTGTTTCAAGCGCTGATCAAACCGGGCGATACGATTTTGGGCATGAGCCTTGATGCCGGCGGACACCTTACACATGGCGCGCGGCCCAACCAGTCGGGCAAGTGGTTCAATGCGGTCCAGTATGGCGTGCGCAAGGACAATGACCTGATTGATTATGACGAGGTTGCAGCGCTCGCACGCGAGCATAAGCCGCAGCTTATCGTTGCAGGTGGCTCGGCATATCCGCGCCAGATCGATTTTGCGAAGTTCCGCGCAATCGCTGACGAGGTTGGCGCATTCTTTCTTGTGGATATGGCGCATTTTGCCGGTCTCGTTGCCGGCGGTCACCATCCGAACCCGCTTGATCACGCGCATGTTGCGACGACAACGACGCATAAGACATTGCGCGGTCCACGCGGCGGTATGATCCTGACGAATGACGAGAAAATCGCAAAGAAGGTCAATTCTGCGATTTTCCCAGGCATTCAGGGCGGCCCCCTTATGCATGTTATTGCGGGTAAGGCTGTCGCCTTTGGCGAAGCGCTGAGTGATGATTACAAAGCCTATACGGCGCAAGTGATCCGAAATGCACAAGCTATGGCCGCTGCAGCGAAAGCGAGCGGGCTGGATGTTGTTTCCGGCGGAACGGATACGCATTTGGCGCTGATCGATTTGCGGCCAAAGGGCGTTAAGGGCAATGCTGCCGAGCAGGCGCTCGAGCGGGCCTTTATTACGTGTAACAAGAATGGCGTGCCGTTTGACCCCGAAAAACCGACAATCACCAGCGGCATTCGCGTTGGCTCACCTGCGGGCACAACGCGCGGGTTTGGCGAAGCCGAGTTTACCCAGATAGGCACATGGATTGGCGAAATCGTTGACGGGCTTTCGAGTGGTGGAGACACGACCGAACTCGAAGCGCGTGTGCGTGGCGAAGTTAAAGCGCTCACGGCCCGTTTCCCGATCTATCAAGGTTTGGGGGGGTAGACGATGCGCTGTCCGTTCTGTGCGGCTGAAGATACGGCGGTAAAAGACTCCCGCCCTGCTGAAGAGCATAGCGCGGTACGGCGGCGGCGTAGCTGCAATAAATGCGGCGGCCGGTTTACGACATTCGAACGTGTGCAGCTTCGCGATATTGCGGTCTTGAAACGAGATGGCAAACGGTCATTTTTCGATCGTGAGAAGATTGTGAAATCGGTGACTTTGGCTTTGCGCAAGCGGCCCGTCTCGGACGAGACGATCGATCAGATGGTGTCTGGCATTGTCCGGCAGGTTGAAAGCGGCGGCGAGGCCGAGATCAGTTCGGGCAAAATTGGCGAGCTTGTGATGGAGGCGCTCAAAGCCGTCGATCCGGTTGGCTATGTGCGCTATGCCAGCGTGTATAAGGATTTTGGTGATCCGGGCGACTTTGCCCGCTTTATCGAGAAAAGCGCGCTCAAAGACGAGACATAGATAGATGGCAGTTTCGGTCACATGGAAGATTGCGACATCGCTTGATGGACGAATCGCGCTGAAGGACGGAACCAGCCAATGGATTACCGGTGCGCAGTCACGCGCGCGGGTGCACCAGATGCGCGCCGAGCATGACGCTGTGATCGTTGGCATTGGTACGGTTCTGGCGGACGATCCTTTATTGACTGCGCGCACCGTGCCGCTGCCTGAGCGCCAGCCTGCGCGTATTGTGATCGACTCGCGCGGTCGTACACCGCCGCAGGGTCGGTTAATGCAGACGGCGGGTTTGGGGCGGATTATTATTGCGACGGATGTTGAGCGGCCTGAGCCTTTGCTGGCAGCAGGGGCGGAGGTTTGGCCGTGCGGCGTTAGCGATACGGGCGGCGTCGATCTTGAGTATTTCGTCAAACGCTGCGCGGTCGAGGGGATCGAGCGACTGTTTCTTGAAGGCGGCGGCAAATTGGCCGCGTCTTTCATTCGGGCAGGGCTGGTTGACCAGATCGCATGGTTTCGCGCGCCATTGCTGATCGGCGGCGACGGCATTCCGGCTCTGGGAGCTTTGGCACTAGGCGAAATGCAGCATGCGCCACGTTGGCGCATGGCCGCGACGGAACGTATTGGCGATGATGTTCTTGAGACTTACGAGACAGAGAAACGCTAATTATTCGCGCACATTGACGCATTTTTGATATCGTCGGCTCCCGTGCTATTTCGGGGTCTGTTTTGCTCTGGCCAGCTTATCTGGCCGTTACGGTTTGAACAAAGAGATAGGTCTATGTTTACAGGATTAGTCACCGATGTCGGAACCATTCGTAAAGCCGAGCACCGTAACGGGCTAACCCGTTTCGAGGTTGAAGGCGGCTATCCGGTCTCCGGAATAGAGATGGGCGCATCAGTCATGCATTCAGGGGTTTGCCTGACGGTGGTTGATTTTGGCGAGGCGGGCGAGGGCCGGTCATGGTGGGCGGTTGAGGCAATTCCCGAGACTTTGGAAAAGAGCGTGCTCGGCGATTGGGGGGTGGGAACGCGCACCAATCTTGAGCAGAGCCTGAAACTCGGCGATGAGCTGGGCGGGCATCTTGTGTCTGGTCATGTCGACGGGGTTGGCGAGATTGTTTCGGTTGAACCTGAAGGCCAGAGCTTTCG
>JBDVDE010000141.1:0-12360 GCA_039942135.1 Hyphomonadaceae bacterium
CGCGCCGAGGGTGGCTTCTGCGCGGATGCCGCGGAAAGCGATACGCGCCGCTCGGATCTGCCGGTCGGAGGCTTCCAACTGCGCCCGTGCCGAGGCCAGAGCCGCATAGGCATTGCCCACTTCCTGCTCGACGTCTTGGCGCACCACATGCAGGTTCGCACGCTGTGCGTCACGCTGCGCCATCGAACTGCGCACGGCCGAGGACAACGCCCCGCCCTGATAGATGGTCTGCCCAACCTGCACCCCGACGCTGCCGCTGCGGGTATAGGCATTGCTGTCGAAGGTCTCGTTCAGGCCATATTGGCCGTTCAGCGTGATCCGAGGGGCCATGGCCGCCTCGCTGGCTTCGACGCCAAGATCGGCAGCCGCCACCTGATGCTGTGCGGCGATGATCGACGGGTGGGTGCGCACGGCCAAGGCCTTGGCCGACGCAAGATCACCCCCGATATTCGGCAGGCTCGGCGGTTGGCTAAGGTTGCCGGGCGCATGGCCCACCGCGTTGCGATATTCCTCGACCGCACGCAGCAGCGTGCCTTCGGCCCCGGCCAGCCCGCTGCGGGCATCGGCAAGCTGCGCTTCGGCCAAGGCCACATCGGTGCGGGTAACCTCGCCCACGTCGAAACGATCCCGCGCGGCGCGCAGTTCTTGGGTCAGCAGCCGCAAGTTGTTGTTGCGCAACTCGACCGTTTCCGAGGCTTCGATCACGCCCATATAGGCCGCAACCGCGCGCAGAAGCACCTGCTGCTCTAGGTTCACCAAGGCCTGACGGGTGGCCAGCACGGTTTCTTTCGCGGCCTCCACCCGATAGGCGCTCGCGCCGAAATCATAGAGCAACAGCTCACCGATCAAGCTGATCGACGCCTTGAGACTTTCCGTCGACTGCGCCGGCAGCAGCGAAGAGCTGCGCGTGGTGCCGAAGCTTTGTGTAAGCCCCGCCGCCCACTGTAGCACAGGTTTCAGCGTCGACTTCGCCGTGGCCACATCCTCATCGGCGGCGCGCAGGAGCGCGCGGTTCTGGTTAAGCAGACCTGAATGCTCATAGGCCCCCACCAGCGCGTCGGCCAATGTTTCCGCCGAGGCCTGCCGCGGCAGGGCAGCGCCGCTCGCCAAAACAAGGCTCACCGGCACCGCGATGGCAAAACGTTTAAGGGTTTTCGTGAAACTATTTGCGCTCATGGCTCAATGCCCCTGAATGGCTTTTTTAGACCTTTAGACCGGCCCATAGGCCGATCGGGACGGGTGCCCCTACCCTGAAAGCGATGCGGCGCGCGATACGGATCGGCGCGCCATCATTCCGCTTACAGCTGGAATTCTGCCTGACGTTCAAAGCCACGCAGCACCGGCGCACCGGCGTTAAATTCGGGCCGCCAGGACACCTGGCCACCGCGTTTATAGCCCACGCGCACTTCGCCCAGACCCCGATCCATAAAGAGGCAAGCAATACGCCCGCCCTCTTTCACCTGCTCCAACAGGGCTTCGGGCACATCGCCCACCGCCCCTTGAATGATCACAACGTCATAGGGACCATGCTGCGGCGCGCCTTCGGTCAGCGGGGCGACATGCACGATCACATTGTCCGCTCCGGCCTGCGCCAGCGCTTCCTGCGCCTCGGCGGCCATCGCCTCATCTTCTTCGACGGCGACGACGGCCTCGGCCATATGGGCGATGACGGCGCTGGAGTAGCCCATGGCGCAGCCGATATCGAGCACCAGTTCGTCGTTCGTGATGTCGAGGTGATCGAGCATCTTGGCCAATGTCCGCGGATCAAGCAGCACCCGGTCCTGACCGAGATCGAGATTCTCACCCAGATAGGCGGCCTCGCGCTGCGCGGCAGGCACGAAGTCTTCGCGCTGCACGGTCAACATCGCGTCGATGATTGGAAACTTGGTCACATCCGAAGGGCGGACCTGCGTATCTACCATGGTTACGCGGCGGGCGGCGAAATCACTCATCAGCTAAACTCATTCGTTCAGGGTGTCTGAAGAGTGATGTGCCACATTGCCGGGCCAGCGGCAACGCCCTGACCGCATTTTCACACGCATATGGGTCTTGCGACCTTCCTCGTGATCCGTTAGCAGTGCGCCAACCACCGGTCGGCGAGTTGGCGGAGTGGTTACGCAGCGGATTGCAAATCCGTGTACACCGGTTCGATTCCGGTACTCGCCTCCATTTAA
Source organism: Hyphomonadaceae bacterium (assembly GCA_039942135.1). Taxonomy (GTDB): domain Bacteria; phylum Pseudomonadota; class Alphaproteobacteria; order Caulobacterales; family Hyphomonadaceae; genus CALLCD01. Next base: position 2,175 of record JBDVDE010000141.1, read on the forward strand.
AATCAATGGCTTAGCGTAAAACGCTCACCACTCGGGCGAGCCATTTTACATTTACGGTTCATGAACCGTTCTGTTTCGCACGTTGTAGGATGTGCAGAACCTCGTCAGTTTCCTCAGGCAAAACCTTCGCATAGCGTTCGATCATTGCCGCAGCGGTGCGCAGAGACCATCCCATACAGGCGGCAATCTGCGCCAACGATAGTCCCTCCCGTAACAAACGTGTTGCAGCGGTTCCACGAGCATCATTGAGGCGAAGTTCATAACCGATCGCTTCCGGACCCAGTCCAGCTTTGTCGCGCCACTGACGAAGCCCCTCCGAAGCCCTATGCGTGGTCAACGGTAGGTTTGATGCATTAGTGAGGATGAGAAGCTGCTCGTTGGCAGTTTCGTCGATCAACCGACCCATCCGATGCGTGACCGGGATAAAGGCAGGTATTCCCCGCTTACTAGTTTTCACCCGAATTCTTCTGCCTGATGGTGTTTGTTCGATCTGATTGCGGCTCAGTTTTACTAGATCCCCGACACGCAACCCTGTTTCGGTGGCGGCGATGAGTATCCGCTGCACCCAAAGCGGTGCTAACGCCTCGACCTTTCTGATATCATCAGGCGACCAAACGATTTCCGATCGATCCACTTCGTACAGTTTTTCCAAACCTTCACAAAAGTGATTTTCGACATAGGCCTCTTTTTTGGCCCAGTTGAGGAAAAGTGAAACGACAGTTGCTGCATAGTCGTATTGCTTTGGGCTTGCCATCCATTTGGACCGCCACTTATCAACCTCTCTTCGCGACGAAGGAATTTCCCACATCTTCATCGGGTCGGGACCAAACTCTTCATCGAAACGGCTCAACCATCGACGGTAATCCGATTGTGTGCGCAATTTTTTCTTTTTAAAATTCGCACTCGCGAAGAATTCGGCAATAACGTCAGACGTTGATATAACAGATGCCTTCGGCTTGGCTTTGACCATAGCATTTGCATATGCGGAGAAGAACTCTGCGGTGCGTGGCATTTTTTCGAAGCTAGACCAGAAGCCCGTACCCTTTCGTCCCCGCAAGCTGAAATAGAACTTTAAGCGACCGTCCGCCAAACGAGCGGAAGTTCTGTGCACTTCTTCTGGAAGATTTGTTTTTCTAGGCATATCGGCGTGCCCTACTCTGTTCGACGAGGGCATCGTTGCCTTCTGTCGCAACTCTTGCAAGCCCCTGAACCAGATCGAGGCGTTGACGTACTGCGACAGGATCATAGCAATCCTTTCGTCCCGGTACTGGGCGAATTCCGGTGTTTTGGCAAAACTTTCGAAATCCACTAGTGGTTCCATCGAAACGGAGACGCTTGGCAAGCTCTTCTCCTGAAATGAGGTCTATCATTGCCCTCTCCAATATTTAGTTGACTGCAGCGGCACCCGCGTCAGCGGGCGCCTGCATATGATCGATTTACGAACGCTGATACTTTTCCGCGGCCACGCCTCGCAGAACATCCACCGGCGGGAACTCGAAGCAGCGGATCGCCTTGCGGGTGATCTTGCTCCAGTCGTCGCCAGAGCCATCTCCCGCGATGTATTCTACGCACTCGATCGTTCCGCGCAGCACTTTCACCGTGAGATGCTCGGTACCCTCTTCGTCCAGCACGGTATCGCCGAAGAGATCCTTCATGAGGCTTTCGATGTCGCCATCCTTGGCCTCATACCGGTTCATGCTCGTTCCGAGATAGCGCCTAAGTTCAGCTTGTGGCAGTCGGATAGGCTTACCGGCCTCGAACTCGTAGCGGAATGTTTGACCGCTTTCCGTTTTCATCGTGACACCGCCATCCTCGATGAGACGGATTAGAGCGCGCTCGACCGGACGCATGGAGTGCCAGCGCATCTTACGGCGTTCGGGTGTGTTCGGGGCAGTCCGCACATCCTGCCACCGGATTCCATCGGTTGCCGGATCATACTGTTGCAGCTCCCACGCCAGAGCCGCGATTCCATCCCCATTCAACTCCGCATAGATCGGATCGAAGTAGGTTGCATCGTTCATGTGGTCATCGTTGACCTTCATGACGAGATATCGCCGCTCCGAGCCATTGCCATCGATCGGCACGACACGATCGTTGTTGCTGTCGAAGTAGAAGCGCGTGTACGAAGGCATCTGGATGACCGGTAGACCTTTTGGCTCGACCACGATCGTCTCGGAGGTCACGAGGCTCTTGATCTTCCCATTAACCTTCGGATCACCCGCGAAGAGTGCCTCCGTGCAGACTGCCACGAGACTGGTCGCGAGGTGTTGCCCTGCGAACCGACCTGTGACGTGCTCCTCCTCAGCGATGGTGAGGCTATAGGGAGCCGCGAGACGCTCGAGGATCAGCCCGAACGTGCTCTTACCGCATCCCCCCATGCCACGCAGCACAATTGCTGTCTGAGGCTTTTCACCCGGCCTTTGCACGAGATGAGCGAGGTACAGCCAGACGAACCGGAACAGGTCCTCGCGATCCCGACAGACCGTATGCCTGATGAAGGCTTTGAGGTGTTCGCAGGAACCTTCACGTGGGCTGACTTGGCGCCCCCGATAGAGGTTGTATGTGTTCTCATGGATCTCGACCGGTGGTGGAGAGAACTCGATCGCAGACAAGCGTGGTGCATTTTTCACGAAGGATTTCGCCGGGTTGACCCACTGCTTGCCGAGACGGACCTGTCGATCTTCGTGGAAGGTCTCGAAGTCCGCCTTCGACATCGTCTCGATGGCGACCTTGCGCTGGTCGAGGTTGTCTGGATCCGGCACACACAGAAGCCTGAACTTCCCACCTATGCTCACGACGCGCCATCGTTTTGCCAGCGTCGCGAGGGCTTCTTCCACAGTTCCGCCCAGAGGATCAGCGATATCCCACGATGGATGCGCCAGATCGGTTTTGTCTCTTGCAGCGGCTTCAAACGCTTTTGCTTCCTCTGCCGCGCGTTGACCCGCATGTTCAGCCCGTTTCTCTTTGGCCAGATCAGCTCCGCGCTTTTTCAGACTGGCGACCTCGTTTGCATTGAAGCGGCCCTCATCCTTGAGGAGCTGACGAAGCCGCGCGACGGCGGTGCTCCGATTGCCTGCGATGGCGACACCTGCGAACAGCGCTACGTAATCCGCCTCGCCGCTACTGTCGTTCTCAGCGACGCGTTTGAAGGCGTCTTCGACTTTCTTCGGTGTTGTCAGGTAGACGACTGGCACGTCGATCACAGCACCGTAGTCAGCCGGGGTCACCGAAATCGTCGTGCCGTCGATCGTGGGATAGAGCATCTCGTCACAGAGCAGCTCTGAGAGCGTGTTGAACTCGTCCGGCAGTACAGCATCGCCATCTTTGATCTGCTCTTCGATCAGTCGGATGAAGTCCCATGTACACAGATCACCGCAGTGGTCGTGATGGCACATGATAAGCATCTGTTGCGCACCATCCGCAGGCGCGCACCATCCGCCCGTGTCGGCCCCATCGTCTGGTTCAGAGTGCTCGGGATGGTTCGGGCACATGATTGTCATGCCATTACCCGCATGTTCATTCCGAATGTCCCATCCAATCATGTCGAGGAACGTTTCGAGATCGAAGGCTTCGCTGCAGTCATCGAACCATTCCTTGACGTCGAAGCCATCTTGTAGGGTTGTATTGCCGCGCTGGGCTTCGCCGTCGCGCTGACGCGCGCGCACCGCCGATCTGGTAGCCTTGAAGTTCGGCAGGTTTTCCTCGACTGGCATTTCATCGACCGACAGTGCTCGCCCCGCCACGACGTAGTGTTTGAACGGCGCACCTGCACTGGCACGTCGCGGCATGTACATCATCTGCACGAACTTCGCTGCGCTCAGATCGAGTTCTTCGACGCCCAGAAGCTTCGAGAAACCCATGTATCGGGATAGCCACTGCATGGCTGCTTGTTTTGGGTTTTCCCCATGTTCCTCGACTAGGAACGGGCGTTCGAGAAAGATGATGACACGGAAGTAGTCACCGTCCTCGGACACTTTGCGTCCATGGCTGTGGGTCGTGTAGAGAATGGCGAAGAGGCCCAGCTCGATGATGCGATCGCGAACTCGGTCGATGTAATCGGTCCCATCGATATCTGCGACGAAAGCTGTCACCGACTTTGCGTGCGCTTTACCGCGATAGGTGTAGACCTGCTTTTCGCCGTTGGTTGTCAGTACGCGACCAGTCAGTTCGGTCTCATTGAAGAACTGTAACCAAGCCATTGGCACCGCGGTTTATGCGGCCTGACTGCTTGCTTCTGGGTTTGACGCTTTCCAGTTCCACGGCAGCAGCTCATCCAGCTGGTTGATCTTGTGGTCGTGGATGCGGTCGAGAACGTCCGCGAGATATGCCTGTGGGTCGAGCCCGTTTAGCTTTGCCGTCTCGATAATAGTCATAGCGCGGGCCAAGGTTTCCGCACCTGTGTCGGCCCCTGCAAAGAGCCAGTTCTTTCGCCCAATACCGATGGGGCGCAGAGCCCGCTCTGCTGGATTGTTGTCGATGGCCACTCGACCGTCAGTTAAGAAGAGGCTGAAGGCATCCCTTCGACTGAGGCCATAGCGGAAGGCCTTGGCCAGATCGCTCTTGCCGGGAATGCGCATGAGCTGTTGTTCGGACCAATCAAAGAAGGCCTCCACCCTTGGTTGGCTGAGCCTTTGACGGACCGCAAGGCGGGCCTCTGCGGCCTGGCCGTTAATGTCGCGCTCAATATCGTAGAACTTACCGATCCGGTCGAGCGCCTCACGCGCAATCTCGGACTTGGTGGAGGTCCAAAAGTCGTGGAAGTCTCGTCTTAGGTGCGCCCAACAGGCCGCTTCGCGCAAACGTGGTGGGCCGTCGTATTTGGGCTCGTAGAGCTTGGCATAGCCTTTGTAGCCGTCCGCTTGCAGAATGCCGCGGGCATCGGCCAGATGGCTTAGAACGTGCTCTTCTTTCCAGTTGGGCGCGAACCGATAGACAGCGCCAGGTGGCGCGGCTCCCGCCCACGGGCGCTGGTCACGCACATAGGCCCAGATCCGGCCTTGCTTCACACCTTTACCCAACCCTTTGTCTCTTCGGGAACGGTCCAATACCCGGATTGGGGTATCGTCCGCGTGTAGAAGGTCGCTGCTCAGGATGTCCGCATCGATCCGCTCGATCAGCGGCGATAGTGTCTTCATGGCGCGGCCGCACCAACCTACGAGTGTGCTTTCGGGAATGTCGGCCCCCATCCGCTCGAAGATTTCATGCTGGCGGTAAAGAGGCAGATGGTCGTCGAACTTCGAGACCAGCACATGCGCCAGGAGGTTCGGCCCGGCCATGCTGCCCGGGATCGGACGGCTGGGTGCAGGTTCTTGCACCATCCGCTCGCAGCGCCGACAGGATTTCTTGATCCGGGCGATCTGGATCACCTTCATCTGGGCGGCGATCATGTCGAGCAGTTCGCTGACATCCTCACCCACCACGCGCAGATCGCCCCCACAGTCTGGACAGCACGCACCTGGGTCAAGCTCACGGCGTTCCCGCAGGGTCGCATCAGACACACGCGGGCGGCGGCGCAAAACAGGGGCTGACGCCCCCTCTGGAACGGGCTCGTCCAGTCCTTCGTCGATAGGGGTGTCGTCCTTCTCAGCCACTGCAACCAGCAGGTCTTCCAGCGCCAGTTCCAATTGCTCAATCTCGCGCTCGACCTTCTCCGACGACTTACCAAACGCCAGCTTTTGCAACTTGGCGATCCGCAGGCGCAGCGCCTGCACCAATTGATCATGGGCCCGCAGCGTGGCTGACATCTTGGCGTTTTCCGCCGCGATCTGAGCATTTTCAGCCTGCAATGCCGCGATCATCGCCTTCAATTCGGCAGGATCATTAGGCAAGCTTTTGGCTGGGTTGGACATGCGCCTGATTACCAAAATTCAGGCGCAAACACCATATAAATATAGAAGATCAGAGGCTATAATCACCCCACGCGCGCAGGCGGAGCGCCCCAAGCCGGACGCCGCCAATCAATGCCTTCCCAGAGCATTGCAAGCTGCGCAGAGGTCAAACGCAAGGCACCGTCTTCCGCGCTCGGCCAAGGAAAGCGGCCGCGTTCCAGAACCTTGTAGTAGAGACAAAACCCCTGACCGTCCCAGTAAAGAAGCTTAACCCGATCCCCGCGCCGCCCCCGGAAGGCAAACACAGCACCGCCCGTGGGCTTCTGGCGCAATACATCTTGAGCCATAGCGGACAAACCTGCGATCCCTTTGCGCATGTCCGTCACACCGCACGCCAGATACACACGGACGCCAGTTCCAGGTCCAATCATGCCGCGTCTACCGCTCTAATCAATCGTGTCAGCGCGGCCCCGTCGATAGAGCTATCAAACCGCAAACTCCGACCGCCTTGCAAGCAAAGCTCAAGCGAAACATCAGGAGCAGGCTTCGGCTCAGGAGGCGCGACTTCCGGAACCCGGAAATCGACAGACAGAAAAGCAGCGCCCGCGTCCAGCGGCCACAGACCTTTCGCCTTCAACTCATGCCGCCATCTGTAAACTTGCTGCCGGCTCACATCGCAGCGCTGAGCTACCTGCGTGACCGTAGCTCCATCTATCCCAACAGACGAAACGATCGATAGCTTTTCATCATCACTCCATCGCCGCCGCCGCTCAAAACCGAGAACCTCGCACCGCATAATACCCTCCGCATAAGACACGTCACTGACGACGTCGCTATGGACGTGTCTTAAGTCATCGCGCGGAAATCAGGCAGGCGGCATCAATCGAGCGGTTACGAAGAACTGCGCCGTGCCTTCCTTGATTTTTTGGACCGGATGGCGCGTCAGCGCCTCCATACCGTCCCGCAGGCGGAACTTTTTTTGGATCCATTTGTCGCCAGCAACCTTGGGCGCGTGAGGTGAGAAGCCTGTGACCAGTTCACTGTCCAGTACCTTCTGGGCGTCTTCGGAATGGAGATCGCCATAGACGACCGCATCATTCCAATGGATCGATGGTGTGACACCGAGCACATTATCTGGCTCGATAACGAGCGCTGAGGGGCTGGCACTGGTATTAAAGTTGGGGTGGTTTTCAGAACCGAGTTTCATTTTGAACTCCATTGTTAATGAACGATGGAGCTTTGCTAACGCCAACTATTGGCCGGCGATATTAGTACACTGAACCCAAATAATTCATACTTAAACCGAATTAATTTGTACTGTCCGCGCCACCCGGCTCATAGCTTCGAGATGTCCTGATACGGGTCCTTAAATGATGCAGAAGAACTTGGTTATTTCGATCTAGATGGTTCGTAAGTTTTTGGTACGGCTGGCCATCCGTGACATTTGGGTTCACCACTTTCATCATTCCTACAATATCATCCCAGACTTCGAACCAATCACGCCACACCTTACCGTTTTCAATCTCATTTTGCAGATGGTTCTCTATAGACTCCCAATCTTCGGAAGACTTCCTTCCGGCTTTGCGCGCGTTATGAGTGGCCTTATGTGAGGTTTCCCCTCGCATCCGGTCGGCCCAGCGCACCACGTCATTTAGGGGGAGGGAGACCTCATGGAAGCAGATCAGCTCTTCAAACTCGTAGGGACGTTCAGGAAGGAATGAGACTGTAGGCTGGATTTTCAAACCACGCCAGCGCTGCTCATCAAAATGCTGCTGCGCTGAAACCCAGAGGATCGACTTTTCCCAGATCGCGCCCTCGAACCACCAAGACGATGCTGGAATTTTGGATGGTTCACGTTCGATACCGATCCCAAGTATGATTTGTTCTTGTTGTCGGAAGTCAACTGACAGCCGCGAAAGCTCTGAATTGGTTGTCGTGTCATCAAACTCAGGGTAATCCAATCGGACGCGGGCAAAAATACCCTCGCCATGAAGTTCCCCCCTGCTTAGCGCCGACAAAAGAGGCTTCATCACATCGGTAGCTTCGATGAACTCACTGCTCGGGAGCGGCAAGGCGACGTCACTTTCAAACGGCTTATCCTCGAGCAAGCAGCGAACCGCATTCAGGAGCGAAATTCGGTCTAGTTCCAACTGGCCCTCTTCGTCTAATCTGTTACGGTACGTCCGGCGCGGTGACGCCGAGGACCATATCGGCTGAATGGCGGTGGGATCGCAAACCAAATCCACTGAATCCACCGATTTACGCAAACCCCAATCGGGCCTACGCGTCCCTGCCCCCGCCTCACAGAGGAGTGTCACCTTCCTTTCAATGTTGGGTAAGAGAAATATGGATTCATTGGATTATGATGGTCGAGGCGGTCGACCAGAACCTACAAACGACCGCCATCGGAATAAGCTAAGACCGTCGGAGGGACCCAAGTGAGGATACCCCGGCATGAAGTTTCAGCCTCACAGCGCCTGTCAGAGTGTGCAAGTGCAAGCCTGAAAAGTTAACATTAGTCTTTGGTTGATTGGAGTTTGGGCGTATTTTGTTGAAAAACTCTTCCTTGATCGCGGCCTGAACTGCTGATTCAATTCCTTTATTCGGGGGGAGTATTGGCGATGATGGGACCACGACAGGAGGCGCAACCGGCGCTGTTCTACGAGTTCTCGCTGGAGGATCATGTTCCCCAAGATCACCTGCTTCGATCCATTGATCGGTTCGTCGACCTGAGCAGCATCCGCGCCCACCTTGCGGATTTCTACAGCCATACCGGCCGCCCGTCGGTCGATCCCGAGCTGCTGATCCGGATGTTGCTGGTCGGCTATTGCTTCGGCATTCGCTCTGAGCGACGGCTCTGCGAAGAGGTGCATCTGAACCTCGCGTATCGCTGGTTCTGCCGTCTCGATCTGAGCGACCGGGTCCCGGATCACTCGACGTTTTCCAAGAACCGGCATGGGCGTTTTCGCGACAGCGAACTGCTGCGCCACCTGTTTGAGACGACTGTCGCGCGCTGCATCGCCGAAGGTCTGGTCAGCGGTCAGCGAATGGCGATTGACGCCAGCCTGATCGAAGCCGATGCGAACAAGCAGAACTCCACGCCGAAGGAAGACTGGGACGCAACGCACATTGATCCGGCTGATGCGCCCCGCGCCGTGCGCGAGTATCTCGACACGCTGGATAAGGCTGCATTTGGCGCGGCCAGCGAGGTGCAGCCCAAGTTCACCTCGCATTCTGATCCCGCCAGCCAATGGACGGCGGCGCGTAAGGGTCCGGCATTCTTCAGCTATTCCGATAACTACCTGATAGACACGGATCACGGTGTCATATTGGACGTTGAAGGCACCCGTTCGATCCGACAGGCCGAGGTTGGATCGACCCAGACCATGCTTACACGGGTGAAAGCCAAGTTCGGCCTGGTCCCCGACTGGATGATCGCCGACACAGCCTATGGTTCAGGCCCCATGCTCGGCTGGCTCGTGGAACGCAAGATCGATCCTTGCATCCCTGTGATCGACAAGGCCGGACGCCCCGATGGGACCTGGACACGCACAGATTTTGATTGGGATGCGCAGAACGACCAATACATCTGCCCCGAGGGCCACGCGCTCAAACAGTTCCGCCGGAATTACTCTGATCCAAGCCGGGGGCCGACGGGCAAGGGCACCGCGCGCTATCGCGCCTTGAAAGAAGTCTGCCAGGTCTGCCCGTCCAAGCAAAAATGCTGCCCCAACGCTGAGGCGCGCAAGATCACCCGCGAGGAGCACGAAGACGCGCGTCAGGTTGCCAGAGATTTGGCCAAAACTGAAGAATATCAGATTGCGATGAAGCTCAGGAAAAAGATCGAAATGCTCTTTGCCCACCTCAAACGCATTCTCGGGCTGGGACGACTGCGATTACGCGGCCCATGCGGTGCAAATGACGAATTCCTCCTCGCCGCCACCGCCCAAAACCTCCGCAAACTGGCTAAGATTTTTCCTGCACCGCAGCAAACGCGCAAAGCCTGATAGGAAAGGCGCTCGCGCGCTCTTCAAAGCGCAGCATTCTGCGCAAGCAACACGCTGTTTTTCCACAGAATCGGCGATCAGAGTGCGGCTGGAACTGGCTGAAAACCATCGTGATCTGGCCCTCTTCAATCTTGCCATCGACAGCAAGCTGCGCGGCTGCGATCTGGTCAAGATGAAGGTGGTCGATGTCATGGCCTCAGGCCAAATCAACGAACGCGCGTCGGTTCTTCAGAGCAAGACCCAGAAACCTGTGCGCTTCGAAATCTCCGAAGGCACCCGTGCATCGCTGGCAAGATGGATGCGGGAGCCGCTGATGGTCGGATCCGAATACCTCTGGCCTGGGCGTTTTCA
>JBDVDE010000142.1:0-21712 GCA_039942135.1 Hyphomonadaceae bacterium
CGCGTTCAAAATCGGTCTGAAGATAGCGTTGAGTGAAAACGATACTTGCAGCAATAGAAACCAGTTTACGATTTATACTACTGAATGAGCGTTCTCCCTGCTGCGCCTCAAAAGCGGAAAGAATAGGGGCGCTAAATCCACCCCCGTCATCAGAAACACGTCGCCAGATCGCTCCACTTGCACCAATTGCATCAAAACCCATGAGGGTTTCCGCAATACGCCAGCGTCCTTCTACATTGCCGATTTTATCAGCATGTGAAAACAACTCGGCCTCAGTTTCGAAGGGTGCCCAGAGAATAACCTGCCGGGTCTTCCCGTCCGATCCGACGCAGTCAGCCTCATCTTTTACAGGCGTAGCATAGAACGAAGAACCATCAGAGCCGGTATAGAGTAGGGTTTCTCCACACTCCCAACCGAGCTTTGCGTCAGATACACGTGTCTCAATCTCAGACCAGTTGCTGCTGACAAGAGCGGCGACGTAAGTTGCAGGCAACACTAGCGCAGCGCCTGCGACCAACGCTCCCGCGCGCATGGCTTTGACTAGACGGCGCTTCTCTGGGCGGCGGAGGGTGCGAACAGAGGGACGGGGGCGTCCTTGCGGTAAGGGAGCTACATAGGTCGCAGCAGGTTTCGTTTTTCGGCCAGTGAAAGACTGGAAAAACACCCGCAGGAAACCTGCACTGCGCGCAGGAACCGTTATCGGTTCAGCATTGATCGCAATGACGCGTTCAATTGCATCATCAAAGGTACTTTCCCCAGCCCGGAGCGCATCAACACTGTGGTTGAAGGCGCGCTGCTTTTCTTCCTCAGGATTTCCGGGGCCTGAATTTATTCCTGCTCCGTTCATGACCATATCCTCCCTACGCGCCAAATTCGGACACGATGGATTGTTGCGCGATAAACGCGCACCAAAATTTCAGGTCATACGTGCTTGTGCTTGGGCTGATGTGATGGTACCAACCGCACCAACAAATCACACCAATGATTTGTTGGTGCACAAGACGCACGACAACTTATGACGGAGGACTGCGTCGATGCAAAAGAAACAGTCTTCCGCCTATCACCATATTATGATGGATTTTGAGGGCAATACTTTATAACGCCCAATGCGATTAGTAAATTTTTCACTAATGCAAAACTAATTCACATATACAGTCGCGCACCTCTAACTGACGAGTGATCGCAACAGGCCCCTTGCAAACCCACCGAGCATTGTTGACAGCCACTGCACGTTCTGCAAAGTGAGTTGTCATGCGCGCGCAGACGTGCAGTTGTGATGTTGGGGACCGGGAATACAAAAATGCAGGAAATCGCAGGCGGGTTGCGCGAAATCAAAGCGACGACACTGCAGCTGCTTGATGTTTTGATCAGACGGCGCATAGTGTCAAAAGCAACAATAGCTGAGAATCTAGGAGTCTCTAGGCAAAAGGTCGATGGCCTTTTGGGGAAACCCGGTAAAAGCAATATGAAAGACACACTAGAAATTGGCCAAGTGGCAAAGCTCCTTGAGACGTTCACGCCTCTTATCGATGAAGAGATGCTCGCAGAGGACTCTCGCGTGAAAACTCTATACGATACCTTGATGCAAGGTATCACATCAGAGAGCTCTGAACCGATATTAGGATCAGAGTTCGAGGCGTTTGAAAAGAATGCCGTTAGACCGAAGGCTGATATGGAGCTAGCCCTTGGTCACTATTTGGTCTTTCGCCGTCTCCCCAATTCGGACGAGATTCTAGTCTCGGCACTTCACTGCAGCTATGACCATCAACGTGGTTTGGCTGTTTGGGAAAACTATCATAAGATCAATCATGCCAACGTTCCATACAAAGGAATTGTCTCCGCGCAAGATGGCCATTTTCTATTAATTGGCCAAAGCATAGACGGCGTTTACATTAACGCACTTTCAATTAGAAGACCCTCCACCGATCTTGATTTCCGCTTGGGCATAGCTCTTGTTGAAACCGAAAATATACCAACCATTTGCCGAATTTTTCTCAAGAAACAGAATGTTCGTAATCTTAAAGCCCTTGAAACATATTGTGGGTTACACTCGCTGCAAATGTGCCTGACGAAATTTCACTTAAGGTTTGAAAGCGATGTCGACATATTGCCCTACAAGAAAGGCGATATGAAGAACGTTGACAACAAAAAAGCTGTAACAACGGAGGCTTACTAAACGTGTTTATTGATAAAGAAGATCTGGACGATGCCCAAAGCGTTCTGAAAACGCTGGATACGCTGTATCCTTTTTGGAGGTCAGACAGGAATTTGACCTTGGGGCACACTTTAGCAACTATGGTTTTGCGATCCTTTAAGGGAACGAAAAAAGACCAAAAAAAGCAGCGGCGTAGCGACAAATACATTCAGATGGCAGAGCAGAAGTTTTATACAGACAAATGGAGGCAATGGAGACAGAATAATCAAGCAATCGTCCTTTCCTTGCAGCCTATGAGGGCCTAGCTTCATCAAGCATATAAGCAATTGATAAATAGATATTTTGATTTCGTGAATTAGACTGCATCCAATACTTTGATCCTTTGGATTCATAACCCATGTATCGGCCCCTGGTCGATATCACAATCCTTCTCGACTCCCTGGTCTTTCTGCGGTTCGTCCTCGATCTCCAGCCGCTCGCGCGGCTTGTTCAACACATAGTTCAACCGCTCGCGGATCGACGGCTTCTCGCCGTCTTCTGCCACCGCGTCCGGCTCGGCACCCTGATCCTTGTCCAGCGCCTCCCGCAACCGCTCCTGCGCAGACTGCTTCGGTTCTTCGTCACTCTGCCCACCTTGTTCCGGATCGTTCCGCCCGGTGATCTGCGCCAAGCGCTCCCGGATGCCGTCTGACGCGCCCGGGCTTCGCTCTTTCGATGTCGCCGCCCTGAGGGCCGCCAACCCAGCAGACACACGCCCCTGGCTTTGAAGCGGTAGCTGTCGTTGCCGGTTTCCAGGATGTGGCAGCGGTGTGTGAGGCGATCCAGAAGCGCGGTTGTCATCTTTGCATCTCCTCCAGGCCGATGACCAGAACCGCGCGCCTGCGCGTGGGAGGAACCGGAATTCTCGACCGGAACCGACGCCACAGGCGGCGCTTGCCGGTTTTCTCGGACCCGCCGGGATAGCAGGCGGATCAAGACCGCCAGGGATGGGGTGAGCGGGCGTCAGCCCGTCGATCCCCTGCCCTGTCTATCGGTCGATAGCGAGACCGGCACATCGTCGGGATCACAGATACAAAATTCGCGACAGGTATATACACGAAATATCGTAGGTATATACCCTTATTTAATTGAAATAATTTCCATAAAAATCTCATCTCGACATATGAAAAAAACAGCTCAACTCCTCGTCAAGATGTCCCCGGACTTACGCGATGCCTTTCAGAGCTATTCCCAACGCCATGGTCGATCAGCGTCAGAGCTGGTCCGTCACTTTATCGAGGACGAAATGAGAAATGCGAGGATGATCGGTATGCTAAAGCCACAACTTGTTGAGGGAAGATATGGACCAGCCGCCCAGGTCCAAACGGAGGATGGCAAGACCTATCACGTTCAGGTTCTTCCATACCGATCTCGGACAACTTTGCAAATCCTTGACCCCAGCGTTGAGAATGGGCTCTTTGACCAGTCAAAAGCACGCGGAGGCTCTTTTCAGATCGACCGCGTCTTCGAGGTCATGGATGCGGCCTTTGACTGGGACACTCCAGCTTATAGGCAAGTGTGCCAAGAACTGGGTTTGGACCCAGACACCAATCGCCCAACATACAAAGAGCCTGACAAGTCGCTCGTCGATGATCTAGATCAGCGCATCAAATGGGGCGGTGACGGTGATGATATGCGCCTGAACGAGCTGATATTCGATCTGCTCGATCTGCTCAGAACAGACCAAGATCCAGAATTTTACGCCTACGTAAAGAGCAAGCAAACCCTCGAAAATTGGTCTTTCAAAGTATCCAAGTCAGTGTTCGAAGATGCCTTCAGTCGTGTTGACCTGCAGAGGATCAGATCGTCAAAACCAGTCTTCACCGCAATCGACTTCCTGCCGTCATGGGAAGGGAGAGGATACAGTGCCAGCATCAGTCTATGGAGCATCGCAGACTGTGAACAGGATGGCTGGTGGCCGCAGGGGTACGGGCATGTGAGAGGGGTTGCCCTTGAGCCGACGCGTCGCGACTTGGCAAGTGAAACGGTCGTTCAGAGACTCAAGGATCAAGGTGTTGTGTTCCTCTCCGACAGCGAAGCGCACGACTACCTTGACCAAGAAGGCGCTTACTGGGCGTTTCAACACGGCTCATGGCAGTGCCCAAACGGCCTGCAACCGAGATCACCTTCGGCATCCGAACAACTTCTGTGGCGCGTAACACGCCCGGCTACGCCACTATACGAGCAGCGATTGAAGTAACGCAGCGTTAGCGGCTGCGATCTTGGTCGTCGCGATCGCGGCCCTGCCCACGCTCGGGCGCATTGTTACGCCCGCGCCCGAGAATATCGTCCCGCCGCACCTGGTCACGGTACTCGCCGTCACGGGTGGCGATGTCCCGCTCTACCGCAGCCGCATCACGCCGCTGCCCGATATCGCGCACACGCCCAAGGATGGCGTCTCGACGGTCCCGATCAGGATCGTCGGGCGCAACCCTCTCTCGTCCGACATCCCGCGCTTGCACCTCGGGCCGATCAACGTCGCGCCCCAACACCGCCGCCCGGCGCGCGACCATATCGTCGCGCTCGGCACCAGCCTGCGGCCTCTCGACCTCGCCCATAGCTCTCTCCTTGATCCGTGACATCGCCGCCTCGGTGCGACCCCAAAGCTGATCCAGCCGCTCGCGTGCCGTGGCAATGAAGGCGCGGCCCCGTTCCATCAGCTCTAGCCGCAATTCCAACTGCCGCCAGCCCAGTTCCTGGCGCTGTGCATTGCGCGCCTGCGCCGCCCGGAATGCTTCACCACGCTCGGTCTGGATACCACGCTTCTCCTGGGCATTGGCTGATGGGCCGATTTTCGGCTCGGGTTCCCGGCTGAGCTCGACGACCTTTTTCTCGTGCTCAAGCGCCAGTTCGTCATGCCCGCCCCCGCGCGCCCGTTCGACCTGTTGCTCGGCCTCGGCGCGCTGGACATCAAGGCACCGGTGGTCGATCCGTTCTGACCACCCTGCCCGCTCAAGGGCCGTGTTTGCGTCCCGCGCCCAGGCTTCGCGCCAGCCCATCAGAAGGTCCGGCGCATTCCAGCTGCGATCCTTCTTCCCGAACCCGCCGCCTGTCAGCTCGCGCATCGTCAGCAGAACATGCGCATGGGGCTGACCCTGGCCATCACGGGCGCGTGCCTCATGAACGGCCACATCCGCGATCATGCCCCGATCCACCAATTCGCGTTGCACAAACCCGCGCAACAACTCCAACCTCTCACGCCGATCAAGCTCACGCGGTAGCGCCACCTCTATCTCGCGTGCCAACTGCGCATCTCGCCGCTTCTCAACCACCTCAATTGCGTTCCAGAGCTGGTCACGATCTCGCATCCAGTCCGGCGCATTAGCGGGGGCCATAACCTCCGTATGCACCACGCCGCTCTTGCGGGTGTAATCATGTTCCACGCCCTGCCGGTCATCCCGCAGCCGCCCAGCCGTCCGATAGGCGGCGGCTGCGACCGATGACCGGCCCCCTGCCCGGCTGATCACTTTTGCACTGAGATGATAGACCGCCACGCCTGAAACACCTTTCTTCAAAATAGGGTCCAGCGCCTGAATGTGCTGGCGGGGAGTTTGAGGGCCGCGCCCTCTTCATGCGGCATGGCCGCATTTTCTATGCCAATCGTCACACCATACTCGGTGGCTTCATGCTATTTCCAACACTTGCCACAGCGCACGTTGTCGAAGACAATGTATAAGCGCGCATTTAATTCTTTTCAACAATTCTTTCTAGAGCTACCGTCGCCCTGTTTCTTACCGAGGTTGCCCCATGTCCCAAAGACGCCCGACCGACGCACGGATCGAAGAGCTGTCCGTAAAGAAAGCCCAAATCGATGCTCAAATCGACGCCCTCTCCGCCCGACGGCGTCTCGAACAAAAGAAAGACGAAGACCGCATCAAATGGCTGCTAGGCACTTTGGTCTTCGACCGTTTGAGCGCCGAACCTGCTCTCCAGAGCATCGTTCGACGCGACCTACCCGACCGCCTCACTCAAAGAGATCGAGACCGAGGACTATTGAATAAACTGTTCCCAACAGAAGATGAGGCGTCATGAATCTGATCCTGGAACCCCACCATTGGATCATGATGATATTCGCCATCACGGGCGCTGCAATCGCCTTTTTTCTGTTCCCTCTTGCTGTGCCCGTGCCACCGCTGACCAGCTATGCCTTCCCCCTTTTGGGGATGGCTGTGATCTTCGACACTCTAGGCAGCGCCGCGGAGCGTCAGAGAGGCCTCCTGAAGCTCATAGGGTGGCTGGCGCTGATAGCAGCAGGCCTCACAGCCTTATGGGCGTTAAGGGGCTTCTGGGAGGGCGTACAAGCAACCTACCTTTCTTGGCGAGATGCAGGCTTTGCCGTGCCCCGCGCCGTCTGGGAAGCCGGGCAAAGCCTGAACCGCTACTCCGACCTTCAGACAATCGCAATCATGATGTCGTTCTGCCTGGGTGTGGGCGCATTGATGATTGCCATCTCCCTGCCCCTCACTGCAGCATTCAACCCACGCATCCGGCGCAACCGCACATCCAGAACCGGACCCTGGCAAGCGGGATGGATGGACCCCCGCGATGTTGCAAAGCTTGCCCGGAATAAAACCGGCCTGCCGCTTGGCGTCGTTAACGGCAAAATGCTGCGCTACGTCAAGGACGATGCAGGCGGTTGGCGCGGTGGCCATCATCTGGTCGCCTCTGGTACACGCGGCGGCAAAGGCGTCAGCGCCGTCATACCGGCAATCCTTGAACATCAAGGGCCAGTTGTCGCGCTGGACATCAAAGGCGAGAACTTCGCCTCCACACGGCGGCATAGACGCTCTCTTGGTCGGAAAGTCGCGGTGCTCAATCCATTTGGCTTGATTGAAGATCCATCAGACCAATTCAATCCGTTGGATTACATTCGACCCCACGAGCTCTCTCGCGACATCGAAGTTGTTGCTGACGGGCTGGTAAAGCCCGAAGACGGCGATGGCGCACACTTTTCTGAAATGGCCCGACAACTCATGGCAGGCGCGTTGGAAGTTGTTGTCACACAAGAAGCGCCTGAGCGGCGCAACCTGATTACTGTTGCTGATTTACTGATGGCTGCAGATCTGGATGTCACACTTCAGACCTGGGCAGATAGTGCAGACTTGGTAGGTTATCGACCTGCCCAAATCGCGGCGACCATTTTGCGCGCCGGGGATCGGGAGCGCGGGAGCATTCAGACAGCAATCTCGAAATCTTTCTCCTGGATGCAGTCTGATGCCATGCGGTATTTTCTGACACGCTCAAGTTTCCGCATGGAGGATCTGCTCGACGACAAGCTGGATCTCTTCATTGCTGTTCCCCTGGATCAGGTGGATAAACAGGCGGTGTTCATGCGGTTGTTTATCAACCTCGTTCTTGGAACGGTTGTCCGTCAGGATGGGCGGCGCAAAGTGAAGGCCCCGATTTTGCTGGTTCTCGATGAGTTTGTGCGGATGGGCCGCATGGAGCAAATTATGAACATAGCCAATGTCGCCGCTGGTGCCGGTTTGGAAGCGTTGTTTGTCACGCAAGACATTGGCCAAGTCCAAAAGGCTTATGGGAAAAACGATGCCGACAGCATCTTCGGCTCCTGCATCACAAAACGCCTATTTAATCTCAATGACATCGGCACCGCTGAATGGGCGGTGCGCCATCTCGGGGACAGCACGGTTTATTCTCAGCAAATCCGGGAAGGTAAGTCCAATTCAGACGGCAGAGGTTTATCCTATTCAGAACAGCGTCAAAAGCTCATGACACCGGAGCAGATTATGGAAATGAAAACAGATGAAGTACTAATGCTGATTGGGAACCGAAAACCGCTCAAGCTAAAGCAGAACCGCTATTTCGAGAACAAGCAATACAGGGGGATCTATGATCAAAACCCTCTGTATTGAGAAATTACATGGGTATCATCCAGACAGACTTCAGGGCTCATGTTCTCTTAATGACCCTCAAACGAGTTCAAATAGTATGATTTGCGTCATACTTTGATCATATGATACATTGAACCGAAAAGGGGTATCGAATGGCAATGATGCGCAAAACAATTACGATCCCAAACGCGATGGAAGAGTGGATTAAAGCTCAGATCGCGGAAGGATCCTATGGCAATGACAGTGAGTATGTGCGCGATCTGATCCGGCGTGATCAAGAACGCAAATCATCCGTGAAGCAGCTACAGGCGCTTATTGATGAGGGGTTATCGAGTGGTATCAGCCCGCATTCAGTGAGTGATATTATGCAACGTGTCGAAAGCAGAATGAAAAAAGATGGGTCACTACCAGCTCACGAGTAAAGCAGATGCCGACATCGATGGCATTTATGAATACACGATCCAGAAATTTGGCTTGAGACAGGCACAAAAGTACCTTGGTGAGATGGAAGACAAATTTTCTAAACTGGTTGAGTATCCAAGCTTTGGGAGTGATTACGGTTTTATCTCGCCTGACCTGCGCCGCTATGAGTTGGCCGCGCATTCTGTTTACTATGTGCCCGCAAAGGACGGTATTCTGATCTTACGGGTTTTAGGCAATAGTCAGGACCCTGCTTGGCATTTCTGAGCACCTTTCCTGTTCATGTGAAATCTATCAGGAATTGTAGGATCTGAATATCGTCTATAGTTCTCAGCTCATTCTTTATGCGAAACATATACCTAACCTCGCCGAGAAAATTGATATTTAAGTTGGTTATGCCGGTGTGTGAAATGACGAGCCTTGGAGTGAAAATCCCTTGAGAGAGTTAAATATTGTTAGAGTCTTGAGTTACGGGCTGCATAAATCCTGAATTATTGCTTTGAATCAGTAAGCTGTTTATATTGCTGGTGTGTGAAGTGACGATAGGTGGTGTGTGAAGTGACGAAGTTTGGTGTGTGAAGTGACGAAAGCCCCCAAAAGTTATCCACAGGTTGTGCCGGTGTGTGAAGTGACGGACCTTGACCTACGGTGTGTGAAATGACGATACTGCCTTATGGTGTGTGAAATGACGAATCCTTTGCTGATCTGTGGTGTGTGAAGTGACGATAGATCGCTCTCCTCTCCTTCCTGACCGTCATCCTCAGAAGGACATGTTCGTCTGTGATATCGTTGATGCGGTCCCTAAGGGTGATATGTCGTCGATGGAGCATCCAGTTTTTTCGCTTTCAACTAAGCCTGACATGCGCTCTCGCAGGTATGAGCGTAACGGAAATTGGATCGATATCTCTCCGTCCCGTTACGGTATTGCGACGGTGCATGATCGTGATGTTCTGATTTATTGCATTAGTCAGTGCATGGCAGCACTTAATGATGGCCAAAAAGTACACCGAACAATGCGTTTCAAGGCATATGATCTTCTGGTTGCAACAAACCGTCAAACGTCCGGGCGTGGCTATGAGCTCCTGAAAGATGCCCTGCGCCGTTTGCAAGGAACGCAGATTGAGACAAACCTTCGCCAGGGTGGAAAGGAATACTTCAAGGTCTTTGGGCTGATCGACTCCGCCGAGATCGTGCGCGAAACCCGTGATGGCCGCATGCAAGATGTTGAGATCACCCTTTCGGATTGGGTGTTCGATGCGATTGAGAACAATCATATCCTTACCCTGGACAAGAAATATTTCTTTCTCCGGAAGCCTTTGGAGCGCCGTCTTTATGAGCTGGCGCGAAAGCACTGCGGCAACCAGCGAAGATGGGCTATCGGGCTTGAGCTGCTGCGTGACAAATGTGGTTCCGGATCGACAGTGAAAGAGTTTCGTCGCCTCGTGGGCAAGATCATTGAGGATGATTTGGCACATGATCACATGCCAAGTTATGCGTTCACCTTTGAAGGCGACAATGTGATCGTCCGGCCTAAGAAAGAGGAGCTGGTGAGTTCCATGCCCTCGCACTCTCTGCGCGTCGACGAAGACGCCACTTTTGAGCGTGCACGGCGTCTAGCTCCTGGCTGGGATGTGCACATGTTGCGCGATGAGTGGCGCTCGTGGGTTTTGGATAAAGGTATCGAGGTGAAGGATGCGAATGCGCATTTCCTCAGTTTCTGCAAGAAACGCGGTCCACATCAGCGCTAAGCATGATTGCATGCAACAATGCAACGCGTAAAGGCGTAATATGTGCTTTGCGACTTCCGTGCTTGGCGCTTTGCACCAAAGCATGCTAGCATGATAAAAACATAATAATCAGGAAAAAATCGGAGCAGGATCAATGACGTACATCGTGGGAATGGTGTCCCAAAAAGGGGGCGTCGGTAAATCAACGCTTGCGCGCATGATGGCGCGAGAGTTTGTGGATGGGGGTTTGACGACCAAGATCGCTGACCTTGATACACAGCAACAAACTTGCACGAACTGGGCAGGACGGCGTGCTGAGAGCGGTATCAATCCAGAAATTCAGGTGCAGAGTTTTGCTAGTGTGAAAAGCGCGTTGGAGGAGGCTAGCCGTTTCGATGCGCTCATTCTTGATGGCAAACCAAATGCCTCAGAACAAACAATCGAAATCGCGCAGGCCGCTGACCTTGTGGTGATCCCGACCGGGCAAACCGTTGATGATCTTCATCCAGGGGTGGTTCTGGCGCATAGCTTACGAAAGAAAGGCGTTGCACCTGATAAGATCGCCTTTGCGATGTTCAAAACAACCGGCAGTGAGCGCGAGAACGCCGCTGCGCGAGATTACATCGCCCAGGCCGGTTATATGGTGCTGAACGGTGAAGTCAGCGTTTCCACTGCCTATGGCTCGGCTTCAGACATTGGCAAAGCCATCACAGAGACCTCATTCCGCTCACTGAATGATCGCGCGTCCAAGCTGGCTCAAAGCGTGATCGACAAGATGGCTGAGCTTCAAGAAAGGCGGGTGGCATAATGGCGACCAATCTTTCAAAGCTCAAAAGCGGGAAGGGGACTCCACCACCCGCCGAGGAAGTCGAAGACGTAATCGCATCCAATCCGCGCGACGAAGACAAAGCGCCCTTGCGGCCACTTCAGGTACGTGTACCTGAAACTGTGTTCATGGAGTTTAGTGAGCTGGCGGGCAGGGAGTTTGGCTATACCCACGGAGCCAAGAAGCAGCTCTTCCTTAAAATGTGGAAAGCATACAAAGCGCAAAGCGTGAAAGCATGATTGCATGCAATCATGCGAAATACTTTCCATAAAAGGGCTTATGCGCCTATTCTCTCTGTTCAAAACAGGTTCGCAAGCACAAGATTTTTCTGATACTTCCATTTTCAACTTCTGAACATGTCCTAAAAGAGATTTCTTAAATGGCTAATACGTTCAACATCAGGCGTCTGGACGACAAAGCGTTGTATGATCTGCTCACAAAGGCAGGGAAAGCCGCAACAGAAGCCTCAGAAGATGAGGCCCTTTCTGGCAATGCCGTGACAACTGAAGTGACTGCAAGTGGCAATAATTTAGTCGGGCAAGCTTCATTCGAAGAGTATGGAGCGGAGGCAGGCAAATATACCTTAATCAATGCGTCATTAAGGCTGTCTTCTGGCTCCAATAGCAAAGCTTTCTCAATCCGAAGAAGTAGCGAGGGTGGTTTTGATGTGCTTACTCCTCCTGTTCAGCAAAACAGTGGTGGCGCAAACGACGCAATCTGGAGGGATGGAAAACCGCGCGCAGCACTGGTTGCAGCTGACCGTGTAATCTCACAAACCTTAGCGCCAATTGAAAGCGACCCAGACACCCCAATCGGGCAGATGACAAATTTTGCTCAAAACATGGATGCATCGCTACGAGGGTTCACACAGGAGCTTGGTTCCGCACTGCAAACTTTGGCCGACCAACGCGCGTTAGAGCAAGAACACAATGATGCAGAACGCAAAAGATTGCGTGAAGAAATGAGTAAGGAAAGGGATCAGGTTCTAGAGAAAGCGCGTGCTGAAATAGCTGAGCAGTCTGCGGGTTTGGACAAACGTAAAGAGAACTTGGATGCGCGAGAGCAAGACCTAGAAATTAAAAGTTACAAGGATGCACGGCGAAAGCTGTTCAACCAGCTCCTAGAAGACCTGCAAGACGGTAACAGAATACCATCAGCGTCTTTTGGAATAAAACTTTCAAGAATTGGAATGTTTCTAACGCTTGTGGTGGTTGGCGGCGTAGCGGCATCTTTTGCGCTGTCATCAATGACACCTGATGATCTCCCTGAGTCAGCAACAACGTTTCAGATCTGGACTGTTATCTTAAAGCCGGTCCTGTTCACGGTCTTGTCGCTTGGTGCGTTCGCAACTGCTGTTCAATGGCTCCGCCACTTTCAGACTCGCGATTTGGCGGCAGCAGAGGATGTACAGCGGTTTGGTCACGACATGACACGCGCCTCCTGGGTGATGGAAGCATACTTGGAAATGACTAAAGAACACTCGATTGCGGAGCCGCCAGAAAGCTGGATGCACAATACAACCGAAGGCTTGTTTCGAGGCAGCAGAACCAACCATGCCACAGACGATGCGTCACAGGCTTTGGCTGCATTACTGGGCATGTCTGCCTCGCTGCGTGTTGGTCCAGAGGGTATGGAAACGACTATCGGGCGTAAGGGTTTAAAAAAGATGGCAGGTGCGAAGCCGACAAGTGACGGTGAATGATCAGAAATTGAAGTGATCCGCGCACGTCGCATTCAGGCATAAACTTGGGTGGGGATATGGTGCGTAAGTCATGCAACCCGCTCCACCGTTGCCACCCTCGCAAGATCAGTGGGTTAGGGTGATGCACAAATCCGGTCCAGAGAGAAACTCACAACGCTTAATCATTGTCAGGGCACAAAATGTGACTTGAGCCTTGACTGGGTGGTACAATCACTTCTTCGATGTATGTCTGACAGCAATGACGTAGGAGCATCCATTGGAAGAACCGTCTCAAGCCGCAAGTTTTCCTTTCGAGAAGCTATTAGAATGGCCGTTCCTTACCTTTGTAATCTTACTAATAATTGGCTTCAGATTTCACAAAGAGATATCCGAGCGGCTTTCATCTATTTCTGAGCTAACTCTTGGTGGCAAAACAAAGATTACGCTCGGCAGTAGGGAGGTAGAGGCCAGGAACATCGGAGACGCGCTGACACAGGCGTTTCAAGAATTAGAATCTAGGGTTGAAGCAATGGAAGCGTCTCAACTGGATTCTAATACAAAACAACAAGACCAAAACAGTGAAGCTTTGCTGGATGTAGACGAGATTCCTGATGGTTTGAGAGAGTTTCTTTGGTCCCGTGTCTACAAGATGTTGAACAGTGATTATTGGTATGCTCGCTACGTCGATACCCTCGCGAGCAATACGAAGACATCAGAAGCGTTGATGCTGTCATTTTTACAGTCACGACCGGATGTAGAAGTCTTTCAGGATGGGAATAGGTGGGTGGCGAGCTTGAAATCTCGATCAAAGAAGAGGCGCAGCTCCCCTAAAAAATAGCGAATATCCAAGGCATACTTAACACTATGGGTAATTCTATTAAACGATTGGGCGAATAAGACGTTAGGTTTTGGATCCATCTCTTCGTTTCTTACCAGCATTTTCGTTCCTGTCTTTCCGGTCTTGTAAAAGGGTTTTAGCGTCCTTTAAAAGACTGACTACAGCTTGTATTATTGTAAGTATCAATGCGACGGCAGCAATTAATTCCATATGTAAGAGCTCCGATGATCTATCGACTAAAGCCATGATCATTCTATGTTGGAGCCCACGTCAGAAAGCCGTTGTGAGCATTGTATTTGTATACAATCAGGCCACCTTTGCTGGCCGATACAGTTATTATGTGTGTTATGGTCGAAGATATTCAATACCTAATCTCAAAATAATACAGCATTGGGCCATTCCAGAGAATTGAATGCACTGTTGCAAGAAAAGGCCTTCATTTAACACAATACCTCATAGTGTTAAGCACAGCCCCCTGCGTCAACGGGGATAAGGCGCATAACAGGACGATTTTCACTTCATAGCTTAACGGTTTTCGGGTAAACTGTTAAATATGAGCGATATGGCCCTTTACGACACGCGCGGACACCGCCTCTATCTAAACGCGGAGGAACGCGAGGCTGTCTTGAATGAGGCCCGTAAGCGGTCTGCCCGCGACCGCACCCTCATCGAGACGCTGCACTTCACCGGATGCCGCCCGTCCGAACTGATCGAGATCACATCTGCACGGATTGATCTGTCTGGCGGCACCGTGACGATCCGATCCTTGAAGAAGCGCAAAGACGCCAAGGGCAGCGCCAAGATCGTCTACAGGGCGGTTCCGGTACCGCCGCTCTATCTCGACACCCTCAACACCGCCCACGGCATCAGAGAGGCTCAGAAATCGAAAAAACGGGCCGATGCGCCGATCTGGGATATGTCGCGCGTTCGGGTTTGGCAGATCGTCAAAGATGTCATGACCGAGGCAGGCGTTCCAGATGCCCCGCATCGCAGCCCTAAGGGTTTACGCCATGGCTTCGGGATCAACGCCGTGGTCTCAGGCGTACCGCTGCACATGCTGCAAAAATGGATGGGGCATGCACAGCTCTCGACAACGCAGATCTATGCCGATGCCGTGGGCAAAGAAGAACAGGATATTGCATCGAGGATGTGGGGGTAGGGGACATGCATCTGACGCGAACAAATGAGGGCGCAAACCTGTATCGGTTCTACCGGATGCAGATCGTGCGAGGTCTATTTGGCGACTGGGGTTTGATCCGCGAGTGGGGACGTATTGGCTCTTCAGGGCGGGTGCGCACGGACTGGTTTGATAGCGAGGCCGATGCCAAAGTTGCTCGGTTCGACCTGCATATGCAGAAGGCGAAGCGCGGCTACGAGTAGCCCAAAAAAGCTGAAACGATCAGTGTTTGAATGGCACTACATTGTCGCCGCCGTTTTGGAACGCCAAAGCACCTTCAGATCGGATGGTGTTTACAGCCTCTTCAAACGCGACCTCATCATCGCTGAACAGATCGTCCCAGACAATTGAGGTCCCATCTTTCGTCACAACTTCGAGTGACCAGCCTTCAGTGCCCTCAAGCTTGTAGATCTCCACCTCGAAGGGGATACCCTCTTCGATGATCTTCTGAGACATCCCAGATGTGACCAAATTTGGCTCTCGTTCGCTCGGCATATCGCACCCCGGAATTGGCATCGCCCAACTAGGCTATCATGCAGAAGCGATGGCTCCAAGTCCGCCATTTTCGTAAATAAGTTGCAGAAATAGTATATTGTGCAACATAATTTTACGACGGGGCAAGGGCTTCAGCCTGCGCGTTGCGCAATGAACCGTTTTTGGCGCATAGGTTGCGGCCTAGTCGATTGACTGTCGTTATGGTATTAGCCATGCTGAAGACGACCATTTTTCTAAGGCTGGCATCTATCAAGCTTTAAGCGAAGGGCTAATGGGAGTTCACAGACTTGACCCTAAGAAATCCAAGCAAAATGAGAGGGAACTTGGAGCTCAGATTAAGAGTAGTTTCGAATGGGGCCTCAAGTCCCATTCGTACTCCCGTTTTAACTAGATGGATTTGATACCGCGTTTTACCGACTTTGATGGTGCGGTCTTTAGTTCTTTGGGCATTGGCGTTTCCGCAGCTTGATGAAATTTGCGCATGATTTTCATCTTATGTTTCAGCGGTGAAACAAGACGTAAATTGTCGACCCGAGTAGGATTAGCACCATCTTGACGCTCCCATTTGTGGTCCAGTTCCATCACCTTGCGTTTGCCAAGTTGCTCATTTTTCGGAGCTAAAGGCGCTTTACCCGCGTTCATACGCTTCAGGTTCTCAGGTGTGGCGTGCTTGGTTTTGAGGAAGGCGGGGTCTTTGGTCAGTGCCTTGTGGACTTTGCGTCGAGTGGCACCCCATGTTTTTTGCGTCCAATTTTGGGCTTTTTTCGCCAATGAATTAGAGAACAGCACATTTGACTGCTCTAGTTTCTTGGGACCACTGGTTGCCGCACCTTGCATCTGGCCGCGCGTGACGGCAGTGCTTAGAGCTGCCTTGGCCGGGGCTTTGGCTCGGACCGCCTTGGGCTGGTTGACCTTTGGCGCAGCTTTTGGGGTGGGAGCAGTGGGCTTGATACCTTTAGCCATGATATATCTCCTTTGGCTTGGTTGGGATTATGGGGCAGGGGTGCCTAGATCGGGACCAAGATAGTCCCTGGGTGGTGGGCGGTTGGTGTTGGCACAGGGCTCGGCCTCCGCGACGATGTCGGCCTCAAGACGCCTGCGGGTGTGCATGATGGCTTCTGCATAATCTGCACTAGGCTCAACGCGGGGTTTTCCACCAAAACGCGCCTGAGCCGCAGCAATGCGTGCCTTAAGGCACGCGTGGGCGAAAAAGGCAGGCCGCCAGAGCTGCAGCTTCAGAAGTCCTTCGTCATCCTTACGGACGAAAGCGATCATATGGTTTTCACCAATCTTCGAGAGACGCTCACGCGGCAGAAGATCCACCTCATCGCGAACGATTTGATAAGATCTCCAGCCCCCGCCTTGGCCAGGGATTTTCTCGAACTTTTCTTGCAAGGTTTTGCCCGCTACATCGGTGATGTGGGCGTCTAGCTCTGGATCGGCCCCGACCTTTCCAAAAATGCGCAAAACTGCACTGTTGGCCCATTTGCCGTAGGTACCTTCTCCCCAGCCACGCTCAATTTGTTGGATACTTTGCGCGGCATAAACCCATCTGACCTGCTTCTGGCGGCCAAAGACGACAATCTCGTCGAGCATCGGCGCGCCGGAACCCGGTGTCGGGCCCGCAAAAGCTGCCAGCTCATCGATCCAGACTGTAACACCGGGCGCGCGGGTGCGCTTCGCCTCTTCGGCCGTCAACTTGAGCCGAGGTGCCAGCAAAGCCCCCAGCAGCAGCCGCAAAAGTGCACCACTGACGGCGATGCTCTCTTGGGCGATCTGAATGGCAACGTCGAGCCGGGGATCTTCGAGCATATCAGCTGGATTAAGGACGTTGTTTCCAGATCCACAAACCATCGCCCGCTTTGTAGGGTGCGCGAGGAACCCCAGTTCGTTGGAAAAGATAGCCGCCATAGAATTAAGGAACTCGCCGTCCGCTGTTCGGGTCGCCAGGGTCTGGCATAGTTGGCGGAACGCCGGGTGCCCATTTTCAGCCCAAAATAGCAGCTCATCGCTCAGCTCTGGATCGGTCAGATAATCATAAACAGTATCAAGACGCGCGACCTCGTCGACCAAACGGGCTGAAAAGACCACGTTGCCGACAACGCAGGCTACCAATTCGCGCGAACACCGCTCAAGGGTGCCATGCTCTCCGCGTTCGCAAATGACGAGCGAGGCTATCCACATTACCCGATCCCAAAAATCAGTATCCTCTGGGTCAAGCGTTGCCAATACGTTCACAGTGGCCGTGGCATCACCTAAATCAGACGTGATTACCGCGATTTTGCGATTCAGAGCTTTAGCAAGTGGGACATCCTTGTCAAAGACATTGCCTTGGGTTTCAATCAGAATTTTGTTCGAGGTACTGTAAGCAAGATAAGCCTGTTGGATCAAAGTTTTACCTGCTCCAGCTCCGCCCAAAATTAATGCGCCATTGCGCGCATCGGCTGTGATGATCCGGCGCGTGTCAAAAATCGTCATTTCGACGGGGCGCAGACGGGCGATCAACCAGCAAACCGTCAGCCAAGGCCAGAGCCAAGGCATCCGCTGGGGTGGGGGGCCAAAGCCGATGACCATATGCGAGACCGGGAGGCGCGGTGCGAGTAACAAGCCACGAAGATGGCGGCGTAGATTGCCTGCACGTCCGTGTAGTGTCCAGTTGGCGCGCCTTATGGGCGTCATCTTGTTCTGAGCCAGACCGTTTTCCCGCTCGCTGCGTTTTGTTTCACCCGCATAGCGCCGTGTTCCGAACATAAAGATACGCACTGACCACAGCAAAACAATCAAACTGAGGCCCGTCAGAAGGGGGTCCATCGCCAGCAGGTGCTGAGAGAAAGGCATGTTACCCCAGACAGGCATTGGCACGGATTGCGCCTTGCCAAAGAGAACTGCGACTACACCCACGCCCATGTTCCAAAGGGGGCCGAATGTCCACCGAGAGACGGAGCCAATAGCGTCAGGCAACGACGTGTCCGCAGCTTTTGACCACGCCCGGAACAAGCCATAGGCAGCGGATACTGCCATGTAAGAAGACAGCGCCATAAACTGTGGCATCGTCCCGTCGAGCCGTCTCAGAACTGTGAACGCCACGCCCATAAGAACGGCTGGCCCTAAGACAAACGCACTGGTTGTCAGCGTGCCACCCAAACCGGGGAAAATCACATCCAACGACATAAACACCAACATGACCATAATATAGAGCCAGCTTTTCTTGCGGAAGCTCTGCACCAAGCGACGCAGAACCCAGAGAAATACTCTGAAGGGAAATTTCACCAGCTTCAGCATGTTATGCTCCTTCCATTGTGTTTGGGTCATGACGGGCAAAGGTTTGCCCATAGGCTTCGCGTGCTTCAGCGGTTTTTGGGTGGGTTATGACGAAGACTTCAGCCATTGTGGTACCGGTTTGTCAGGAAACAAAATGTGGTTTCTGTGTAGTTGCAGCCGCCGCAGACGTAGCTCGCGATGAGTTGGCTGCGCCGCGAAATGAACTCTTTGGCGGAAAGTCATCTGGGCCAAGTGGTCCAATGTCTTCAAAAAGGCCTTCTGGCAGTGAGTAGAAGTCAAAACTTGTCCCTTTGAGGAACAGGCTGTCACGAACGTCCAGCCACCCTTGGATGTTCATAGTTGTCCACGGCACGCCGTTTACAACCGATTGACCACCACGATTGATGATGTACTCCACAACTTCGCTGTCACCCCTGTCGCGAGGATTTGGACAAGCAAAATGGTTCACACCACGGTAGTGGATTGTGCATTCCTCGATGCGAGCCAAGATGCGGGCCTTGCGCTTGCGACCGCCTTTATCGAGCTTGCTTCCCGCAACAAAACGCCGGTCAGTACGGCGCAAGACTTTTCCCCGCCAGTTATCCTCTTTGAACCCGAGGTAGACCGCCAAAACCTGCAGAAGCTCAACGAGGAGAGCAAATCCCAAAGCGCCCGCGCCTGGGCCAAATTCTTCTCCGCGCGACCACTTACCTGTGTCAGAAAAAACCAGTGAGAAGCCGTCGTCCAACCCTGTGTCGTCGATTATCACCGAGCTTAGTCGTGTTGCCATCACACCTTGAAAATCGTCCACGAAGTCTTCGAGCGTGCTTTGATACCCGACGTCAGTACAAGTGCGTTCAGTTTCACGACTAGGCTGCCCAACTGGAATATCTTCGTTCACATGCGTCCAGCCAAGCACCATATCATTGCGCAACACCTGTGATCGGTCAAAGAGATCATGAACCTCAGAACTGCGAAGCGCATCCCGTACTGCGCGTTGGAGATTTTTTGCTCGCTGGTCGGGGCTTCCCGAACCAGTTTCAAACTCGCTCAAAAGGCCATCGAGCTGGAAGGCAAGGGCATCTAGCCCACGGCTAATTTCAGCCGCTTCGCTTTGGTGGCGCTGCCGCATGGTCCAAATGGAACCTTTGCCACGCTGCGCGGGAACGTTACTACACGACCCTCCCGTCAGGTCCTCCTCTCGAGCTCTCGCGCGAGAAGAGTTGGACATGGCGTCAGCTGATTGGCTCAGGAGTGCGACTTTAGCAATTGCTTCCTCTGACTCCGAACGCATTGGTGCCGAGGCTGCCATCAGCTTTGCGTTGGTCAACTCATTGTACTTAAATGCTAGAAGCGCATTCCCACTGGATGACACCATCGAGACAACCGAAAGGCCAATTGCCAAAAGCGTATTCGCAGAAATCAATCCGCTCTCGAAGGCTCCGCGCCAGGCTTGTACGACTCCTGCTTGCAGCAACATTCCTGCAAGGAACGCGGCAAGAAGAACAGTCCGTTCAGCCTCAAAGCCAACCGAACTCCCCATCTCGATGATGGCAGCTTCGATCTGCCCATTCTGGCGAATAATCCATGAAAATCCACCGCTGGCGAGATATCCTGAACCAACGATGAAGGCGAATACAGACAGTTTTCCCAACATATTTTTGTCTCCATTAGGTGTCAGCGGCAAGGGCAGCCAGAAGCGGCTTACGATGCAATGTATGCAGATCATCACTCGTTACGGTCTTGATTTGGAACGCATTGCCCGGCGGTGCCTTGATCAGAGCGAAGGTCACAAAAGCCCTGCCATCATCGCATTCGTGCAAAATGATGGACGCTTTCTCGAAGAGATCATCAGCGGCGTTAGATGTTCCAGTCTTGGCCGAAGCTTGGCACACTGGCGAAGAGACTTTTGCTTTGTCACCCTCGAGAGTTCCACCAGATTCAAAAGCAGCTTTGCCAGCGTCAATGGTCCGAAACCGCGCGCTTCCTGTAATCCCAAGGTCACTCAAGTCAAAAGGCGCTCCAATCAGTTCGCCTTCAATAACTTCTAGACCCGCAAAGCTGCCATTACGCAAAGCACCGAAAAAGCCAATGATTTGGCTGACCGGAATTCGTTCCACCACACCGTTATTGAAATCCTTCGGAGCGCCATAGGCGTTCTGCCCCTCTAGCGAGGGTGCTCTGTAGCCGATTGCAGAGCGCAGACGGCGAACATCGGCTTCATTCTCAGCGATGTAATTTTCAAACGCCTCATTGTTGCTCTCACCAACTCTCGCACGGATACTCTTACATGCCAGGTGGTCACACAGAGCTGTTTCACCTTGTGAATAGGCGACTGCTGCAGTGGGCATTTTGTTGATAGAACCCATGGAGACGTCCAACACCGGGCCTTCAATGTACGCACCCAGATTGTCGTCCCAAACGGGTGTTGCGTAGACGCCCCCCGACGGCATGTTCGTGGCAGCACCAAGCAATTGAGCCGTTTCAGTAGATACATCCACGATGACCACATCAACGAGTGGTTTAACGCCCGTCCGCGCCTCGATCATGTCACGGACAGAGACCATTTCAGCCCTGACAGCCTGTTGAACCACTCCATTTATTGTAACTGGTATGATCGCGGCTTCAGCAGGCAAGTTGGCAAGCTTAAAGGTATCATCCAAGATTGAAGCGGCACCTTCGACAGGTGTACCAGCTTCGGCCCAGTCAGCACGCAAATCTGTCAACGCAGTTTTAAGCACTTGGTCAACCATGGTTGAACCAAGTGCCGGTTTAGTCTCTGGGTTCAGACAAATATCCGTTCCACCACAGATACTCTGCGCCTTTGCCATGGCTCCGTCTTTTTCGATCTGGCTGGTAGACGCCTCTGAAACACATGCAGCAAATCGACCGCCTACGTGCGTTTCCAGCGCTTTGATCGCGCGATGAACGCTGCTCTTGGCCCCAGGACGCAACTGGCGTTTGATCCCAGCCACCGAAGCACATTGCTCAAAAAGGCCGATATCCGCACCAGAGCCGCCATAAAGGCGGTACTGACCCAAAGCACCGGCGAACTCGTGTCCATCAAGCACAAAAGAATTCCCCGCAGCAACAAATTGCGCGCGTTCAAAATCGGTCTGAAGATAGCGTTGAGTGAAAACGATACTTGCAGCAATAGAAACCAGTTTACGATTTATACTACTGAATGAGCGTTCTCCCTGCTGCGCCTCAAAAGCGGAAAGAATAGGGGCGCTAAATCCAC
>JBDVDE010000143.1:0-22555 GCA_039942135.1 Hyphomonadaceae bacterium
TGTCTTTTGCAGCGGTCGCCTGCTCTTTCGCGGCGGCGCTTTGGGTCTGTGTGTTTTTGTCTTCGGGCATGGTGACCTCCTTTAAAATACGAGATTCAGGATCGCGAGAACGACCACGATCAGGCCGATGAGGTAGAAAATTCCGTGCATGGGTCCCTCCATTCGTCTGCAGCAATTATCTTATCTACAGTCCAACGACTGACGCTGCGGGCGGTTCCCCAGACGGGCCAAAAGATTGCAGGGAACCCGTTGACCTGTGGGAATTAAACGGGCTCAGAGGCCCGCCGAGCCCACAAACGCAAGCGGCGCGCCCTAAGGGGACGCGCCGCGGCTTAACAAAGGTTAAGTGGTTCTTAGCCGTCGATGCGGCTGGCCATGATGGCGATGGCCTTTTGATAGACGCCCGCCGCGTTCCATGCCTGAATGACGCGGAAGTTCGGCTGCCCTTCCTGATAGCCAGCCCCCGGCTGCCAGCCTTTCTGGCGCAGGAAATTGGCGGTCGAGGCGAGCGCGTCGACTTCGTTGTAGAAATCCACGCGGCCATCACCATTGCCATCGACACCATAGGTCAGCGCGTTGCCGGGCAGGAATTGGGTGTGGCCAAGCTCACCGTGTTTCGCGCCTTGGGTGTTGGGCGTGATCGCGCCGCGGTCCACCAGCTTTAGGGCACCGATGGCATGGGGCACGAAAAAGTCGGAGCGGCGGCAATCATAGGCCAGCGTGGTGATCGCGGAGACGACCGCGCTATTGCCCATGAAACCGCCAAAGCCCGTTTCCATCCCGTGGATCGCCAGCAAAACCCCCGCGGGCACGCCATAGCGCTGCTCAAGCGCGTTAAAGAGCCCCGCGCTGCGGGCTTTACGCTTGCGGCCTTGGGCTACAATCGTATCCGCGCCACGCACCTGCATGAACTTGGACAGGGAATATTTAAAGGATTTCTGGTTCCGGTCAGCGGCGATGGTCCCATTGGCGTAGCGGGCGCTGGCCAAGGCATCCAGTCCGCGCTGGCCTACTCCGGCGGCGCGGGCCTCTTGGGCGAAAGCGCCTTTCCAGGCCTCAAAGCCATTGGCCGTATTGCCGCATTGGGCTGCCAATGCGGGCGCGGCCATAAAGGTGCAGATGGCCGTGGTGGTGGTGAATAGTGATTTGAACATGAGTTTGACCCTCTGCGTCTGTGTGCCGATCAGAGGTTAGCCCGTCTGGACAACGGTTCAACTCAGTTGGTGAAGGAAAGGTAAAATCTTTGACCCTCAGCGCGGCAGCAGGGCGCGGACATATTCGATCGCAGTGCCTGCCCAGGCATTGACCTGCGGGGCACTATCTTGGGCAAAACTCGCCCCGCCGAACAGCAAAGCGAAGGTCACCAGAAACATCAGCCCTTTTCGGCTGCGTTTGGCGCGGCGGTGCTTGCCTTCCGCGCGTTTTGCGCGCTGTTCAATGCGGGTCAGCCGCTCGTTGAAGGTCGTCGTGGAAGTCGCCATCTTATCTGCTTCCTTTGCAGGGTCTCGTTAAAGACTGCTTAGGTCCTGTGGCCCTTTTATGGCGATGGTGGGGCGGGTTGTGGTCAGCCGCCCAGAAAATAGGACGCGCCCGCAAATCCCGCGATACCCGCCCCAATAAAGGCCAGCAACATCAGCAGGCCGTCACGGTAGAGCAGCGCCAGCCCGAAGATTGAGATCACGATCATCGGGGCCGAGGTGGCAAAGGGCACCACCTCAAGCGGCGGGACGGAGAAGCAAAGGCAAAGGATGACGACACAGGCGACCTTTTGACCGGTGGGGCCTGCAAAGCGGGACAGCCGGGCATGCAACTTGTCGTCGATCCATTCTGACACGGGCCGCAGCCACTCAACCGACTTTAACACCTTTTCGGATTTCAGAGATCGTTCGCGCAGCCAGTTCGGGGCCCAAAAATGCTCATAGCCCAGCAGCAGCCGCAACGCGAGGATGCCGACCAACAGCGCCAGAACGGTTGGGAAACCGGGAATGCCGCCCAAGGGGGTAAGCTCCATCAGCGGAATGACAGCAAGGGCAGGGCCGTAGCCCCGTTGGTCTAGCGCGTCGATCAATTGGCCGACTTCAACGGTGTCTTTCCCCTGGGAGGCGTCTTTCAGCTCGTCAACAACATCCGTCAGCGCCGTTGAATCCTCGGCCATGATCCGCACCCCTCTCTCGCTGCTCTGCCAAGCCAACGCGGCACGGGAGGCTCTGTTCCGGGGGGGGGCCATGCAAGAGGGCGCGGAATGAACCGCGCCCTTTCTAATTTCTCCAATCGCCCGGTAGGGCGGGGCTGGATCAGCAGCTGTAGTACATGCCGAATTCGACGGGGTGTGGGGTCTGTTCGAATTTCAGAACCTCTTCCATCTTCAGCCCGATATAGCCTTCGATCTGGTCGCGGGTGAACACGTCACCGGCCAGCAGGTAGTCCATGTCCTTGGACAGTTCGTCCAGCGCTTCGCGCAGCGAGCCGGCCACTGTCGGGATGTCCGCCAGCTCTTCTGCGGGCAGGTCATAGAGGTTCTTGTCCATCGCCTCGCCCGGATCGATCTTGTTCTTGATGCCGTCAAGGCCAGCCATCAAGAGGGCCGAGAAGGCCAGGTAGGGGTTCGCCGCCGGATCGGGGAAACGGGCCTCAACGCGCTTGGCTTTGGGGCTTTCGGTCCATGGGATACGCACACAGCCTGACCGGTTGCGCGCGGAATAGGCGCGCAGAACGGGGGCTTCAAAACCCGGGATCAGACGCTTGTAGCTGTTGGTCGTCGGGTTGGTGAAGGCGTTAAGCGATTTGGCGTGGGTCAGAATGCCGCCGATGAACCACAGCGCTTCTTGGCTGAGGTCGGCGTATTTGTCACCTGCAAACAGCGGCTTGCCGTCTTTCCAGATCGACATGTTCACGTGCATACCAGAGCCGTTGTCGCCAAAGATCGGCTTGGGCATGAAGGTGGCCGACTTGCCATAGGCATGAGCCACGTTGTGAACCACGTATTTGTATTTCTGGATTTCGTCCGCCTGCTCGGTCAACTCACCAAAGATCAGACCCAGTTCGTGCTGGCAGGACGCAACTTCGTGGTGGTGCTTGTCGACCTTCATGCCAAGGCGCTTCATCGTCGAAAGCATCTCGGCGCGCAGGTCTTGGGCTTCGTCCACCGGGTTCACCGGGAAGTAGCCACCCTTGAGGCCCGGGCGGTGACCCATGTTGCCCATTTCATAATCGGTGTCGGAGTTCCACGAGCCGTCGGATGCGTCAACTTCGTAAGATACCTTGTTGATCTGGTTCGAGAACTTGACGTTGTCGAAAAGGAAGAACTCGGCCTCGGGGCCAAAGTAGGCATTGTCGCCGATGCCGGAGGAGCGCAGATAGGCTTCGGCTTTTTCGGCGGTGCCGCGGGGGTCACGCTCATAGCTTTCGCCGGTGTCGGGCTCGGCGATGGAGCAATGCAGACAGATCGTGGTTTCTGCATAGAAGGGGTCGACATAGGCGGTGCTGACATCAGGCATCAGCTTCATATCGGAGGCTTCGATGCTTTTCCAACCTGCGATGGACGAGCCGTCGAACATGAAGCCTTCTTCGAGGAAATCTTCGTCGACCAGATCGCTTACGATGGTAACGTGCTGCAAGGCGCCGCGGGTGTCAGTGAAGCGGATGTCGACATATTCGATGCCTTCATCTTTGATTTTGCTCAGGAATTCCTGGGTATCCATCGTGTAGGTCCTTTATGGTCTATTCGTAGTCTGGGCCCGTAGGCCGATGTCAAAGTGCGTCTGAACCGGATTCACCGGTACGGATGCGAATTGTTTGTTCTACAGGGGAAACGAAGATTTTGCCGTCACCGATTTTCTCCGTTTTGGCGGCGTCGACGATGGCCTCAATAGCGGCATCGACCTGATCGTCATCCAATACCACTTCCACCTTCACTTTGGGAAGGAAATCTACGACATATTCCGCACCACGGTAGAGTTCGGTGTGGCCTTTTTGACGGCCGAAGCCTTTTACTTCAATCACGCTGAGGCCTTGAACGCCCACATCTTGAAGGGCTTCTTTGACTTCGTCGAGTTTGAACGGCTTGATGATGGCTTCGATCTTTTTCATGGTATTCCCCTGACAATTCCCGCGCATTTATGCTCTGGTTTCGACAGAGCATCCTGCCCGCGTAACGTCCAGCGCCGGGCAGGGGGTAACATGGCGCGGCGGATGCATTTGCCAAGGGGCGCTGAGAATTTGGGCGCTACGCCTAAAAAATAGGCGGTGATGAATCGGACTCGGACTGTACCTTCGTGTGGTGCTTGCTAGAACCCTATGCATGACCATTTCCGAGATCACCCGCGAGAGCCTTGATGTTGCACTGTTGCGCAAGCAGCCGGGGCATAAATACGACCATGGCCATGCATTGATCCTGTCCGGCGGGCCGGGCCGGACAGGTGCCGCACGGATGGCAGCGCGCGCGGCACTGAGGATCGGCGCCGGGGCTGTGACATTGGGCGTGCCGCCAGCGGCGCAGCTTGAAACAGCGATGCAGGTCACGGCGATCATGCTGCAAAGAGTGCCGGATTGCGCGGCGTTGTCGGAGGCGTTGAAAGACAGCCGGATCAACGCGCTTTGTCTTGGTCCCGCCTTGGGATTGGGGGCACGTGCGGCGGAAATGGTCAAGGCCGCCCTTGCCGCGCCCCAAGTTGTACTGGACGCCGATGCGATCACCCTACTGTCACAAGACGCTGATCTGCGCGCCGCCCTTCACCCCGGCTGCGTTTTAACCCCCCATATGGGAGAGTTCGCCCGGCTGGCCCCCGATTTGGCGCAGGCCGCCACGGCTGAGGGGCAGGGTGCCAAAGCGCAGGCCGCCCGGGATGCAGCCACGCGATTTGGGTGCGTGATCTTGCTGAAAGGGCCCGAGACGATCATCGCCACGCCTGAGGGGGACCTGCGGCGTCACCGTGCGACCCAAGACCGCGCGACGCCGTGGTTGGCCACTGCGGGGGCGGGTGATGTGTTGGCGGGGCTTATTACCGGCCTGCTCGCGCGGGGGATCGCACCGGTAGAGGCGGCCACCCTCGCCACATGGATGCATGCGGAGGCGGCGTTGCTGCACGGGCCGGGGCTGATTGCTGAGGACCTGCCGGACCTGATGCCACAGGTGTTGCGCAACTTGGGGGTCTAAGCGGCGTGCAGCACCGCACCGCGGGCGCGGGCGGCGTCGGCGGTGCCAAGCTCAAGCCCATCGGCATAGATGATATGCGGGCCGTTGCAGAATATCTGGATCAACGTCGTCTCTTCCTCACCCAGATCGGTGATGAATTCCTCGTCGATCAATGCGCGCGCTGCGACCAAGGCGCGTTCGGAGTTAAAAAGCGCCCGCGCGCGCCAATCGCGCACCAGCAGCATCTGATCCCCGGCGAGTTGCACATCGCGTTCGGGCCGCGTGTGGCCCAGCGATCCTGCCGCCAGCGCGATGCGCCGCACCTTGCGGGTCGTGCGTTGAATATGAAGGATTTTGGCAAAGCCACTGTCGCGCGTGATGACCCGATCCCCGACCGAGAGGAACTCAACCGGGATCTCACCGTCCAGCGTCAGAATAAGGGCGCCCTGCACAAGACCGGTGTCCAGCGCAGCAAATGGGGAAAACTGCCCCCCATGGCGATCGTTGTCGCCTACGCACCCGACCGTATTCGGTTTCATGGGCGTCTCTTTCTATTGTACCTGCCTCAGGTATCACCAACCATATGCAAACATCTGGTTAATGTCTTGTGCTTTTTTGCTCTCGCATCTGCCGCGCGGGTTTGCTAATCAGCGCGGGCACCGGTTGGTGCAGTGCGGGTGTGGCGGAATTGGTAGACGCACCAGATTTAGGTTCTGGCGCCTATGGCGTGGGGGTTCGAGTCCCTTCACCCGCACCACCTTGAAATCATTAACATTTCCCAAAAATTTCCCCCGGCCTCGCCCCTCAGATTGATGGCGCTGCTACGAAGTTGCTACTTTGGTACGGGGCATTGTAGCAGTGCTGTAGCAGTATCTGGACGAATCCCCCTGCGGGGGGTGAGGTCCTACCGCTTCCGCTCAGAAGGGGAATTATCTCCGCCGGTCACATGCTAGTTTCCGAACGCCAAGGATCGCCTGTCCGGGGACGTCCTCTGCGGTAAGGGAGCCGCCCTGCGCAAGCCATTGCGAGTTGTCCGGCTTCATGCAGTCGACTGATAGTACCCCGTCGAAAACGCCGCGCTTTCCTTCGCTCATGACGTAGAACCCAAAGCCTAGTCCGTCGCGGTACCCGAGTTCCTGCCCATGCCAGAAGTGCGCGTAGCCACCTTCTAGTTGTTCAGTGAATAAGTGGTGAACCTGTTGGGAATTCGCTGGCATGGAGAGCAAGCCGGTGATGAGGGCGGTGTTTAGGATGCGGAGTTTCATTTGTTGATTAATAATCGTGTTCCGGCTGTCGTGCAATAATATCGGGTCATGTCTGCCGCGCAGCTACAGTGCATATAGTGCTGTGTGTCCGTCGGCGGCGCAGGGCGGCTGTATATATAGAGAGAGGGCCGCTAACGCGGCCCTTTTCTGTTTCACAGTATCGACACGACGTTGTCCCCATCACCCGGCAGCGCATCCAGCGCCGCTGCTGCCTGTGCCAGAAGGTTGGCGACATCTCGCCTCATTGGTGCGGAGAGGGGCTGTAGGGCCGCGTCAGCGGCGGCGGCGGTGGCGTTGATCAGGGCGGCGTGAAGATCTTCAGTCATTTGATTCGCTCTTTCATGCTGTTGGTCCTGACCTTGTCGCATGAAGTTAAAGCATTGAATAGGCAAGACTAAATGACATCGTGTCACGCAGAATGGCGTGAGAATGTCAGGGAAAATGGCACTCGACCGAATCAAAAATGTCGCCCATAACCACATAGGGTTGACATATGCAAGCACTTTTCGTATTGTGCTTGGGAAGGGGCGGCAAACCGCCCACCCGACCGGGGGTCGGGACCTTCCTTTCCCAAATTGCAGATCGAGCACAACATGAACAATCACACCTGTACAATCAGGTCGACAGACCTCCAGAATCTACTGAGTATCACCGACCGTACCGTTTACCGGTGGTTGAGCGGACCTTACCCGCGCCACGCGCTGCCGAAGAATGTTCGGACGTACGCCCTTCCTGAAGTGGTCGCGCGCCTGCGTCTGCGCCGCAAGAATGGCCTGTCGGGCGATGACCTGCACCGTGTCGTGACCTTCGACAGCGTGGCTCGCAGTAAAGCAGAATTATTCCAGAATGCAGACTTTATGTGGCTGGACGACGATGCCGAAGCGCGCGCCAAGGAATTTGTGGCAGTGCTCGAAGGTGAAGAGGTCGAGCGCGCCCGCGCCGTTCAGCGCGCAGTCCGCGCAGCGGCCCTCGCGGGTGGGCTGACGGGAGTCCAGCGCCTAACCGAAATTGCCCTCATCCACCCCGGCGCAGCGCGTTTCATCCTGACCGGCAGCGCGGCTGAGACGCCCTGTGGCGACGCAGGCTGGCAGTCCTTCACCAAGGCCCTCTGGGCAATCAATCCTAAACAAAACCAAATACTTGAGGCAGCATAATGGACCATTACCAATACCTAGACAACACCGATAAAGAGAACCTTTCCCGCGCGATCAAAGAGGTGGGGCAAGCGTTCGAGACCACGACAGGCATCACCGTCGAGTTCGACGCGATCATGGGGCTTCAGGCCGTGCGTGAGCATGTCTTGTCCGGTGGCGACTACCCTCTCGACCTAGCAAATGCGATGGCGGGCCTACGCGCGCTGCCAGAGGTCTCCAACGCGCTGCTGAAGGCAGAGGTGGAGCAAGCCGAGCTATCTAGAATCCAATCAGATACTGCGACCATGAGCAGACAGGATAAGATGAACTACGCCCGAGAGCGTGGTCTTACAAAACAAAGAGACGACCTGAGCGGAAGCAGTCTTTCCAAGTCAGAGCACGCCCAAATTCTCAGCACGCTCTCGCCTCAGCAGCGCCTGAATTATGCGCGGAGGCACGGTCTGGCATGAGTATTTTCGAAGGACCATTGCCGGTCAGAATGTCGCCTGCACAGAAGCAGCGAAAGAAGGCCCGCGATGCCCGCATTCGAGCGGCTAGGAAAATCCGCGCGGGGTGGTCACCTTCCCAGTTTATTGAGGAATCTCAGAGGCTTGAGCGTGAGAAGGCTGAGTTTTTAGCTAAGCTTGCCAAACGAGCTTGACCCCATCTGGGCGACTGACAGCGCCCGGACCAAGCGCGGCGGAGGTCATCTCCGTCTCCGCTGCGCACCCTACCTTATACACCTGAAAAAATGAGCAGTTAAAATATGACACCTGAGCAACGAACAGCCATCATAGAAGATATGGTCCTCTTCATCACCGCGAGCATGAAAGGCTATGGTCCAAGAAAAATTGACCTTAGCCGCATGACGTATTTCACCGATGACAACCCTGCGTTGGCCAGAGCGATTTTGCTCCGTTCGGGCTATCTTCCCCAGCCCAAGGGCGAGGAGTGGGCCTCAGGGCCTTTCGCAAAGCCGCTGGAAGATTGCTTTGATCTTGACGACCTTACCGACATTCTGGATGGCTGGATGCCGATTGAGGAGGGTCAGTATGCCTAAACTTGATCCAAAACCAGAGGCTTTCGCTCAAGCTTTGGCCCTTAACACGACCTTGCGTGAGGCAGGGCGAAGGGCTGGATACAGCCATGGCGAAACGAACAAGGGGTATCTTTCACGTCTTTCAAAAAAACCGGAAATCGCGACTAGAATTGAAGAGATCAAGCGGGATCGCGCTATTGCGTTTCACGAGTCCGAGGCTGGAGAGGCCTTTCATTCCGGGGCTTCGCTTGCGGAGCTTGGATTCACTGAAGAGTGGATCACCGAACAATATTTAAAGGTACACGCCGCCGCAATGGAAGCAGGCAGCTTTCCAGCCGCCACAGTAGCGCTGAAGCAGGTGGAGGGCCAAATCCGCAAACGCGACGCGCTGGCAGAGAGCCAAGATGCTACAGACATCGGCTCAGCGAAAATTAGCGTGAAGGATACGGTCGAGTTTCTGTCAGGCCTGCGCGGCCTTATGTCCCCAACAGCAGAACCGGATGAGCCTGAGCCAGCGACGGGGCCAAGCCAAACGACGGTGAATAATCTCAGACATCGGTACGACCGGGAATGAAAAAGGCCCCCACCTTTCTCAGGCAGGGGCCATAACTAGGCGAAAGACAAGCCATAGTTTGGTCTGTTTTGCAGGTCTAGCCGGTCACAACTCCGGCAACCTCAGGATACGCGCGACACACCTGAAATGCAAGGTTTTCCGCCAGACGGTTTTCCCTGAGTAATTTAGTTACATTTGTAACTTGACCCGTTTTTTCGATTCGCTAGGTGATCCGAATTCACCATGATAGAGAATTGTCAAGGCCCCTCTTTTGCAGGTCGGTGCCTTGATCGATGGCCCCATAGGGTCGCAACCAATCACAATGAAAGACATAATGATGAATACTACAAATACAGCGGAAAAACTAACGGAGTTCGACCCTGTCTGGGCGGACCTAGATGACCTGTTCGAGGATCGGAGCGAAGACGCCAAGCCGACTGAAGAAATCTTCGACATGATGATCGAGCGGCAGGGAGAAGAAGGCCATGACCTCAAGGCCCCCTGCCAAGAGGCGCAGGAACTAATCGACCAATGGGAACTTCTCGACGGTGCGAAATACCTTCAGGACTGGCGCGCGGCAGTCGCACGCCGGAAACCCGGCATTTCGGAGGTCGAAGAGCCTGAGGACGGTACTGCTGAGACTTCTGGACCCGAGCCGCTAAACGACGCTGTCGTCCTCGGCGAGGGCGGCGACGATCTGGTCGAATTCCTCGGTCAGAAAGCAACATTCTTGCTCGGCGAAATGTGGGGCGCGCGCGACCGTCGCAACACACAGGATGGTGACTGGAACCAAGTTGATCTGACGTGGATGCAGTGGCTCCTTGGACAGCCCGGTGACAAGAACACCCCCGCGTGGGGCTTCACCCGTCACCCTGAAGGCAAGGACAAAGCAGGCGCATCCATCGTTCTAGGCTCCTCCATTGGCGGGGCGCGTAAAGCCAAAGCTATGGACGAAATGTTCGCTATGGGCCTCGACGTGGACTCCGGTGCGAAGCTGGAAGAGGTGGTCGAGAAGATCGAAGAACTAGGCCTGCTGTGCTTCGTCTATAGCTCCTACAACCACAACAAACGCGGCATCGAGCTTAAGCGTGACGAAGTGCTGCGCAAGATGCAGCTCAAGAAGGACCCGACCACGTCGGAAGTCCGCCAGTTCCTGCGCGAGCATGACAAGAACCGCTATGAAGAAGACTTCATCGCGCGCTGTACAATCAAGGACCAGAAGCACCAGACCACTGAAGGCGTCAAGATCGTTCTTGATACCCCGCCGCTGCAGAAATTCCGCCTGATCTTCCCCCTCTCGGAAGCGGTGAAGATCATCGATCTGGCGGAGACGCATCAGGCGGCGCTGGACCTGTGGGAAGACA
Organism: Hyphomonadaceae bacterium; assembly: GCA_039942135.1. GTDB lineage: Bacteria > Pseudomonadota > Alphaproteobacteria > Caulobacterales > Hyphomonadaceae > CALLCD01. The sequence goes on from JBDVDE010000143.1 coordinate 10,489, forward strand.
AGATCACAGGCCTCGCACGCAACGTGCTGGAGGTCCACTTCGACACGTCCTGTACTGACCCGTCGCGTCTGTTCTACACCGCCCGTCACCCAAAAGGGAACGATAGCTGGTACTGTGCTGTCGTGCAGGGCAAGCCACTGGCTTTCGATGACATCGAGCCGATGAAAAAGTCTTCCTATACCTCCAAGCGCGAGGTGAACGCCTTCACTATGGCGGGCGGCGAAGAGGACGTGGATCGCCCCCCTATGGCAGTAGCGCCGTCAGGCGCGTCGCTGAACGAATGGCACCGGACTGCAAAGGACCGCCTGATGCTGGCGGACCTGATGGAGACCTTGTGCCCGGATCGTATCCGCGTGGCAGGTGGTGAGGCGCAGGGCACCGTACACACAGAGTGTCCGTTCGAAGCTGAGCACACGTCTGAAGGCGGTACCGCCACCATGGCGGTCAACTGTATCGACAGCCAGAACGAATACTGGACATGGTTCTGTCACCACGATGCCTGCCAAGGCCGTCACAAGCTTCAGTTTGTCGAAGAGGCGCTGCGACAGGGGTGGTTTGAAGAGGACGTCCTGTTCAACATGGACCACGGCTTTCTTCTGGAAGCTGTGGATGGTGTGGAGGATGACCCCCTTGAGCCGCAAGAGGCCAAGAAGGCCCGTGAACAAGAGAAGAGCGCCACCTTCGAAGAGCAAGCCGCGTGCTTCGACAAGAAGACCACCGATCCAGAAATTGAGAAGCTGATCGAAAAGGCGATCAAGGCAAAGGTAGATTCCACAACCAAGGCCCGCATCATTGACGCGCTTGTCAACGCGACCGTTCTAGGCAGACAGCCGGTCAAAGACATGTGGAAGAAGGAGGCAGGAAAGGCGCGCGCCACTGACAGCAAAGAGGAAGACCGCCCAGACGGCATCTTCATCACCGAACCTGCACCGGATCAGACGCAGTACGCCTGCGACAGTATCAAGAGCGCTAACGAGAAAGAGCCGTTCTTGTTCAAGTACATGGAAGATGCCGCGTTCATTCGCGATCAGCGCATCCGAATCGCAACCCGCGCCGAGAAACGGCATCAAGTCGGCAGGGTGGCAAGCTATCTACATGTGAACCGCGATGGCGAGGCGCGGCATATCTACCCGCCGTACGACGTTGTGGATGACGTTTTCGCTAGCGACCTGTCCGAGTTTCTACTTCCGATCCGGGGCGCGGTGGACACGCCGTTTTTCGCGGCGGACGGGACTCTGGTCACAGAAAATGGGTATCACTTCGGTTCGGAAGTTTACCTTCAGAGCGAACTGGAGCTTAAGCGCGTTAGCGCTGAGCCGACCCCGGAGGAGGTGCATGAAGCCAAGAGGTTGCTTATCGAAGAGGTTCTGGCGGACTTCCCGCTAGGCGCTCTGAGCCGTCCTGAAATAGAAGCGCAAGCACTGAATGGGGATGGTGTGGCGGCGGTCACCAACCTGATCGCCCTGATCCTCCTGCCCTTCATGCGCGAGATGGTGGATGGTCCTACGCCGGGGCATATGCTGACCAAACCAGCGGCAGGGACAGGGGCATCCAAACTTGTGGATGTAATTTCCACCATCGCGACGGGTCAGGTGACCCCTGCGCTGGCGATGCCCGCGAGAATGGAGGAGATGTCCAAGACCTTGACGTCGGTTCTCTCGAACGGGCAGAACATTGTACTCTTCGACAACATCAACCACTCTGTGGACAGCGGAGAGTTGGCCTCTGCCATGACCGCGCCAATTTATCAGGCGCGTATTCTAGGCAAGTCGCAGACCGTCGAGGTCGCCGTTCGCTGTGCGTGGGTCTTCACCGGTAACAATGTGACGCTGACTTCGGAACTGGCGCGACGCCTTCTCTTTATAAATCTCGACGCGAAAGTGGCGCATCCAGAGAAGCGTACCGGGTTCCGCCACGGGGACATTCTCGGCTGGACCGAAGAGCATCGTGCTGAGCTTGTTTGGGCCTGCCTGACCATCATCCAGAACTGGGTGGCGAAGGGCATGGTGAAGCAGAGGAAGGTGATCCTCGCCTCCTATGAGAATTGGTCCGGTGTCGTGGGTGGCGTTCTTCGTGACGCTGGCATGGGCGGCTTCCTAGAAGGTCAGAAAGATGAGCGTGAAAAGGCCACTGACGCGGCGCAGGATGGAATCCAGCAGCTTATGGACATCATGTCGGCCTATGACGACGGTACACTGTTCCGCCCCGGCGGCACCGCCCAGTTTGCCGGTGAGCGCACGATCAGCATCATGGATGTCCTGAACGGTGTAGAGCGCTTCGGAGCAGATGCAGATCAAGGTGACCCCATCCAGATGAATGGCTGGGGCTACAATTCAGGCGACGGGACCTACAACAGGGCTGCACCGATCAGATCAGCATTTGAGAAGCTGGCGCGGAAACCGTATGCGGCGAAAGGGCTTTCCGGAGAGGATTACACTCTGCGGTTCGAGGTCATTGACGACCGTAAGAATGGCTCCGTGGTATTTCGGATGACCAAAGAGGCGGCGTAACAGCCAACTCAGAGCAGGATGGGATTATGAGGACGCGCGTTAGCGCGTCCTTTTTCTTTGTGGTTCAGGGTGAAGCCTGACGGTGTAGGTGTAGGAGATTCCAGCGATTTTTAGGGCAGCGTTTTTTATTTATCGGAATTGTACGGTCTATAAGCGGGTTTGAGGGCCGAAATAGGCGCTCGCGAGGGCTGTGGGACCCGCTCAGAATGCGCATTTTCTATATAAATAAGGGGTTTGCGGACCTCGCGGACCTCTGCGGACGTCTCTTCGAGAGACGTCCGCAAGAATTTATCCTTTATTTTCAATGGTTTATTGGTGATTCTAACGGTTTTGCGGACCTGCGGACCTCTTTTGGTCTTTTAGTATAGAAATAAAATATTTTTTCACCCATCCCTCTCTTCGCTAAGAAAAGAAAAGAAATATATTTTTCAGGGGGCTGGCGGCGGGATTCAGGTCCGCGAGGTCCGCAGGTCCGCAAGAATATGGATAAGTCGTTGACTTAACTGGCAAATATGGCGAGGACCACACTTCGGAGAGGTCCGCAAGAGGTCCGCGAGGTCCGCAAACCCCTATCTATATGAAATTCCTCCTTTCCGTCCGAAAATCGCCCTCCAGCCCCTGTCCCCGCGTCCAGCGACAACCCCCACCGCGTTGTCCGCCCCAAGCCAATACCTAACCAAAAGACTCAGGTATTATTGGGCGAAACACTCCTCTGCGCCCAGAATCTGGGATGTGTAACATAGTTGCCGATAGCAACACCATCAAGCAATAATATTACTTTGAGGATTTTGGGGCAAATCGCCCCTAACGGGGCCAGTGTGTCCGTTGAGGTATACCTCGGCGGACTCGTCGAAAGCATCCCGAAACCCTGTCCATAAGGGTTGCGAATCATCAAAGGACGCCCTACCTAATGGACACAAGCCAAACGGACATAAGGATGACCTGAAATGACCCCCACACCTAAGACCGTTCTGTATGTTCGTGTATCGACCGCAGAGCAGACAAGCGCCCACCAACTATCGCAGGCGAAGGCAGCGGGCTTCGATATCGAAGATCACCATGTTATTACCGACCATGGCGTATCAGGCGTATCAGTACGCCTCTGCGAAAGGGAACAGGGGAGGCGTCTATTCGATATCCTTCAGCCCAGCGACACCCTTCTCGTGCGCTGGATCGACCGCCTAGGTCGAGATTACGATGACGTCAAGGAAGTCATTGAGACCTTCAATAAGAAGGGCGTCACTGTCCGCACCGTAATCAATAATATAACCTTCCAATCAGATTACGCGCTGGAAGGTGACGACACAGGCAAGGCTGTACGAAACGCCCTGCTGGGCTTTATGGCGGCTATGGCCTCAGCAGACACCAAGGCCAAGAAAGAGGCGAGACTAGCTGGCGTGAAGCACGCCAAAGAAGGTCCGGACGCAGACCGCAAGTACAGAGGCAAGCGGCCCAGCTATGACCGCGCCACCATGACCAAGGTCCAGAGCCTGCTGACGCAGGCCAACACCGTATCAGCAATCGCGAAAGAGACAGGCTTGTCGCGTCAGACTGTCCTGCGCATCCGTGACCAACCTGAGAACTGTGAAGCCGCGCTGGCGCGCTGGGGCATGTAGCCCGCATATAAGCCGCCTCACAGCGCCTCTGACACGCTCCACTGCCCATCCCCCGCGTGAGCGGGCATCACGCCCACAGACGCCCTCACACGCCTGCTAACGCAGGCTTCCACCCTCACTCCCACACATCGAACCACCAACCCAACCTGACACCATGGCGCTGGGCAGGAATGAGAGTATGTAGGTAGGTGGGAACGCCCCCCGTTAGGGGGCTTGGCGCTTCGGTTGAATTGGTGTTGTCCGCGTGAGCGGATCGCTCACTTCCAATTGGGATCGAAAGTAAATTTATCGTTTAAAAATAATGCGTTGGGACCCGTGATGGGGGGTTGGGAGGGGGTAATTTGGGGGTGCAGTAACTACTTACCTACCGCCGAGCACCTAGCCGTTGTTTTTGGACCAGTTTTCTCCAGACACCATACCCCCCATCTTTAGATCGCAAAAGGGCCTCCAGAAAATTTTTCATTCGGTCCAAACCGTTGCTTTTTCTCGCGACCGTTCATCGCCGTTTCCTAGGTCAGATGGCCAATCTGTGGCATAATATGGGGGTCATGAGCGGCGTCTCCCAGCGTCGCCACCTCAGGGGCCGCGTTCTCCAATTCTTCATCGCGGCCCCGCCTTTTTCCGAGCAGATCGAACAAGAAAGACACACACAATGTCACAGAACCACGAACTTCGCCTTAATATCAACGCGGCCTCCGCCAAGCGGGGCGCAGCCGAATTCAAGGGCGCAATCGCTTCAGTTAAAGCAGCCGTCCGCGACCTCGACCGCGACACCGATGGAGTCTTTACCTCCCTCCGCAATGTGAAGCTGTCGGTCGATACGAGCGCATACAAGCGCGCTCAGAACGATGCGAAGGCGCTAGGCACCGCCGCCAAACAGTCCGCAGATCAGCGCATGAAGCTGGAGCTTGCCGCAGCAGCCGCCATGCGCACCAGCCAATCGCAAGCTGACCGACTTTACGAAAAGCTGTCCCGCCTAGGCGACACGCAGGGCATCACGAAACTGACGCTTGACCTCGCCAAGCTCCAGACGCGCCTTGCCGCCGCTTCCACGCCGTTGGACGTCCGCGCAGCCCGTTCGCAATTCGCCGACACGGCAAGCGGAATCAACCAGACCACCCGCAGTCTTGAGCTTCAGGAGAGAGCGCAGAACATCGCCGCCACATCCGCGAACAGCCACGCCGAAGCGCTCGACCGGTTACGCGCCAAGTACAATCCACTCTATGCTGCATCTCAGCAGTATGAAACGGCTTTGAATGAGATTGCGCAGGCGGAGCAGCAAGGTGCTATCTCTGCCCAGCTTGCTGGCGACGCGCGTACGCGCGCTGCTCAACAGCTTCAGTCCGCAAATGGCGCTATGTCGAAATTCGGCACGACCGCCAAGGCGACAAGCTTTCAGACCGCCAATGTGACCGCCCAGCTCCAAGACGTCTTCATCACCGCTCAGGCGGGGATGAGCCCCCTCTTGATTGCCACTCAACAGGGTTCCCAGCTTGCCCTTGTCATGGAACAAATGGCAGCGCAGGGCGGAGGGGCCAAAGGCGCTCTGACAGGCCTTTGGGGCGGCGTTAAGAGCCTTGTTAGCCCTATGTCGCTGGTGACGGTCGGCGGTATCGCTGCTGTCGCTATGCTTGCCCAGTGGGCAGCGTCCGCGCTTGGCGCTGAAGACGCCGCAGAAACCTATGAAGACCGCCTGAAGTCGCTTCAAGGCCTCCAAAATGAACTGACCAGCACAACCGACCTTCTGAAGATGTCGGTACAGGAACTGACCGAAAAGTACGGAGAGGCTGCTATCCGCGTTCGCGAGCTTGGTACCATGCAGGCGCAGTTAAAAATCGCGCAGGTGACGGGCGAAATGGCGCAACAGTCCACGATCCTGCGCGCGTCAGCGCGGGAATGGATCAACCTCTCGAACGGTGGTCACCAATATCACGAGCTACTCCAGAAGCTACGGTCCCAATTTGGCTTCACCCGCGATCAGGCTATCGCCTTCGAGAATGCCCTAGAACAGGCGGCAACGGCTTCCAGTTTCGACGAACAAGTCGCCGCTCTGCGTGACCGACAGCGCTGGATGGATGCGGCGGGTGTCTCTGCCAGCGAACTGCCCCCCGAACTGGCGGCAGGTCTGGATAAGATGATCGCACTGAGCAACGAGTCCGACGCCGCGCGCAAGCTGGCAGCGGACCTCGCCGAAACCGTGACCAATATTGCACCGGGGATCACCCCCGCTGTGGATGAAGCCGCGCGCCTGAAGGCAGAACTGGCGGCGGCGCTGGCACTTCAAAACAAGATCAATCTTCAGGACTCGCTGGAGTATTCCGGTCGCGGACAGGACCCGCGCAAGTTCATGAATGGCCCGCAGTACACACGCGAGATGGGCTATGAATCGCCGCAGGACATCATTGACCAGTTCAACGTCAAGGCCGCGCGGTCGAACCGAAAAAGCAGCGGCGGCGGACGTTCGAAGAAGCTTTCAGATGAAGCGCGGGCAATCAAGAAGACAACCGACGCAATTACCTCGCGGCATGAAGCCCTACGCGCCGAAGCGCGGGCTATGGAGCTAGTAGCAACTGGGCATTTCGCTACCATCGAAGCCGCGCAACTGTACGCAGAGGCGGAGCTTTCCGGCGCGAAAACGACGGACAAGAAGACCTTGGCGATGCTTGCTCAGATCGACGCTGCGGAGGCCCTGAAAGAGGCGCAGGCAGGCGGGTTCGCGCAGGTTCAGGAGGACATGCAAGGCACCTTCAAGGACGCCCTCTCAGGCGCGCTACAGGGCGACTTTGACCTGTCCAATATTGCTAACGGTATCCGCGCCAGTATTGCTGACGCGATGGCGGAACAGATCACCGCTGCAATTTTCCCCGCCAACAACGGCGCAACGCAGGCGGCGCAGATGCAGCAAGCGCTAACGAGTGGCGGCGCAGCCGCAGCGCAACAGATCAGAAGCGCAATGACAGGCGGAGCAACCGCTATCCAAACAGCGGGCATGACCTCCGCAACCTCGATGGCTACCGGGGTAAGTACTGGCAGCGCGGCGGGGGCGTCTCAGATGCAAGCGGGCATCGTCGCGGGTTCCTCTCAGGGCGCGGGCATGATGGCCAGAGCGTCGGGCGGAGGAGGCCTAGGCGGCATCTTTGGCGGCGGCAACTGGATGGGCATGGCCCTAGGGCTGGGTTCGGCACTTCTGAGCAACCGCAGTTCCAACAGCAACAGTTCGCCAGCGTTCGTGGAACCTGTTCACAGCGCCAAATACTACGGTGCAGATGACGTCCCCAGCTACGCTGAGGGAACTGCAAACACGTCCGGAATTCCGGCGACCCTCCACCCAAATGAAGCCGTGATCCCGCTTTCTCGCAACCGTAAGGTGCCGGTCGAGATGGGCGGCGCAACTGGAACAGGAGGCGCTCTTACCTTCAATGTCGAGAACCACGTCACCGTAGAGGGCAGTGGTGGCGACGAAGACGCAACCCGCATCGCAGAATCCATCTCAGTCAGAATGGAAGCAATGATTGATGAGAAACTGATCGATAACATGCAGTATGGTGGCTACATGAATCAGCGCGGGGCGTTCTGAGGGGCAGGCGGCTAAACGCCGCCATATCTGACCGACCCTGCGCGTTTGCTCCGCTCGGCCAACTTTTCCCTTTTGCGGGCGCGACGTGCGTGGTGTTCGCCTTCGACGTCGCTGGGGCTCAGGGTCAGGGGGATTGAGAACTGAACGCGGCTTACTTGTTCATCTTGTTTCTTCATACTCCCATCAGCGCCGACCTCTGCACTGAAGACCTTCAGGCCCGCCTTTCCTCCCCCTGCTTTCTCGGACGCCGCAGTCACCGCAACATCGAACTTTACGGTCTGAATCTGTCGGTAAACGTGAACGGTACTCCCATGTTCGTATAGCTCCGGATGCCGGGAATCGACTGGAGGGTTCACGATTATCCCCGCTTCTGCCCAGTGGGCTTGCAGGTCGCTAGTAGCTTCGATGATTCCGGTAATGGTTTCAGTGATGAAATCTTTCAGGTCCATGCGGCCCTCCTTTTAAGAATGCTAGGATATGGCAACGGGGTTGCCTATGGTCTCCTGCGGATATTGGATACCTACCATGATGATTGATTAAAAAGGACTTTGAAAATGAAGGTATTTCATACAGTAGCCGCGCTGGCACTCGTAAGCGGCCCTCTCCTCGCGGACGGTGACCTCTCGACACTCTCTCACTCCGAACTGGTCAACAACTGCGTCCAAGTTCTGGATGAGGGACAGGACGCCTCAGGGCATGCCGCAGAACTCCTCGCCCGCGACGGGTTCCACCTTGGAGAGGAGAACCGAGCTAAGGGGAAGAGGTGCTTGGAAGAAAGCTATGGGACGGAGTTTGTATTTAAAGGGGGCCGATATGTAAGTCCTGAACGGGAAGCAAACGCCGCAAAGGCCTTGGAGGAAGCACGTAAAGCAATGAGGCGGAGGGAGATCGCCTACATTGGAGCAGTCGCAGAGGCATGTATTGAAGAGTACACCACCGACCGTTTCCGCGCCCTCACGACGCCAGCATGTCGAGAGGTGTTCATCGCCGGAGGCCTTCCATAATCAGCCGCCCTAACGGGCGCATCCCCACCCGCTGACGCAATCACTCTAGGATCGTTCGAGCGCCCTGAGCTTGCAGCGTCTTTACCATCTCCGGATCGACGTCGCGCACTTCATCGTCCTCTAGGATGGCGCTCCACACGCCTAGGTGTTTCGCAGCGGTATTGGGTTCCAGATGCGCGTACACGGCCTGTGTGATGGCTGTGGAGCTATGTCCGAGCAGCTTGGACACTACCTCAAGCGGAACGTCTTTATTCAATAGGGCGGTCCCGATGGTACGCCGCAGCGCGTGAGCGCCTAACGGCTTGGGGCGTAGTTTCTCCCAGACGTGGCGCTGATGGCTTTTCGCGCAAGGGCGCGTCTTGTCCGTAACCATCGGGAACACGTATTCAGCCGCGCGGGGCAGGGAGGAAAGGTGCTCAATCTGTAACGGGCCTAGTGGAAAGACTTTGTCGCGCTTGGTCTTGTACCGGGCGGCGGGGATGGTCCACGTTCCTCCCTTAAGGTCTAAGTCGCTCCATTTCATTTCCCGCGCCTCTTTACCCCGGCATGGGAAAATCATCAGAAAGCGAAGCAACGCCACCCCGATTGGAAAACGATCCTTATTGGCTTCTAAGGTGTCCGAGAATTCCTTGATGTCGTCACGCGTGAACACGTCCAGCCTTCGGTGCGGAGTAGACTTTTCAATCCCTTCACAGGGGTTACCACGCATGAAACCATCCTTCCGGGCGATGGCGCACAGCTTGGATATGTACGCCAGCCAGCGGTTCGCGGTGGCGGCGCTGTTCTCTTTCAACCTTGCGTCATACCATGACTGTACGCCACGCGGCGTGAGCCGCGACAGTTTCGTCTTTCCGAAGCTAGGCGAGATATGCTTGGCGTAGGTCCGAGAAAATTCGGCGGCGTGGCCTGCGCTTACCTTTGAAGCATAGTTAGCCTTCCAAATGGCAAAGATGTCGTCGAGGTTCTCCGCTGTCGTCTGCCCGTCCTGTGCGACAAGCTGACGGGCCTTGTCTCGGGCAACATCGATAGAAATTGCCGCCACAGGACCAATAGCAACCTGCTTCCGTTTTCCATCCTTCTGCGACGTCCAGCGGGCGACGAACCTCTTCGACGTATCCGACAGGCGGACCACGAGCTGAGGTACCTCAGTGTCGGTCACCCATTGGCCGTCCTTGGCAACGTCCAAGCCTTCGATTGCTTTCTTTGTGAACTTAACTCGGCTGACCATAACACCCCCAATTTCGCCCTGGTGCTACCAACTGCTACGATTCTGCTACTTTCGTAAAGCAAAAACTGCATCCCTGCCTGTTTGGCACTGCTACAGCAATAAACAGGAGAATACAGTTAAAATAGCATGTTTTCAAAGGGTTGAGAGGAGGCACTCATTTCTGGAAAAAAGCACAACTTGGGCCAAAATACCCCATTACACCAGATTTAGGTTCTGGCGCCTATGGCGTGGGGGTTCGAGTCCCTTCACCCGCACCACTTCCCCTCCTAAATGACGAATATTTCAGGCTTTTCGCGGACGCTTTCGTTCAGCCCAGAACCGTCAACCAAAGCCATACCGTCAAGATCGAACTGCCCGTCGCGATCAGCACCGAGCTTGCCGCGACACGGCGCGCGCGGCCGTACATATTGGCGAAAATATAGGCGTTGAACCCCGGTGCCATGGCCGCCGTCAGCACGCCGGACCGGAAACCGGCCTCCGGCAGGTCAAACATGGTGCCAAAGCTCCAGACCAGCGCGGGATGCACCAACAGGGCGATGGCGCAGACCATGAGGATCGCTTTCATGTCGCCTTCGGGCTTGTATTGCAGCAGCACCCCGCCAAGCGCGAACAGCGCCGCGGGCAGGGCGGCGCGGACGATGAGCGACAGCGCGTCATCCACCACGCCGGGGATCGGCAAGCCGCTGAGGTTGACGGCAAATCCACCAAGAATCGCAATCACCAGCGCGTTGCGGAACATCGCGCGGCTGACATTGCGCAGAAGCGACAGGCCCGATTGCCCGCGGTTGCGCACGAATTCCATCACCGTGATGCCCAAACCATAGCAAAAGGGCGCGTGGAACGACAGGATCGCATAGTTCCCGGCCAGCGCCTCGGGCCCATAGGCGCGTTCGGTGATCGGCAGGCCCAAGAGGATCGAGTTCGAAAACAGGCAACAGAACCCGATCGCCACACTGTCCTCCCAATCGCGGCGGAAGAGCACCCGCGCGCCGAGGATGCCAAGTGCAAAGCACAGCGCCGCACCGCCGTAGAAACTGCTCAGAAGACGCGGATCATAGCTGCTGGAAAGGTCAATGCGGGCAATGGCTTGGAACAACAGGCAGGGGATGGCGAAATTCTGGGTGAATTTCATCACCCCGTCGATGCCAGAAACGGGGAACAGCCCGCGCCAGACCGCCACGTAACCAAAGCCGATGACCAGAAAGACCGGCAGAATAACGTCTAAAAGAGTTTGCACTTAAAAGGGGCCTTTTGGGGGCGCGGCGGGGCGCCGACCCTTAGGCCCGCGCCCGGCGTTGCCTAATCTGAATGGGGAAGGGGGAAATGAAGGGTCAGCCCGTCATAGGCCGGTTGAATATGATCCGGCGTTTCCGCGGCGACGGTGTGGTAATCAAGATCGTTGTGCATATTGGTCAGCACAGCCGTTTTTGGCTGCACCCGGTCGATCCACTCCAACGTCTGTGCCAAATGGCTATGGGTCGGATGCGGGTCACGGCGCAGCGCATCGACGATCCAGCAGCGCAGGTTATCCATCATCGGCCAGCAGTCCTCGGGGATGGCCGAGACATCGGGCAGATAGACGATATCGTCAAAGCGAAAGCCAAGCGCGTCGATATTGCCGTGGGTCACGGTAAAGGGCGCGAATTTGAGCGTGCCGCCGGGGCCGTCGATGCGGACCTCGCCGGTGATGTCATGCATGTCGAGGATGGGCGGATAGCTCGACCATTCGGGCTGCACGAAGGCATAGCCAAAGCGCTCAATCAGCGCGTCCCGCGTGGGCGCATCGGCCCAGACCGGCAGCCGCGCGCGCATGTTCATCACCACCATGCGCAGGTCATCCAGGCCGTGCACGTGGTCCGCATGGGCGTGGGTGTAGATCACCGCATCAAGCCGTCCGACGCCCGCGTCGAGAAGTTGGCTGCGCATGTCGGGGGAGGTGTCGATCAGAACGGTGGTTGTGCCCGCATCCGTCACCCGCTCCACAAGGATCGAGCAGCGGCGGCGGGCGTTTTTGGGCTCATTCGGGTCGCAGTCCCCCCAGTGGCCGCCGATCCGCGGCACGCCCCCGGAAGAGCCGCTGCCCAATATGGTCACCCGCAGCTCAGCCATCAGCGCGCGGGCTCCCAAGCGGC
>JBDVDE010000144.1:0-4293 GCA_039942135.1 Hyphomonadaceae bacterium
CAATGCTGTCAGATCGCCGTGATTGATGCGAATGTCACATTGTGCTGCCACGGCTGGTTTTGCGTGCAAGGCCACGCCACTTCCGGCTAGCTTAAGCATCCCCAGATCATTCGCCCCGTCACCTACGGCGATCACATCTGACGTTGTCAAACCCAGACGCTGTGTAATGTCGTTCAAGGCTTCGACTTTTGCCTGCTGGCCCAAAATTGGCACCCCGGGAAATCCCGTCAGCAAACCCTTATCTTCTAACAAGGTATTCGCGCGGTTTTCGTCGAACCCCAGCCGGGTCGCGATTGCCGTGGTGAAAGCTGTAAAACCACCGGACACAAGCGCCGCAAAGGCACCCTGAGATTTCATCGTCCTAAGCAACGTTGGACCACCCGGCATTAAGGTAATCCGTTCCTTTAGGACTTTTTCGATCGTGTCTACTGGCAAACCTTTTAGTAATCCGACACGCTCAGTCAGGGCCTCGTTAAAATCCAACTCACCGTTCATAGCGCGCGCCGTTATGCCTTTTACCAGCGCGCCAACGCCGGCCTCGTCAGCCAATTCATCAATACACTCTTGTTGGATCATTGTGCTGTCCATATCAGCCAACAGCACTTTTTTACGGCGTCCTTGCGTTGGCTGAAACACCAGATCGACAGACAAGCGCTGCAGTTCATCCCATACTTCCCAGCGATTTTCTGGTAATGTGGGCATTTCAAATTCGGCAGCGCTGTCTTGGCACAGCCAGACAGTTTCTGAGCCACCCCAAGCATTGCGCAAAGAAGTCACCAAATTTGGGTCAAGCGTTTGCGCCTCCGGCGCGGTCAAAAGGGTTGCCGTGAACATATGGTAAGTTTCCGATGCGCGTCAGGGATGTCGCAAAATGCGAAGCTGCGGCGTTCTAACCGCATTTTCACCGTTGCGCTAGAGCGCCGACCTCCGTAACCGCAGCGGTGGGACACCCTTCCCCAACGAAGGGTCATGTTCATCCTAATTTTCCTTATATAACTTAGCTACTTATGTTTCTCTTGATTTTGTCTTGTGTCAGATTTGTGCAAAAAAGGGCGTCAGTGACGGTTGGGTCATCCTTCGAATGAGCGTAGAATTTCATAATTGTTGAGACATCTTTCCAGCCACCACGCACCCTAACAGTTTCGGGATCTGTACCAGCTTGTAACATGCTCGTTGCAAACCCGTGCCAGCAACAGTGAGGTGACAGCTTTTCGATAGCAGCACGCTTGATCACGTTGTTCCAAACTTGTCCAACGCTCTCACCTGAGGCGTATTGGAAAACAAGTTCATCCGGGTTATGATTTGACGGAATGTTAGCCAGCGCCGGGATAACCGGCGGTTGGAGGTGAGCGACACGATGACTTTCAGTCTTTGCTTGATAGATGGTTACTGTTTTCTTGAACAATTCAACGTCATCCCATTTTAAAGCACACGCTTCTCCACGCCGCGCACTCGTACCGAACATGAAGAGGCAAAGAGCTGCTAAATGAGGCAAACCATCTTGAGTTGCCTGCGTTGCAAATGCCTCGATCCACCCCCGGTTGGCAGGTGTCTTAGTTTTGACATTGACCTTGAGCCGCTTCACCCTGATCGGGGCGCACCATTCAAGTTCCGCCGCATAGTTAATAACCGCTTGTGCAGGCACGATGCCCTGCCTGTTCAATGTTGCATTAGCGGCGTTGGGATATAGCTTGCGTGCCATCTGGCGGATAGCCTCGCCAGTTATCTTGGAAACCAAGGTGTTCGTCCAGTAGTCCTCGATGCGTTCGAGAAAACGCGTGCTATGCCCGGCCTGTCGATAGGCTATAGCCGCTTGAGAAAAGATCAGCGTCGCTCTTGGCCCATCAAGATGACTTTGCCACTCTTTCGCCTCGATTTCTGCTGCGATCCTTTCCGCAATCCTTTTGTCCGATGTTCCAGTAGCGCCTCGTAGTCGCCGACCGGCAACGCTGCCCCGGTAGCTGTAGAGGTTGTTCCGTTTGAAGACTTTGAGCGGCATTCCATCGCCTCCATAAACGTGACTACATGATGATCCAACATAATGACTTTCTGACCAATTTTACAAAAGCATCCGAGTTCGCGGACAGTATCTGACACGAATCTAGGAGAAGCGGTAAGACGCTTCGCGAGGGCACGCGGCGGCGTATACGATGGCAATACATCACCCATCTTCTGCCACCTCGGCTGCGCACGGCTCAACCATATTCCGTGCGATGTATTCGTGAATAGCGTTCTGCGGCAGAAGGAAGTTTGCTCCATTTCTCAAGAACCTAATGCTTCCCGTTGAGATCAATTTCCTAATCAGCTTCTCTGGCCAGCCGGTTTCAGCTGCCAATTGTCTCGGGGTGAGCAGGGTTCATTCGTTCATAGTTCTTTCCTCTTGATTAAATAGTAGTATGATTAGACAGAATGCGTCACGGTAGGTTACGCATGTCCAAATATGGGAACATTTGTCCGTATGTCAGCTGCATTGATTGGGATAGGCCAAACGATGCTCAGCGTACGCAGCTAATTGGGCTACCCTCAAAGCAAGGTCGCCACGATACTTGGGATCGCCGACAAGTCCTATAAAAACTATGAGCTTGAAAAACGGGAGTTGCCGCTCTTGATCGCAGTAAAATTCTGCGAAGAGTTCGACAAGAATCTCATATGGTTGGTCTACGGAAACTCTGTCCCGGATAGTGAGCAATCAGCTCGCTTGGCCGGGCAAACCGCACAGGCAGTTTTTGAACACGCGGTTGCGACCAAAAAATCCTTTTCCAGCGCAGAAATCCAGAAGTTCACTCAATACATTTTTGAGCAATCCCTCTCAAAAGGCACATCGCCGCAAAGCGAGGCAAAGCTGTTTTTTTCAGCCATTGGATAAGGGGAACAACTCGATGAAACATCTGAAAGATCCCAACACGCCGATCAATAAATTCGCCAACACCTTACGTTTGATGGGCATCCTGCTTCTGGTTGCTAGCAGCATAGGCTTCATCTCGTACCGCTCAGAGACAGGCAACTTCTGGGACGTGTACACGCTGTTCTTGCTGCACCTTGCTGTCGCTGGAGCCATCCTAGCATTTGTTGGCGAAACACTCTGGAAAATCCTCATCACGCATAGCGACGTTTCTCGCCGCAAATTCTATTTCTATGATGAAGAATGACTGGCAAACCTCGTTGTTAGCCAAATCCAACAGTTGATAGGAGCGCAATCCTTGGTCGCCAAATCTAGATCAAAATGAAACTCTCTAAGGATTAGTATCGCTGTAACTATGACACCGAAAATTCAAATCCTGATCACTGGAGCGCGAGCGCCGGTAGCTTTTCACCTCGCAAGGTTGCTCATCGATGCAGGGCATTCTGTGATTCTGGTAGATCATCTCAATCATCCATTGGCCGCCGCGAGTCAGCAGAACATTCCATATTGCCGTATTCCGGCATTCAGCGAGGACCCCAAGGCCGCATCTGACGCCTTACATGAGATCATTGAACAACGCGATATCTCTTTGGTCATTCCGACCTGCGAGGAGGTTCTGTATCTTGCTCTGCTTTGGAAGCGTAACCCTCCGAAAGCAGCGCTCTTTGCACCGGATTTGGCGACCCTGACCGAGGTTCATCACAAATACAATTTTATCCGCTTGTGCAAGGGTTTAGACCTCCCGACACCGCGAACCCACTTGATCACAACACCGCAGGAACTTGCCTCTCACATGCCGGATGCGCAGGGCTTAGTTTTCAAGCCTGTCTGGTCCCGCTTCGGATCTGAGGTCTTGATCCGGCCGCCGGACCGCAAACTCAAACACATTCGCCCGACAAACCAAAGTCCATGGGTTGCGCAGGACTATGTCGAGGGAGACGAGCTTTGTGTCTATGCCATCGCGCATGCGGGAAAATTGACGGCGCTCAGCACCTATCGCGGCTTGGTACGCGCAGGTCCGGGGGCCGCGATTTGCTTTGCGCCTGAAGACAGCGAACCAGTGCGGACATTTGTCGAAAAAATCGTATCGGCAACCACATGGACGGGTCAAATATCCTTTGATGTGATGCGCACGGCAGATGGCCGAATTTTGCCGCTAGAGTGTAACCCACGCGCAACCAGCGGCTTGCATTTTTTCACCGACGGCGCTGCATTCTCCCAAGCTCTTTTTGCGCAAATAGAGGCGGTTAAACCCGATGTAACCGCGCCTCAAACATTACCCTTGGCGCTGTGGCTGTATGGTCTGCCCATGATGTTGGAAAAAAATAGGCGACGAGTGTTTCTGGATGCCCTGCGCAGATCGGGTGACGTGATGTGCTGGCCTTCGGACC
>JBDVDE010000145.1:0-16939 GCA_039942135.1 Hyphomonadaceae bacterium
TTGGCCGGATGCACATTCACATCGACATATTCCGGATCAAGCTCGACGAAGAGCGCTGCCAAAGGATGGCGGTCACGGGCGAGGAAGTCGGCATAGGCTGCGCGAATGACCCCTGTAAGCAAACGGTCTTTGACGGGGCGGCCATTGACGAAGAGAAACTGTTTCTGTGCATTGCCGCGGCTCAGTGTGGGCAGACCTGCAAAGCCGGAAATCGTGACGCCTTCGCGCTCGGCTTCGATGGCGATGGCATTCTCGCGGAAGTCGCGGCCCATGATCGCGCCAAGGCGGGCCAGTCTTGCTTCGTCTGGCGCGCCTGTTTCAGCGCGATAGCGAAACAGCGAGCGACCATTGCTTGTCAGCGAGAAGCCGACATCGGCGCGCGACATAGCCAGACGGCGGCAGGCATCGGTGATGGCCATGGTTTCTGCGCGCTCGGACTTCATGAATTTCAAGCGGGCGGGCGTTGCATAGAACAGGTCCGCAACTTCGATGCGCGTGCCGCTCGGCCCGCGCCCTGTCCATGCCGCGGGTTTCGGGCCATCGATCTGACCGGCATTGATCAGAACCTCACACGCGTCTTCGTCTGGCGCACGGCTGGTGATCCGCATCCGTGAAACCGACCCGATCGAAGGCAAAGCCTCGCCGCGAAATCCCATTGTGTCTATGTTGAGCAGGTCAACATAGCCCGTTTCATCGGCGCTGAGCTTGGAGGTCGCGTGGCGTTCAAGCGCGATCAGCACATCTTCGGCAGTCATCCCGCAGCCATCATCTTCGATGACAAGGCGCGTCAGCCCGCCCGCTTCGATTGTGATATCAATCTGTGACGCCCCAGCATCGAGCGCATTTTCGACGAGTTCCTTGACCGCAGCGGCTGGCCGCTCAACCACTTCACCTGCCGCAATCCGGTTGACCGCATCGGCGGGCAAGCGGCGGATACATGGCCGTTCGGGGCGCTGGTTAGCAGAATCAGGCATAGCCGGAGTATAGGCGCAAACGGCCTATGCCCCTAGACTGTCATGCGAGTTTTGGCGTTTAGGTGCCCGGAAGCTTGATACGTGTACCTGTGGAGCGTTCGATGGTCACAGCGTCGCCACCTGTTGCGCTATCTGACTCCGCCTCGGCAAGTTCTTCTTCGCTGGCAGTCCATCCGGTTACGGCATCACCGATTCGCGTGTTTTTGCGCAGAATTCCTGCTTCTTCATAGTCGATGGTTTCACGGATAATCGGGCTGACGGAAATTGCGCCGGCTTTTGCGACCAGTACACGTTCGGATTCGCTTGCAGAAGCGCCGATCTGGTCGCCGAAATTCAAGCGGCGGTCAGCTCGTTCGCTGGCCAGTTCAGCCGGTGTTGTCGTTCCGACTGCTGGCGGACGCAAGCTGTATTCAGGCGGCACAGTGAGCGGCGCCTTTTTGATGATACGGAACTCGTTTGGCGTTCCAGAGCGTTCGCTGGTCGTCCCGCATGCTGCCAAAGTGAGCGCACCAGCCGCAGCCGTTAGGAAGAAAACCGTCTTATTCATGCCTGTATCCTCATTATGTGTCGTTCAGACCTTCTGGTCCGATCCGTTTCAGCATCTAGTGTATCTTATTCGCGCGAAAATATAAACTGGTCGATCAATAGTAAGATAGCGCCGACTGTTATGCAGGAATCGGCGACATTGAAAACCCAAGGAAAAATAGGGATTGCCGGTGTCACATCAATAAAATCGACGACAGCGCCAAAGCGAATCCGGTCGATAACATTGCCAATCGCGCCCGCAACGACAAATGACAAAGCAATGACCAAGCTTCGTCCGGTTGCCCTGAACAGCCAGACCAGAAAGCCCGTACCGATGGCCAGCGCCACGATAACAAGCACCCAACGCATAATACCTTCGGACTGGAGCTGACCAAAACTCATGCCTCTATTCCAGACCATAGAGATATTGAACAAAGGCGATGCTTCGATCCGGCCGCAATATTCGGTACCATTGAGACATCCCAAAGCGTTGAGACTGTCTTGCTTGAGGATCAGATATTTCGACCATTGATCAAGGATCAAAGCGAACGGAATAATCAGTCCGGCAATGGTGAGGCGTTCGCGCTGTGTCATCTGTTTTCCTTATCAAACCTGCGGACAGCCTCCGCATCGCGCGGTGTGAGGTCGGGATAGTCTGCCGATGCTTTGGCCGGATCGAAATATTTCCAACTACGAGCGCATTTGATGCCGCTTGCTTTGGCAGGCACGACGCCCACACCTTCGACATCATCAAGCGTGAAGGCACCGACCGGCGCGTCGGCATGTTTCAGGACCGCGCCCGAGGTGATGAACAGGTCAGCAGCGTGTTCGGATTTGACCAGTTTGAGCAAGTCCGCATTGGTGATGTAGACCTCTGGCGCTGCCTCAAGCGAAGAGCCGATGCGTTTTTCGCGACGTTCGATTTCAAGCGCACCTGTCACCGTTCGGCGCACGGCAAAGATTTTCTCCCAACGCGCAGCAAGGGACGGGTCGCTCCAATCGGCGGGCGTTTCGGGGAATTGCAACAAGTGCACGCTTGTCCCCTCGCCCGTGCCAAACCGGCTCATCAGGAATGCTTCTTCAGTGGTGAACGGCATGATCGGGGCGAGCCATGTCAGCAAGCGCAACAGCACTTCATCCATAACCGTACGCGCAGCGCGGCGGCGCAGTTCATCCGGCATATCGCAATACAAGCTGTCTTTGCGGATATCGAAATAAACGGCCGACAAATCTACCGCACAGAAATTAATTATGGCGGCCATGATCTTTTTGAAGTCATAGACATCATAGGCGGCGCGCACTGTCTCATCCAGCTCGGACAAGCGGTGGAGCACCCATTGCTCTAGCCCCGGCATTTCGGATCGGGCGACGGCTTCTTCGGGGGTAAACCCGTCCAGCGCGCCGAGCAGATAGCGGAACGTATTGCGCAAACGGCGATAGGTTTCGACCGAGCCCTTGATGATCTCGTCAGAGATGCGCAGGTCTTCGGTGAAGTCACCCGAGGCAGACCAGAGGCGCAAAATCTCGATGCCGTATTGCTTCTGGATTTGTTGCGGCTCAACCGTATTGCCGATTGATTTCGACATTTTCTTGCCGTCTGCATCGACGATAAAGCCGTGTGTGAGGATTTGCTTATAGGGCGGCATGCCGCGTGTGGCGCAGCTTTCCAGCAAAGAAGATTGGAACCAGCCGCGATGTTGGTCCGAGCCTTCGAGATAGAGATCGACCTGGCCTTTGTCCTCATCGATGATGCCGCGATCACGCATGCAGAACGCATGGGTGGTGCCAGAGTCAAACCAGACATCAAGCACGTCGGTCACTTTCGTCCATGTGTGTCCGCCCGTCTCTTCGCCGAGGAAGACGGAATCTTCGGTGTCAAACCATGCTTCGACGCCGCCTTTGGAGACAGCTTCGACAATGCGCTTGTTGACCGCAGATGCGAGATGCGGCGCGAGCGCTTTGGTGTGGGGCTGGCCATCTTCATTGACGAAGATTGTCAGCGGCACACCCCAATTGCGTTGGCGGGAGACGAGCCAGTCGGGACGGCCAGCGACCATAGAGGTCAGCCGGTTGCGGCCCGTTGGCGGGAAGAACTCGGTTTGCTCGAGGCCGGTCATGGCCAGATCGCGCAGCGTCTTCCCGTCTCTGCCTTCGGTGTCCATCGCGATGAACCATTGTGGCGTAGCACGGCGGATGACGGGCGCTTTCGAGCGCCATGAATGGGCGTCACGAATTATGGTTAGCCCGCGCGCGAGCAGATTGCCGCTCTCGGCGAGAAGTTTGATGACTTCTGGATTGGCCTTGCCCGGCTGCCCGCGTTTCTTGCCGGAGGTGCGGATAATATCGAGGCCGCGCAGCGCTTCAGGTACTTCGAATGTCGTATGGGACATGGTGACTTCGTCGCGGTAGCAGCCGCCATCGTCAACAATATCGCGAATCGACTGCGAGCTGTGTCCGGCGGCAATCCATGCATTGTAATCGTCTTCACCATGGGCCGGTGCTGTGTGGACGAAGCCTGTACCGGCATCATCGGTGACATGGTCCCCTTGCAATGTCGGTACATAGGCGCGGTACATATCGGCCAGATCGCTGAGCGGATGGGTGAGTTGCACAAGCTTCGACATATCAACATCAGAGATCCGCTCGAACGCGCTGACTTTTGCGCCGGACATGACATCATCAGCGCGTGCATCGGCAATCACCAAACGCTCGCCAGCTTTGGCATAGGGGGCAAAGCCGAGCTCTTCCTCGGTCATCACCTCGCCGACCTCGTAAAGGCCATAGGTTATCTTTGGATTGTAACAGACCGCCTGATTGGCAGGGATTGTCCACGGTGTGGTCGTCCAGATCACAACCGAAGCGCCATCAAGCTCGCTATGGGTTTTTATGATCTCGTCATAAGGCCCGCCCATCATCTCGCCAAGGCCACGCTCACTGACTTGCGGGACAGGAAACTTCACCCAGATCACCGGCACTTTGCGGTCGTGATATTCAACCTCGGCCTCGGCCAGTGCGGTCTTTTCGACGGGGCTCCACATGACGGGCTTGGCGCCACGTACAAGGCGGCCGCCCATTGCGATGTCGAGAAACTCGGACACGATTTTGGCTTCGGACTCGGGGCGCATGGTCAGATAGGGATTGTCCCATTCGCCTTCAACGCCGAGGGCACGGAACTCGGATGCCTGCACATCGACCCAGCCTTTGGCATATTCGCGGCACCGCGCGCGGAACTCGCCCGGCGTGACATCATCTTTCGAGCGTCCCTTCTGGCGGAACTCTTCTTCGACTTTCCATTCAATCGGCAGACCGTGGCAATCCCAACCCGGGACATAGGACGCATCATGACCGGTCATCTGGTGCGAGCGGACGATGATGTCTTTGACGATCTTGTTCATCGCTGTGCCGAGGTGGATGTGCCCATTGGCATAAGGCGGGCCATCATGCAGCAGCCATGGTTTGGCATTGCGGGCTTTGGCGTCGGCGCGGAGCTTTTTGTAGAGACCCATCTCGTCCCAGCGGGCAATCCAGTTCGGCTCGGCCTTTGGCAGTCCGCCGCGCATCGGGAACGCGGTCTCGGGCAGAAACAAAGTGTCGCGATAATCGCGGCCAGAGTCTTTTGTATCAGGTGTATCGGTCATGTTTTACGTCTTCGAATTAGGTGATTGCAATCTATTGAAGTGAGCAAGTTTAATCCCGGCCGGCGCATCTTTATTCAGTGCGGAGCCGGGCTGCTAATTCGAATAATGCGTATATCTGTCATGGCGCTATGCACTAGCAGCCAAGGGTTAATGTGTCACTAGGAGAACGCCGGCACGCATATTGGCGGCTCAGGCGGTTAATCTCCGGCGCGCTGCATCCACATCTTTGTGCATTTGGGCGACCATATCATCGAGACTGTCGAATTTGGCTTCAGGACGCAGGAAGGATACGAGCGCAACTTCGAGGGTTTTGCCGTAAAGATCACCCTCCCAGTCGAAAATCATGGTTTCGAGGAGCGGATCGCGAAGGCCCGTGGTCGGGGTACGGCCGAAATTGGCAACGCCGTCGCGCCAGACATCCTCCCCTTCGATACGGGCGCGCACCGCATAGATGCCATATCTTGGATGGATCAGGCCGCCGCCGAGCGTGATATTTGCGGTTGGAAAGCCCAAAGTGCGGCCTTGTTTCTCGCCATGCTCGACCACGCCGTCCGCGATCCAGTCACTGCCGAGCAGCGTCGCAACTTTTTCCGGCTCGCCCGCTCTAAGCGCCTGACGCATCGCGGTTGACGAGGCTTTGTCGCCAAGCCCTTCAATCTTGTCGACAATCGAGACGCCGAAACCGAGCGCACGCCCGAGCGATGCCAGCCTTGGCGCATCCCCCATCCTGCCGCGTCCGAACCGGAAATCGAAGCCGACGGCAACATGATCGACCCTCAACCCTTCGGACAGAACCTCGCGGGCAAAGACCTCATCGGTCATCCCTGCCATATCTTTTGTGAACGGAAGCTCGAACACGCAATCAGCGCCGAGCGCCAGTAGCTCGCGATTGCGGCGCTCTGGTCGATAGATACGAAATGGCGGATCATCGGGCCGGAACAGCGCTCTGGGCGGCGGCTCGAATGTGGCAATCGCAAGCGGCTTGCCCGTGGCTCGCGCCGCTGCAATCACAGCTTTATGTCCAGCATGTAGGCCGTCGAAATTTCCAAGGGCTATAGCCGCCCCTGCCACGCTGTCCGGAATATTCCGATAGTCAGCATAGACGGCCACGTGTGCGCTAGGCCTCGCGGCTTGGCGCGACCACTTGGGCCTCGCCCGTGATGACGCGCTTGCCTTTTACGATGCAGGACACCGACAGCGTAACCCGATTTCCGCGATCATTCTTTTCCGATACTTCGGCGCGCACCGTAACTTCGTCACCGATATAGACAGGACGGCGGAACCGCATGGACAGGCCCGTGAAGATTGCACCCGGACCCGGCAGATTATTGCCAAGAATTCCGGAAATATACGACGCGGTCAGCGCGCCATGGGCGATGCGCTGGCCAAATGGGGTCTGGGCGGCATAGTCATCATCCATGTGCAGCGGGTTATAGTCGCCCGACACTTCGGCGAACTTGGTAATGTCCTCGTCGCGAATGGTGTGGAGCGTCTCGTGCGCGTCACCAATTTCGAGGTCTTCATAGTATTTTGTATCTGGATGGCTCATGGAAAAACTCTTGCTAATATGTATTTTCGGCACTGTTTGCCCGTAATGGCTTACAAAGGCAATGGCGTTACCATGTTAGCATGGGTTGGGCGTAACGGGCTGTCACAGTGTTTTCATCAAGCAGCGAACGTGCATCAGAAATAAAATCGCCGTCCACGTGTGCAGCAAGGCCGGTTCCAACATAGAGCGCATCAAGCCCCTCCCGATTGGCCCCCTTCAAATCTGTTACAGGTCCGTCGCCAATCGCCAGCACGCGCGCCCGATCCGGTGCGCCCCCCAAGCTTTCAAGTTTTGCAAAGGCCAGGTCGTAAATCGCGGCATGGGGTTTGCCCGGATAAATCGCCGTTCCGCCCTGTTGTTCATAGATTTGGGCGAGCGCCCCGCCGCACCAATGCAACCTGTCGCCAATACGAACTTGAATATCGGGATTGGCGCAGACAAGTTCCAGACCGGTCTTGGAAAGGTCGGTCAGCTCATCACGATAGGCCTCGGGGTGATCATTTGCCTGATCCCGCAACCCGATAATCAGGCCAAGATCGGCCTCGGCAGGATCATCGACAAAATGCAGATCGAGTCCCTCATAGAGGAACCGGTCATGCTCCCAGCCTTCATCTGCGCCGATCCGCCAGATCTTCCGGCCTTGATACTTTGCCAGCAAAGCGCGGGTTGCATCGCCCGAGGACACGCAGTCATCGAAAGCCTCGTCCGGCACACCGAGCGGCGCAAAATAGCGCAGCACTTGCGCTTTCGGGACGGGCGCATTGGTGATCAGCACGACACGCCGGCCTGACAATTTGCGGAAATTCACCAGAGCGTCGCAGGCAGGCGCGAAGGCAGACCGGCCATTATGGATGACGCCCCAGACATCACACAAAATGGCGTCATAGTCGGACGCGACGGTTTGCAAATTCGCAAGCTCGACCACCTCCGCGCTTTTGCGCGACACGGGATCAGTCACTCTTATTGCTTTCGGTTTCTTGCGGGCCAAAGCCAATCAGGATCGCGCCTTCGCCGCCTTTCGGCTCTCGGCTTGGCCCTAAGAATGTGATCGAGCCATCGGGGCGTATTTCTGCGAGAAGGTCGGCTTTTGGACGGTCGGCCAAGAACTGTTTGAGATCATATTTCGCAGACAGTTGGGTCTTGGAGAACTCCCATCCGCGATAATGGTCACGCAGCAAGGCATCATAGCTGCGGCCACGTTTGATCAAGGTGCGCCCTCTTGCACCAAGACTGATGCTCTTGAGGTCTTCTTCTTCGCCTTCCTGAGACGAGAGTTGATAGACTTTGTGTCGGCCAAGTTCTGGCGCAAAATGGCCCGCGACAAGGGCGTTGTAAGGCTCATTCGCTGACAAGGCCAAGGCGGTGTCAAAGCGGGCATGGTCAAGCCGTAATTCGGCTTCTTCTGACAGGACTTCACCAAAATAGGTCTCAAGGCCAGCATCGCGCGCAGGCTTGAGGCGGCGCCAATTGCTGTCGGCTAGGGTTGTATCGACACCGGCATCATTGAGCTCACGTGCGAAATCAACGCTCCACGGATTGACGCCGATCAGCAGAACGCCCGGCTTACCAGCGCGCGACAGGCCAAGCTTGCGAGCAAGCGGACCGATCGAGAAACCATGTAGAACAACGGTGGAAAACACCATCGCAAAGGCAAGTGGCGAGATCATTTCCGCACCGCTAAACTCGAACTCGCTGGTCTCCTGCAAGTCGATCAGCAATTGTCCAAACAGGCCAGATACGGCAACAGCAACGATCCCGCGCGGGGCAATCCAACCGAGCAGCAAGGCTTCATTGCGGTTGAGCGTTCCATAGGTCGAAATCCAGATCGAAAGCGGACGGACAATAAACAGCATGCAAAACAAGAATGCCAAAGTCCGGAAGTTCAACGCCGCGCCGATCGTCTCCGGCGTGAGATTAGCCGTCAGGATGACGAACACACCCGAGACAAGCAGTACGGCGATATCTTCCTTGAACTTGCGCAATTCAACCAGACCAGCGAGCCGCGAATTGGCGAGCGTCATCCCGTAGGCTGTCACCGCGACGAGGCCGATCTCGTTTTCAATCCCCTCAGCCAATGCATAGCAAAGGATAACACTGGCAAAGATCAGCGGGGCTTTGAGGTATTCCGGCGTCCAGCCAGCGCGGAAGGTACGAACAATAAAGAAGCCGAAGAGCATACCAAGCGCGGTGCCAAGCATTGCGGCAGAGAAAATCCAGACGGCAGCGCCAAACACACTGCCCCCGCCCGAGATCACGCGAACGACTTCAAACGCGGTCACGGCAAACAGCGCACCGACCGGATCGTTGACGATACCTTCCCATTTGAGCGCAGCGCCGGTACGGCCAGAGAGTTTTGATTGGCGCAGAAGCGGCATAATAACAGTCGGGCCGGTCACCACCATAACACCTGCAAACACGATGGAGCTGGCCCAATCGAGTCCGGCCGCAAAATGAGCGGCCATGGTGCCCAGTATCCAAGCCAATGGGCCGCCGACAAACACCATGCGGCGCACGGCGGGGCCGGCATCCTTCAAATTGTCGAATTTGAGCACAAGCCCGCCTTCAAACAGGATCACCGCAACCGCGAGCGAGACGATCGGGCGCAACAAGTCGCCGAACTCTTTGTCAGGATCGAGCAATGGCTCCCCTGTAATCACCGCCCAAAGCGGCCCGACGGTCAGGCCTGCAAGCGCCATGAGCACGATGGCAGGTGCTTGAAGCCGCCACGCAAGCCATTGCGCACCAAGCCCGAGCGCACCGATCAGGGCGACCGACAGGATCAGAGTGTCTTCGCCACTGGCGGCTAGGAAGTGTGGAAGTTCAAACATGTATTTGCCCTGGGTCGATTCTTACTTTTGTCTTCGCGGGATGACTAATCGTCATCCTCGGCAAAATCGAAGCCGATCTCCCCAGTCGCATCGCCGACTTTATAGTGCTCTATGCGGTCTGCAAACCAATCATGCACATGACCATAAATATGCTGGTAGAGCGGCTCGGTTTCATTTTCCGACAATGGCAGGCTGAGCGTGTACTCCTCACCCTCGAGAATGTTGACGATAAATTCGTCGCCGCGTTTCTGGCATTGCATGGTGACACGGAGCCAATCGGTGCCTTCGGACACGCGAAACGCCAGACCGAACGCCACCGGACCAAGCGGGCGGAACCCACGCGGCGGGATCGAAAACGCCTCGTCAGTATGGGCTTTTGGCTTAAATGGCCCGGCAGGCGGCACCAAATGGACGCAAACACCGGTTTTGGTCCCCATATAGCCGCACATGCCATCTTTTAGATCTTCGGCCAGACCCCGAATGCGGTCGTAATTTTCGGCAGCCAGTTTTTGATATGTTTCCACTGTCGCCAAAAGCTCTTCAAATCGGGCCATGTTTACTCCTGATAGTATATGTGTCCGCGCGCATAGCTCCGCGGGTTTGTTAGAATGTCAGCCGTGCCACAAGCGGGCAATGGTCTGACGCTTTTGGATTGGACCACCCAACCCCCTGCAACCTATATCCCCTATGACGCTCTGATCGCCAAGGGGCTCCCGCCCGCACATATGTTACTTCAGCCTGCTGGTTCAAGTCCATCATGGCTTTGGACAACAAGATATGGTCGAGCGCGGTGTATTGCGACAAAGGCGCATAATGGTGTGACCAGCGCTCGAGCGGGTCTTTGACACGCGCAAGAGAGATATCGGTTGCAAACCCGTCCTCGGTCAGCGGGTCAAGACCATGGGCATGATCTGCAACGCCATCGATTTCGAGATAATCATTCAGGTCACCAAGGATCACCCATTTGGCTGCGGACGGGTCGGCAAAGCGGCGTTCGATCAGTTTGCGCACGGCCAGAGCTTCGGTTTGGCGGACACTGCGCGTGGCCTCACGCCCGCCATGCATGGATTTAAAATGGCACACAAACAGGGTCAGCGTTTCCCCCTCTTTGGTGATATCAACTTCAAGACAGTCGCGCCGGAAGACACGCGCGTTCGGGCCCGATTTTTCCGGTGGATCGATACCGAGATCGGCAAAGGTTTTCGAGGCATGACTTGTATGAGCGGTGACCTGCAAGCGCGACAGGATGCCGACATCTATCCCGCGCGGATCATTGCCTTCGTGCAGAATATGCTGGTCATAAGGCTGCCCGCTCCAGCGGCTGAGATAATTGTCATGAAAGGCGGTCAGCGTGACGAGGTTTTCGACTTCCTGCAAAGCGCAGACATCCGCACGCGTCGCCGCCAAAGCCTGCGCTGTGAGGGTGCGGTCATCCTCGGACAGGACATTAAACACATCGCCTATGGTCTCGGCTTGGCTCTGGTCGGAGACCTGATTAAGCTTTTTGCGCAAATCTTTGATGCCTGCCGCACCAAAATCGCACCTCATCAACAGGTTTTCGGCATTAAAGGTCGCAAGTCGCAAATCAGGCATGCGCGTAACGGAGCGCTATTTCAGCGGCAGGTCAATAAAGATTTCCGCCGTAACTCGTCGTTACGTGCACATGCGCTAGGCAGCAGCCGTGTCCCGCAATTTGAGCTGCCCCCAATAAAGCTGCAGACTACAATAGGCGATGACAATCCCCAGATTTGCCGCGACCAGCGTGCCCATAGATTCGGTTCTAGCTGGCACAATCAGAAGATCGACAATGCTGGCAAAGGCCAAGGTCATGATCGCAGCCATGCCCGACCGCTTCAGACCGATGGTAAAGGCGCACCAGATCGTCAACGAGCAAAATGCAATCAATCGGAACAAGTGGTCTTGATGCGCAAAGCTAGGCTCCGTCGCAGCTGTATATTTCATGGCCTGAATGGCCACCATGATCGCCAAGAGGCCCGTGATCGTCTTTCCGACCAATTGCCATATTGGTTTGTTTTGCCCGTTTATGGGAAGTGCCATTTGATCCGACATAATTTGCGCCCTTGTCTTCAGTTTTGACATTAAGGTCACAAGAAAATTGCGGGTTATTTAAATTGATCGGTGCAATTTCACTGATCTAAAGACGTAAGCTCGCAGGCGTATTAGGCCGCTTGCTCGCGCTGGAAGCGCGCGGTCTGGATTGCGCGCATAATGCTGTCGGGCTCGGGCCTAAGGTCGCTTGGGGCAGCGGTCCGGCCAAGTTCGATTGCTGCTAATGGCGACATGCCCGCCGCATATGCAGACAAAACAACGCCCGACACTTTGAGAAACGCCTCTTCTTCTTCGACGATCTGTCCGAACCGGGTCGCAACCGGCCCGACCACGCCATAAGCGAGGAATACGCCGAGAAACGTACCGAGCAATGCCGCAGCGATCATGCTTCCGATCACGGTTGGCGATTGGTCAATCACGCCCATGGCCCGAATAATACCGATCACAGCGGCGACAATGCCGAGCGCAGGCAGCGCATCGGCGATCATATGCAGCGCCGAGACAGCCCGAAACCGCGTATCCGTATGCGCTTCGATGCGTTGTTCCATCGCGGCTTCGGCGCGGCTGGAATCCGAAAGATCGAGCGCCATCAGGCGGAATGTGTCGCAAATCAGGTCACGAGCTGATTGATCCTCGAGAATACGCGGGGCATTTTTGAAGCTGGCTGTTGTTTCCGGTGCCTCGATATCGGTCTCGATGGCCACCAATCCGCCCTGACGTGCCCGCCGGGTCAGATTGTGCAACAGGACAAGCAAAGACACATAATCATCTCGTTTCCACTTCGGCCCGGCAATTACGCGCCAAAAACCGGACAGTGCTTCTGCCGCCACGCTGGGTGCATTGCTGATAATTAATATTCCGAATGCCGCTCCGCAGATCAAAAACAGCTCGAACGGCAAGGCTGCCATGGCCCCACCGCCAACCGACAGGAGTGTACCAAAAACCAATATAATCAGGGCAAAAATCCCGATGACCTGTATCAAAAACCCGTCCTCGCGGCCAATTCAAGCCCGATTAAAACAGAGGATGTTAAACAACAGCTTAGCGTTATTGCGAGGAGAGGCTCATTCTGCTACTTTTTTTGAAGTTGAGTACTAAAGGGGAATGTTCTTTCAGTGATTGCCGTCAATTGTTCACCGATATTGCGAAATATTGGACTGCACATCTCGCCCGATTCGAGCGGTTTGATCGGCTCTATAGAATGTCGCGGCACGCTCAACACTGCAATTAAAGCGCTACAGGTGGCGCAGAACTTGTATTGGTAATAGAACGTTAAGCAAATATATAAATAATTTGCATGAAATCGACAGGAGCTAAATCCCATGAAATCTGTGCTTGCCACTCTTGTGCTTGTTTCGAGCGCTGCAACTGCATCGGCTCAACAATATGCTGCAAATGACTATCGCGTGTGTCCGCAACCGCAAACTCAAAAGGGTTTGACGGTCGTTGAGAGCGTTTGTGGTGCGGTGACCCGCCCCGATTTCACGCCCGGATCGATTGGCAGCCTTAGCGAACTTCAGAGCGCCGAAGCCGAACGGGACGGTTTCAAACAGCGCGTTGCCGATTACGGCACATGCATCAACGAGTTCATCAATTCCTATCGCCGCCCTGGCGCAGATGCCTCCTCGTCTGCACCGGATGAAGCCGCTTGCGCACATGCATGGGCCGAAGATCAGGTAACCCAGTCGGTTCTAGAATATGGCCGGACCTGCATCGAGTTCTCGAACCTGTCGATTACAGACGCGAATATCGAACCATGGAGCGGCTCTTGCTATCCTGACGTTTCTGGTGGTGGCCACGGTTAATAGGACCCATCCAGCTTGATCTTTACCGCGAGCCGGTAGATGAGAGAGCATGACCGGTTCAACACCTCAATCAAGCAAACAAGCGCCGCCGCCTGATCGCCGCGGCGCTTTTTCGTTATTGTTCGGGTCTTTGCTCGCTATCGGTGCTGGCAATACGATGCTGATCGCTGCGGTGCTGCCAATCATGACGCGAGAGCTTGGCATGCAGGACTGGATGGCGGGCGCAATCTTTTCGCTGTCTGCGGCACTGTGGACCATGTCCAGTCCGTTCTGGGGTAAGAAATCGAGCCAATGGGGCCGCCGCCCTGTCGCGGCTTTGGGGCTGGCGGGGTATTCGCTGTCGATGCTGCTCTTCGGCACGGTCGGCTGGCTCGCGCTGAACGATTACCTCACCGGCGCTTTTGTTATTTTCGGGTGTCTTTTGTTTTCGCGATCCTTTTTCGGACTTGTCGGATCGGGCGCAAGCCCCGCCGCGCAAGCCTATGTGGCGGACCGGACCAGCCCTGAAGACCGCACCAAAGAGATTGCTTCGGTAACATCTGGCTTCAGCGTGGGCGCTGTGGCGGGACCAGCTTTTGCAGCGGCTATGGTTGCGGTATTCGGTCTGCTCAGCCCCGTATTCTTCACCTGTATACTTGCGGCTGTGATGTCCTTCCTCCTCTATACCAAGCTGCCTGAAGATCGCCCTCCGACCTCCACCCCTGCCCAGAAGAAAGCCAGCGCTGAAGAAGCGAAGGGGCTATGGCGCGACCGGCGGGTCTTGCCGTTCCTCATCTATGCTGTCGGCCTGTCCCTCGTGACGGGTGTGCTTACCCAGACCTTCATTTTTGCTGTGATCGACAAGATGGGCGTCTCGGGCGAAGCGGCGGCACAGTTCACCGCGCCTGCATTTATGGCCGGCGCTGTAGGCACGCTGATTGCGCAGCTGGTGATCATTCCGCGTTTGCGCATCTCCAATCGGTCACTGATGATCGTTGGCGCGCTCACACTTGCTGCGGGCGCTTTAATGATCTTCCCGACAGACGCTTTTGCGGTGCTTGTCTCGGCACAGTTTCTCGTTGGGCTGGGACAAGGCCTGTCGCGGCCAGGTTTCTCCAGCGGTGCTTCACTGGCGGTGGGGCCACACTTGCAGGGCAATGTCGCCGGACTGGTCATCTCGGCCAATGGAATGGGCTTTATCGTCTCGCCGTTTTTTGGGCCATATGTCTATGAATTTATCGGCCAGAGCTTGCCGTTTATTATGGCCGCTGTGGTGCTAGTCGCGCTGGCAGTGTTTGCAAGATTTGCCCTGCCCGATAGCCAGCCATCTGATAGCGATCTTCAAGGCGATATCAAATAGGCGCCAAACTCGGATTAGTTGGCCGCAGCAGCCACCGCAGCGACAAGCTCGCGCGTCGGGAATCCATCTGCGACATAGCCGTTTGCGCTTTGGAACTGTTGTAGACCACGCCGCGTGCGCGAGCCCATGATCCCGTCGGGCACGCCCGCCTCATAGCCGAGTGTGTTCAGATCCGTTTGCAGTTGATGCATATCCGCAACCGAAACCTTATCGAGATGGCGCGGCCAAGGCGCTTGTGGGCCTTCGCGGCCAGCAATGCCATCTGCAAGCAGGCCGACGGCGTAGGCATAAGAGGTCGACCGGTTATATTTGAGGAAAATGTCGAAATTGCTGAACAAGAGATATTTCGGCCCGCTGGCATCGGAGGGTAACCAGAGCCGCGCATTCTCGGCTGCCTCAACCGGAATAGGTTGGCCGCTATAGGTTTGCAGCCCGAGCGACTGCCATTGCAGGACCGGCAGTTTGCGGCCATCGGAATAGATCAGGTCAAAGCCTTCGGGCAGTTTGACCTCAAGCCCCCAAGGCAAATCATGCTTGTAGCCCAGCTCGCTCATATAGTTGGCGGCAGAGCCAAGCCCGTCGGCACGCGATGTCCAGACATCAGGCTGGTTTCCGCCGGATAGATCGACGGCATATTGCAGATAGGTTGATGGCATGAACTGGGTATGCCCCATCGCCCCTGCCCAGCCAGCGATCAACTGTTCGCGTGTCACCATGCCTTGCTCGATCATCCGCATTGTGGCGAGAAGCTCCGCCTCGGCCAGATCACGGCGGCGGCCTTCGGTGGCCATATTGATCAAAGTTTCTGGCCCATCAAAATCGCCCATATAGCCGCCAAAGCTGGTTTCTATGCCCCAAATCGCCGCCACGACTTCTGCATCCACGCCGAAGCGCGCGTCAATCTGGTTGAAGAGTTGCTGCTCTTGGGCAACACGGGTTGCGCCGGTATCAATAGTGGAAGCGCTGGCAGCGTTGCGGATATAGTCCCAAATCGGCTTGGCAAACTCGGCCTGAGAGGACACACCGGATGAGCCATTTTCCGGATTGGCGGGCAAATAGGCTTCGAGCGGTTTGGCATCGCGCAAGACTTCATAGACAATCATCGGATTGCGGCCTGCTGACATCGCTCTCTGGGCAAAGTCAACGCGCCATGCATCAAGCTCCTGATGGCCTGATGTTTCAAATGGCGGAATGCTGAAAACCGGAGCTGGAACAATTGGCGATGCGGGCGCGGCCGGGGCTGTGGGGATCACGGATTGAACTTGTTCGGTCAATTGCGGCTCGGGACTCGCACCGGTTGCGCAGGCTCCCAAGAGCGCCAAAAGGCTCGCAAATTTCACGCCTGTGCTGCACAACATACTGTTCTCCCAAGATCGAAGCCGATTATCGTTTTGATCATTCCATGCCTCTACAGATTGACTTGAGCGAAACACTGCTATATTTCCGCCGCTCTAACAAAAATACCCGAAAAAAGGCAGGGCATCCAATGAAAGTCCGTTCATCACTCAAAGCCCTCAAAGGTCGTCATCGCGATTGTAAGATCGTTCGACGCAAAGGACGGGTTTATGTCATCAACAAGACCAATCCACGGTTTAAAGCAAAACAGGCTTAACCAAAGTATGAACACTGCGCGGGTTTTTGCAAATGCGCGTTGAATTTATACTCTGGGATATCGGTCGGGTCCTGCTCGACTGGGAGCCTGAGCGCGCCTATGTCTCGCATATCGCAGACCCTGTGCAGCGCGCGGCGTTTCTCGCCAATGTCTGCAATATGGACTGGCACTGCCGCCATGATGCCGGTGTCAGTTTTGCCGACAATGCAGCCCCGCTCATCGAAAAACATCCCGAACATGCTGCCAATATCCGCGCTTGGGGCGCGAACTGGTTTGATATGTTCGATGGATATATTGACGGCACCCCCGCCCTGTTTGACCGGTTAGAAGCAACCGGCATCGCGCAATATGCGCTTTCGAACATGCCCGCAGAGATCTGGCCGGAGATGAAAATTCGGTTTCCGCTTCTGGCGCGGTTCGAAGATGCGATAATCTCCGGCGAAGAAGGCCTGATCAAACCCGATCCGACTTTGTATAAGATCGCGCTCGCGCGCATGGGCAATCCGCCAGCGGCACATGTGCTTTTCATTGATGACAGTTTGCCCAATATCGATGCGGCGCGTAGACTGGGATTTCAAACCCACCACCTGAAAACGGCG
>JBDVDE010000146.1:0-21741 GCA_039942135.1 Hyphomonadaceae bacterium
CGATGCGACGGACGAATATCTGCGGACCTATATCGACACGACCGCGCTGCGCACCGAATTGCTTCTGGATCAGGTGTATTCGGAAGTCGAGGCGCTGGGCGCGGCGATGCAGACCCTCATCGACAATCCGGAGACCGGCACCGCCGTTGGCCTGACGGTGGAGGAAGACCCGAAACTCGGCGACAAGCTGGTCTACAACGCCGACGCCGACTGGGCACAGAACGAGCCGGGCGAGTCGGTGGT
The DNA here is from genome assembly GCA_039942135.1 of Hyphomonadaceae bacterium. GTDB lineage: Bacteria > Pseudomonadota > Alphaproteobacteria > Caulobacterales > Hyphomonadaceae > CALLCD01. The sequence continues at coordinate 244 of JBDVDE010000146.1, forward strand.
CAGCGTCTGGGGCTATCTTCTCGACGATGACGGCAACCCGCTGCCCGAGGTCGCCGACCAGATCGCGGACAGCTCTGCGTTCAATCTCGTCGCGCCGGGCATGATGAAAACGGGATCGCCCAAGCTGCAGCTCTATTATGTCGGTCCGAAGGACCGGCCGATCATGCGCACGACACCCCATACCGGGCAGGCGCAGACCTTCGACGAACTTTATCCCGGCCACAACGACAACAATTTCTGGGACTTCTTCTTTCCCGGCGTCTACGAGGGCTGGCAGGGCTGGCTCGAGGATGCGTCCACCCGGCCGGTGCCGCGCGATATCGTGGGCACGGCGCCCTATATCGACGCCATCACCGGCGCCCGCATCGTCAGTTTCTTCTCGCCGCTGTGGAATGCGGAGCGCACCGATGTGGCCGGCATGACCGCCGTCGACATCACGCTCGATCAGCTCTCAAGTCTGGTCGAGAACGTCAAGATCGCGGAAACCGGCTTTGGTTTCCTGACGTCCTCCTCGGGCAACGTGCTTGCGGTCAGCGACGCCGGCGCGCTCACGCTGGGTCTTGTGTCTGTCGGCGGTGAGGGCCAGGGCGTGACCGGCATCAACCGCTTCCTCAACCAGAGCCGTTATCCCGAACTCGCCAACCTGAAACTGCCCCACGATGCCGGCACGGTGGTCGATACCATCACGCTCGGCAGCGAGGAACATTTCGCCTCCCGGGAGGGCGAAAGCTACATTGTCGTTCTCAAGGAACTGGCTCCCATCAATCTGTGGGACGGCGACAAGATCGTCTCCGAGAACCTGACCCTGGGCTTCATGGTGGCGACCGACGAGATCTATGCTCCCCTGGAAGAGGTGCGAACCCAGCTGGCTGAAGCGACCGAACGGATCGTGACCTGGCAGATCGCCGCGCTGCTCGTCAGCCTGCTGATCGTGACCCTGGCTGTCTATGCGGTGTCCGGCAGGATCACCAAGGGCCTGTCCGAACTGGCCAATGCCGCCAAGTCGCTGCAAAACAAGGACTATTCGGTCCGCGTCGCCATCCCGACCCGGGACGAGGTGGCCGCTGTGGGCCTCGCCTTCAACAACATGGCCGAGGAAATCAGCTATCATACCGAGAACCTGGAAAACCTGGTCGAGGAACGGACCCGGAAGCTGGAAACGGCGAATGGCGAGATCGTCGCGCTCAACCAGCGCCTGAAATCGGAGAACCTGCGGCTAGGGGCCGAACTGGACGTGGCCAAGCGCATTCAGGAAATGGTGCTGCCGCGCCTGAGCGAGCTGGAAGGCATTCCCCAGGTCGAGATCGCGGCCTTCATGGAGCCGGCCGACGAGGTTGGCGGTGACTACTACGACGTCCTGTTCGACGGCAGCCGCATCAAGGTCGGCATCGGCGATGTCACCGGGCATGGTCTGGAAAGCGGCGTCCTGATGCTGATGGTGCAGTCGGTGGCGCGCGCCCTGCAGGAAAAGGGGGACCGGGACCCGGTCGCCTTCCTCGATGTCCTGAACCGCGCGGTCTACAAGAACATCACCCGCACCAGGTCCGACAAGCACCTGACACTGGCCTTCGTGGATTACGAGGACGGCAAGGTGACGCTGTCCGGACAGCACGAGGAAGTCCTGATCATCCGGGCGACCGGCGAGACCGAGCGCATCGACACGATGGATCTCGGTTTTCCTGTCGGCCTGGAAGCCGACATTTTGCCCTTCGTCGCGACACTGGACCTGGACTTCGGTCCGGACGACATTCTCGTCCTGCACACGGACGGCATCACCGAGGCGGAGAATGCAGCAGGTGAGATGTACGGTCTCGACCGGCTCAGCCAGAGCGCGCACGACCACCGCGGTCTATCCGCCAAGGGCATTGCCGAAGCCGTGATAAAGGACGTCAAGTCGCATATCGGCGACTACAAGGTATTTGACGATATTACACTGGTCGTGTTGAAGCATAGGTAGGGCATGGTCGAGGATTTTGGACAAACGGCTGCCTCGAATGGTGGTGATGCAACCCGGTTCCGCCTGAAGCTGATGGCCAAACCGCTGGACCTGAGCTGGCATCATTGCGGGATCACGTCGGATTTCATCGGCGAGTATTTCAGCCGGGCCTGCGGCGGCCAGATCGATGACGTCGATGCGCGCCATTCCATCAGCTACATGATCAACGAGATCCTGGAAAACGCGGTCAAATTCCGCCACGGCGGCAACATTGAGATCCACAGCAGTCTCCAGGCCGACACCTTCGAGATCCAGATCACGAACTGTGTTGATCGGCAAACCGCAACGCGGTTCCAGGAACTGCTGACGGAATTGCTGCGACGCGAGCCCGGGGAACTGTTGCTGGAACGCATTGAAGAAAATGCACTTGACCCGGATTCTTCCGGATCGGGCCTTGGGCTGCTCACCCTGATGAGTGACTACGGGGCCGAATTGGGCTGGTCTTTCGCGTCGGAGCGTGTAAGTGAAGGCCTTGAGTTGACGACATATGCTTCTTTGCGACTTTCCTGATCGCCGATATATTCCAAAGGAAGAAATCACAATGGAAATCAGCACGAACGATTACCGCGTTTGGACTGAGGGCACCGCCATCCACTATGAAGGGACGATGCGGCTGTCCGGCACCGATGCCTATGCGCCCATTCTCGAGATCATGAATTCCATTCTGGACGCCAAGCCGGAACTCATCACTCTGGACCTGACCGGTCTGGAATTCCTGAACAGTTCCGGGATCAACCTGCTTGCGAAATTCACCATCGAAATCAGGAAACAGCCGGAAGTCGGTGTCCGGGTGCTGGGGTCCAAGTCGATCCCCTGGCAATCCAAGTCGCTGCGCAACCTGCAGCGTCTGCATCCGGCACTGGAACTGACGATTTCCTGACCGCGGAGGCTGACACGGAAAGTCGCGGCCCGGAAAGCCTTGGCAAGGAAAGGCTTGGCAAGGAAGATCCGCAAGGAAGGCTGGCAACACATGAGCCGAAGCGCATGTTCTGGAAATCCGCGCTGAAGAGCTGCATTGATGTCCTTTCGGCAGGCGTCGGCAAAAGCCGGTTCCCGCGCACCGCCCTGCTGCCTGCGGTTCTGGCAGCGGTCCTGGCCGTTGCCGGCTGCCAGTCGACCAGCCAGTCGCCTCAACTGGAAAGCGACTATGTCGGCCGGAGTTCCGCTGCTTTCTTCGAAGCCTACGGTCCGCCCGATCAGGTGATCGGCCTGGATCAGGCGCTGAAAAAGGACGCAACCGGCAAGATCGTCACGCAGGACGATCCCAAGCAGCTTGTCTACTACTGGTCCTCCACCAACCCGAAAACCTATTCCAAGGTGCCCAAACCGGCCGGTGACAGCTGCACGCTCGCCATTCTGACCAGCGCCGGCGGCACCATCCTCAGGATCGAGGTGCAGGACGAAGACGGCAATATCGACGCCGTCAAGGCCAGGTGCGAAGCGCTGATCCAGTAAGGCCGCGCCCGATCGACCGCCGCTCCCCGCCAGACGCCGTCGGAAACGGGAGCGGGACACTGCCCGGCAGAAGACGGTCGTGCCTGTCTGGGCCCTCAGTCTGGGGCCTGTCACGTGCCTGTCTGGAGCCAGCCTCGTCCCAGCCTCGTCCCAGTCTCGTCCCATGAAGGAAGACCGATGGCCCGCACATCCGCGCAAGCTTGGCATCGTCCACGCGGCGGTCATTTGCGTTCTTGAGAAGGGTATCACCAGACTGGCGAACGCGACATCGCGCGACATCGTGCACCAGGCGGACGTCAGCCTCGGCAACCTCTACAGCCACTTCATGAACATGGAAGGCGTTCTGGCGTGCGTTGCCGACATCGAGGGTGCGAAGTCGTCACCGTTCATCGACTTGCCAGGGGGACCTGGCGACCCGCGGGCCGCATAGGAGTGATATGATGATTGGCCTACGGCAGTATCAGCCGACAATCCAGCGATCAGCAACAATTTGAAAAAATGGCGCACCGGGGAGGATGGAAATCTGAACACTTATACCATTGAAATAAAAAGATAAATCAAATTCTTCTAGATTAGAACCAGGCTCGGTGTCGTCAATAACCTGTAGGTTTCTAGACGGTGCCAGCAAATCGAGGCATTTCCTCTGTGTGGCTCTACGTGTGGGTTCAGGATCGATGAGATTTTTAAGATCTGCATTTGCGGCAACCATCTTCGAATGCAACCTTTTTCAAATAGGCAATTCGTTAAGTTGTTTCCTTTGTCGAAGGGATTGAAGCGGTGCATTAAAGGAATCAATTCAGTCAAACCGCCTGTGACCGTTCCCATGATTTGGGCCAAGTTTTTTAGTCAGACGGGCCATCACTAGAACCCGGGCGATGCGGTTATACGCGGCCAGAAACGGTCTTTTATTTTGCAATGTGCAAGATCTAGCTGACATTGCATAAATTCTCTTGCAAATAATCAGATTGAGGCGGGTCCTTTTGTTCTAATTGAAAGGTGCAACGCATGACTGACAACGATGAAGGAAAATAGGTTAGCAGCGTAATCCGGATCGACGAGGTTGGTTCAAGGATCATCTTGGCAAGAAGTCCCGCGGCACGTTTGACGAGATCTTGAATGTGACCTTGGGTGTGGAAGCGAACGACTGACTTTGCGCAGCAGCTTAGAGAAGGGCGCCAGCCCCCCTGCAGGCAGCTATGAACTTTTCGTTTGCCTCGCGGAGGCGGTCAAATACAAATGCACAGCTAGTACCCGCGTTCCAGATTTGTTGGACGTTGCCGGTGAAAAATTAATCAATCAGCTTAAGCCGAGCATCACTCGCTCCCGGTCCAGCAAAGCGCACCCTGACCGGCAGAAATCACAGTTTTGTGCGACCCTTCATGTAGGCTCTGATACTGACCTCATGATATTGATACGACTCAGACTGGGTTCGCAGCAGCTATTACTTTGCCTCGCTCGGCTCAATCTTCGTTAGGTGAAACTTCAATCCCTAGACTGTGAAGTAAGTGATGTTGTTCGCTTGCCGTGATACTCATTCCAGAGTAACCGGAAATCTCCAAAAGACTGAAGCCATCAAGTTTGCTTCCCCGCAAATCCGCACCGCTGAAATCGGCGTCTTCGATCTCTGTGAAAATAAGGTCACAGCTTTTGAGTGTTGTGTTTACCAATCGAGACCGTCGAAGCATCGCACTCTTTAAAATACAATCGACGAACTCGCAGGATGAGAGGTCCAGTTTTTCCATCACGACATCAGTCATATTGCAGCTTTCAAACAGAGCCTTGTTCCTACGAACCCTGCCGATCACATGTTCGAAATCGGTAGTTTCAATTTTTGCACCGACCATCTGGCAATTTTTAAACGTTATGTCGTAAGCATTGCATCCAATTAAAATGGACAATGCTAGATTGCAACCAAAGAATCGAGCCGATGCCATATTGCAGAAACGGAAAGATACGCCTTTATTTTCATTTTGATCAAAGAACCTGCACCGATCGAATCTTGCTTCGCGAAGATCTGCGCCACTGAATTCGCAACATTGAAATTTACAATTGACCCATATACTTGAGTGCAAAGCATCGCCTGTCACGCGGGTGTTTGAGAGGCGACAGTTTTCAAAAGTAAGTTCGTCGTCTTTGCCGACCAATTCAAAATCAAATCCTGACAAATCTAGATCCGTACAACCACGGTTAACTTCGATCTGGTTAAGTATTTGTTCATTAGGAATAGTGGGATCGCACATGCACACTGGTCTGCCGTAAAACACTGAGTTCAAATATGCCTGCTGCCTGAATGCAGTCAAGTTGTCTTTTTTTGGCCTTATGGAGAGTCGGCGGCAGTTGTGACAACTCATATCACCGCAGCACTTAGTGTGAACAGCGGACTTGCAAAAAAGCCTTATGAGTTCGGCGTCAAGGCCTCGTTGCCACCGAATTCAAACATACAAAGGACGCACAGTTTGAAGTTCATGTTAAGGTGCTGTCGGCAATCAATATGACGGATGTACCTTGCCGACCGTAGCTCTGCAAATCGAAACGCGGGCCGACGAACCCTCAACCGCTTATTGACCGACGCCGGCTATCAGTGCAACAACGCGCCTGACACTTACAAGTACCGGGTCTTTACCTCAGGGTAAAACGCAGTGTTAAACCAGCAATATAGACTCTGATGTAACAGGATACAGCCGTCGAGCCTGGGAAAAAAAGGCAAACAAAAACCAACTGACGATGGACCGCAGTTATTTCACCTAAGTAAGCGCAGACTAGCTAGACAGTCTTGGGAGCAGCAGGATAGAAGCTCTGCCTCTTTCTCATATGAATATGGGTTCTGTGTAACAAATTTTGGTTGACCTTCCTACCATTGCGGACAATTTAGGAAGAACCTGTCGACGCACAAATTACCGTGGACAAAACCGCCCCCTCTTATTTCCGATTGAGGGCTGACCATTGAAGATTCTCCTGATATTCCAACATCATAGCGTACCTTCGGCATGCACGCGAAAGTCAGCTTCGAGCGCGGCACCTAGCACGGTAGTTATCGCGCGCGGGTTAGGCGTTTCAGAGGATTCGCGCACGATCCGTAGTACTAAGGCGTTGTAGCTCAAGTCTGCCAAAAGCTGCTATCTTCGAAAGCCCAAGTCAGCACATGATTTGGGCCTGATCCGATCCTAATCTCGAAGCATTTGCCAGTCTCCAAAGGTCCCCCCAAATTGCTCGTAAGATATAGGCGAAGCGTCGTAGATGTGGGCAGTTCCCGGATCTTGGCGGTATCGAAGCCGAAATAGCGGCCAACCCTCGGATAGAGCAACTTGAACAGAGTCTCTTTGGCAGAGAACACAAGTCCGGCAAGCTGTGGAACCGAGCGCCGTTCGGTTCCAAGAATTAGCGCGCGCTCATCCGCATCTAAACAGTATTCCATGATAGACGACAAGGCATCACCGCTTGGAACAGTTTCAATGTCGACACCGGCAAGCACCTGGTCGCCCTTGGTCACCGCACAAATGCACCACTCCCCAGTATGGCTGATCGAACCCGCTAGGCCCACCGGCCAAGCCGGGGATCGGTCCGAATTGACAGCGATTTCCATGGTATCTAAGCCAAGAAGCAATTGTGCTTGATGCGCCAACAGCCGACCCGCCAAAAACTCTGCGCGGCGCCTGCTGATCGCGGCGAGAAGTATGGTCGGGAAATTTATGTCGGCTCGTTCAAAGAGCTCATTCCGATAGTGTTCATGCAAAAAACGACTGGCCAGTAACAACGCGCCATTTGTACCCGGTAAACTAGCCCGCACGATTTCTGGAAGAAAAGCAATCAAAGACGGATGGCGAAGGGTACCCAAATGTAAATGTGGTGCAAAGGCGGGCCAAACTTGGGATAATCCAGGCGGACGCCCGCCATTTTGGACTTGGGTGGACCAATATCTCATCAATTTGCCGATGGTTCTTGAATTGGCACAAGGTTAAATTTCCGCCAATACCAGCAATTATCCCGGCGCTTCCACCCGGCATAGATGTCATCCCAAGTCTGCAGTTGGCCATGAGGTTCAAGCGTGATCTGCCGGATTGCCTCATTCGGCGGCTGAAACCTGCAATCCATTGAAATCCGCAACTGATCTTCGGACCGGTTTGGCAACGCGCGGTGTACTGTGAGCCCGTGAAACACCAAAACGTCGCCAAGGTTGAAATCTCCACCAATCCAATCCTTCGCTGAGATGTTATCTAGTATTGTCTCCCGTCCACCATTGTGCTGTGGTCGTGTTGGCAAAGCTTTAGAATGCGTTCGGGGCAGCAACGTAAGGCCGCCTAGTTGGCGCGGGCAATCTGTCAGCGGGATCCAGCAGGTCCATGTATTTACGCTCCCCCGTGTGTGTAATAGATCCTGATGTGCTGGGATCGCGAATGCATTTGGAAAAATCGTGCGCAGGATAAAATTTGGGTGCAAGAGCGGCGTCACTCCAAGAATGGACCTCATTAGGTAGTGTAGTCCTTGCGAATGTGCCACCGCATGCAATTCTTCCAAACGTTGGAGGGCTTTGTAAGCCTCGGCGTCGATACCCGATCCGTAGAAATCTTGCTCGGGATACTGGTGCACCGGTAGTCCGGTGGAATTAGAACCGTTGGTGCAGTACCCATATTCGGTTAAACAATCTGCAATCGCGTCCCGCGCGCTAAGCAACAAACCGCGATCTAGTATACCTTTTAAAAACAGATAGCCTTCGCGAACCGCGTGCGCCTTCAGGGCGTTAATGTCATTCAGAAACGCGCTATCGTCTCGAAATTTCATTTCATACTCCAGTGTCTGTTCGACTTGAAGAAGCCACTCCTTCAGCAAAAGCCGCTAAGATACGGCGGGGCCCGGTAAATGGTCGACGACCATGCATCACACGTAGATTATCCAAAATTAGCAGATCTCCGCGACCCCAAGTGTGCGCTTGCTCGATTGCGTCGAGCTCTGAGCGCACCAGGTTGAGTGTCGCATCGGGAATTTCTTCACCATCGCCATAGGTTGCGTGCCGCGGTAGATCTTGCAGTCCGAAAAGCCCCAGAAGCGCTTCGGCAGTCTCCGCCCCTTGTGCTGATACGTGATAAAGGTGCGCCTGATTCGCCCACAGCAATCCTCTGTCAGTGGCAATCGCCCCCTGAGCCTCGTAGGTAATGCGCAATCCGTCCGGGATCGGATGCGCGGACATTCCGTGCCTCGCTGCGATCTCGGCTACCTGTCCGATGTCATTGGTTTGGAACGCGTCGCGCCATCCTGGTGCATAACCTTCGCGAAACGTCTGGATATAGCGCACACCACGCTTGTGGAAAGTCTCCAATAGCTCAGTCGGAAGGCGGCGGGATAAACTCCATGCTGAGGCATACGTTGTTTCACCGCCAGTTTCGGGCGGGTTCTCGCAGTAAAAGGCGCAAACACCAGGCCAGTCGCGCAGATAGACAGCCTCTTGGTGCGGGATAATGATCTGCCTCGCGCTGTGCTCGGTAGACGTGAATGTTCCTTCCGCCACTTGTCGACGGGGCGATGAAAGCGTTACAAATCGCATTCTTGGTGGGAGAATATCTTTAGTTAATGCCTCGAAGGAAGCACCATCCGCAATTGCGCCGGGTAACAAAACCGCACCATTTGCTTTGAGGCCATCTATGATGTCGGCTTTGAGGGCTAGGATTGCTTCGTGGTTGGCCCAAGTGTTTCTCCCGCCAAGCCCTGCAAATACCTTTGGATACACCTCAGTTCCCAGAACAGGATCTACAGCGTAGGTGTCAAGCAAGAAGTTTCTCCCGGTAAGCGCTGAACATGTCCGCATGACGCGCCATGGCCGCATTCACAAATTCCACATCGGTCGCTTTCTTTTCCATTACGCTATGGTGGTCGTATCCTAGGTTTCGAAGCCTCGAATAAACAGCCCAATCAGCAATCCTGGGAACACCCTGCTGCATCGACGATTGGATGTCGTCAACAATCTTCGTGGCTCGGATCTTGTCCATCAGATCATTACGCCAGTAAGGGCCATCAGTTGATACGCCCCGGCCGGGACGCCGGTCCGAAACCTCGTACCCGTAGCTCTTTGGATCCTTGGCGATCCTAGATATGGGCGCATTGGGATCATCGCTGTCGGCGGCTCGAATATTGAGTGGGGAGAAAATGGCTGTGTCGAGCGGGCAGTCGTCACTTTGCACCCATTCAGCCGTACGATAGACCGAATCCTCATCCTCACCAGGAAGGCCCACAATAAATGATCCGGTCATCGCGACCTTGCCCTTCCAAGTTTCCCCGAGGTATCGGAGCGTGTCCTTGACTTTCATCGGGTTCAATCCTTTACCTACCCCTTTTCCGGCCTCGTGATTCAGCGTCTCGATCCCAAACAGGATAGCTTTGATTCCGGTGTCGAGCAGCAATTCACGCTGTTCTCGATGTGTATGAATGACATCAACCCGACCAAAGCCGGTCCAAGATATCTGGAATGGGAGCGAGGTGATATTGCGATGCAATTCCGTCACCTTTTCCCGACTGTCATTGGTGGTGTCATCGCAGAACATATAGCCGGTTGTGCCAAACAAATTGAAGTTGCGCTGCATCTCATCATGCAGGGTCTTGCGCCCTTTAATCATTTGCCCCTTTTTTCGGAACAACTGGTTTGCGCAGAACGTGCAACGGAAGATACAGCCCCGGTCGATCTCGATCGGCAAATGTTCCCCATCGAAAATCAGATCTTGCAGTTGGTAGTCGATGTGCGATTCACTGAAACCGTGAAACGGATAATCTGCATGCGCTACAGCAACACCGCTACGCGCTTTGCGGGTAATCAGGGGTACATCCTTTTCTAGGTGTCGACATAAGGCGACTGCGCTCACGTCCGCTGGCCCCCACATCCAGAAATCAACTCCCCCCATGCCAGTCACCGCGGATTTACCGCCACCAATAACAATCTTAACATTCGAGTTCCGGCGGCGGAAAATTGAAAACATCTCGGCGACGAAATCGTCATCCTGTGGAAGATGTCCACCGTTGCGATTGCTCTTGGTACGTTCCAACCGTTCAATCGCCGTTTTGGTCTCGCGTTTGATAAGTAGCGACGTAGCGAAACCGACGAAGAGTGTGCTGCGATCAATATATTTCGCGGCAATATCCCTCAAATCTTCCAGCGACCAAGACGCCAGAAACTCAACCACTTGGACGGAGTAACCGGCATTGCGTAGAACCGTGGCAACGCGGTAGGCGCCTCCATAGCGCCCAAAGCCGATGACGCCATTTACATCCGAAAAAATCACCACGTTCACACTCATGATGTCACCTATTCGATTGGAAGCTAAGTTGGTCGCCGGCCAGCGCGTCAAGTTGCGCCGCATGGACAAGTTTTGTTTCGAGATAAGGGCGCGTGGCAGTTACACCCAAGGACCGAAGCCGATCATAGGCTGCGGCAAAAGCGTCCGGTCCTGTGCGATCTAGCGTTGGATCGACAATCAACGGTGCCAAAATGCAACCCATAATTGAGCAAATACAGGGCCTAAAACGGACAAATGCGTCCGCGGCAGCCTGCTGTGCCGGGGTCGCGCCGGTATTTACGATCTCGCCAACATGGTAGGGTAGCCGGAGGGTGCCGCCTTCGGTCGCCAGAATATCGCGGTGTGACTGCATCCGGTGGAACATTGAAGGCACATCAAAGCAGTGCGGGGCCGAATCGTCGACCACGATTGTGCCCGGGCGCAGCTGCTCTACATTTAGAACATTCGGCACGTTGGTCGCACCTACGATCACTGTACACTCATAGAATCGCTCGCACGGAAATCCATTGACAATCGGTGCAGCATCTATGGGGCCGCGATATCCGGTTTCCTCTCGGAGCTGCTGAATTAGGCGCGGCAATGCCTCCTTCGTGTCCAGCCAAGGGTCTGTCAACAAAACGGCCTCAGGAACGGGACCCACCCGACCAGAAAGCAAAATTCGAAGCACTTGCAAGCCCACTCCGCCACAGCCCAAGATTCCCAATTTAGCTCTGGTCATGTCGAGTCCAGCGATGCTCAAAGCGGCGTGTACGTTCATGGCCACCGCTGGAACCGTTACTTCCAGGCCATCGGTAATCATTAATTCGGGGAATGTTGGACCCAGTTTATCGCGCAGCAGAACGCCACCGCCAGTCGCCGACGCAAGCAGCCCGGTCAATGAAACTACTTTCGCGCCTACCGACTGTGCTAAGGTGAACCCTTTGTGCAGAGCATCTAAGACCCGATCGGGTTCCTCGAACAGTGTGCTGCTAGAAATCGGAGCGATCACATGTGCAACTCGCCCCAACTTGGTGTCGAGAATCCGCCGTAGTAAAGCTCCGCCACCGAGTAATTCCGCGGAGTGGTTCGGGTCGCCTAGTCGGGACAGCATCTGCGTAGAATAGTATCCAAGCGCTACCCCATCGACAGTACCATTGACTTCCGACCACTCAATGCACTCGCGCCTTACGGGAACGATGTCATCGTCGGTCAAAACCAACTTTTGATGAGTTGGTTTTGTCGGACGCGCCAGCGCTGCGGCCAACGAAGCAATTGTTGCGTCATGCAGCAGATCCTTCAGTTTAATCGGTTGTCCAAACCGACGCCGGATGCGCGCAGCAATGCGAACCGCATCCAGCGAACTGCCGCCCAAACGGCCAAGCTGCTCATCGCGGCATACCACCGGCTTGCCGAGCACGTCAGACCATATGCTAGCAATGTCAGCCTCTGTGCCGTTGTGGTAGAGGCGTTCTGCAGAAAGCGGCGTTCCTGCCTCGGGACGAACAGCCTTCGGTTTTGGCAAGGCTTTGCGGTCTATCTTGCCGCTGGTGTTCAGCGGCATAGCCTCAAGCACGATCCAATCGTGCGGCATGTGGGAGGCAGGCAACAGACCCGCAACCCACTGATCAAGTTCTGAAAGCGGTACTTTCTCCTCTCTGTCCTGAACTAAATAGGCGCACAACCTAACCTCACCCACTCCATCGGACCAAGGCACAACTTCGGCGGCGACGATACTCGGATGAGAAAGGATGCATTGTGCGACCTCGACCGGTTCGATCCGGGTGCCGCGGCATTTCACCTGCTGATCGATGCGTCCAAGGAAATGGAACACGCCTGCAGTATCAGCAGCGACAAGATCGCCTGTGCAATAAACACGGCTTGGCTCATCACAGCTGGGGAGGCTGGGCAAGAAAGCGCGCCTCGTGGCTTCGGGGTTGTTGATGTAGTCAACACCCATGCAATCGCCTGCCACCACTAGCTGGCCGGCTGTACCCACTGGCACAGGATTGAAGTCTGCATCGACAACATAAAGGCTGGTGTTGCGGATGACCTTGCCGATTGGCACAACAGCGCCGTCCGCATGCGGTGGCGGCGTGGTGATCACATGATGTGTGACATCGTCGGAAACTTCAGTAGCGCCGCAAGCATTGGCAACCGCGGTACCCGAGGCTATGCTGAACCAGCGGCGAGCAAGTTCTGAGGCAAACGCCTCTCCGGTGACCACAAGCATCGACAACCGGCGAAACGGCTCTGCAGGAACGGCTCCAGTTTCGACCGCTTCAACGATGGCTCCAAGAAGCGCGGGGACTGTTTCCAAGACGGTGATCCCGCGAGAGCGGAACGCTTGTGCTAGCAATTCTGGTTCAAGCGCGGTTTCAGTGTCGATCACTTCAACACGTCCACCGCTCAGGAGCGGAGCAAGCATTTGCCAGATAACGATGTCGAAACACTCGTGAGCCGATTGCGCAACTACGGTTTCCGAGGAAAGTCCTAAATCCTCGATTTTCGCCAGCAGATGATTAATCATCCCCAGGTGGTTTAACCGCGCCCCTTTTGGTTCACCCGTGGTGCCAGATGTAAACATGATGTAGGCGGGCATATTGTCGGACAGCGGCGGCAGACTATGCGGCACATGCTCCATCATGGCCGAGAGCGGAAGCACGTCCAACCCCGATGGAATAGGGGCAAGCGGGTCAGGCCCTGGAGCGACAACAGCAGACACCTCAGCGATACGGCAGACGGTTTCAACTCTTGGCGCGGGCCACAACGGATCAATTGGGACGAAGACCGCGCCGGCTCTCAGTATCCCTATTACCGTCACCACATAGTGAACTGACCGGCGACCACATACAGCTACGACCTTTCCGCGCAACCCCCTCGCAATCAATGATGCAGCCAGACCAGTAGTGCGGGCCTCCAACTCGGAATAGCTTAGGCTTTCCTTGTCGTCGGCGATGGCTATGCAGTCGGCGCGCCAAGTCGCAGTCGTCGAAAGACGCTGGTTAAGGTCTTGGGCCTCACGAGGGATATCGCGTCTGCAATTCCATCTCTTTAAAATTGTCGCCCGCTCGGAGGCAGAAAGTGCCGGGCGCCCACGTTCTCCCGCGTCGGCGTTGCAGACCAGATCCTCCAGAACACGGGCATAGAGAGCCGCAATCCGCTCACACTGAGGTGCGCCTCCCGGCAGTCCTGAGGCGAATTCCAATGCCATAGTCGTACGGCCATTTCGCCAGTCAGTGCCAGCCTGTACAGTTAGACCAAAGCCCGTATGATCTGTAGCGCGTCGCGACCGGATCCGCGCCCCTTCCTCTTCGAGATCTTTATACAGCCAGAAATGCGTGTAGTTGAACACCACATCAGAAATCGCATTGCCGGCGATTTCTCGAATGACAGGGAAGGGTACACGCCGATACGGCATCGCCGACACATAGCTACGATCCACTTGCGCGATCAGACCGTTCCAGTCCGGTTCGCTCAAGTCAAAGGTAAGCGGGACTGGGTTTAAAAATAGTCCTATTGACCGATCGGATTGGTCAATCTCCACCCGTCCGTTGTTCATTACGCAAGTGATCACCTGCTTTTGTCCGGTCAGCAGCGCCAGTGCCTGCACATGGACAGCTAGGAGCAGACGGGAAACCGGCAGCCCTCGTTGGTTGGCAAGCCGCTTAAGTGAAGAATCCACGGTTGCGGAGATCCGCAGCGGTAATCGCAATTGTGCTGTGAGCGTTGGCATACCCGGACAAGGTGGCAGCTTGGTCGGTTCGGACTCCGACAGGGCGTCCTCCCAATAGGCTCGTTGCGCAGGATCGTTCAACGCTTGCGCCTCGGCCCGAATATACTCCGCCATACCGGGCAGAGGCGTGTGTTTCACGGCGTCGCCACGGCACCGGGCGCAATAAGTTTCCACTAAGTCAGCGGCCATCAGTCCAACGCTCCACCCGTCGAGGATCGGCTCAACAAGCGTCATCTGAAATCGGCCAGTCTTGTTCCGGCGGTGAATGTGAACTTGGCACAGCGGCGCTTTTGACCAATCAAAGGTCGTCTTGCGACATTGCTCAACAAAGTAATCAATTTCGCGAGAAAACTGCTCCTCAGTCAACTCCGATGCGGCATGAATGACCGGCTTCCAACCTGTCTGAGAACTGACAATCTGTAGGGCTTGTGAACCGGCGAAGTCAAAGCGTGTCCTTAGCATGGGATGGCGCTGTTGCACGATTTCAAGCGTGTCCATGAAAACAGTCGCGTCAAATTCCTGATTTATTTCAATATCATAGCTGCTGACATAACATGCATATTCCGAATCCGTCTGTGCGGAAAAATACAAACCCACCTGAAGGCGGCTTGCCGGATAAGCATCCTCAACGTCTGTCAGCCCGGCCCACCGAGTTCCCTCCTCAATTTGTTCAAAGGGTTGAACCGTAGTATGGCGATCATTGGAGCCACGGTCTGGCCGGGCAGCGCGCGCAATCCCCTCGAGGGTAGGCGAAAGGTACATATCCTCAACCCGGAGAACATATCCTTTTCGTCGCATTTCATAAGTTATCTGGATGGCTTTGAGTGAATCTCCCCCACTTTCAAAAAAATTGTCGTCCAAGTCGGGATTCGGTGCGCCAAGCAGACGGGTCCAAATTGCTGCTAATGTCGACTCGGCCGGCAATGCTGGCCGACGTTCCAGCTGGCAGCTAGGTAGGCCATCTTCTGCAGTTACCGGATTAGGTAGTGCAGCGTAGTCGACCTTGCCATTTTGGTTGAGCGGAAACTCTTCCAACCTCACCATCCTAGCTGGTATTAGGAAAGCCGGATGTTTCGTAGAAAGGGCGCGGCGCAATTCTGTCGCCGATTTGCTACCACTAAAATAGCCCAGCAGAGTGCCCTCATGAACGCACGCCGCCACATGAGTAACTCCAGCCACTGCCCGCATCGCCGCTTCTACTGCACCCAGTTCTACGCGTTGACCACGCAGTTTGATTTGCCTGTCTTCGCGGCCGAGATAAGTGAGCAAGCCATCGGGCGCTATCTTTGCCTGGTCACCGGTAAAAAAAGCTCGCATCATCTGCCCACCTTTTAGCGTCAGATGGCCAAAACGTGCAGCGGTCTGTGCGTCATCGCCACGATAGCCCAGTCCTACTGCTCGCCCTAAAATGACCAGCTCCCCAGCGACATCAAAAGGTAGAATTCGCCGGTTATGGTCGAGCACAAGCGTAGTGACGTTGGCAATCGGTTGACCGATTCTCACTGCCTCCGCCGGATGTGCTGCGGGATTTAGGTCACAGGTCACGTCCACCGCCGCTTCAGCAGGTCCATACAGATTTGCAATTGGGCATCCCAAACGCTCTTTAACCTGTAGTGCTAAGGCTGAATCAAACGCTTCGCCACTGACCAGCACCTGCCGCAGTTGGCCGCTGCATGAGTGAACCAAAGGATGTTCAAGAAACATCCGCAGCATCGACGGCACAAAATGCACACATGTCACATCGTAACTTGTTATCAGTTCGACAAGATGATCTGGGTCGCGATGGCCGTCCGGTGCGCGAGCAATGACCAGCGTTCCACCTGACGCAAGCGTCCAGAAGATTTCCGCGACATAGACATCAAAACTGGTTGGAGTTTTGTGCAATACACGGTTTGATACCGATGCGCTAAAGCAGTCACGCATCCAGGCAATCCGGTTGAAAATTCCTGAATGGGAAACAACCGCCCCCTTTGGAACGCCGGTCGAACCTGATGTGAAGACTAGATAAGCTGCCCCGTCCGGATCACAACGTGCCTTGATGCGCGCCAATGCAGTGCCGTTGCCCCCGGCGTTCAACGCAGATTTCATGGAGATCGCGGAAACCGCTAATTCGGGCACCTCGTTCCGTCCACCGTATAGTACCAGCGACGCACCCGAGCGCTTCACGAGGTCTTCAACATATGCACCGGGAAAGGTGTCATCGATCGTTACAAAAGCAGCGCCTGCCAACGACACGCCACATAGTGTTCCAACTAAATCTGCAGATCTGGGTGAAACAACCGCGACCGTTTCACCTGCACCAATGCCTCGCGCGTTCAGTGTTGCTGCCACCGCCCACGCGCTCCGCATCAAATCGGCATATGTGGGTGCTGTCCCATCGCTTTCGATAATGGCAGTGGCTCCGGGATAGGCCTCAGCGCTGCGACGAACCATGTCGCCCAGCGTTTCTAGGGGACCGAAATCTACTTCAGGACCTGATGCTTTTGCACAAACTCGACGCATTTCATTCGGCGCTAACAGCGTTAGTTCTGATAGCTGGGTTTCGATCGGTTGCGTGACTAGCTCATCGAGAATATGAACAAAACGCTCGGCAAGCGCAGACGCTTCACCTGGTGCGATCAAAGCCCGGTCGGCCTCAACTACAACTTCTAGCTGATTTTTATGTTCGGTGATCGAGATAGCCAGCTCGAATTTCGCCAATGCTGTTTCCACCAGGCCGCGCGTCACACTCAAATTGCCCACCGCATAACGCTTTGCTGGAGGGTTAGTCTGCACCAGCGCCACTTTCGCTAAGACAGACCGCAGTGGATCCCTCCGAGTAACACCAGCGATCGCCCGCGCAACGTCTGAATTCGGTACCGATGCATAGGTCTGAGCCACGCGAATGGCGTCGGCTGCGGACGTCAGAAGTCCACCAATCGTACCGGAGTCGCCCTGAGGTTCCTCAAGACATATGGGCACAACATTTGTGAAGTAACCAATTGTATCAAGTTCGTCGACATCACGGCTGTTTAGCACCCCGCTGAACAACATATTGGGGTCACCTGTCGTTGCACCCAGAAAAAGCCGACACACAGCTGCTGCGATCGTGTAAGTGCTGAGCTTCAGCAATGCAGCGCGCTCGCGCAGCCGTTTGAAACTGTTACCTTCCAAAAAAACTTTGGCGCGCTCGGCAGCAAAAAGTTCTGAACCGGGCAGTTGATCTTCCCGTTTGGGCCAGATCGGATCGCTTGAAAAACCATGTACTTCCCCTGCTAGGGCCAGACAGGTTTCGTGACAGGCGCGCGACATCTCATATTCGACTCGACGGCTTTGCACGGATAGGTAATCGAAGTCGTTTGAGGGAACGTTGGTACCCTCAGGATCTCGCAATGCTTTAACCAATTGCTTCGCAAGCAGGCGGCACGACCATCCATCGAAAGCGATATGATGAATGGTCAGCTGCAGCACATGTGAGCAGTCTGCAAGCCGGTAGAGCACCGGACGTGCTAAGACTGTCTTGCAAATGTCTATGTGCTGCACAGCTTCCGTCCGCAACCGACAAGCCACATCTTCTCCGAATGCTACATCGACTATCTGCAAGGCCAATCTGATGTCAGTTTCGATATATTGCTCGACACGGCCATCGTTGAACCGGAAGCGCGTCCTCAATGCAGCATTGTTGCAAACAATTTGGTTAAGTGCCGCCTCCAGACGAGCCGTCTCAACCGGCCCGTCCAATTCGAAGATCAAAGGAACATTGTAGACACCCAGCTCACCGTGTCTTTGGTGGAAGATCCAAAGGTCGCTTTGCGCTCGGGTCACAGGATACCAGTGATCTCGCGATTCTGCGGCAAGCGTTTCAATGCCATCAAATTCTTTCATGCGCATCCTTATCCGGATTGTGCAATGACCTGCTCAACCGAAACGCCATGGCCGACAAACTATCGTCTGAATGAAATATGTCCGGTGGCAGGCGCTGTCCAAAGTGTCGCTTAACGTCCGCTAGAATCTGGAGCGCGATCAATGAATCGCCGCCCAGAGTGTAAAAGTGCGGCTCCGCTGGCAATTCACTCAAGCCCAACCGCTTCTTCCATATATCTCGCAATACCGATGTAATTGGCCCCTCGATTGAGGAGGCCCCGGCTAAGAACGCCACATTAGAAGGTTCCTTTCCGATCGCCAAAAGTGCCTGCCGGTCAATCTTGAGGTTGGGTAGGCGCGGCATTGCGTGGATTCGGAAAAACTTTGACGGAATTGCCGCTTCCGGGAATTGCGAGATAATGAACTGTCGCAACTCGGACGGAGCGATTTCCCGGTCGGCCACAAAGTACACCGTTAAGGCGGGTCTATCGGCGGTCGGAGTGACAAAGACCGCCGCATCTAAGATTGCCGATTGCGACCGAAGCTCCGAGGCCAGAGCCGCTAGGTTGATCCTTACACCATTGATTTTCACCTGTTCGTCGTGACGACCCACCACCTGCCAGGCCCCATCTTCTGGTTCACGCCTGACCACATCTCCCGTAACGCAGATTCCCGCCTGCTCGTGCGGCGGTAGGCATTTTGCCACCTGTGCCGAGGCAACCTTGAGATTGTCATAGCCGCCTTGATCGCGGACGACATCGAAACGGTTCTGCCCCACAGGCTGCCCAATTGGTATGGTCGAACTTGAATCCGACGCAGGTGGTCCATTAAGGTGATGCGCCGCAACGATACCGGTTGTCTCGGTTAGCCCATACATGTTGATAAATGGGCAATAAGGCAACGTATCTCGAAAAAGACGGTAAGTTTCCGCCCGAAGCGGTTCGCTCGCTGCAGTGAACAGGCGCAGCGGAATACATCGCGCTGTTTGTGTCAGTTCTGGATTTTCAGCACAGGCGTGCATTAGTTCGTGTAACAGGCTTGGGATCAAATCTGCAACTGTGACCTTTCGGTCAACCATAAATTCCAAAAGCGCAGCGTTGTCCCCGAGCAGTTCGCGATGCGCTCCGACGACTGCGGCCCCGGCCCACAGGGGATAAAGAATCTGCCGGATGCTTGAGCTAAAGCTCACCGACGCGGTTGCAAGCATACGGTCGTGTGGTTCGAGCTTCAAAAGCTGGGACAGCGTGGCAAAAGTTGCGGCTAGATTGCTGCGACTTACAAGCACCGTCTTAGGCGCACCAGTGCTGCCAGAAGTGCGCAAAACAATCGCAGCCGCATCAGGATCGGAAGCGCGTAACTCCGGCCATGTTACGGGTGGCGATACTGTGAGATCGTCCAACCGTAAGACCTCTATACCCACTGGCGCCCACTCCACCGACCCTACACAATCGGTCAAGATCACAGAGGGTTTTGTTTCCTCAAGCATGGTTTGGCGCCAAGCGCGCGGGAAAAACGGATCGACCGGCACCAAAACATAGCCCTCGGTCAAGCCCGCCAAGTAGGCGGCAGCGAGGGTTGGAGAAGCTAAGCCATGCAAAAAAATACGCCCACCCAAAGGCACGAGGCGGCGCAATTCTCGGGCCAACGCCATTGTCGCTTGACGAAACTCAACCCGATCCATCGTAACGCCACGGGCTGTAAAAACGGCATCCCGTCCACGTTCAATGGCTCCCGTATCTAGCGTGGCACGAATTCCGCATTCGATTTCTCCTCGCCTGCTTCGCCGCACGTCATCTACACCCGACACCTCTTAGCCTCCCGTCTTGGCCTCGAAGTTTGGTTTGATTCCGACCGCCTCGCACCAGGTGATGCAGTCAAATGCCGCTGGATGAGCGCCCCAGTCCTCGCAAGCCCGCGCCAGGCGTTCGCAATCTACGTCATCGCAAAGACCCGCTTCCACCGCGCTGCGGCCTAGCTTTCCTCGAAAAGCAGCAGCTGCCATTGCGCCGCGGTATCGAGTGGCGGATTCCGTCCCGTCGGCCTCGCAGCTGGCGCTTCCCACAATATCAAGATATCCTAGGCGGTGAAGTCGTTCCCGATGGTTACGCCCGGCGAAGGGATCGCCACCGGTCTCGAGCATAAACCAATCCATGACCTCAAGAGCCCTTGCCATTGCCTCTGTGTGCGGTGCTAGAACCATGCTGCCACGATCGTCATCGCGAAGACCGATCACCCCGCCCGGCCGCAGCACGCGATCTAGCTCCGCCATCGCGGCCTCGGGTTTCGATAGATGCTGGAACACAGCATGAGCGATGATGGCGTCGAAACTTCCGTCGTCAAATGGTAGAGAATAGATTGAGCCAATCTGGAAAGTGACATTCTCTAACGAAGCCAAAAGAGCATCCGCCTGCGCCTCGGCCACAACACCTTCACCTATATCACAGCCCACAACCCGCGCCGCGGGGTACGCCTTTGCAATGCCCAGAGTGATACTGCCTTTTCCGCAGCCACAATCAAGAATATCCACACGACCGGCTAGATGTGGCAGCAAAAATCTGGCGTCGTTTTCTGCTGTACGTGCATTATGATGCTCTATAAGCTCCCGGCGGTATCCAGGTCCATATTCTTCATGCTTTAGCACAGCCTCATCCGCTTGCGTGAAGTCGTTATCTGACAATCATTTTCCTCCAACAAAAAAGTGTAGAAAGTGATCATTTCGCGACAAAGTGGAACAATGAGCACATTGAATATCTCACGCTTCGCTCGTATAAAGTGTAACAAATGTTGAAATATTGCAACCTTATCAGCGAAGGAGACCGGGGGATTTGGCAGAATCATCGCAATTTTCTCGTCTTATTCACGGCTGGACACAAATCGATGACGGTAAAGGTGCAACACGTGAGTTTGACGATTTCGTAAGTTCCAACGATTTTTTGGTCGTTGACTGTAACGGCATCGAATTCATTGATGCCCGCAGCATGGTTTGGAATGTCGCTTTTGGCCACAACCAGCCTTCGATTTCGGCCGCTGTTGCGGCGCAGATGAATCGGCTGACTAGCGTCCCCACTCTCGACGGCCAAGCTACTGCCACCGCACGTTGTTTGGCCGAACGTTTGACAGGCCTAACAGGCATGTCCCGTGTCTATCTGTCACTATCGGGCAGCGCTGCTAATGAAGTTGCCATCACCATAGCGCGCGATTATCAGACGGCA
>JBDVDE010000147.1:0-8189 GCA_039942135.1 Hyphomonadaceae bacterium
TTCGATGAGTCGCTCATTCAGTTTGGCAGCGGGCTCAACAATGATCCGTTGACGTATATGAACTTTTCACGCTTGCCCTCTGGTGAAGTCCAGGCGTTTTATACGTCGACTGCCAATTCCTTGTCTGGCGATGCATTCGCGACGAGCCCCGTCCCTGATGTTACAACGGATAACAATGCGACCGATAATGGCCCTAATAATGGCTTGCCAGCTTCTCGGAGGTCGGAGTTTTACCGTGTTGCTGTGCGGTTTGACGGCACGCCAGGGACGTCAGATACGGTCACGCTTGAAACGGCGCAAGCGCAAGAACATACCGCATATTGGGTTACCGATACGAGCGGCGCGGTTCTGAGTTCTTCAAGCAGTGCGGCTGGACAAGCTAGCGGCTTTGTTTTCACATCGGTGAATGCTGGTGGTGCAGGGAATAACCTGGTCATTCCTTTGACGTTCCCCGCCGATGGTACTGTGTTTGTGAATATTGCCATGCTCGACGCGACCTTGGCGCATGGGCCGTACACGTTTGCATCTGGCTTTACCTGTCCTTCCCCGGCTTTGGATCTGGATAAGACATTAACAGCCAATGCTGACAATGACGGCTCCGGCACGGTTACGGTGGGGGATATTCTAACCTATACGATCACGGCCACCAATTCGTTCGGCCCCGCCCAGACCAATGTTGTTGTGTCGGATCCTCTGCTTGATGCGCCTAATACAATGACGTGCCCAACTGTCGCGAGTGGGGGCACCTGTGTCTTGACCGGTACGCACACTGTTACGGCGCCCGAGGTCAATGCCGGCATGGTGGACAATACCGCGTCTGCGCAGTCTACGGAAGTGACGATGCCCGTGACGGCCTCTATCTCGACGCCCGCTGTCGTGAACCCGATTGATGCGATGGACGACGACTTCACATCGACACCGATCCCCGCGGTCGGCGGCAATACGCCAACCGTCTTCTCTGACGATACGATCAATAGCCTTCCATTTGCGCCAGCGGATGTGATCGCGACGATTGTCGATCCAAACGGTCTGACCGGTGTGTCGATTAATGCTGACGGGATACTGACAGTTCCTGCAGGAACGCCCGCTAACACTTATCCGGTCGTCTACCAGATTTGTGAAGCTGCCAATCCAAGCAATTGTGCAACGGCGACATCGACAGTTGTCGTCGAAGCTGGGGCCATTGACGCGATGGACGACGACTTCACATCGACACCCGCTTCGAGCAGCACGGGCGGGGTTACGCCAAGCGTGTTCAGTGATGATACATTGAACACTGTTGCGGTTGATCCAGCTGACCTGACGACGACGCTCACCGATAATGGCGGGCTGACGGGTGCAGTGTTAAACTCTGATGGAACCATCACTATTCCGCCGGGCACACCGGCAGATACATACACGCTGACTTACGAAATCTGCGAGATCCTGAACCCAGCCAATTGCGACACCGCGATGGTGATGGTTCTTGTCGAAGCTCCTGCCATTGACGCGATGGACGATGATTTTACAACTCTGCCAATTTCTGGTGGCGAAGGCACACCAAGCCTGTTTGGGGCTGACACGATGGATGGCCAGTCGTTCAATTCTGAAGATGTGGCCCTTACGATCATCAATGATGCTGGATTGACGGGCGTCACGAGTAATGCTGACGGTACATTGAACATCCCTGTCGGCACGCCAGCGGGGACGTTCGGGATCGAATACCAGATCTGTGACGTCATCAATCCAGCCAATTGTGACATTGCGGTTGCGACGATTGTTATTGCCAATCCGGTCAATCTGTTCGCGACTAAGACAGCCACCACAGCAACTGCGACGACAGGGTCGGTGGTGGTCTATACGATCACAGTTCGCAATGATGATGCCGCGGCTGCCACAGGCATCGAGATTGTCGATACACCGCCTCTGGGTTTCCGGTTCGTTGAAGGATCCGGTCGCCTAAATGGTGCGTCCGTCGAGCCCGTTTTGAGAAATAGAGAACTTGTCTGGAGCGGTGTCGATATTGCCCCCGGTGAGACGGCAACTGTGAACCTAGGCTTGATTGTCGGTGCCGGTGTTTCGGTTGGCGACTTCGTCAACACGGCGTTCGCGGAAACCGGCCCTGGGACAGTTCTCTTGTCTAATGAGGCGCAAGCTATCGTCCGGATCTCGCCGGATGAAATCTTTGACTGCTCCGAACTAATCGGCAAGGTCTATGAAGATCTAGACGGTGACGGCTATCAGGATGAAGGTGAGCGAGGATTGCCCGGTGTCAGGATTGCAACGGTCAATGGCTTGCTGATTACAACGGACGAATATGGCCGTTATCACATTGCTTGTGCGGCGACACCGAAACAAGGCATCGGCTCCAACTTCATCGTCAAGCTTGATGAGCGGAGCTTGCCAACAGGCTTTTCCGTAACATCGGAAAACCCTCGTGTAATCCGCCTGACCGAAGGCAAGCTCTCAAGTGCTGATTTTGGGGTGCAGGGTTTGCGCCCGATGAGCATTGATCTGCAACCACACGCATTCATTGCCGGATCAAATGACCTGTCGCCTGAGTTGAGCAGCGCCATAGCTGGCGTGCTCGAAGAGTTGCGTAAAGAGCCCACTATCCTGACACTAAATTACGAAGGAGAAGACGGGCGAGCTCGGCTTGATGCTTTGGTCAATCGAATACGATCGGACTGGGGGGATGGGCCTTACAATCTCGAAATTTGGACGAACTCGATCTCGGGTCCGGTTGGCGGGGAGAGATAATATGAGCAAAATATCACGCCGTTTGAAGCAGCTGAATTCCTTTGAGAAGAGTTCCAAGATGACCGCCCGCACAGCCCTTTTGTCTTTCATAATGAGCACAACCGCGCTTGCGGGGGCTTACGCACAAACGGCACCCGCATTGTCGACTGCGCCGACCCTTGCGCAATCGTCGCTTTCAACTCAAGAGATTGAGCCAAAGCTGAATATTGGACTGGCTCATGGCGGGTTCCACGCAATTTCCGGGCAAGTTTTAACTTTCAAGACCTATTGGAATTATGACAGTCATATCAGCACTGGCGAAGTGCGAATTTATGATGCGCGGGACACTGAGCGCGCAAATGTGCTTGCGGTTATTCCCGTCTCGAAAGAGACGCCGACTGTATGGACGCCGCAAGGAGATGTCGGTCAGTCTTTCGTCTATATTTTGCGCGTATACGGACGTGACGGAAAATTTGACGAAACTCATGCGCGCCAATTGCGTATCTCTGACAAACAAGTGTCGCTCGCCGAAGCTAGTCCGGCGCTCAACACTGTCTTCTATTTGGACAATACACGCGAGCGCAATATTACCTTGCCGAGGCCTGCGGGCATCGAAGCGGTCAATGCAGTAAAAGTGGAAGAGCACCCGGTGCCAGAGGCGAGGCCAACACCCGTTCTCTATCCTCTCGCTGCACCTGAGCAATCGCAAGCTGAAGCGACCCAATCACGTTCGCCGCTTACGGTCACGATTGATGAGGCTGCTGCGAGTGATCTCGTCTTGTCTCCCGATGACATTCTAATGTCGTTTGACGGTCTGTCAGGCACACCGCTTTTGAATGCAGGTCTGGCTGATGGCAAAGGTAGCGTTGCCGCGGGCGAGGCGGTCAAGTTCAATACATATTGGAATTATGGTCATTGGATCGAGCGTGCTGAAATTCGCATCTTCGATGAAGACGATCAGTTGATTACGGCGCCCGTCGCAACCATTTTGGCTGACCTCTCAGGGACTGCAGAATGGAGTGTGCCCCAGAATTCGGATGGTAAAACCTATTCCTATGTTCTGCGGGTCTATGATGAAAATGGCCGCTTTGATGAGACACGCCGTAAAACCATGCAGGTTACAGACAAGGCCGAGCTTGACGATGCGTTACCTGCAGCAACGTCGATCTATGGCAATGACAATACAGCCATTCGCAATATCAAGGTTGCTGGCGGCACAGCGACAGTTTCGATGGCTGATGTGCGCGACTATGACATCAGCAATCTGCAAGTGTTCGGACATCCGGCTGTGATTGATGCGGATGGTAGTTTTGCTGCCCAACAAATTTTGCCATTCGGCAAGCGTCAGGTTTCTGTCAGCTATGTCGACAATGCAGGACGGCGGATTGATATGGTTCGTCAGGTAGACATCCCCAAAAACGAATTCTTCTTTGTTGGTCTTGGTGATCTGACTGTTGGTCGGCAGGGCACTGGTGGTCGCGCCTTGATTGAGGCAGGTGGCGAGGACTTTGACCAGACATTCGTGCATGGCCGCGCAGGGTTTTACCTAAAGGGAAAAATTCAGGGTAAGTATCTGATTACCGCGTCTCTCGACACGACAGAGGATGATATTTCTAACATCTTCTCCAATCTCAATGATCGGGATCCGGAGTCGCTTTTGCGGCGTCTCGACCCTGATCGATTCTATCCAGTTTATGGTGATGATTCGACCTTCGTTGAAGATGCGCCAACGCAAGGCAGGTTCTATGTGCGGATCGAGCGCGGGGATGATCATGTTGTCTGGGGTAATTTTCTGACGAATGTTACCTCCACAGAATTCGCCCAGATTGATCGCGGGCTTTACGGAGCCAAGCTTGAATATAATAGTGACGCAACGACCTCGCGAGGCGACCGCCGATCGCGCGTGACATTGTTCGCTGCTGACCCCGGAACAATCCCGGGCCGGGACGAGTTTCGCGGCACGGGCGGGTCGGTGTTCTTTCTTGAGCGTCAAGACCTGACCATCGGGTCGGAGCGATTGCGCGTGGAGATACGTGACAAGGATTCCGGTCTGGTGATTGAAACACGCGACCTGCAAGCTTTTGTCGATTATGATGTTGATTACATTCAGGGGCGGGTCATTCTTTCCGAACCGTTGAACTCGACGGTTCTAGGCGACCAGATTGTACGCGACGGGACTTTGTCGGGCGGAGATGCCTATCTGGTTGCGCGCTATGAGTTTACGCCGGGCCTAGACAATATCGACGGCTTTACAACCGGTGGACGCGGGGAAGGCTGGGTGACAGATAATGTCCGTATTGGCCTTACCGGACAGCAAGAAGAAACCGGCGATGTCGATCAAACTCTACTCGCTGCTGATCTTCTGATCCGTGCAAGCGAAGGCACCTACCTAAAGGCTGAAATTGCCAATACTGAGGGACAAGCTTTCGGTGAAACGGCATCGCTGGACGGCGGCTTTACCTTTCAGGATCTTGCCTCGAATGATCAAACCTCCGATGCTTTTGCCTACCGTCTGGAAGGCGCGGTAAACTTGGCTGATGTGTCAAGCCAGACCGGATCAGTGTCGGGCTATTATGAAGACATCGAATCGGGGTTTTCTGCACCCGGTCGGCTCACGATCTCTGATACAGAGCGCTTCGGCGCTGCGGCAACGATCAGGCTTTCAGAAGATGGCCGCAATGAAGTCGCGCTCAAATATGATTCTCTGGATATTGAGGGCGGTATCGTCGAAACCACAACCGCGCTCGATGTTCGGGTCGGGGTCACCGAGGCGATCCGTGTCGGGGTAGGGCTTCGACACAATGATATTGACGGATCTGCAATCGGGCGCAATGGCGACCGCACAGACCTTGGCGGGGAAGTTGAATATACCGCCAATGGATCACTGAGCGCCTATGTCTTCGGGCAGGGGACGATTGAACGCTCAGGAAGCCGTAATCGCGGCAACCGTTATGGCGGTGGTGTACGGGCACAAATTACCGAACGCATCGGTTTGAACGGTGAAGCGTCGGGCGGCAATGGCGGCTTTGGCGGCTTGGCTGGCGTCTCCTATCAGCGCGCCGATGGCGAGGAGTATTATCTGAACTATACGCTGGATGCTGAACGTACCGAGCCGGGCATTGATGGCGCGAGTAGCTTGCTTAACAGCCAGAACACGCTGACAGCCGGCGGCCGCAAACGCTTTACATCTTATCTCAGCGTGTTTGGCGAAGAGCGCCGATCCTTTGGTAACATATCAGGTCTGACCCATGCTTATGGACTGGATTTTACCCCCGGTGAGCATTGGTCACTTGGTGCCAATTTCGAGATTGGCGAAGTGGAAGATGAAACCCGCATCATTGACCGCGAAGCGTTTACAGTGACCGCAGGTTACACGGCTGAAGGCTTTAATGTTGGCGGTGCGTTCGAGTGGCGCGAGGACGAGAACAATGGTGAGCAGCGCCAGAGTTGGTTCTTGCGCTCGAATGTCAGCCTTAAAGTGTCCCCCGATTGGCGGGCATTATTGAAGTTTAACCGTGCTGAAAGTGACAGCTCGGCGGGCGCGTTCTTTGCAGGTGAGTTCACCGAGTTGCAAGTGGCTGGTGCATACCGCCCGGTCGAGAATGACCGCTTTAACGCACTGTTCCGGTATACCTATTTTGAGGACTTGCCAGGCGCAGAGCAAATATCGAACGCCGGACAAACCGGATTACCAGCACAGCGTAGCAATATCTTGAGCGTGGATGGGCAATACCGGATCAATAACTGGCTTACCCTTGGCGGTAAATATGGCTATCGGACCGGCGATATCAGTCTGACACGTCTTGAAGAGGACTTCCTCAATAGCACCTCGCATCTGGGGGTTGTTCGCGCAGATATCCACTTTGTGAAGAAGTGGGATGCCGTGATCGAAGGCCGTATCCTGACCGTCACTCAGGCCGATGATCAACGTGCCGGCCTTCTGGCTGCTCTCTACCGCCATGTCGGCGACAACGCGAAAATCGGTGTCGGCTATAACTTCACCGATTTCTCCGACGATCTGACCGATCTAAGCTTTGATGATAATGGCGTCTTCGTAAACCTGATCGCCAAGTTCTGATCACGAGATACTTGCAGCACAGTTTCAGCGGGGCTGTCAGTTTAATGCGAACCGCACTGTCAAAGATAAATTTTTGAATACTTCACTGTCGACTTTACGCGCATGAAGCTAGCAGAAAGTTGAATAAATTCTGTCGCGCCAATCGCGCGTTTTGGACGCGAATACTGTATTCGATTTATCTTTGACAGTGCCGAATGAGGGGAAGGAGAAACACGAATATCCCTGATGGCCCGGCTAAGTCCCGCAGAGTAGGGCACTAATTGGCCGGCGTATAAACAAGCCTGAAATCATCAGACTGTTTGGCGGAGAGACAGGAAGTCATAATCCGCATACAAAGCAAAGGTTAGGGATGCCTAACCTGACACTAAACATTCCCATGTATTCAATAACTTAGTATTTGAGTGCCTAACCTCGAGATTGATTTTGCAAGCTGGATTGCTAGATCCCAAAATCGGACGTTGGAGATCACCCGAGTTTGCTCTATTTTCAGCGTACCATTTCCAATACGTTTACCGTTCTAGAGGCGTATCATCGCATTATATTGCCAGCGCCTGTTACTCTAATCACTGATGCGTACTTCAAATGTTGCGATGCCAAAGCTTCCCGAGGGGAGGTCGCCTGTGCATCCCCATTCGAGCGCCCCCTCATAGCCCGCGCTAGGTGCTGGGGGCACGATGAGCGCGCATGTTAGGCCCGCAGTTTGCGGATCTATATTTGGCAGCGTTGCCGCAAGCGCCGAGAAGGCGGGTGTTCTGTCGAAGATGGCGAGATCGGTTACAGGTTCAGGGCCGGGGGCTTCAAAACCGATGCGGTAGATTAACGTGTCTCCCGGCGCACCGGAATTGGACGGCGAGAAGCCTGTTCCGGACTGCAGATCGCATGTGCTCGTCGTGGCATTGCAAACCGATTTTGTGAGGGTCAGTCCATTATCATCACCAATGAGAACCCTGTCGGCGTTCTCCCGAATATATGTCACAGCGCTGTTCGCATAATTGCCTGCTGCGCGAAGTGTGTAACGAATGTCCGCTTGGGACGGTGTGCCAGCGGCAGCGGTGACCCTGACGATCAGACATATGGCATCATCGGCTGCGAGTGCGCGCTGGCCCGATATGAGTGTGTCTGTTGCTCCGATTTCTTGGTCGCAGTCGACATCTTCAAACAAGACGGTCGTGAAACTTCCCTCCACAGATTGTACGATGTCTTCTAGCGTGAACGTGACATCGACGGGCGCGCCAGCAGTGAACGTGTGAGGCAGTGTGACAGAGCTACCGGCGGTCACGGTTTGGCTTTGGTCCTCGGAGAGGCGCGGCTCGGTTGCCAGCCCGAAATTAAGGCCTGCGCGATCTGTCCCGAGTGTCGGGGTAAAGGTGAACATGCCATTGGCCGGATCAAC
>JBDVDE010000148.1:0-117500 GCA_039942135.1 Hyphomonadaceae bacterium
GACGCCCGAAGCCTGCCTAACGGGTCAGTTCGAGCAACATATCCGCGCTGTTGCGGGCTGGCCGCTTGGACCAGTTGACCGCATCTTCGACATCGAGATGGAGAATTTGCTCGGCGCGGAAGTGGCGCAGATCCCGTCTGGGTTTGCCGCTGCGACACGGCTTGTTTCCTATGGCAAACACGATCCACGCGACGGCCGCAAAATGGCTCACATCACAAAGCGGACCTTGCGCAAAGGCTGACCCGTGCATTGCGTGCCTTGCCGCCGGTCGAGGATACGAATTTCAATTAAATTGGAACCATTTCCGGCGCTCACGCATATACCCTCCATACGCCCCTGCTCAGAAAGGCATCGCTGCCGAGAGATATTTGGAAGTTTGGAGACATGTTCCGCAAGAAACAACTTGTTGATAGCACGAGGATTGCTCAAGTCTGCATGACCGCAGAGGCCAAGGCTCCGGCGCGGAAACGGCTGAAGGACATACGGCGATCCACGCGGTACGATAGTTGGAAGCAGTGTACGATAAGTTGCGAGAACGGCTATCGGGTTGCAGCAATTATGGTCGACCATTCCAGAACCGGCGCGCGTGTCCGGCTCCGCAGTTATGAAACATTGCCCGCACTGGTTACCTTGATCGTATCATCGCTTGGCGTCGAGCATTCATGCAAAGTCGTCTGGTGCCGACGAGGAGATGCAGGCTTGCAGTTCGTCTGAGGCGACCTGCACCGGTATCTTTAAAAGGTGGCGCGTTAACGCGTCCGGATTTTCTCGATCGCATCGAGCATAGGCTTTGCGACTTTGCCCGCCGTTTGGCCAAATTTCATCGCACCTGTCAGCCGCTGGGAGATATAGGCGTCGAGCGCTTCGTCATCGTCTTCATCGAGCCAGCGCAGGAAGATGAGCGGGATTGTCGCCGCCAAAAGCCCGCGTTTGGAATATTTGTTATAGTCCTCTGATGTGTCGCCAATGCCGGTCCAGATCACGTCTGCCACAGACCAAGTGCGTTGAACTGCATCACCAGCCACCCATGGTAAAAACCCTCGCGCGCTGGCTTTGCGTGCGGCTTCGCGGTTCGGGGCAAGCGCTTCGAGCCATGCCCGTACACCAAACAGCACCTTCTCCCGCACGCCGAGCCCGTCCAATGCATCTTCGGTGAATTGGGCTTTTGCTGTCGTTTCAGCTGCGTCAAAGAACGCATCGACCAGATCGATCAGCCCGTTCGGGGCGGCAAGTTTCTGCTCGCCTTCGGACAGACCGGCCTCGTCCGCTGCTTTCCATGCCGCTGTTTCGGTCCAGCCATCAAATGGCACATGTGGCAGCATAGCGGTGAGCCAACGGGCGCGGAGGGTCGAGGAAGGATTTTGGGTCATATAAACTCAGGTGTAGGCAAGTGGACAAAGGCGTGTTAAGGACGCCCCTTCATGGGTATACCATACCCGCACCAGTTTTTAGCATGCGGCATGTTCGATGGCGCGTTCGAATTGAAAATTCAGGAGATTTTGCGATAGTACAGATCATTGTGCGCGATAATAATGTGGACCAAGCGCTACGGGCTTTGAAGAAAAAGATGCAGCGCGAAGGCCTGTTTCGGGAAATGAAAGCCCGCAACCATTTCGAAAAGCCATCTGAAAAGAAGGCCCGTGAAAAGGCAGAAGCGGTTCGCCGTGCACGTAAATTGGCTCGCAAACGCGCCCAGCGCGAAGGCATCGTATAGCCTCTATCTCGACTGTTTAAGACAAAACCCCTCTGGCTTGGCCAAGAGGGGTTTTTCTTTGGTTGCTGTGTTTTGACCTCGACGGAGCGCTTTAGTTCGCATCCTCGGACTTTTTCTTACCCATGCCCGGGATAAGCCGTTTCATCCATGCCGTCGCATCCGAGACGCCTGCGCCATGCACTGCGCCCGCGCGATAGACCTTGGTCGATAGCCAGAGAATGACGAAGGAGGTCACCGCCATCAGCCCGATCTGCGAGACAATGATCCAGATCGACGGATCATTCGGCACCCGTAAGATCAAAAGGAATGGCGTAAAGATCGGCACCCAGGACACAAAGGCTACAATCGGAGACGTCGGATCATTAAAGGCCAGCATGATCATGAACATCGGCATCATCAAAATCAGGATCAGCGGGCTAAGCAATGTCTGCGCTTCTTGTACTGTGTCGCACAATGACCCAAGCGCCATAAAGATCGACCCATAGATCAGATAGCCAAAGACAAAGCTGAAAAAGGTCGGCACGAGAATCTTCGGCTGCAATCCGGCACCAATAATATCATACATGATCTGACGTACCTCGCCGGGGAGCTGACTTGCCCCCGCCGCCGTGATCACAAAGCCGAGCAGGGACCATACCCCCATCATGGTGAAGGTCACGCCAAGCACCGCCAATAGCTTTCCGGCCAGCAATTGCGGCAGTCTGAGCGATGTCAGCAGCGTGTCGAAAATCTTGTTCGAGCGTTCTTCGATTGTCCCCATCAAAAGATATTGCCCCGTCGAGAACAAAACGCCCCACATGAAATAGCATATCCCCAGCGCGAGAAAGCGCGGGGCCTGATCAGCAAAGGTCACATCATTGCCATCTGCCGCTTCGGCTTCCACCGTGCGCACGCGCCTTTGTTCAATCCCCAGCGCCGCATCATCGGCGCGGTCGAGAATATCAGGGTCAACATTGGCCTCGGCGAGAAACTGATCACGTGCGACCTGTCTCGAAACGCGGCCAAGGCGGGAGGTCAGCCCGTCAACATTGATCTCTTCGCTCCAATATTCGATCTTGCCGCCATCGGCCGGGATGATGATTGCGGCAAAGAGCGGTTTCGCGCCATCAGGTCCGTCCACCTCGCGTTCACCAAGCAGCCATGGCCGCAATTCATCAATCGTGTTTGCAGGTGGATCAATCCGCACAAAGTCTGGCAGGCTGATATTTTCGTCGGCGATCGCGCTGATATCAGCATCAATTCCGGTTTGCGCGCTCAACTCGGCAAGCGTTGCTTCAATCTCTTCACGATCGCGTACAAATGATTGCTCGATTGCAGGGCCATAGACGGGGCTATTTTCGATCACCGCATAATAGCGAACCGGTGTCGAGGAGGCTGCCAAGCCGCCCATAAAGACGCCGAACAGGATCAAAATCGGCATAGCGGCAAGGCCGAGCCAGAAGCCCCATGCAGAGACATAGCTCATATAGTCGCGTCGAAAGACCAGAAGTATATTGCGCATCAGGTTGTCACCTCTTCAATCGGATCTGCCTCGAAGGCTTTCGGATCCTGCGGGCCGGCCAGTTTTACGAACACATCACGCAGGCGCGCTTCGTCGGGCATAAAACCGGTGACTGGCACCTGTTCCTCGATGGCAGCGCGCAAAACATCTTGCGCATTATACCCTTTATCAAGCTCGACCCGCCACCAATGCGTATCGGCTTCTACCGTATCCTCAATCGCTTGAAATCCTTGGGTCGAGAGGGCTTCAGCGACATTGAAATTCCCGCGCACACCAATCCGTGCCCCGCGTCCCATCACATCGAATGCGCCTTGCAAAGACCCATCGAACACTTTCTTGCCGCCCGCCATCATAATGATCGAATCGCAAAGCCGTTCGGCATGTTCCATGACATGGGTTGAAAACAAGATGGTCGCGCCGCGCTTGTGTTCGGCAATGATCATGTCTTCCAGTCCTTGTTGATTGACAGGATCAAGGCCGGAAAACGGCTCGTCAAGGATCAGGAAGTCCGGCTTGTGCGCCAGTGTCGACAAAATTTGGACCTTTTGGGCCATGCCTTTTGACAGTTTTGAATTCTTGGTTTTGGCAAATTTCTTGAGACCGGCGGTTTCAAGCAGCTCGTCGGCGCGCGCATAGGCCACTTTGCTAGACAATCCCTTGAGGCGGGCAAAATAGGCGATGGTTGTGCGCGGGGTCATCTTTTTATACAGGCCGCGCTCTTCCGGCAAAAAGCCGACACGGCGCAAATTGGTTTGATTTGGTGGTGCGCCGAACAAAGCGACCGAGCCTTTGTCGGCATTCATCACCCCGAGTGCCATGCGTAGACTGGTTGATTTTCCTGCCCCATTGGGGCCGAGAAATCCGATAATCGCGCCTTGGGGAACTGTCATGCTGAGATCGTCAACCGCTGTGAAAAAGCCAAACCGCTTTGTCGCATTGGTAATTACAAGGGGGTGTTCGGACATTCAGGGGCCTCCATGCCGTCAACTTATAACGTTAAACGATAATTGGAAGTGAAAATTTCGGGGACCGGACATTCAGTCCCGCGCATAAAAAACGGGCCAACAGGGGAAACCTGCTGACCCGTTCAATTTCTAATTTTCGGTTTTAGCCCAAAGCGCCAAACAGCATAATCAACACTTGAACGATGACCGCGAGGGCCGAAAGAATCACAACGGTTGCCAGCCATGCGCTGCCCATGCCCATCAGCAGGCCGCCAACAATGCCGCCAATAGCGCAAATGCCGAGCGCAACGACCCAATGCATGCCGAGCGCGACCGTCAGTGTTGAATATCCGACCAGTAGCGCAATGATAAAGCTGCCCCACAAAGTGGCTGTCAGAAAGCCTTCCCAAGTGCGGGTCTGTTCGGCGATGTCCATTTCGCCGCGTGTATATTCTGAGCTCGCCATCTGGGCATCTCCCATTGCAAATTTCGTTTGTGCCCACCTCATACGCCGTAGACCGCGAAGGTCAAGCGGGCAAAGGCGCACAGGGCGGAGCGAGCCGCCTAGTTGAGCTGTTTCTTGGGTGGTTTTGGCGCGAGGGCTTTGGGCAGAGGCACGGCCTCGATGCCTTCGTCGGCCATCGTCTTGGCTTCGTCAGCGGTTGCCGTGCCCCAAACCGGACGGTCATCAATCTCGCCATAATGCATGGCCCGCACTTCATCGGGGAAACGCTCGCCAACATAGTCATGGGTTTGCGCAATATGCTCGCGGGCTGCGGCGATCACATCAGCAGGCTTGGGCCCGCTTGCTATCTCCGGTTTTTTGCGGGCGACGGAGGGGGCCATGATCTGTTTGGAAACGCGCGATCCTCCGCAATGGCTGCATTCAAGCTGTCCGGCTTTGGCCAGGGCATCATAGGCCGCCGATCCTGCAAACCAGGCCTCGAACTCCGCCTCGCAATCGGCGCATATCAGGGCATAGCGGATCAAGCCGTCTGCCTAGGCCGCCAAAAGCGGATCAAGCCCGCCCGAGCGATCAAGCGACATCATCTCGTCGCAGCCGCCAATATGTTTGTCGCCGACGAAAATTTGCGGGAAGGTTCTGCCGCCATTCGAGCGCTGGATCATTTCCTGCTTCTTTTTGGCGTCCCGTCCGGCTTTGATCACGGTCATATCCGCGCCTTTTTGCTTCAGCAGCTTCAGGGCGCGCGTGCAGTAAGGGCAGAAATCGCGGGTATAAATGGTGACTTTGGCCATAATGGGTCTCTCATATTCATCTTTGTGCGCTTACTATATGGTGATTTCTTCGGGTTTTACAACGCGTGCAAGGACCAGAATATCGACCTGCCTTGCGCCAGCTTTGAGCAGGGCTTTGCTTGCTGCCTTGAGCGTCGCGCCGGTTGTCATCACATCATCGACGAGGATCACTGTTTTGCCGTCGATTTTCTTGCGGCCACGTTTGGAAACACGAAACGCCCCTTGCACGTTTTTGTGCCGCGCTCTGGCGCTCAGTCCGGCCTGTGATGGCGTGGCGCGGACGCGGTTGAGCGCAGTATGATCAACCCGAACGCCGGACGTGGCGGAAATCGCGCTCGCCAGCCATCCAGACTGATTGTAGCCGCGTTTGACCAGCCGGAAATAATGCAAGGGAACAGGCATGATCAGGTCCGCTGCGGCCAGACTGGGAGCGCCGGAAATTGCCATCCAGTTGGCCATCACCTTCAGCCCGTCGCGCCGACCTGCCCGTTTGAGCGCAAGTATAGGGATGCGCGACACATCATCATAAGCCAGCGCGGCATGGGCACGTGTCCAGACCGGCGGGCGGGCGATACAGGCGGCACAAACCGTATCCGGCCCGAGATCTATGCCATGCGGGCGGGCGCAGCTCGGGCAAAGCGCGCCGGTCAAGAAAGATAATGCGGCGAAATCCTCTGCCGATAGTGCGCCGCGGGCCGGTTCGCCGGACACAAGTGACCGGCCGGGCCATAAAGCACCGGTCATTGTCGACAAGGCCTGCTTGGCGGATGCGCGAATAGAGTGCATATCGCTGGCCATGACTAATGCGTCTCCTCCTTCAGTGTTCGATCGTGCCCGTTTGCGCGCCCAAAGGGACCGCGCGGCCGCCCGATTTTCCGAGTATGACTTCCTCAAGGCCCGCGTGTCGAATCAGATTGTCGAGCGCCTTGCCGATAATGCCCATAGTTTCGCCGCCGCGTTCGACCTTGGTTGCCATACGGGGACACTGGCGCGTGCGCTCGCGGCACATGACCGGGCAATGCAGGTAAAGGCAGGGGATATGTCTCCGGGCATGGTCGCTCAAGCCCGCGCATCCGGCATTGATGCGCAGCAGATCGACGAGGAAGCACTGCTGTCCGAAGAGGGCGGCTTGAGCGCGGGGCGGCTTGATCTCGTTACCAGTGCTTTATCGCTACACTGGGTCAATGATCTGCCGGGCACTCTGGTGCAGATCCGGCAGGCTCTAAAACCCGACGGTCTGTTCCTCGGCGCCTTGTTTGGTGCGGGCACATTGGCAGAATTGCGCCATGCCCTCAGCGAAGCAGAAATGGAGCTGACAGGCGGCGCTGCGCCGCGCATATCGCCCTTGCCGAGATTGCAAGATATGGCGGCCTTGATGCAGCGGGCAGGCTATGCTTTGCCGGTTGTCGATGTTGACCGGTTGACTGTGAACTATTCCAGCCCGTTCAAATTGCTTGAAGATTTAGGCGGGATGGCCGAGCGGGCTGCATTTGCGATGCCGGCCTCGCGCGGGCTATCTCCGCGCATTCTGTCGCGCATGGCAGAAATCTATCACGAAGAATATGCTGACGAGCGCGGAAAAGTGCCAGCCAGCTTTGATGTGATCTATTTGTCAGGCTGGGCGCCAGCGCCGCATCAACCGCAGCCGAAAAAGCGCGGCAGCGCGACGATCAGTCTGGCTGAAGGAATTGCGAGCGTTAAAAATTCCAAGACAGGAAGCTAACACCCAAACGGGCAGGCTAGCTGCGACGGGGCAATTATCCCCTAAGGAGCAGCTGGGACCGGCGTAACGTCGGCGATGTTCTGAAAAGTATCTGACGTCGCATTACCAAGCGCAGTGAGCGCGCCGAGAATTGCCAGCGTCAAAAGGCCGAGCAGTAGGCCGTATTCAATGGCAGCGGCACCTTCAGTATCCGCGAAGTATGATTTGAGGCTCGCCTTCAACATGATAACTCTACTCCTGCGCGCCATGGGACGCTAAATGATCAAACAGCGGGATGTCCGCTGCCGGGGCGTCATAGCGGTGGAGGTCCCCCAATTTGACCCAGTCGAGCGATTGCTCTTCTGCGCCGACAGGTGTCCCATCCCACGTTCGACACGCATACAATGGCATGAGGAGGTGAAACTTTGGATAAGAGAAACTGGCAAATTTCATCGGTTTCAGGTTTTTTGGGTCAACTATGATGCCCAATTCCTCAAAAAGTTCGCGAGCGAGCGCAATTTCGGGGGTTTCTCCGGCTTCAATTTTGCCGCCCGGGAATTCCCATAGCCCTGCCATGGATTTGCCTTCGGGGCGTTGCGCGAGCAAAACGCGGTCTTCGCTGTCAAAAAGCGCGGCGGCCACAACCACCAAAAGTTTGGTCATGTCCGGTAGGCTCCATTAATCTCGACATAGGCATGGGTCAGATCACAGGTCCACACTGTCGCGCTTGCGTCTCCGACCCCGACATGGGCGCGAATGGTGATCTTGTCAGCTGCGCAGATCGCACTTGCTGTGCCCTCGTCATAGGCCGGAGCCAATCCGCCATTTTCGGCCACTTGATGATCGCCGAACCAGATATTGAGCCGATCACGGTCGAGAGGTTCATCGGTTTTGCCAATTGCCATCACGACACGGCCCCAATTTGCGTCGCTGGCCGCAAGTGCAGTCTTAACCAAAGGGGAATTGGCAATTGAAGCCGCGATCGTCTTTGCCGATGCCTCCGACTGCGCGCCGCCGACCGTAATCTCGATAAATTTGGTCGCGCCCTCGCCATCGCGGACGATCTGGTGGGCGAGGTCTTGCAACACAGCATGCAGGCTTTCGGAGAAGACGGCCAGACGCGGATCATCATGCTCGGTGATCGGCGCGTGCCCGGCTGCACCCGTGGCAAACACCATCAATGTGTCCGAGGTCGACGTATCGCTGTCGACGGTAATCGCGTTGAAGGTTGTGTCGACATGGCGGCGCAGCAAGCCATCAAGCAACTCCGGCGCAATCGCGGCATCGGTGAACACATAGGCCAGCATGGTTGCCATATTGGGTTGGATCATGCCTGAGCCTTTGGCAATTCCGGCAATCGCAACCTCGGTGTCGCCAAGCGCGAGTGTCTGTCCTGCGCCCTTTGGAAACGTATCGGTGGTCATGAAGGCCTTTGCTGCGGCAAGCCAGTCGGGCGGGGCGAGTTTTGCTGCGAGTTGGGGAACCGCCGCGCCAACAAAGTTCGGATCCGCCAAAGGCTGCCCGATGACGCCGGTTGCTGCGAGAAAGCAGGTCTCTTGCGCCACGCCAAGCGCATCGACAAGGGCGGCGATGGTCGCGTCATTCTTCTCGCGTCCGGCCAATCCGGTAAAGGCGTTTGAATTGCCCGAATTGGCGACCAGTGCGCGGGCCTGTCCGCCGCCCGTTTTCAAAGCATCGCGGCACCAGTCAATATCGACCGAACGGGTCGATGAGCGGGTAAATACGCCAGCGCAAACCGTGCCTTCTTGGAAAGCAAACAAAAACACGTCATCGCGCGGATCGCCGCGACCCGCATAGAAGCCGCGTGAGGCAACGGCGCTGGTGACGCCTTTGACCTCGGGCAATTCGGGGAAGTGGTCAGGGGCAAGGGGAGACGTTGTAAGCGACATAGCGGGTCCGGTCTGGTTTGGTGTTGAATTCACAGCCTGTTGCGGCGTGTCTAATAGAGTCTTTTCTGGAGTGCGGCGTCACCAAGTAGAGTCTGTTTTGCGAGGATAGAGCGGTCTGGCTTCCCGCTCATTCTTCATGTGGCTCGGTTTGATCTTCTGCGACATCCAGTTTCGGCGTTTTGATATCTGCATTCATCCGCATTCGGCCCAGAACGTCATTGATCTGGGAGTAAGTGAGGAAGGTTACGATCTCCGGCCGCATCTCTTCGAGCGTTTTAGGCGCGCGTTGGCGGCGGTCCTCGACTTTGAGAACATGCCAACCCGCGTCGCTCTCGAACAGGGCAGATATCTCGCCCGTACGTGTGTTTGCAATTGTGCTGGCAAAAGGTTCTGGCTGCTCGGCCGGGCCGATATAGCCCAGATCCCCGCCATCAATGCGGCTTGAGGCATCGATGGAGTATTTGAAAGCGGTCGCTGAGAACTCGGCGCCACCGGTAAGCTCGTCGATGACCGTTGCGCCAGCTTCAGCATCGGCAACAGTGATCAGGCTGATGCGCACCTCGTCATCGAGCTGTTGGAGCCGGACCTGTTCGGCATACATTTTCTGGATCGCGTCCTCGCTGACATTGCGGGCAACCAGCTCCTCGATCAGCAAATTGCTCAAGATCCGTTCGCGGGCCGCCTGTAGTCGCGGGATGGCAATCGGGTCGTTATCCAAGCCGCGCCGCAGCGATTCCTGCGCGAGCAGGCGTTGATCGATAAGCTGGTCAAGAACGCGCTGATAATCGACATGATCAGGCGCGAAGGTTTCGCCGGGCAATATCGCGCCCTGGGTCGTCGCTTCTAGCTCCAGATCAGCGATATAAATCGGCTCGTCATTGACAATAACAGCTGCTTCTCCGGCGACCCTGACCGTCGCCGGGGTCGGGGTTTGAGCGGTTTCCGTCTGGCCACACGCAGCAAGCACACTCGCGGAAAATAAAAAAAGCGCGAGGAAATTGAGGTGAAACCCCCGTAGTATATAATGAATCATCAATGATTCTCCGTTCATCCGCACCGTCTGGATTGACTTAGGATTGGGGCATTCTTAAGTCTCACCAGTCTACTGGTCGAGTAGAATTCGCTCAACCAGTCCGGTCGCCCCAATATTGATGCGGCCTGTTTTAAGTTGAATGTCCTGCTATTGTTCCAGAATGGGCGATAGAGCTCGCAATAAATTAGGTAATATATGCTTTCCGTCGCGCGTAAAATATTCGGCTCTTCCAATGACCGTAAACTGAAACCTCTGCAGGCAGAGGTGAAAAAGATCAATGCGTTCGAACCTGAAATGCAGGCCCTGTCGGATGAGGCTTTAAAAGCCAAGACGGACGAATTCCGCAACCGCCTTGCGAGCGGGGAAACACTCGACAAGATCAAATATGAAGCCTTCGCGGTTGTCCGAGAAGCCGGCGTGCGGGCTTTGGGCATGCGCCATTTCGATGTGCAAATGATGGGCGGGCTGGTGCTGCATGATGGCGGCATTGCCGAAATGCGCACAGGTGAAGGTAAAACCCTTGTGGCGACGCTGGCGGTCTATCTCAACGCGCTTGAGGGCAAGGGCGTGCATTTGATCACAGTAAACGATTATCTTGCGGCACGTGACGCCGAATGGATGGGCCGGCTCTATAGCTTCCTCGGCATGACCACCGGCACCATTACGGGTGCTGTGAAAGACGATGCGTCGCGCAAGGCCGCTTATGCCTGCGACATCACCTATGGCACCAATAACGAATTCGGTTTCGACTATCTACGCGACAATATGAAATACTCGCTCGAAGAGATGGTCCAGCGCAGCCATACCTATGCCATCGTCGATGAAGTCGATTCTATCCTTATTGATGAGGCGCGTACGCCGTTGATTATCTCCGGTCAGATCGATGACCGCTCGGAGCTCTACAAAACCGTCGACGCACTTATCCCCCAATTGACTGAAGAAGATTACGAGATCGACGAGAAACAGCGCTCTTGTATTTATACCGAAGAGGGCACCGAGAAGCTTGAGCAATTGCTCGCCGATGCCGGTATTCTCGAAGGGTCTTTGTGGGAGCCGTCAAACATTTCTCTCGTCCACCATGCCAATCAGGCTTTACGGGCGAACAAGATGTTCACGCGCGATAAGGATTACATTGTTCGCGATGGTCAGGTCATGCTGATTGATGAGTTCACGGGCCGTATGATGGATGGCCGCCGCTTGTCCGAAGGGTTGCATCAGGCGATCGAAGCCAAGGAAAAGGTGGACATCAAACCCGAAAACCAGACGCTGGCCTCTATCACCTATCAAAATTACTTCCGCCTCTATGACAAACTTGCCGGAATGACCGGTACGGCTTTGACCGAAGCGGACGAGTTTGACGATATTTACAGCCTCGATGTCATTGATTTGCCTACCAATAAGCCGATCCAGCGGATTGATGATGACGATGTCGTCTACCGCACGGCCAAAGAGAAATACAAGGCGATCATCGCCGAAGTGAAAGACTGTAAATCACGCAAACAACCGGTTTTGCTTGGTACGGCGTCTATTGAAAAATCCGAATTGATCTCAACCCTTCTCGGGGCGGCTGGTATCCAGCATCAGGTGCTCAATGCGCGTCACCACGAGAAAGAAGCCAGTATTATTGCGCTTGCTGGTCTGCCCGGAGCGGTGACCGTCGCGACGAATATGGCCGGACGCGGTACCGATATCCAGCTTGGCGGCAATTTCGAAATGTTGCTCGAAGAGAAAATCGAGGAGCGGACCGAAAAAGAAGGTCGTGCGCCAACCGAGAGCGAACAGGCCGTTATCGCAGCGAATCTCAAAGCCGAGATCGAGATTCGCAAAAAAGACGCGCTCGATGCGGGCGGCTTGTATGTACTTGGAACCGAGCGGCATGAAAGCCGCCGGATCGACAACCAGTTGCGCGGCCGGACAGGGCGGCAAGGCGACCCGGGCAAATCAAAATTCTACATCTCCACCGAAGATGACCTGATGCGGATT
This sequence comes from Hyphomonadaceae bacterium, assembly GCA_039942135.1. GTDB lineage: Bacteria > Pseudomonadota > Alphaproteobacteria > Caulobacterales > Hyphomonadaceae > CALLCD01. Next base: position 12,045 of record JBDVDE010000148.1, read on the forward strand.
TTTGCCGCTGACCGCATGGAAAATGTCATGCGCCGCCTTGGCATCAAAGAGGATGAGGGCATTACCCATCCGTGGATGACCAAGGCCATGCAGACCTCGCAAGGCAAGATCGAGCAGCGCAATTTCGAGATGCGTAAAAACGTCTTGAAATATGATGATGTCATCAACAATCAACGTAAAGAAATCTTCGAGCAACGCCGTGAATTTATGCTCGCCGATTCTGTATCTGATATTATCGCGGATATGCGCCACGATGTGATCGAAGATCTCGTTAGCTTGCATATGCCCGAAAAATCTTATGCCGAACAATGGGATATCGCCGGATTGAAGGCCGCCCTTAGCGAGCAGTTCTCGGTGACCATGCCGGTTGAAGAGTGGGCGTCGGAAGAAGGCGTTGCCAATCTTGAAATCCGCGAACGCATTCTAGGAGATGTCGAGAAGGCATTTGCAGCGAAAAGCGCGGAAGTGAACGCTGTGTCGGCTACGGAAGATAGCAGTCAACCGACACGGATGCAGCAGCTTGAGCGACGTGTTCTGCTGGAGCTGATTGACCGCAGCTGGCGCGAACATTTGCAACAAATCGATCAATTGCGGTCGGTGATCGGGCTGCGCGGTTATGGTCAGCGCGATCCGCTCAACGAGTTCAAATCCGAAGCGTTCACCTTGTTTGACACCATGCTCAACAAATTGCGGACCGATGTGACGCGCGTTTTGATGAACCTTCAGGTACAGGCCCCCGTTGCACCGCCGCCGCCGCCGCCAAAAATGGTCGAGACCCATATCGATCCGGCAACAGGCGAGAACCTTGCAGCGCCGCAAGCGAGTGCCCAACAGGAGGCTCCAGCGCGGTCGCCATCACGCAATGCACCATGTCCTTGTGGTTCGGGTAAGAAATATAAACGCTGTCACGGGTCGCTATAAGGCACGCTAGCGCCTCTTGGCGTGCGTCTCGCTCCCCAAAGTATACTGTAAGGCTAAAGTGCCTTGCGCACGGCCTCTGCGACTTCCTCGACAGCTTCGAGCATGACCGCTTCGTCTTCGGCTTCGGCCATGACGCGGACCAATGGTTCTGTCCCTGACTTCCGGATAACGAGGCGGCCTGTTTTGCCAAGCCGTTTGGTCACGTCGGCAATGCAGGTCTTGACGGCTGCTTTCTCGAGCGGGTCTTTGCCATCATAGCGGATATTGATCAGCTTTTGCGGGGCAGGAATAAATACATTGGCCAGATCTGACAGGGGTCTGCCGGTTTCAACCATGGCGCTGAGCGCTTGAAGGCTGGCAATCAACCCGTCGCCCGTGGTGGCAAAATCAGACATAACGACATGGCCTGATTGCTCGCCGCCTAGATTGTACCCGTCAGCGCGCATTTTCTCGACGACATAGCGATCGCCAACCTTGGTGCGTTCGAGGGTCAGCCCCAAACCTTCAAGGTGACGCTCTAGGCCCAGATTTGACATAATGGTTGTCACCACGCCGGGCTTTGAGAGCTTGTCTGCTTCGAGCCATTGTCCTGCAATCAATCCGATAAGCTGATCGCCGTCGATCTCCTTGGCATTCTCATCGACAAGAATACAGCGGTCGGCATCGCCGTCGAGTGCGATACCGATATCCGCCCCGTGTTTGATGACTTCTTGCTTCAATCTGCGCGTGTCGGTTGAGCCGACTTCAAGATTGATATTGAACCCGTTCGGCGCGTCCCCAATACAAATGACGTCAGCGCCTAGTTCGTAAAGCGCGCGCGGAGCGACCTCATAAGCTGCGCCGTTCGCACAGTCGATGACGATAGTTAGCCCGGAGAGCCGCATGCCACGCGGAAACGTGGCTTTGGCGATTTCGATATAGCGCGATGTGGCCTCGTCGATCCGTATGGCGCGGCCGAGATCGGCCTCACCGGCAAGCTTGTGATCGAGCGGCTTATCCATAAGCGCTTCGATTTCGAGCTCGATCTCGTCGGAGAGCTTGTACCCGTCTGGGCCGAAGAGTTTCAGGCCATTATCGTAATAGGCATTGTGCGAGGCGGAAATCATCACGCCAAGATCAGCCCGCAATGACCGCGTCATCATTGCCACGCCAGGGGTCGGAATTGGGCCAAACAGGGTGACATCCATGCCGACGGCGGTGAAGCCCGCGACGAGGGCAGGCTCGATCATATAGCCCGAAAGACGCGTATCTTTACCGATCACAACGGAATGGCGGCGCGGATCGGTCGAGCGGAAATATTTCCCCGCGGCCATGCCCAGTCGCATTGCCACTTCCGGGGTCATTTTGCCCTTATTGGCTGTCCCGCGAATGCCATCGGTTCCGAAATATTTACGCGTCATCGTGTCTGCCTTGAAGTTTGAGTGCTGTTTTCTTGTGTTTGCATAACGGGTTTGACCAAAAAAAGGAACGCGCGGGGTGATTTGGTGGAGATTTAGCTTTGACGGATCAATGACCTGTTCTTCTGTCTATTTCAGAAAATAACCCTGAATGTGCCTCAATTTGCGCCCGAACAGTGATGCAAGCTTGCTTGATGGCATTGATATGGCAAGAAGAGCTGCACGCAATTTGAAGACTGGGAAATGTATGACCAAAAGGACCAAGGGGAACGTTCTTGTGACGGGTGGTGCGGGGTTTATCGGCTCGCACACATGTCTGTCACTTATTGGTGCGGGTTGGGAGCCCGTGATCCTTGATAATTTCTGCAATTCCAGCCCCAAGGCCATTGATCGGCTTAGCGAGCTTGTTCAGCGCAAATTGACCGCGATTGAAGGCGATATCCGCGATACCGACTTGTGCAGATCGGTATTGACCGAGCATGACTGCCGCGCGGTTATACATTTTGCTGGCCTCAAGGCGGTAGGCGAATCGCATGAGAAGCCACTCGAATATTATGATAGCAATGTGCTCGGGAGCCATAGCCTGCTCAGGGCCATGGCTGCGGCGGCAGTAGAGCGGTTTATTTTCTCGTCGAGCGCGACCGTTTATGGTGTGCCGCAAAGCTTGCCGCTGACAGAAGATCACCCGCTTGCGCCGACCAATCCATATGGGCAGACCAAGCTTGCAGTCGAGAATTTGCTTCGCGATGTGGCCGGAAGCGGGGGCGGGCTGCAATGCGCGATCTTGCGCTATTTCAATCCGGTTGGTGCAGACATTAGCACGCGGATCGGGGAAGACCCGCGCGGCATTCCGAACAATCTTATGCCTTATATCGCGCAAGTTGCTGTTGGGCGGCGGCCACATCTGAATGTGATGGGCGATGATTACGAGACACCAGATGGCACGGGTGTGCGCGACTATATCCATGTCGTTGATCTGGCTGATGCGCATGTCAAAGCACTGGACCGGCTGGTCGCGCATGACGGCTCGTTTACGGTCAATCTTGGCACCGGCACGGGGTATTCTGTGCTTGATATGGTCAAGGGGTTTGAAGCGGCGAGCGGCAAAGCGATCCCCTATGAAGTGGTTGAACGCCGGGCAGGGGATGTCGCGTCGATGTATGCTAATCCGGGCTTGGCCCTAGAGTTGCTCGGATGGCAGGCAAAGCGCGGCATCGAAGAGATGTGCCGCGATCACTGGAACTGGCAATCGTCCAATCCAAATGGATATGATACGCCCACCGAGGGCTAAGCCGAACAGGAGCTGTGAATATGTGCGGAATTATTGGAATTCTCGGCGAAGAGACGGCCGCGCCGCGCCTGCTTGAAGCTTTGGCTAGGCTCGAATATCGCGGCTATGACAGCGCAGGGATTGCAACGCTGGAAGCGGGCATACTTGCGCGGCGACGGGCTGCGGGCAAGCTTGAAAATTTGCGTGAGGTGGTCTCCGCAGATCCGCTATCGGGGCAAGTTGGTATCGGCCATACCCGCTGGGCAACCCATGGTGAGCCAACGGTTGCCAATGCGCATCCGCATTTGGCCGGATCTGTTATGGTCGTTCACAACGGCATTATCGAAAATTTCCGTAAGCTACGCGAAGAACTGGCCGGCACCGGGTTTGCGTGCACGACAGAAACCGACTCTGAAACCATTGCGCAATTAATCGCATCGAACATGGCTGCGGGGGCAAGGCCCAAACAGGCCGTTCAGCAGGCACTCACGCGTCTTGAAGGCGCATTCGCGATTGCCGTTATGTTCGAAGGTGAAGAGGATTTGCTCATCGGCGCGCGCAAAGGCTCTCCTTTGGTGGTCGGCGTTGGCGAAGGAGAGATGTTCCTTGGCTCGGATGCGCTCGCGGTCGGACCATTTACAAATCGTGTGGTCTATCTCGAAGAGGGCGACTGGTGTGTCCTGACGCGCGCCTCCTATGAGGTATTTGACGCAGACGGTAATGCTGCCTCGCGGCCAGAGACGATTGTCACGGCGGCAGCGGGCATGGTCGATAAGGGCAATTATCGCCACTTCATGCAAAAAGAGATTTATGAGCAGCCCGAGGCGATAGCACGCACAATTGGCCATTATGTGTCTGGGCTAGATCAGACGGTCGATCTTGGAGATACCGGCAGTGTGGATCTCGCACAGGTCAAAGGTATTCAGATGGTGGCGTGCGGGACCTCCTATTATGCCTGCATGGTTGCCGAATACTGGTTCGAGCAGATTGCCGGTATTCCGGTTAAAATCGATATCGCGTCGGAGTTCCGTTATCGTGAGCCTAAACTGTTGCCCGGTGGCCTTGCGATCTTTGTGTCGCAATCGGGCGAGACCGCAGATACGCTCGCGGCGCTGCGATACTGCAAGGATGCAGGGCTACACACAGCAGGCATTGTGAATGTGACCTCATCGACGATTGCGCGCGAGGTTGATTTCGTATTGCCGATCTTGGCGGGGCCTGAGATCGGTGTCGCGTCGACCAAAGCCTTTACTGCAATGCTATGCGCATTGGCAGCGACTGTGTTGGCCATAGGGAAGGCGCAAGGGGCGCTCTCGCGCGAGGCGGAGCTGGAAATGGTCGCAGCCTTGGAGGCGGTGCCCCGGCTTGTGGCAGACGCACTTAAGCTTGATGACCAGTTTGCAAGCCTGGCCCGCGATTTGGTTAAGGCCCGCGATGTGCTTTATCTCGGGCGCGGCGTGCACTATCCTATCGCCATGGAGGGCGCGCTCAAGCTCAAAGAAATCAGCTATATTCATGCCGAAGGTTATGCTTCTGGCGAGTTGAAGCACGGGCCGATCGCCCTGATTGATGAAGAAACCCCGATTGTGTTCGTGGCGCCATTTGATCGTCTGTTTGATAAGTCACTGTCGAACCTGCAAGAGGTCGTCGCGCGGCGGGGGCGGGTTGTACTGCTATCTGATGCCAAGGGTATTTCAGAGGCAGGTGACGCTCCGGCGTTTACGGTTGAGGTTCCCGAATGTCCGGACTTTATCGCGCCACTTATATATTCTGTCCCAGTGCAATTGCTGGCTTATCATATTGCCGTAGAGAAGGGGACGGACGTGGACCAACCCCGAAATTTGGCGAAATCTGTTACGGTAGAATAGCGTCTAGGCTGGTCACCCATAAACGGTGATTGACCGCCTATTTGTATGTCCAGAGGAAGTGGAGAATGAACATCAATGGCGGCATGAAGACGACGATCAGGCCGATCCCGATAAGGTCGGAGAACCCAGCCAGATCGGCTGCGCCGGAGATAAGCATGGATAGGCCAACGCCAAGAGCGGATGCCTGAAGAAACCGAGCTGCATTGCGCTTGGTTACCTTTTGTCCAAAGCTCCAAAACGTATTTGCGATATATGAAAACACCGTGGCGGCTATATAGGCCAGCCCATTAGCTATCGCGGGTGGAGCCATGAGGAGCCTCAGAAGCGCGAGCGCTACTGCGACATGAATAAGTGTCGAGCCAACGCCAGATATTGCGAACTTTGACGCCTTCCCGATTAGTGATCGCGTAAACATGGGGTCTATTCGCGGCGCAAGATGCTGACGAGTGACAAGCCCGCCGGTAAGTTCATAAAGGAAAGAAGTAAGGCCTCGTTTTTGAAGACTTTGGTCAATAGCCAATTGATAAGCTTAGGCGGCGGCGAACCACCACTTGGCACATCGTTCTTTGTGAGGCGATCTTTCATGCGCACGATATATGCGATGGGGAACAGCAGAAAATTGAAGTGTGACAGGCGCAAAATACGCAGATCGACTGACGTGACCTTGTTCTTGAAATCGCGGGCTGAGTAGCGCCTCTGATGATGTAGGAATTCATCGTGTGCGCTCCACATCCATTGATAAGCGGGCACTGTGATAATCATCCGTCCCTCTGGCGCCAATAGGCCTTTGAGCGCTTCGAGGGTTTCGACGTCCTGGTCGACATGTTCGAGCACATCGAACATACAGATGAGGTCGAACTGCTGATCTTTGAACGGGATGTCGTTCGGACATTTTCCAGCGCGGATATCTATCTTTCCGCCAGTTTTCTCCGTGGCCATGGCGCGCGCTGTATCATCCATTTCCAAGGCGCTTACGGTTCCGAACTTTGACAGCATGTCGAGATTACCGCCGGTGCCACTGCCGACCTCTAGAATCCGTGCGTCATTTTTGAGAGACATGGAACGAAGCAGGCGGGTGAGGATTGTCCGGCGGGCAACAAACCACCAGTGAATATCTTCTGTCCGTGCCATCTCTACATATGCTTCAGGGCTCATTATCGCCTCTATGTGTTTTGCGAACCAAATAGGGCGGGCGCTGCTTGGCCTCAGCATAGATACGGCCAACATATTCGCCGAGAACCCCGATGCTTATAAGCTGTAGGCTTCCCATAAACAGGACGGCAACCAAGATCGAGGCATAGCCAGGAACGTCAACGCCATAAATCAGGGTCCGACCAATAATAAAGACGGCATAAGTTGAGGTGAGTATGGCAAACCCCAGTCCGATATAACTCCATACTTTCAGAGGAATGGTGCTAAAACTTGTCAGCCCTTCCAGGGCAAAATTCCAAAGTTTCCGTTTACTGAACTTGGTTTCGCCTGCGGATCTAGGCTCTCTCGCATATTGTACGATGACGGGTTTATATCCAACCCAGGCAAACAATCCTTTCATGAACCGCTGGCGTTCGGGTAGGCATTTGAGGGCTTCGGCAACAGCGCGATCGATCAGCCGAAAATCTCCGACATTCTCCGGAATTTTAACCGATGAAAGCCGGTTATGCACTTTGTAAAACAGTGCTGCCGATTGTCGTTTGAAACCGGTATCGGAAGTCCTGCGGCTACGCTGGGCGAGCACGACCTCTGCACCGGCGCTCCATTCTTGGATAAGCACGGGGATCAGCTCGGGTGGGTCTTGAAGATCGGCGTCGAAGGGGACCAGCGCATCTCCGGTGGCAATGTCGATACCTGCGGTCAATGCCGGTTCTTTGCCGAAGTTTCGTGTCAGTTCGATGATAACGAACCGCGTGTCATTCTTTGACAACTCTATGAGTAGCTCAAGCGTGTTATCCGTGCTGCCATCGTCCACACAGACAAACTCGAAATCAACCTGTGTGCATTCGTCAGCCATTTCGGTGATCGCGCGCGCAAAAGATTGGATCGAGGCTTCTTCGTTATAGAAGGGGGTGACAATAGAGACTTTTTTGCGCTCAGCAGTTCCCATCGTCATAAAGCCTCCTGCAATCCACGGTAAGACTACTCGCAGTTAATAGTTAAAATTCAACAAATTCAGTACCACTTGATGCGTGCAAGTTGGCTTGTTCCCTAGTTCCGCTTCGAGCGTCCAGCTGAGCGGATTTTTGTCATGAGGTCCGTGCCTAGTCCGACGCAGTCTCTCTTAGAGCGCTGCGCCAAAGAAGATCCTTACGGCATGATATAGACGAGGTTAAAATATAACTCGCCTGACTCCGAGAGGTCTTGCTCGGTGAGGAGACTATTGCTGCTGTTCTGCGGAGAAGTTGCGCCCCATAGCCGGATATGTGTTCGCCCCGGAGCTGCAAAGCCGCCCAGAACTTTCACGTCCGGATTGAGTGTAAGCCCCGTGTACCAGCTGACCGAAAGTGCGGCCCTGTGCGCGTTCCCCTGAGCGACGGTGAATGGCAGGCCCGCAATGCGGATATGTCCGGCGGCATTCCCTAATGATGTCCAGATTATCTGACAGGTCAGATAGACCATACGCCCTATGCGCAAATAGGTTCCAGTATTGGTTGTATAGGTTGGGGTTCCAGCGTTTGACAAGCCGTAAAGGTCGGGGGTCCACACTCCAGTCTCATACGCGTCGAGAACAGAATTGGAGGCCCCCATGCGCAACCCCGAATCGACATTGATGATCCCGGTTTCACGATCAATGCGGGCGGCATCTCTCCATGCTGCTCCGTCTGGGGTGACGCGGATATGTAGATCATTGTCTCCGGTCAGGCCGAGTTCCGCGTGTCCGGTATATTCGCTTTGAAGGATGAGACTTGCTGACCCTTCGGGCGTGGACTTGTTCACGGCAATTCGGTGATCGGCTTGTTCGGCATCGAGTAGGCTGCCTGCGCTCCTCACGGTCAAGCGGTTGTGCGTGTCGCCGACGGCATTCACACCAAAGATGTCAGGCGACGCCGAAGAGCCGGTGTCAAACGCGCGCCATGTGGTGCCGTCGAATAGTGTGAACGCTTCAACGTCTCTACGCCAAACTAGCCATCCCGCACGCGGCGTGTGATACACCCATACCCCATCAACGAGTTGTGCAATTGACTGATGCTGTTCGGCGAGTTCGTCATCAGGAGCTGCATTGACTAGGAAGCAGTCTCCTGCTTGTGCGGTCGATGGCAATTGCTGAATCTCGCGTTCGATAGATGCGTGAACCAATGCATCCAGAATATTTAGCGCCTCGTTATAAGTCACATGCTTTTGGGCTTGGTTGGGAAATAGATATGGAAGCGACAGCTTGTTGGTGTTCGACATTAGGGGTCTCCTGATTTTAAGCTACGCATCTTAGTCAGCTGCATAAGGGGAGAGGATATCTGGCTCGAACTACTGTTTCCTACGCCTGTATATCATGCGTGAAACTATAGCTGCACTTGTGGAGATGACGTAAAAGAGGGGTGGACAATTCAGGGCGGTATGAGAACATCAAAGATGTGGAGCTAAGGAGACATTTGTGCACCCGTCCAAACAAATTATTCAGAATCATAAACTCATTATGATGCAGCAAGCCTCGAATTATGATCTGACAGATCCCAGCGAACGACAGAGATCAGTTGAGAACCTTGAAAGCTATTTTTTAGGATAGTAATATTGTCATGCCCGCGAAAGAAGGTGCCATATGCCGCTATTAGCTCAAACCCCAAAGAACTCTGCTTTTATCTCAAAGTACGGTTCGTATCGAAAATATATAAATGTGCTATCTCGTAAAGAGACCGCTGTTCAGAGACAGATTAGACGTGGTGGCCTTGGTTCCTACGAAGCGGAATTTCAAGCGGCATTGATGGCGCTTTGCGAGCAGCCTTCCAATCGGCTGGTTTTCTATGATGTAGGTGCGCACATTGGAATTTATTCTGCGCTTATAGGCGTGATTTTCAAACAAAGATCTCCTGCAATATTCGCCTTTGAGCCAACCCCCCCAAACATGCAATTTATGCCGTGTGCTGCGGGACGCGAATGATCTTGGATATCCAGTTGCTCAATCGGCTATTGCGGCTGACACTGGTTCGATAGACTTTTTTCTGTCCCCGAAAGCTGAATCTTCTAATTCCCTAAATGCTAACTTTAGGAAGGGTAGTGAAAAAATCACAGTCCCTGTTACGACGATCGATAGGTACATCTCCTTGGGGGCACCAGTGCCAACTATAATGAAAATTGACGTTGAAACGCTTGAGCCTGAAGTTCTTGCTGGGAGCAGAAAAACCGTAGCAAACCATAAACCTATTATTACTTGCGAACTTTTGCCACGCGCCGATTCTCGTGACGGTATTGGTGAACTTATGGCTTGGTTGCAGTACTATGGGTACCGGTTTTACCAGATTACGGAAACAGGTCCATTCGGCGAGTATTCTGCGTCTGAAGTGATAGGTGCTCTAGATTCCCATTTGCGGGATTGGATATTATCTCCAGAGCCATTGTCAAAAGCCTACTATGATTCACTGTCCCTGTGGCGCGAGGCAATGAACACGAGCGATGTGGACACCAATCTTTTTATTGAACCAGGTGATCCCGTTTTTGAGGACCTGCAGAAGCATTGGTGACGATCTATCGCAACAGACTCGCTGCTAAATCCGATCAGAAAATGGTAGCCTAATCTGAGGTCTTTGTGTTGCTGGTTGCGTCGGAGAAGGCACCAATCACCGACAGAGCAATACGGGTCGTTTTCTCTGAAAGCTGCGAGGCTGTTTCGGGAGTGGCTGCGAGATAGCGTATGATCGCAGCCTTTGTATGCTCGAGGACGTCGAAGTGATACTTGGCATAGTGCCAGACGTCTGCTGGCACTTCGTCCAAGAACCATGAAAACTCGTCGGGGTCGCGCATATATGCCATCGCGCCATAACTTATCAGCCGCTTCAATCTGATCATCTCTGCGCGGTAATCCGAAACCGGCCGCGTAAAAACAAATGGTGTGGCGGGCGTAATCTTATCGCTCGGCATGGGCGCGAAAGCATCTCGAATAAGTTGCAGCCCCAGCTCCGTATGCCCTTTAGGCATTTGTCGTACGCGGCTCTTGTGGCGTGCGCGGTATATTCCAACAAACTTTGTGTAAGGAATAAAAACATATCCATGCCGCAGCATTCTTTGCCACATTTCCCAGTCTTCAGCGCCAGCGCGCATGTCTTCATCGAAGCCGCCGAGATGAACTAGGACATCCTTGCGAAGGAGAGGGGCGTGTGAGTTAAACGGGCATTCGCCTTCTGCCGAGATGAAGGTTTGAGAGGGCTTGCTCCACTTCGTGCTTTCGAGAACCGTGTCTGCTGTCACCATCTCGGGACCATGCTTGATACCGCCGAAAACGCCGCCAACTCGCTCTTCATATACGTCGATGAATTTTCCCAGGCGCCCTTCTATGGCATCTTGCAGCAGAATATCATCGGCATCCAGAAAGGTAATAAACGGCGTCTTAGCGAGGTTCAGCCCGGTGTTGCGTGCGGCGTTTACGCCCCGGTTCTCGTCGTGTTTGACGAGCTGGAAACGGGGATCGCCCTGTATTGCTTCGTGCGCTATGCCATGAGATTCGTCGGTACTTGCATCATCGACGATGAGGACTTCGAAATATGGATAGCTTTGTCTTTTTAGACTGGTGATCGCATCAATGACGTAGATCGGTTCGTTGAAGAGGGGGACAATGACGGTCACCAGCGGTTTGCTATTGCTGATATCGAAAAGCGGCTCTTGCGGAGCGAGTGGTTGGTCTGGAACGTCTGACCGCGCCAGCACATCTGTCAGGACTTTGTCACATACAAGGTAATTTTTGCGCTGGTGTATATCCGGCACTTTTGATGCCTTACTGGTTTGACCGAGACGCGTGGCCACGTTTTTCGTTTTGAAACTCGGGCGATCAATAGGGGCGGGTAGACTTTCATCGGTCACAGCTATTTGGGAGATCGCCCGTTTTACCAGCATTCTGAAGGCCCGCCATGGCAATTTCGCCAAGTTGAGGAAAATTTGCCGCAATCTGCTGATCCTTTTCAAACATATGCCTACTCAGAAGCGTATCTGTAACAGATACTCGTTATGCTGGCATATATTGTTGTTTTCTCACTCCTTATCCCAGTTTTGGGCGCTAATTCTGGATCAGCATGTGAGGTCTATTTGTTGATGTCTATAATTTCTTTTCGGCTGGTGAGGCTTCGGTGTATGTGCGCTCCATAAAGTCGATTACAGCTTGGTTCCAAGTATCATTTGCAGCGCTACCCCCGCCATCATTTATACAGATGGATAGAGGCAGGTTACTTGTTTTGCCTGCAAGTACCTGCTTGGAATAATTAACAAATTTCTTTTCGAAACTTCCTTGGGAATTTATGATGATGCCGGACTGGCTGTCGTCCACGGCTGTTCCTGATAAATAGGCGAAGTGAGGGAATAAGAACGATGTCGGAGAAATGTCTGCACTGGTGCGGAACTTTCTCGCGCGTGTCTGCTTGTAACTCTCGGGGAATGATGCCTCGCAGGCCTCTACCGCATTTTTTACTATTGAAAATGGTGAATGTGTATGGAGCCGAGTAGGGATCTTACCAAACTTCTCTTTGAGGAGCCTTTGTCCATTGCGAGCTGCATTTAGATAATCGGGGTCACCTTCGCGCACGTCGCCGTGGACCATCCCATAGTTTTCAAATCGAACCTTAGCGAGCCCGCCTGGTGTGAAGAAGTCGGACTTTTCCATTGGTTTCACCAAAAAGACGTCGTCGTTGAAGTATATATAATGGTTCGCCAAATTGGGAACTCTATGTATTGATGATTCAATTGCGTGAGAACTGAATGTTGGTAGGTTTTGTTCTTCAATAATATCCTCGTGCGGGACCCAGGTAGTGTTGGAGTTATCTGGATCGAACCAGCTTGGCGGGGCGCAATTTGACACAATATATATGTGTCTCACCCAAGGCGCGAACTTCAGCAAGGAGCGGAGAGAATACTTGAGTTCATCCCTGTTTTTATATCTATCACCATCCGGCTCCTGAGTGTCTTCCCTGTCATCATTTTCTTCGTGTCCGTCTGCGGAAGACGTGGGTTTGTTCGCAGCCAACATTTCTTGCCATTCGGCATCATGTGAGTTGACCCAAGTATATACGACGTCAATTTCAAACGTGCAGTCGTGTGCAAGCGGCGTGTCGTATAGCGCTCTGAGGTCTTGTCCGGGGGCTTCAATGAAACGTTTCGCTGACTCCGCTTCCAGATAGATCTTCCGCGTTATCGGATTGGCGCGAGGTGCAATTAGAACCTCGTCTTCCACGGTCCACTTTTCAATACGTATTCTGGTAGATTGAGCTCCCGAATCCAATTCCAGAATGGTAACGGAGTTGTTCTCCAGGGCACCCATGATTTCAGAATAATGGGAGGCCAGCAATATGGTTTCGCGATGGGCATAGGATAGCTTTAGATTATATTGCGCGGCGATAGCGATAATAGTCTCACCTAAAGCGACAATCTGGTGCGCGGGAACACATATCGATGGAATGCTGCCGTGCGCGCTAATGGTAAAGAAGATAGGGACATGACCCATTTCTCGGATTCTCCCTGTCAGCCAATCCAGAGTTAGGAAATCTGGCGTCATTCGTAAGGGGAGGGTTGCTTGGTCTATCTGTACTTGTTCCTCGGGAGAAAGGATTAAGGACCGGATTGTGGTGGTTTGTTGCTTATGCTTGAAATTGCGATACTTGAGCCAGAGATTGGAGAGGACAGGCTTTGGTACGACCGCTTTTATGAGGCCTTTCAAGAGTTTTTTTATGGAGTTTTTCACGCGTTTTATCTCGGAAAGTGTTGCCGCTGGTAGCTGCTGATCGGATGTGGAAGGTACAGCATTTGACTGGTGATGCAAGGTCATGCCGGGGCGGGGAGAATTGGTGGACCGCGCATAGCTCTCGGGGGAATGGATGTAAATATTAGTTCGTGCCGAAAATTGGTTCTATACTGTCCAGGTTTTCGGGAACAAGCTGTTCGCCCGAGAACGCAAGGGTGAAGTGTTTTTCCTCGGTGTCTTGGACAACGACGCCGATTGATCTGACGTGTTGCAGACGGTGCTCCGTTCCATTGATGCGCAGCGTGCCACTTACGGGGCGGAAGAAATTGAATACAAATTCGCGTAGTGGATCGTCGGAATAATGATAGAATTTGAGGCACCATCTATCTTTTGACATCTGCGATGTCGCATCAGATTCTAATCCTTCGATCGGTATAGCTTTCCAGTGGGACCGTCGATGCATTTTTCTTGTTTGGCACCATCCGATTAGTTTTCCGACAATGGGAGCCAGCGCGCTGTATTCGGAGAAGTAATGCAAATAAAAGCCAGTCATCGTTTTTAGCTGGACGTAAGGCCCGTGTGTTTGTGCCGTCAACTCTCGGATTTCCCGCATCCTGTCTTGGTTGACTGAGCTAGTTTTTGTTCCTCGTTCCCATAAAACAGTAGACAGCGTTTCTGGTGTATAGACGAAGGTTTTCCCATTCTTGTAGAACCGGACCCAAAGTTCCCAGTCCATCGTATAGTCAAGCTCTTGCTTGACGGGCCCTAGTGCCTCGAGCAGTTCGCCTTTGTAGAAACATGACGGTTGGGAGATGATGTTAGACCGTGAGATCAAGTCGATATTGGGGCCTACGGCGGGATGCAGGCCAATATAGGTGCCATCTTGTTCAAGGATCAGGCTCTGTCCGTAAACAATATCCGCTTGTGGATTTGTGTCGAAAGCCTGCTCTACGACCGCCAACGCGTTTGGCGCTAAATAATCGTCCGCATTGAGCCAGCTGTAGATATCGCCTTTAATTTCCCGCCACCCTTCATTTATGGCGTCTGATTGGCCTTTGTCTGGGCCGTGGCGGCGATACGCGATGAGATCCGGAAATTGGTCGGCAATAGCTTTGCATTTGGCTGAGCCACTCGCATCACACAGGGCGACTTTGACAGGGACTGGCTGTGCCGCTAGCGATTTTAAGGTCTGGAGTAGTCGGTCGACATGCGCGGGCCCGATCGGCACAGAGAACACATAGGTGCGAGGCATGATGGGATCAGTATCCTGTTTCGAGCAGCCTATTAGGCGGTTGGATCATCGAGGCAGTAGTTAGCCTTGAAGGCGTCATAGGTCGAGGCCAATCCGTCTTTGAGAGAGATTTGTGCAGTCCATCCAAGCTTTGTCATTGCGGTCACGTCGAGGCGTTTTCGAAAAGTGCCGTCTGGCTTGGAGCGATCATATTCAAGTGTGCCCTTGAAGCCTACAGTCTCACAAACCAGTTCGGCGAGTTCCGTGATGCTCACATCATCCCCCGTGCCTATATTGAAGACGCCATTTTCCGCACCCTGATCGATTATAAAAATACAGGCTTCGGCCATATCATCAACATGCATAAATTCTCGCCGGGGGCGTCCGCTCCCCCAAAGAGTCAGCGTTGGTTTATCTGCAAGTTTTGCTTCATGTGCTTTGCGGAGTAGGGCGGGGAGAACGTGCGAGGTCTGCAGATCGTAATTGTCGTTCGGGCCGTACATATTCGTTGGCATAACGCTGACATACTGGGTGCCATATTGCCGATTATAGTTCTCGCATAATTTGATGCCCGCGATTTTTGCAATCGCATAAGGCTCATTGGTTTGCTCTAAGGGGCCAGTTAATAGAGCTGATTCGGAGATTGGCTGCGTGGCTTCGCGTGGATAAATGCAGCTTGAGCCGAGAAAGAGCAATCGGCCAATACCGGCTTGCCATGCCGCATGGATCAAGTTGGCTTCTATCATTAGATTTTCGTAGAGAAAGGCCCCGCGTTCGGTATCATTTGCGAGAATGCCACCAACTTTTGCGGCTGCAATAATAATGTAGTCGGGTCGCTCGTCTTGCAGAAAGTCGGATACGGCCTGTTGATTCACCAAGTCGAGTTCTGCGCGTGTACGGGTTAAAATGTTCGTATGGCCTGCAGCGAGCAGTTTTCGTAATATCGCTGAGCCGACCATACCGCGATGCCCCGCAATATAGATCTTTTCAGGTCGCGGTTTGGGTGAAACCTCGAACGTGTTGGCAGACTTATTCATTGTATGAAAAGGCCTCGAAGCCAGATCTGGTTACCAATGCATCGCGCTCTGCTATTTTAAGGTCGGACCTCATCATCTCTTCAACAAGAGAGGTGAAGCTCGTCTTTGCTTTCCATCCCAACTTGGCATTTGCTTTGGTCGCATCACCTAGTAAAGATTCGACTTCGGTCGGACGAAAATAGTTAGGATCAATCGCGATTCGCACATTGCCGGTATGATCGACAGCGACTTCCTCAAGCCCAGTACCCTGCCAGGTCAAATCTAGTTCGACATGCCGAGCGGCAATGTTGATGAAATCGCGTACGGAATGTTGAATGCCGGTTGCGATGACGAAATCCTCGGCGGTATCTTGTTGCAGCATCAGCCATTGCATCTCGATATAATCTTTCGCATGGCCCCAATCGCGGCACGCGTCTAGGTTTCCAAGGTAGAGGCAATCTTGAAGGCCAAGCTTAATACGCGCGAGCGCCCGCGTGATTTTGCGCGTCACGAACGTCTCGCCTCGCAACGGGCTTTCATGATTAAACAGAATGCCGTTGCAGGCATATATTCCATATGCTTCGCGGTAATTGACGGTGATCCAGTATGCGTAAAGCTTTGCCACAGCGTAGGGCGAACGTGGATAGAAGGGGGTGGCTTCAGTTTGGGGCGTTTGCTGGACCAGCCCATAAAGTTCCGAGGTCGAAGCCTGATAGAATCGAGTGGTTTTTTCAAGCCCCAATATGCGTATCGCCTCAAGCATGCGTAGAGCGCCCAAGGCATCCGAATTCGCAGTATACTCTGGCTGCTCGAAGGACACTGCGACATGTGATTGCGCTGCAAGATTATAAATTTCGTCAGGTCTGACCTTTTGAACAATCTGGATCAGGCCGGTAGAGTCGGTCATATCCCCATAATGCAGGAACAGCTTCCTGTCTGGATTGTGGGGGTCTTGATAGAGGTGATCAATCCGGTCAGTGTTGAAGGAGGAAGCGCGGCGTTTTATGCCATGGACCTCATACCCCTTCTCAAGCAGAAACTCTGCAAGATAAGCGCCGTCCTGTCCGGTGATGCCGGTGATAAGTGCTTTCTTCATGGACGGTCTTTCTCACTGCAACAGCGCTATTTTCTTAGACTATGTTCGACATATGCCTCAAGCACATTATCGATCTCTCCGAAATCGGCAACTTCACCTTCGTGAAGCCATAATCCCAAGTCGCAATTTTTCCTGAGAAGAGAGGCGTTGTGGGATGCAAGTACAAGGATACCAGCGGTTTCCACAAAATATTTCATACGTTTCGCAGCTTTGCGCTTGAAGTTTTCATCTCCGGCGCTCAACCACTCATCAAGGATTAAAATTTCTGGATCAAACGCTGTGGCAATGGCGAAGCTTAAACGCATTCGCATACCTGAGGAATAGGTTGAAACTGGCATAGAGAGAAATTCGCCCAACTCCGAGAATGCTTCAATGTCTTGTTGCCGGTCGATTATGTCAGCGCGGCTATGGCCAGCGGCGAGCCCGCCCAATACGATGTTGCGACGTCCACTCGCTTCGGCGCGCATTCCTAGACCAATATTGATCAGATTGGATCGTCGCCCCTTTATGTGAAGCCGTCCAGAATCGGGCGTGTAGATGCCGGCAAGAACTTGAAGAAGGGTTGTTTTGCCTGATCCATTGGCGCCAACAATACCAAGACGATGGCCACCGTTGAGCGCAAAATTGACATTGGTGAGTGCTTTAACGCCAATCAAGTCGCCATTAGGCCCGTGGATCAGTCTTGGATTTGCCCCAGACTTAGCTTTGTCTATGACGCTTTCTGCATGGCTTGGTCGCCCATATAGCGGAAAGACGAGTGAGATGTTGTCTGCGGCGAGTTGGAACATATGGAGGGTAGCTCAGCGTCTCTAAATCTAAAAGTGTAACGTAGCATGTTATCCTAGATCATACCCAGAAGGGCAATCGTTGCCGCATGCGGGTAGCTGCCAATGCCGCCAGAACCCAGACGACGACTGTAAGGCCAAGCACGACACACCAACTGAGTGGACGTGTGGGGGCGCCCATAAGTGGGGCTCTGAAAATTTCGATGTAATGAGTGAGAGGGTTGAAGTCTGCAACAAGCCCGGTAAGGCCCGTTCGCTCTTCGCGTACCCATAGGATGGGTGTTGTGAAAATCAGGATGCGACTGACGGTATTGACCAAGTGGCTAATATCGCGAAAGCGCGCCGCCAACAATCCAACGAGATATTGGATGGCAACACCATTTAACACAAACAATATCAAAGCCGGTATCACCAACAAGATCGACATAGTAATAGGCACTTGCCAGTAAATGATGGCAGCGGCTGCAATGGTCATTTGCATTGCAAATGGAAACAAGGCGCGGAACAGGCTTTTGTACACATACACGGAATAGGGGAGCGTCGAACTTTTGATCCACGAGCTGGAGCCGGAAAATACCACGCATCCGTCAATTACATTAGCAATTAGGAACAGAAAGGTTGCATATCCGAGCGCCACATAAATTGTAAATGGGCCAACACCCATGCGGGCAAAACTACCAAAAAAGAACGACACGCCAAGAACGAATACGGCATATCCGAGTATGATCCACAAAACGCCCAAAACGCTGCGATGGTAGCGGCTAAGTGTTTCGTCCCAAGCAAAGCTGAGCCAAACTTCATGCATCTTAAAGCCATCAACCATGTCCTTCAGGAACAGAGTTGTGCCGTTCGTTTGTACTTCAGGAATGATTGGCCTGCTTGACAAATTTTATTCCTCTACGGTACGCGCACAACGGTTCCTGACCGTAACTGACATTCAACTCGCACCAAACTATGGCAGTGCGGAGAATGTCATACCGTTTATGCTGCTCCCGATGGGTTTTACAAGGGTGAGGTCATCAAAAACACAGCAATTCATCGTAGCGAATACCTAGCGGCATTCGTCTGGTTTGATGCTCGCTAGCACCTTTGAGTGGGGCTTCGTTTTGCCGTGCTTAGGGCGGGCTTCACGTGTCGATATGCTAAAATGCGAGATCAAACCTTGGGTGTATCAAGGCTCTGTATTATCGGTTTGGGTGACCTAACCGATCAATATCGGCAAGTCGCTGGGTAAGGCTGTCTTGCATGGTTTGCAGCCTAGCCAAATGCTCGGTTACGCCGAACCGCGTATAGAGCAATAAGGCGCAAAGCGAGAATAAGAAGCCTGATGTGATCATGGTCAAAAGAAGCGGGATAGGTTGCCATGTCGATAGATGCCCAGCCAAGATCGAGCCGGCTCCGATCACTCCGGCAGCGAACGTCAATCCGCGTCCTTGCGACTTTATGAAACGCCCTAACTTGGCCTTCGTGCCGCTTTTTGGTCCCTTGGCGGACAATCCTATTGATGGCTGTTCGGTAATGGGGATTTTCTGCCTTGCTGGGGCAATTTGAGACCCGGTTCCGAGAAAATCATCGATTTGTACATATGGAAATATGGAGACTTCTGACCGATCATTGGCATTGAAGATTGTCACATCGACGCTTTGCAGCTGTTGTGCGGCGGCATGCCACGCTTCCACATGCAAACCTGGCCTCGGGTTCGGGATGTTGTAGCGATCACCTGCCTGTTGATAATTATCGAAGAAATAATTGGGGTTTGCCGCTTTGGTCTCGACGATCTCAAGTTCAATGCCATCTCTGCGTTCGGCACCATCGACGAATTCTTTGTATTGACCATCAATTCCGAGCAGGACGATTTGTTCAAAGCCCATGGTAGCCATCCATAAGGCAGCATGGCTGCCAGTGGTAATGGTCGGTGGAGTCAGAAGAGATTGTCGCGACCGCAGCGAGTCGAAATTCAAAACCTTATGTGTCTTTGCTATTTGCCCGAGCTCGGCAATTAGATTGCCGCGCAATAGAAATGACTCGATGCGGCCTTCCAATATGAGCTCGGCAATGGCTTCTTTGTGCGAAAGGCCTACAACCTCATCAAGGCAGGCGTAATAGGTAGGTCGCCAGTCAATAGTTTGCCAGTATCGATAGGCAGCATTCAGGCCAACGGTCTGAAAACCGGAGAGGTTTTTTAGATCGATGCCTCGCAATGATGGACCGTTTCCAAGAACGAATGCGGTGTGCGGTGACGCCATAGCGACGTGATTATTAGTCATAGCAAAATTACTGTCATCTTATCGGCGAATGGTCTAGTTCTGCATTCAATGATAAGGGCCTAAAATGCGAAATTCCTTACCGAAACTCTTGCTAATTGATATGACTGCGATGACCGGTCCAGCTGCGACGAGTTCCCTTAAGCGGGCCTTTTTTGGCGATTGGCGTGCGAATGGTTTGCTGCATGTCCGATCGGGCGGGAAAGAACTCGTGCTTATGACGGCATTGGATGGCAACGAAATTCTGCTGGCACCGGATATAGCGAGTACCAAAAAGGTAATTGATACATTCAAGCCCGACATCATTCTCTATCGTCCCGTCGCCGACCACCCAAAGCTACACGAATGCGCAATGAACCTGATTGCATGTTCTGACGCTCCATTGATGCTTTGGATGATGGATGATTGGCCCGAACGTTTGCGGATTGAGGCTCCAGACGCGGCTGCGGCAATCGATACAGACCTCAAAGTGCTATTTGAACGGTCAGCGCTAAATCTATCTATTTCAGAGGGGATGTCTCGCGTATTTTCCGAGCGCTATGGCGTGCCGTTCACGGTCGCGCATAATGGAATTATACCGGTGCAGTGGCCTGAAGGAAAACCGAGAACAGAATTGCAGTCCTTTGTCGGAGATGGCCTTGCGTCTTCGGATCAAGCGCCCCTGCGTATGCGCTATGCGGGATCTCTTGCCCCGGACACAACGCGTGACAGCGTGTTTGCGGTGGCCAAAGTGGTCAGCAAGCTAGCGGCACAGGGGCATAATGTTTGTTTCGAAGGACATACCCAAACGCACTGGCACACGCGGTATGCTGGGGACTTTAATGCTCTGCCTGGGGTAAGCATGAACACCTCTGACCTTTCGGACGGGGCTTATCGTAAATGGCTTAGCGAGGCTGACATTCTCTTGCTGGCATATAATTTTGACGAGGCTACCCAGCGCTATCTACAGTATTCTTTCGCCAACAAGATGCCGGAGCTTCTAGCAAGCGGTGTGCCGGTCTTGGCATATGGTCCTTTGCAATTGGAAACCTTGTCATATCTGCACCGCAACAAGCTGAGTAAAACGGTCTCCGACCCCGATGTGCCTCAACTTGAGGCTGCTATTGAGCAATTGATAGACCAGCCTGATCTGCGCAGACAGCTCGGTCGGATCGGACGCGAACATGCGGTCAGAGTGTTTAATTTCGAAAATATCAAAACCGGACTTATTGAGCAGATGCAAAGCCTGGTGCCACCGAGCGCGCGGCTCTTCGGTCAGATTTTTGAACGGTCCGCCGTAGCCCGCCTTGATGAAGGTCAACTTATTGCCGATCTGTTGCGAGCGCCAGAAAGGCCCGGGGTCATGATTGATGTCGGAGCACACCTTGGTAGCTCGCTTATGCCTTTTGTAAGGTCTGATTGGTCTGTTCTCGCCTTCGAGCCGGATCAGGTTAATAGGGAAGGGTTGCTCGAGAAAGTCGCGGCCTATCCAAAAGTTCAGGTCTACGACAGCGCTGTTGGGCGGGAGATCCAGGCCGAGGCCGCTTTCTATCGCTCCGCTATTAGCTCTGGGATCAGCTCGTTGACAGCGTTTCACGAGAGTCATGAAGCCGGCCCAAGTGTGGCAGTGACAACCCTTGATGCGGTGATCAATTCGGCTGGATTGACTGAAGTTGATTTTCTGAAAGTTGATGTCGAGGGCCACGAAATGGATGTGCTGGACGGCTTTGATCTGGGAGCTCTTAGGCCCCGAGCAATTATGCTGGAGTTTGAAGATGGGAAAGTCGTGGGAAGCAGTAATCTGTTGAAAGCGCTCGCTGAGCGCTTATTGGCCCATGACTATCATGTCTATATCAGCGAATGGCACCAAGTGGTTGAATATGGCTGCGACCATGATTGGCGACAATTGGCGGCATACCCCGCCTCACTGGCGGAGGGAAGCTGGGGGAATATAATTGCATTTCGCGAGGAGGTGTCAATTGAGGAGATCAACACCGCGATGGTGCATAATACGGTCAATAATAGCGTCGGTGTTAGCGCATTGGGTGCCTTGTCGCGTCTAGCTCCCCGTCCAAGCTTGCGGAGGCGCATTTTGACATGGATTGCGCGTAAAATGCCATGGCTCAGATCATTGTGGCGAGCATTCAAGGGTGTTGCGCAACACTGATTTCAGTGGCACTGAAGATAGGAAGGTACAGGAAACTGCTCGATGCCGGATGCGACTGTCAGTATAATTTTCCGAGCTTTGAATGAAGAGAAATGGTTTGCAGATGCTTTGCGAGCTTGCCAGGATCAAGTGCTGCCAGACAAAGATGTAGAGATTATTCTAGTTGATTCTGGTTCCACCGATCGAACATTAGAGATCGCTCAATCCTTCGGCTGCAAAATTGTGCACATCAAGAAGGAAGATTTTACGTTCGGTCGATCCCTCAACTATGGCTGTCAGTCGGCTTCAGGGGATTATCTTGTGTTCATCTCTGCTCATTGTGTGCCATCGCATACTAACTGGTTGAAAAATTTGATTGCGCCTCTTGAAAATGGAACTGTCGACTATGTTTATGGGCGTCAGGTCGGTCATGATGTTAGTCGGTTTTCCGAGCACCAAATCTTCGCGCAGTATTTTCCGCAGGCTGATAAACTTCCTCAGGATGGGCATTTTATCAACAATGCGAACTCGGCCATTTTGGCATCCGTTTGGGCCGACGAACCTTTTAATGAAACGGTCACCGGGCTCGAGGATATGATGCTTGCCAAAGAGCTGAGCTCACAAGGGAAACGCATAGGGTATGTTGCGGATGCGCCCGTGGTGCACATTCACGAAGAGAGTTTTCGCCAAATTAGGGCTCGGTATTATCGGGAAGCGCTGACATTGCGGCGGATCATGCCAGACATGCATTTTCACTTTGGTGACTTCTTGCGATACTTTATTGCAGGGGTTCTTCACGATTCTGCCGAAGCATTGAAGATGAAAGTGTTCTTGCGCAAGTTCGGTGAAGTGTTCATGTTCCGCCTGATGCAATACTGGGGCACATTTCGTGGACATAATGAGCAGCGCGCTTTGTCTCGTGCCGAGAAGGAACGATATTATTATCCGATACCGTCGAAGACGGGGCAATTGGGAACTGTGTCTTCAGATGGACGTCGATCAGCTGCAACAAAGTTGGAGCGTCGAAATCCAGATTCTAGATAAATGTGAGAGACCATGAAGAATGGGAAACGTGTGACTGCACTTCTGCCGATTAAGGCGCACAGTGCTAGAGTCGCTTCAAAGAATTTTCGAATGATTGCTGGGAAGCCGCTGTTTCGCTGGGTGCTTGATACGCTTGCGGAAAGTTCGGAGATAGATCAAATCATCATCAATACGGATGCACGAGAGATCCTGATGGAGAGTGGGTTGAACACTGGCGACTATGGCGGCAAGGTTTTGATCCGAAACCGTCGACCCGAAATCTGTGGTGATATGGTTTCGATGAATCTTGTGCTTGAAGACGATGTGAAAGCGGTGCCCTCAGATTATTATATTATGACGCACACGACCAACCCGTTGCTGAGGGCAGCCACTGTGTCGGGCATGCTCGATGCATATGTTGGTTCATCTGAGTATGATAGCCTGTTTGCCGTAAACAAGCATCAGACCCGTTTCTATAAGCCGAGTGGTGAGCCAATAAATCATGATCCGGAAAATTTGCTCAGGACGCAGGACTTGCCTCCATATATGGAAGAAAATTCTGTGTTCTATATTTTTACAGCGGAAAGTTTCGCGCTGACGGGGGCGCGCATTGGGGGCCGACCGCAAATGTATGTCACACCGGTTTTGGAGTCCGTTGATATTGATGAACCTAGTGACTGGTTCATTGCCGAATCGCTTTTGCTGCGTATTGCTGCTGGCGAAACTTTACCAGAAAGCTAGTCATGACTGATCGCGTCCTTGTTACCTGTCCACCAATGTTGGGCCTAATAGACGAATTTGCCGAGGCATTCGCAAACCATGGTCTTGAATTTACCGCCGCTGACGTCGTTCAAACTATGACAGAAGATGAACTAATCGCTTTGCTCCCGGATTATGATGGTTGGATCATTGGAGATGATCCAGCATCTCGGCGTGTAATGGAAGAGGCGACAAAGGGCCGTTTGCGGGCCTGTGTGAAGTGGGGTGTCGGAACCGACAATGTTGATTTCGATGCTTTCGGGGCTTTAGGCGTCCCAGTTGAAAATACGCCCGGCGTGTTTGGCAATGAAGTGGCGGATGTGGCATTGACTTACACCCTGGGCTTGGCGCGGGAAACCTATGCAATAGACCGCCAAATACGTACGATGAATGCTTGGCCCAAGCCAAGCGGGATAAGTGTCTTGGGGCGAAAGATCGGGATCGTTGGGTTCGGCGACATTGGCCAACAGACTGCGCGACGACTTATCGCGTGTGGTGCGGAGATTGTTGCCTATGACCCCGCCTATAAACACATCACCGATGTTCCAGCCGAGCACGCCGTTTGGCCTGAACGATTGGACGAAGTTGATTTCTTGATTTTTACTTGCCCACTCAATGCTGCAACTCATCACATGTTCAACCATGGCACGTTGGAATTACTCAAGTCTGGTGTGCGGATTGTAAATGTCGGGCGGGGAGGGCTGATCGAAGAAGCGGCTCTGATCGAAGGGATCACAACCGGACGTGTTCACTCTGCCGCGCTTGATGTGTTTGAGGTGGAACCTCTGGATCCAAACTCACCTTTGAGGCGCTTTGATCAGTGTATCTTTGGATCACATAATGGATCCAACTCAGTGGATGCTGTGCGGCGGGTAAGCCATATTGCAGTCGATAAGATTGCGCGCCTGCTCAAGGAGAGCATTTCGTGAACGTAAGTGTTCTCATCACTGGCTGTAATGGCGGTATCGGAAGTAGCCTCGTCGAGACTTTTTCTGAAGCTGGCTTTCGGGTCATTGGTGTTGATAAAACTGCTCGCCGCGACGATTTTACTGGGGCCGTATTTTTGCAAGCGGATATTGGCCTGTTCGGACATGATGAAAGTGTCATCGACCAGTTTTCCGTGGACGTGCGTACCGCTTGTGGCGATCACCCGCTCGGTATACTGATTAACAATGCGGCAGTGCAAATTCTTGGTGCGACTGAAGACCTCACGGCATCCGATTTTGCGCACTCGATGAATGTCAATGTGATCGCACCTTTCGTTTTAACGAAGGCATTTTTGTCAGACCTGCGGGCTGGGAAAGGTGTCGTGATTAATATCGGTTCGGTTCATGCGCAGGCAACAAAACCAGAGTTTGCGGCGTATGGTACATCCAAGTCTGCTTTGCATGGGTTGACCCGTGCATTGGCTGTCGATTTGGGCCCCGAGGTGCGGGTTAACACGATTGCGCCAGCTGCTACGGCGACGAGCATGCTCAAGGCGGGGTTTGAAGGTAACGAGCAGGCTTTTCAAGCTTTGCGTGAAGTGCATCCGCTCAAGCGCGTTGCGGAACCCTCGGAAATTGCTAAGATTGCTTTGTTTCTAGCGTCAGAGGACTGCAGTTTCCTAACTGGGGCAACGATTTATGCTGACGGCGGGGTCTTGTCGCGTTTGCATGATCCAGCATGATTACGCTAACGGCATCTGATGCGATCTGTGTTCATGATGCCAAGGCAGTTTTGGGCGAATGCCCGATATGGCATCCTGACTATGAGCAACTTTTTTGGCTCGATATCAAGGGTGGATGCTTGCACGCTTATAATCCGGCGAATGGTGGTAAGGCCAAATACCATTTCGAGGGTATGATAAGCGCGATCGCCCTCGCGGCCGAGCATGATTTTATCTGTGTGTACGAAGGAGGCTTTGCCTATCTCGATCTTGCCAAAGAGAACGTCGTGCTTGCCTCCATTATTGATCCTGAGGCGGATAAATTAGGGAATAGATTTAACGACGGGAAAATCGGGCCCGATGGTGCGTTTTGGGCGGGCACTATGGATAAGGTGGAGGCTCGCCGTCTAGGGACATGGTGGCGGCTAATGCCGGATGCGCGCTGCATGGCGGTGGATACCAACTATATGGTGACGAACGGCCCGGCTTTTGATCCAGAGCGACGCAGAGTTTATCTTACCGATAGCGCAGATCAAAGTGTTTTTGTGGCGACGCCAACCCCCCTGGGGATTGAAGATAAACGTGTGTTTCTTCAGTTTGGATCAGATGATGGATACCCAGACGGTATGTGCATTGATGCTGAGGGGTGTTTGTGGATTGCTTTTTGGGACGGCGCACGTGTCGCGCGGTTTGATACTGATGGTGCGCTGCTGACCGAGTTGTCACTACCTGTGCCGAGGCCAACAAGTTTGACCTTGGTTGGGGACAGTCTTTTTGTCACGAGCGCACGTATAGGTTTGGATAAAGAGGAACTCTCCGAGTTTCCTCTATCTGGCGGGCTTTTCGAATTCACACTTTCGCGCGGATTAGAACCGTCCAGAGCACAACCGGTTTATACGCCGAACCAATGATCTTTCTTATCGCGTAGGGGGCTATAGCTTATCGCTAGCTCCGCGAGCTTCCAATTCATTGATGATCGATTTGACATCTTGTGCGCGTGACTTGGGGAGTATGAGTACAGAGCCTTCGTGGGCGACTACAATCATATCTTCTAATCCCACGGCTGTGAGCAATAGAGAACCATCATTCCTGAAATAGGATGTCTCTGAATCGAAATGGATGGTTTGCGGTGTGGCCCCACTATGTTTTGTAGAGGCCATCTCCGCTAAAGCTTGCCACCCGCCAACATCGCTCCATCCGCAATGTAACCCCCCATAGACGGCTGCTTTGCGTGTGTGTTCCATGACCGCATAATCAATTGATACTTTGCGTACGGTTGAGAATATGCCTGCATTCAATCCGATTAGATCGCCTTCTACATCCGCTTGAGCCAAAGCCTCGGTAGCGGTGGCAAGGACATCGTTTGCATGGGTCTGCATTTCACTAATCATCGTATTCGGTGAGAAAAGGAAAATACCAGAGTTCCAGCTATAGTCTGGATTGGAAATGTATGTTTGTGCCGTAGCTAAATCGGGTTTTTCCTTGAAGGCTTCAACCTGATAGCAGCCTTGTGTTAGTGCGTTTCCCTGTTGGATGTAGCCAAACCCTGTCTCAGGGCGTTCAGGGGCAATACCAAATGTGGTAATCCAATCATCTGCAGCAACATTTGCAGCTTTAGCAATTGCGTCGCGGAAGGCCGAAATGTCACTAATATAGGCATCAGAGGGAAGCAGTAGAACGAGCGCGTTTTCATCTAGTTGCGCAACATAACGGGCAGCTACTGCTGCCACTGCTGCGGTGTTCTGTGCGCTTGGCTCGAGTATGATAGCTTGAGGGGTCACTTGAATTGCGGCCAATTGGTCGCGTATTTGCGCTTCATACCGGCCAGCTCCTATCAATACTGGCGAGGTAAATCTCACATCTTCTTCGTCGCCCGTCACCCGTAATACTGTTTCTTGAAAGAGGCTCTTGTCCGATGTTAAGGCTTGAAACTGTTTTGGGGTATCACGCCTTGATACAGGCCATAAGCGAGTTCCTGAGCCACCTACCATAAGGACTGGAACGATAGTCGTTGTCATATTTATTCTCCGGCGCTCGGCAGGCCGGTCCAACTGAGGCCCAAACTACTCTATCCATTTTATGCCGTGCCACAAAGAGGTTAATGGGGTCTTCGTTTTGCGATTCCGGCGGAAATGCACGAGACTTACTCGACAAGTGCGCGTTCCACGACTAGGTCAGTATGGCGACTTTGGACCAACTAAGAGAAAGACAAGTTTATGGCGTTTGGGGGAGACACACTTGCGACGATTGCGCTCGAAGCTGGAGCATTAATCATGGGCATTTATGCGACTGATTTTGACGTGTCCTCGAAGGATGATGCGTCGCCAGTAACCGAAGCAGACCAGCGTGCGGAAACGCTGATCCTTAACGCCCTTACTGCACTGGCACCGGATATTCCGGTGCTGGCCGAAGAATCTGTGGCGGCAGGCGAGATTCCCAAAATTGGCAATCGGTTCTTTTTGGTTGATCCACTTGATGGGACGAAGGAATTCATCAACAAGCGCGGCGAATTTACGGTCAATATTGCTCTGATCGAGCATGGGCGTCCCGTGATGGGTGTTGTCTTCGCTCCCGCATTGGACCGGTTATTCGTGGCCGATAGCGTCTCTTCGGCTTGGCAAGCAACCGCGAAGCCCGGTGCGGCGGTTCCCCCGGCGTCTGAGAGAAAACCCCTGAAAATCCGGTCCAAGCCAGAAGCCGGTATCACGGCGATCGCATCGAAATCCCACCGAACACCAGAAACCGATGCGTTCTTGGAGAAGTTCGAGGTTGAAGAAATTATCTCTGCGGGATCATCGCTCAAGTTTTGCTTGATTGCGGCAGGCGAGGCGGATCTTTATCCGCGCATGGGCCGTACGATGGAGTGGGATACGGGCGCGGGACAGGCCGTTGTCGAGGCTGCGGGCGGGCGCGTTTTAGAAGAAGATGGTTCGCCGCTGCTCTACGGCAAGACGGCGCGCGGATATGATAATCCACACTTCATTGTCTATGGCGATGTCACACCCGTCTAAGGCTGTCCTATAGTTCGCCATTGGCGAGACGGATGAGATACTTACCATAATCTGCATTCGCCATCGGAGCAGCAAGCGCGCGTAATTGCGCTTCATCGATATAACCGCGTTTGAACGCGATCTCTTCAATGCAGGAGATTTTCATGCCTTGGCGGGCTTCGAGGGTTTGGACGAAGTGCGAGGCTTCGAGCAGCGCGCTATGTGTCCCGGTGTCAAGCCATGTGAAGCCGCGGCCCATCATACGGGCGCTAAGCTTGCCGTCTGCGAGATATGACCGGTTTAAATCCGTGATCTCGAGCTCACCCCGGTCGGAAGGTTTCACGGCGCGTGCCCGTTCGCAGACACTGGCATCGTAAAAATAAAGACCCGTCGCGGCATATTTCGACTTCGGGTTTTCCGGTTTTTCTTCAATGCCGATCACGCGGTTTTCACCGTCGAACTCGAGCACGCCATAGCGTTCGGGGTCGGCGACGCGATATCCGAAAATTTCTGCGCCGGTGGTGAGATTGGCAGCAGCCTGCAACATGCTTGGGAGGCCGTGCCCGTAGAAGATATTATCGCCCAATACGAGCGCAGCTGGCCCGCCATCAAGAAACGTCTCCCCAATTATGAAAGCTTGCGCCAATCCATCTGGGGAGGGCTGGACGGCATATTCAAGGCTCAGCCCAATGCCGGAGCCATCGCCAAGCAAACGCTGGAAAGCCGCTTGATCTTCAGGGGTCGTGATAATCAATATCTCGCGGATGCCCGAAAGCATCAGCGTGCTTAGCGGATAGTAGATCATCGGCTTGTCATAGATCGGCAACATCTGTTTGGAGACGCCGCGTGTGATCGGGAAGAGACGGGAACCAGTGCCGCCCGCGAGTATAATGCCCTTCATTTGGTTGCTCCATGCGTTCCGCTCAAGCCGATGCGTGATCCTGAATGTCCACGCGCTTTGATCGCGTCAATCCAGCCCTTATTAGCGAGATACCAATCAACGGTTTTAGCAAGCCCCTGATCAAGGGACATTCTCGGTGTCCAGCCAAGGTCATGCGCAATCTTGGAGCAATCAACGGCGTAGCGTTGGTCATGGCCCGGGCGATCTGCAACGAACTTTATCAGGCTTTCATATTTGCCATGCGGGGATGCTCGATCTCGTTCATCAAGTATGGCGCATATGGTTTTAACGAGATCAAGATTGCTGCGTTCGGCGTTGCCGCCAACATTGTAGGTCTCTCCGGTTATTCCTTTGAGCGCGATCAGCAAAAGTGCATCCGCATGGTCATCGACATAAAGCCAGTCTCGGATATTGCTGCCATCACCATAGATCGGAATGGGTTGTCCTGTTCGCGCTTTTTCGATGACCACAGGGATCAGTTTTTCCGGGAATTGGTAAGGTCCGTAATTGTTCGAGCAGTTGGAAATCACAATTGGCAAGTCATACGTTTCGCCCCATGCACGTACGAGCATGTCTGAAGCTGCCTTGGATGCAGAATAGGGGGAGTTCGGCTGATAGGGGGAGCTTTCTGTGAAGGCCCCCGTCGGCCCGAGTGAGCCGAAAACTTCATCTGTTGAGACGTGGTGGAATTTAAAACCCTCTGGGGCTTCGCCAGAAGCATGATAATCCCGCGCAGCTTCAAGCAAGGTGAACGTGCCATTGATATTGGTGTTGATGAAAGCCGAGGGGCCGTCTATCGAGCGATCAACGTGGCTCTCGGCAGCCAGATGCATAATGACATCCGGCTTAAATTTCGCAATCAGGGCATTCATACGCTGCGCATCACTAATATCGGCTTTCTCGAAGCGGTACTTGGTATCCGAAGCAACGCTTTCCAGATTTTCCAAATTGGCTGCATATGTCAGCTTGTCAGCGTTCAGCACGCGGTGTCCTCGCGCGATGGCCAGCCTTATAACGGCAGAGCCAATAAAACCTGCCCCGCCGGTGATCATCAGTTTCATTCTATGCTCCAGACACCTCTAATAGCCTCATTGGCACTGGTTTTGGGAGCCGACAAGGCTGTTCAATGCATCTCTTCAGTCTGCATCACATGAATCGATGGCTGTGGGCCATTGTGTCCCGCTCGCAATTTGCGCTTCAAAGCAGGCAATTGTCCCGGCCTTCTCGGTTGATCCTGCACACAGAGAGAGCGCATCTGATGAATTCGGTGATACTTGCTATTCCTATGCTATTTCAATTTTGGAAGCTTGTCCGAAGATGAATGAGGCTTTGATATGGCGTTCAATGACTGTGCCATCGGGCAGTTTTACAAACTCGATACGCGCCTCTTCGACAATTTCGACCTCTTGCGGAAGGGCGGTTTGTGGTGTCTGGGCGTGGATTAAGGGTGCCGTGCTGAGGAAACTGGCGGCAAGGAAAAGCGTCAAACGATTAAGAAGTCGCGGCATGATACCCCCTCTTTGTTCCCCCAATTTAATAAAACACAAACTTTGTCCACAGGGTAGAAAAAATCCTAGGGGAATTTTTCTCTTGGAAAAGGAAAGGTGAGGGGGAGGGTTTCTCCCCACGCGTGAGTTTGCCAAATTTACGCCAAGATTCGCCTTGCGCGCGCTTCCTATCGCCCCTAAATCCTAAACAAGATAGAAATCGTTTTTGACTTAGCATGGGACACACGCAGATGATTGACCTTTATACTTGGACGACACCAAATGGCCGCAAAATTTCGGTGGCGCTCGAGGAAATGGAGCTGGATTACACGGTCAAGACGATCAATATTCGCGAAGATGAGCAGTTTGCGCCCGACTTCCTCAAGATCAGTCCGAACAACAAAATCCCTGCCATCATTGATACGGACAATGGAACCAGCGTGTTCGAAAGCGGTGCTATTCTGATCTATCTCGCTGAAAAATCCGGCAAGTTTCTTGGCCCCGTCGGCAGCGAAGCCCGCGCCAAAACGCTTGAATGGCTGATGTGGCAGGTTGGTGGATTTGGGCCGATGCTCGGGCAGCTTGCACATTTTGCCATGTACCGCGAAGACAAGATCCCCGAAGCAATCGAGCGCTTTGCAACAGAAGCGGGCCGCCTTTACAAAGTTCTCAACACGCAACTGGGTCAAACGGAGTTTGTGGCGGGGGAGTACTCCATCGCTGATATGGCAATATATCCTTGGTCTGTGGGGGCGTTGGAGGCAGTCGAGGGCATGACAGGGCAGAGCTATGAACATGTTGCGCGTTGGCATGCAGCCATGGCCTCACGCGCTGCCGTAGAGCGAGGGATGCTCGTTCCTGTTGTTCCTGAAACCTGAGTTTAGCGAGGCTTAGAACTGGCGGCTTAAACGTAGTTGCACAGCAGATTGCCCGCGCCCGAGGCCTGATACGCTGTGGGCGAGGTTCAATTGCAATACACCGCCTGACCATGGGCTAAACCGGTAGCCCGCTTCAATGTCGAGTGGAATATCGTCTGTGGCGAACCCTGTCGTCAGAGTGGTGAACTCGGCTTGTTCTGTTTGTTGGTTGAAGCCGGTTGGCAGTGAAAATGTCAGGTCTCCGCTGCGCACCTGCAAGGGTTGTGAGACGGACAGGCTGAAAACATCGGACTTTGTGACCAAGCCGGCTTGCTGCAACCCGACCGAAAATTGGGTGCTAAGTAGCGGTGCGGTATCGCCTGCGAGGAAACTATCTCCGGAGCCAGCGCGCAGCTTGGTAAGCCCCGTTGAAAAGCGGCCTGTTAACGACAGCGTATCGGACAAGGCAAGATACCCCGAAATAGCGTTATAAACCGTCTGTGTGCCGCCATTTCCAAACAGTTCGGTCGATACATCTGTCCCGAGGAAGCCGCCTTGTTCACTTTGGACGCCGGTCTCAAGACGAAGCGCGCCGCCCGGGATATCGTGTGTAATGCCGACGCGAAATGTCGTTGTTGTATCTCGGTCTTGCTGGTCAAAGTCTTGTGGGAAGAGGGGAGACTGGATCGAGAGGTCATCTGCTCTTGCGTGATTGACGAAAAAGTCCAATTCAGTGCCCGCAGGTCCAGCCAAGTTAAAACCAGCGCTAATGGCCGATTGCGCATCGGGCAAATAGGCATCTGAAAACGCCGTCCGACTGATCGTGTCTTGCGTAAATGCGCGTCTCTGCGACCGATCAATATCCCGTCCGGAGAAGCCGGTGGCAATCGTCAAACTCTTATCTAGGCCAAGCGACTGATTGAACGACACAGCCAATCTTCGATTGCCGGCTTCGAAGGCCGCATCACTCTGTAAGTCGCCGAGCAAATGCGCGAATTGTAGATCCGTTGCGGCAGACGTCTCGGTTAGAACATAGGTCAGAGATGCACCTGGCGTTGGCGCACGGTCTCTGGCGGTTCGAACACGCCGATTGGGCACAGCAATATTGCCAACGGGAAAGCGGTTCGTTGTGGCGGTGCTAACCAGATCGTTGATATCGATTGTGAAATCCCGGCCGAAACGGTCAAGGCCAATTATAGGTTCGGCGGAAGCAAACCCGCTTCCCAAGGCACTTGGAAGACTCGATGCTAGAGCCGATATCGGGACGGAGGAACCTGTTGCGCTGGGGACGGAGAGCGATCCGCTTGGCTCTAGGGCCGCGCCTATATTTAACAGGCCGCGTCCAAATATTTCATCGGTTCCTGGTGCGCCGAGATCAGTGGCAGACTCCAGTATTATATCGACAGTCTCGGCAGCCGAGAGCTGTGGCCAAAGAGACCGAACGAGCCCAACAGCTCCAGCAACATGCGGTGCTGCGGCGCTTGTGCCGCTAAAGAGGCGGGTCCCGCCCCCAATCGCAGGTGTCGGAACGCCCAAGCCCGGTGCTACGATGAAAAAGTCCTGGGCTAATCCGGCTGTATTCGTAAAACTCGTAACATTATTGTTGCCATCAACCGCGCCGACGACGATGCCAGTGCCACCAACCGAAGCTTCAACGACTGATTGACCTGATTGTTGGGGGTCGGCGTCGCCTTCATTGCCAGCTGATAGAACAGTGACGATATCGTTCCCGCCGGCAAATGTTAGCAGACTGGCAAAACTATCGCGCGCATCTTCGTCATCAGACCCAAGCGACAGGTTAATGACATCGGCCCCAACTTCGACCGCGCGCCGAAAGCCTTCAGTGATTGCGCCGCCTAGGATGGTCAGCGCTTCGTCGTCATCATCTGTATCTGGGTCGTCTTCTATGTTTCCGCGGAGGGCAAGGATCGTCGCGAGAGGGGCAACTCCGACAACACCCTGTCCGTTCGCCGCTGCCGCTGCAATGCCGGCAACGGATGTCCCATGTCCCTGATTATCCTGTAGATCGGGCGGTCCGGTTCTCGCGTCATCGCTGCTGGAAAATTCGCTCGTGCCAATATCCTCGCTTCGTGGGTCGATCCGGCCCGCGAATTCGGCATTGTCGAGATCGATTCCGGTGTCAATGATGGCGATAAGTGCACCCTCGCCAAATATACCAGAGTCGAAGGCAGGCAAGGCGTTGACCTGAGCTAGACCTGGTTGGGCGTTAAACTCAGCGGCGCTGACTTCGGTCGTTGGCGGCGGCGGCGGAGGAGGGGGTGGGGGCGGAGGAGGAGGAGGAGGCGGTACAACAGTGTTGGGCGGCGAGGTGGTTGGATTACTCCCTCCGCCACCGCACGCAGTAATTGCTGCGAGGCACAAAGCACTTGAAGTGAAAAGCAACAGAGTTCTTGTCTTATTGTAAGTGCCGTTTTGCATATCATTCCGCCGTTTCAGCTCGTGTGATGCACTTTGCCCCCAATATGTGCTTGTCGTTAACCTGTATGTAGAACGTTAGTTTAAGTTTAACATTTCTTGCAAACATTCGTTACAGCTCTACTGCAACTAATCGGTGAGATCAGCTCTTATGTTTACAGGTCTTGTCGAGCCCTGACAGATAGGCCAGTCAACCGGAGGCTGCTAGCGCACTCCGACCAGTTGCATCTCGAATATCAGATCATCACCGGGCTTGATGATGCCGCCAGGACGCGGGCTGTCTCCATATGCCTGATCGGCTGGAATATAGACAAGCCACCGGTCACCTGGACGCATTTTCTGCAGTGTGTCCGTCCAGCCTTTAATCACGCCAGTGACGCCAAACTCAATCGACTCCCCGCGTGCATATGCGCTGTCGAATGTTTCGCCCGTAACGAGACGGCCTTCATAATAGACTTCCACTGTGTCTGCCGTCGTTGGCATTGCGCCGCCTTCGTCACCAGACTCGATCACCACATACTCCACACCATTTTCAGACTTGATGACGTCGGCACTCTCTGAGTTCCAAGGCGTGTGTGTGTCCCATGCTTCGGAATTCGAAACTTGCGGAACGATGATGTCTTTCAGGTCCACCCGCATAATAACATCGCCTTCTGGAATTTGGCCGCTGGCAACACCTTCAGCGCCGAACGCAATCAAGGGGGTCATGCGGAACACGAAATCATCACCAGGCCGCATCAGTTTTATCGCTTCTTGCCAGCCCGGGAACAGGCGGTTGACAGGGAGTTTCGCGGTGGCACCGCCAGCATAACTCGACTCTAGCCGCTGGCCATTATTAGCAAGGCGAATTTCAAAATCGGTTAGAATTGTATCTGTGTCGGTTACAAGCGCGCCATTGCTGTCGCCATTGGACCGTACGATGTATTGCAGGCCACTGTCTGTTGTCACGATGCCTTTTGCGGCCTCGTCCCAAGGTAAATATTCTGCCCAGATCTCACTACCAGGGGTGTTGTCTGCGATGATATCTTCGAGGACGACACGGAAGACAAGGTCTGCATTCGGGCCAATCGGTCCACCTGGTGTGCCGCGTTCACCATAAGCAATGTTCGAGGGCAGATAGACAAGCCAGTCGTCGCCCGGACGCATGAGTTGCAAAGCTTCAGTCCAGCCGGGGATCACCTGCGTAACGCCAAACTGGGCTGGCTGTCCGCGCTCGAACGAGCTGTCAAACGTGGAGCCATCGCTAGCGAGACGCCCTTCATAATTCACAGACACGCTGTCATTTACACTGGGTTGGGCACCATCACTATCGCCAGCATTCAGAACGTGGATCTGAAGTCCGCTTTCGGTTGTTACCAGCCCATCACGATTGGCGTCCCACGGAATCATTCCTTCAAATACATTAGTCAAATCGGTTTCCTCTATGGGTTGGTCTTGTGAGTCCGAAGCGGTGTTTCCGCCAGATTGGGTTTGGGTTGCTATTTTTGCCGTGGCCGCGTCAATTTCTTCCCGCGCGAGGTCTACCGCGCTCGGTTCTGGTTCGGGGGCTTGTGAACAGGCGGCTAAAAGGGCGGCTGTCATAGCGAGATAAAGACTGGTGCGGATCATGTGATTGCTCCGATAGCATTACGATGCAATTGCTTTAGGCGGGTTTTGGGTCGGTGTCACTTTACAAATGCGGCAGCGCGTGTGTCGTCGCTATGCCCTATCGATCGAGCGGGCGCGGAGGATAGCCAGCCTGACCTAAAACATCGATAACTTCTTGTGTGTGCTGGGCGTCACGCGTCTCGATCAAAATGTCGAATTCTGCACCTTTCGCGGGCACATCAAGTGCGATCCGGTTGTGTGCGACTTCGAGAATATTTGCGCCGCTATCACCAATAATCTTGGAGACCATGCCCAATAGTCCGGGCCGATCGTCACCAATAATGCGGATTGTGGTCATGCGCTTTTCTCTTACAAGCGCGCGCGTTAGCACTGAAGCGAGCAGCCGCGTGTCAATATTGCCGCCACATAGGACCAGCCCGACCCGTTTGCCCGAAAATTTGGCGGGATGGGCAAGGAGTGCGGCTAGCCCAGCTGACCCCGCGCCTTCTGCTATGGTTTTCTCGACATCGGCATAGAGCGTGATCGCGCGTTCCATATGCTCTTCTTCTACGAGCAAAATATCATCCACAAGTTCGCTGACAATTTCGCGGGTCAATTGTCCGGCTTTCTTGACGGCTATGCCTTCGGCAATTGTGGCTCCGCCTTGAATAGGGGGAGGCGAGCCGCTAATCGCCGCCTGCATGCTCGGATACATCGAGGCTTGAACCCCGATGATCTGGATGTCTTTGCGCAACCCTTTGGCCGCTGCGGCCATACCGGAGATAAGTCCGCCCCCGCCAATCGGAACGACCAGCACATCAAGACTATCGTGGTCTTCGAGCATCTCGAGTGCAATTGTGCCTTGTCCGGAAATGATGTCCGCATCGTCGAACGGGTGGATAAATGTCAGCCCCTCGCGCGCGCGCACTGTGGCAGCGTAAACCGATGCATCGTCGAACGTGTCGCCTTCTAGCAAAACCCGCGCGCCATGATCGCGCGTATGCTGGACTTTGTTAAAAGGGGTGGTGACCGGCATCACAATTGTCGCTGGAATGCCAAGCCGCTTGGCATGATAGGCCACACCTTGCGCATGGTTGCCCGCAGAGACGGCGATGACGCCCATCTGTTTTTCCTGCTCGGTCAGTTTCGACAGCTTGTTCAGCGCCCCGCGTTCCTTAAAGGCGGCCGTGAATTGCAGGTTTTCGAACTTGATCCAGACTTCAGCGCCGGTAATTTCTGACAAGGTACGCGAATGGCGCATCGGCGTACGTTCGATCTGCCCTTCCAGAACTTTGGCGGCGGCTTCAACAGATTTGAGCGTGACGGCTGTTTTGGTCATTGATTCGTTCTTCCAGTTGCGGGCCGGACCCTAGAGGTCACGGCTATGCGATTCAAGTGGCGTCTTAGGGAAGGCGGCGCTTGGTGTGCGCGAGCATCTAGATTTCGTCACCGCCAATTAGCCGCGATACCGTGTCCACTTTCAGGTCGAAAATATCTGGTCGCGCATAGTGTCCGGCGCCATCCATGTCGAATTTTCCGCGGGGGATATCGTCCATATCAATCTCCGCCGTCACAAGTTTTGCTTCCCCATAGGTCGGCTCGGCGAGGATCTCGCCCATGGGCGAGACAATGACACTGCCGCCATTGATCAGGATCGTCTCGGCTTTGTCTCCTT
Organism: Hyphomonadaceae bacterium; assembly: GCA_039942135.1. Taxonomy (GTDB): domain Bacteria; phylum Pseudomonadota; class Alphaproteobacteria; order Caulobacterales; family Hyphomonadaceae; genus CALLCD01. Next base: position 49,248 of record JBDVDE010000148.1, read on the forward strand.
GCAGGGCGTCATAGTCCACACCCTCGGCAACATCTCCGCGTGTCATATATTGGCAAGCCGAGGCAACGAAGCAGCGCCCTTCAAGCGCGATCATTTGCATGCTTGGCACCCATACGGGACGATCGTCTACGGTTGGCGCTGTATAGATTTGTGTGCGCTGGTTGAACATGTGCGCGCGTAGAAGGGTCATGTAGTTTTCCCAACAAATGCAGGCCGAAATCCGGCCAATATCGGTTTGTGCGACCTCCAAAGTGGACCCGTCGCCCATGCCCCAGATGATACGCTCCATGGCTGTTGGCTGCAATTTCCGGCGCCATCCGACGATCTCGCCATCTCGGTTGAGTGTTGCCGCTGCACAATGAAGCGTATCGCCAACAGGTTCGACAAGCCCGACAACAGTATTGATGCCAGCGTCTTTGACCATTGCGCGGATCTTGCCAAATGCGTCGCCATCGCGCGCAAATGCATTCTCGTAATAGAGCCGGAACAATTCGCGCCCCTCGGCATTGCGTGACCCAACCCGCGCGCCGAAATCAACGCCTTTGGGATAGCCGCCGAGAAATGTCTCCGGAAAGACAGCGAGGTCCGCACCTGCTGCTTTTGCTGCATCTAGCCAGTGCGAAAAACGGGCAAGGGTTTCGTCTTTGTCAAATAGGAGCGGGGCGGCTTGAATGGCCGCGATCGAGTATGTGGTCATATGGGGTCGCTTTTCGCGTTTCCGTAGAGGGAGCGGTTGATCATAAGCCCTAATTATGAACCATTAAGCGCCAACAGCAAAAACAAATTCAAGGGAAGACTGCCATGCCTGTGATGAATTATCTCAATACGTGTATTTTTGATCATGGTGCGATCGGTCAGCTTGGAAAGACGCTGAAGGGGCAAGGCGTGACGCGGCCCTTCATTGTTACCGATCAGGGGATCAAAGCGGCGGGATTGCTCGACAAGGTGCTTGGTGCGCTCGACACTGACGCTGCGCACGTATTTGACGAAACGGTTCCGAACCCGACAGAGCCGCAGGCGGTCCAAGCCGCAGCGCTCTACAAGGAAAGCGGCGCCGACGGAATTGTTGCACTTGGCGGCGGCTCCTCAATGGATAATGCCAAGATGATTGGCCTATTGGCGAGCCATGATGGCCCGTGCGAACAATATGCCGGGCTTGTCGGTGGCGCGCGTCTGATCGGTAAACTCCCGCCGCTTATCGCCATTCCCACAACATCGGGTACGGGCTCGGAAGTCTCGGTCGGGGCGATCCTGATTATGGAAAATGGCCGGAAAGAAACCTTCGTATCGCCGAACCTTATTCCAACGGTCGCGATTTGTGATCCGGACCTTACTTTGGGCCTGCCTGCACATCTGACGGCCGCAACTGGCATGGATGCTGTCACTCACTGTATCGAGGCGGTTTTGTCGCCTGCGCTCAACCCGCCCGCCGAAGGGGTCGGGTATGAGGGCGCTTCGCGAGCCTTGCGCGATGGCTGGTTGAAGCGGGCTGTTGCAGACGGGTCTGATCCCGAAGCCCGCTGGAATATGATGATGGCAAGCTATGAAGGGGCTTTGGCTTTTGTCAAAGGGTTGGGCAGCGTCCACGCCTTGTCACATGCCGCAGGCCGCCTGCACGAAAAACGGCTGCATCACGGCACGCTCAACGCAGTTTTCTTGCCCCATCTGTTGCGAGAAAACGAAGGTGCCGCTGAGGCGAAATATGAGCGCTTGCGCTATGTGATGGGGCTCCAGCCTGATGCAGATCTGGGCGACGCGATTGCGCGGCTCAATAGCGAGATAGGCATTCCGGAGAACCTCTCCAAGATGGGGCTTGAAGCGTCTGATGGAGACGGGATCGTCGAATATGCTCTGGCTGACTTAGCGCATAGAGGCAATGCCAAAGAGCTGACGCAGGCTGATTATGAAAGAATCTATACGACGGCACTTGGCTAAGGATCCGAGGCGGGCTTTGTATCCCGTTTAATCGGGCGAATGTCTGATTTGCGCGCGAGCATCCGCAAGGGGTTCCATGACATGGCTTTGAGTATCTGGCGCGAAGAGAGCTTTCGCCGCGCCTGAGTACTTTTCCTTGCGCGTAGTGCGCCTCCAATACCCAATACGCCTTCCACCAAGCCCGCCAGCGTTGGACCTAGAACCCCTTTGGGAATTGCCCGTAAAATCAGTAACACTGTCAGTAATAAATGCGCGGGCAGTAGGAATATGAGCGCCAGCGTGGGCATGTTTTGAACGAAGGTCCACAAGCGATTGCGCGTGCCGTGACGAACGGAAAACGGGCTGGCAACCCCCGTTGCTCCGCTGCCAAAATGTGCAATCTTTGCCTGAGGCCAGAAAATACAAATATGACCTTCGAGCCGAAGCCGGAACCCCAGATCGACGTCTTCGCAATAGCAAAAGAAACGCTCATCGAAACCGCCTGCTTCAAGGAATACGTCTCGCCGAAACAGAGCGGATGCCCCGCAAGGACTGAAGCATTCCCCAATAGCGGGAAGTTCGGAAACGCTGCGCTGATACCCGCCCCGCCAAGGTTGGCCAGCAGCAAAGTAGCAGTCGCCAGCGCCATCAAGTCTTTCTGGCCGCTCCATGTCGATGGTTGCCCCAGCAATCATCATGGCAGCGGGATGTGTTAAAGTGGCGGTGCGGAATTCGCTGACCCAGTCTGGATGGGCTATGGTGTCGGGATTGAGAAGGGCGATCCAATTGCCGCTTGCTGCGCCCGCAGCGAGGTTATTTCCTCGGGCAAAGCCGGTGTTTTCCTCGAGCGCCATAAGCTTGAAATTCGGGATATGGTCGGTACGTAGATTTTCGAGCGATCCATCTGTTGAGGCATTGTCGACCAGAATGAGTTCGAAGTCTTGATCGGTTTGGGTGGCGACCGCATCAAGTGCAGGCTGTAGAAACCGGCCGCCATTATAGTTTACGATGATAATGCTGACCCAAGGGGGCGACTGCAGGGTCATGCGCCGTCTCCCTTCTTGCTCAAAATATTGGCGACGGCCTTATTGCTAGCCATCTGCCAGTTGGGGGCAGGTCCAATCAGGCTATCGGCGAGTGTCGTATCAAGGACGAGCCCGCGCGGACGGCGTGCCGGTTCCTTGAAAACGTCTGATGAACACGGTGTGAGGTCAGGTGAGGGGCCACCGAGAGCGGCACTTGCGGCGAAGATTGCTTCGGCCCACTCGAACCTGCTAACCGGATCGGCAGGTCCCAGATGCAATATCGTTGGCGTTTGCTCGCCTCTTTGCAGTCGTTCCGCAAGTGCGAGGAGTTGCACGGCAAGCGCAGTCACCTCGGTGGGACGACCATAGGCATCGTCAACAATCTGCATCGCGTCGCGCCCTTGGGCAATATTGAGCATTTTACCGATGAAGCTGTCGTGACCGTCATTGAAAAGCCATGATACGCGGGCGATGCAATGGACGCCGCTTGCGGCTTGAACTGCCATTTCGCCTTGGTGTTTGGATTTTCCATATACAGATAAAGGATCTGTAGGGCTTGTCTCTGTGACCGGAGATGATGGATCCCTGTCGCCAAACACGCAATCGGTCGAAATGTGAAGGATTGGAAGGTCATTCGCGGCGCATATTTCGGCCAATAGTTTTGTGGCCGTGTGATTTAGCGCGAATACATTTTCTGCGTCGGTCTCTGCTTGGTCAACATTGGTATAGGCAGTGCAATTGATAACGACATCTGGATCGTACTTCGAAAAAGCTGCATGTATGCTGTCGGCTCGCATGATGTCCATGGCGTTACGGCCGAGGGCGTTAGCGCCAAGCCTTCCAAGAGCGGACCCGAGTTTGCCCATGCCGCCAGCTACAAGAATTTTGGAATGGATCATAATGTATATTTGAACGGGCTGGCGAGGTCGGATAGGTGAGGGAGAGTTTTATCTTTTTCAGACAGGTGCGGGGTTGCCAATGGCCAGTCTATGCCAATGTCTTCATCGGACCAGATCAACCCGCTCTCGGTGTCCGGGTCATAGGCAGCATCGCACTTATAGCTGACAAGAACGTCTGGCGTGAGGGTTTGATAGCCGTGCGCAAATCCGGCTGGTACGAGCAATTGGTCCCCGCGTTCTGAACTCAGCGTGACCCCGACATATTGCCCGTAAGTGGGTGCCCCTTTGCGGATATCAACGGCAACGTCATAAATGTCGCCGTGCACTGCCCTGACGAGTTTGGCTTGCGCAGATGGCGGGGCCTGAAAATGTAAGCCGCGCAATGTGCCAGCCTTTGCCGAGCGGGCTTCATTATCTTGCATCCAGCGCAAATCGGGCAGGCCTGCGCCAAGCCAGTCAGTCTGGTTCCACGTCTCACAAAAATAGCCGCGTGTATCGCCGTGCCGTTTGGGCACGATCACTGCGGGACCACGTGCGTCAAAACCACGTGCCTCGAAATAGCTGACACTTATCTGGCCCATAGGCACAAAACTCTCTCGCACTGACCTACACAGGCAGTGTTATTCGGTGATGATGAAGCCTTCCGGAATGGGCAAGCCAGTCGAAGCGACACCAACGGCACGCGGAATCTCCTCACCAGGGGCTTGTTCCCGCCGTGCATACGATTCCACAAGCGAGGTATAGGGCGGGACATACTCCCAGCCGCCGTCGGGTGTGCTGACCTTGATCTCGAAATGCAGGTGGAATGTTGTCGGGGTGCCGCCGAAATCCTTCGAGACATATCCCAAATGTTGACCTGCGGAGATGGTGTCACCGAGCGAGACTTGCAGCGCCCGCATATTCATATGCAGATAGCGATAGATACGAGGTCCCGAGCGCAGGCTCACCGTATAGCGACCGATGTTCGATATGACGCCATCTTCGGCGGCGACGACACGGTAGCGGGCTATGCCTTGGGGATTGTCTCGATATTCTCTGCGCATTGCATTACAACCGGCTGCATCGCCAACACGGATGTCTTGGCCAAGGTGTACCCGCGCAACTGGGCAGCTTGGCGTGCCATTGTCGCGAGTACGTTTTTCGCAAAAATTGTCCTGCCAAGGATACTCGTAATTGCGTGCGTCGCATTCGTCGCCGCCGCCTATTCCGCCGCCGAATTTCCAGACCATGGACTGGGGGTAGGCGCGGGCGCTCAGGATTGGGAAGACCATATCGGGCGCAAAGACTGTGCGGTCAGGGGAGCCGGTACCGGAGCCTGCGAGCAGGGTGCCGGGCGCATGATAGCTGAAGGCTGGCGGTACAATGGGCGCGGGTGGAGGTGTCTCTTCCGGCGTGGTTTCTGTCGGAGTGTCCGGTGCGGGTTCGACCGTATCTTCGGCATCATTAGGACTCTCGTCCGGCGTAGTTCCTTCCAGTTCAGACTCTTGTCCGGTGTCCGGATCGCCAGTGTTCTCAACAGGATCACTGTCCACTGGCGTGTCTATATCGGGCGTCTCGGCTGGCGTTTCATCAGGCACCTCGGCCGGTATCTCGGCTTCAGGTGTCTCGACTTCAGGTGTTTCGATTTCGGTCGGGACTGATCCTGTATCCGGCGCAGGCGCAGCTGGAACATTGACCTCGACAGTATCATTCGGAGCAGGTTCAGGCGTTTCGAAGCCCGGCCATTTCACCGAACCGTCGCAGGCGGCAACTCCGAGTGTTAGGCCGAGCATCAGTCCCGATATGGCAATACGTGTACGCATTAGCGTGTCCCTGCAACAATGAGTTTCTCGGCCATGTCGAATGCTTCGTCCTCGGTAATGCATGTGTCGCTGCCCGCTGCGAGATCGATATTGCATTCAAACTCGATAAGGTAATTGGCACCATAGCGTGACAGCGACAATTGTGCGCCCGCAACGCTGGAGGTGAAGACGGGTTCGCTTGGGGGTGTTCCAGCTTCGCCTGCCGTGCCTGCAATCAAATTTGTGCCGTTGATGACGATGTCGTAGGCCTCGCCCGGATAGGATGCGAAATACCCGTCAGAGGTCTGCCGGAACATGACGCCGCGTTCGGCGCTGGCGGGCGTCACAATGCCTGTCGGAAGCAAAACCGGAACCACGGCTGGCTCGCCGCTTGAGGCGACCGTGACAAGCTCATCACTTCCCTTTTCCTGACCTGTTAGATCTCGGCGAGCGCTGGTCCAGTCAATCTCGGCCGTTCGCATGGCATCTGCTTTCGGACCAATCTCTGGCAGGGCGGCAGGTGTTGCGGTTTCGGTGGCCACTGCGGCTGGAGCTTCGGCGCCTGTCGATGGTGCTGGCGCGTCACTGGCGAATTGGTCACAGGCAGATACGAGCGTCAGGGCGCTGGCGAGCAAAAGGTAATGCTTCAAATTCATGGGGTGTCTCCGGCATGGGCAGTGTAATCGGGGTCTGCATATTTGACCTCCGGCATAGCAAGTAGCTCTTGTTGTTTGGTGATGATGTCAGCGCGAGAAGGGCGTTGGTTCCCTTCAACCGACCAGCTCAAAATCAGCTCGCCGGCATAACTCGTCTTTTTAAGTTCCATGCCGTCGAGGCTTTCATAGTCGCTGGCCCAGTTTGTGAACGTATCACGGGCGCTCTCGGGTGTGTTTTTGAACGTATCAAGACATGTTTGTATGTCTTCAATGTCGTTGAAGCGGACGATGAAGTCGACACTTTCGGCGGCCGGAGCGGTAGGTGATTGTATGGGGCTAGCTGTTTCCAAACTTGCGGGGAGATAGATAGGGGCTGCTTGTTGGTTCGGCGCCGCAAATAAAGCCAGCGCACCGAAAGCGGCAACCCAGCCGCCGGAAAATACGTACAGGCCGGTTCGGCCTGAAGCCTCGCCAGCCGGCATTTTCTGTGGGTCTTCCGCTCGATTTGTATCCTCGGTCATCGTATTCCCCCTTTTTTTCAGCTTCTAGTTTGGTAATTTTTCAAGATTCAGCAAGCCTGCACCGCAGGTCCGTAAGCACATGCCTTCAGAATCCGGAATTGGTGTGGCTCCCGGATACTGGTCGCAAGGCGCACTGCATTGGTCAGTTTCACGCGGTGTCACGGCCCCCATCAGGGTCGCTTCAAGCTGTGCGCCGGTCATCTCGGGGTTTTGTGCCGCAATCAGCGCCAAGGCGGCTGAGACGTGCGGTGCTGCCATGCTCGTGCCCTGCTCATAGGCATAGTAGCAGCTTGCAATCTCTTCACCCGTAATCGGATCATAACAATCGCTCGATGGCTTGGTCGACAGGATGCCGTCTGGCCGGTCATCATGATTGTCGTCGCGTAGCAGATCGCCGCCCGGTGCGAGCAGATCAACCTCCGGCCCGAAATTGGAATAGGGGGTGATGTGCCCGCGCGCATCACTGGCAGCGACCGAGATCACATTGTTACATCCGCCCGGGGCATAAAACTCGGTTGGCAGCCGCGCATTGCCCGCCGCAGACACAACGACAACGCCGCGCTCGACCACAGTGTCGATGGCGTCTTGCAAGGATGCCGGACAAATCTCGAACAGACCAATCGAGAGATTGATAATGTCTGCCGGATTTTCGTTCCAGACTTCCTCGCCAAGTTTGCCTTCAGCCGGAATAATTCCGCCTGCCCAGCGGATCGCTGCGATAATGTCGGAGAGCCTGCCGCCGCATTTGCCGAGCGCCCGCACCGGGACAATTGTAACATCCCATGCGCCGCCTGCGACGCCCGAGCCATTATTACTCGCCGCCGCGCCGATGGTTCCGGCGACATGGGTGCCGTGGAAACTATCGCGGGCGAAGGGGACGTTGGGATTACACAAATCGCCCGGATCATTCGGGTCGCTGTCGCGGCCATCGCCATCATTGCCCATGCCTGGATCGCTCACCATATCCCAGCCCGGTGCTATATTCGGCGAGGCGGCAATGTCGGGATGGTTCAGCGCCAGCCCTGTATCAACGACGGCAATCGTTACATCGGTCGATCCGGTAATGCCTGTACGGCTCCAAAAATCGACAAAGCCTGCGCCGCCAGCGGACTCGCCAGCCTCGGTGCCATTATTGAGGAAATTCCATTGCAGGTCCCATAGCGTATCATTTGGCGCGAAAGACACAGGAAGCGGAACCCCTGCAGGGCGACGCGTAAACTGGTGATCGAAAATATAGTCTTTTTCGACATATTCGAATTCGCCACTGGCGCGCAGAAGTTCGACCATGCAATTGGTCGCGAGCACTTTATCGTCGCCCATGGTTTCGGGCGCGATGCCTTCGGGGCAATCGACTTCGATGTCTTCGGCAATCAATGGGGCGGGCGAGCCGTCTTCGACAAATTGTGTCGGGTCGGCAAACAGGTCGATAACCATCATGCCGCTATCGGAGGATTCAACAGTTCCGGATAGGCCGAGCTTGTTCATTTCGCCCAGCATGGTGGATTGCGCGTCGAGCTGGACTTCACGAACGGCGTGTCCTCTTGCCATGCGCCGTGTCGCTTTCATTTCCTGACGGGTCATATCGCTGGGGTCGCGGGCGAGCCGGCGGGTGCCTGAACGGGGGGCGCGTCCATTTCTTTCACGCAATACGGGTGGAGGCGGTGCGGCTTGTACGCCTTGGGGCACGTCTGCGCCTCCTTCGGCAGGCGGCTCAACCTCGAAAACGGGAGCGGGGGCGGGCGGGGGAAGCGCTTCTTCTTCCAGCGCCAGAGGGCCTTCTTCGAGAAGCAGGGCTTCTTCTTCTGCGGCAGCTTGTACCAAGTCGATATCGCGCGGTTTGGCGACGATCGAGCCTATTGCGAACCGTGTGCGTTCTTCTGTGATCCGGGCGCGGGCATCAGCGCTTAGCCGTCCGGAAATGGCGCGCTCGGCAGGGGCGGCAGATTCGAGGGCCGAGGGCGGGCTGGCGGCTGTATCGTCGCCGACGATCTGGTCGAGAACATCGTCGACAAGTGTCTCAAGCTGGTTTTTGCGAGTGTCTTGTTGATCGCAAGCTGCGAGCGCGCCTCCGGTAAATATCAGGCCTGTGGCTGCGATGAGTGCGTTACGAAGTGAGATCGGTTTGGATGTCATGTTCGGTCGTCCCTTATCTATATTCTACACCATTCTGGTTGTGCTACCGTGTTCGGGCAGGATTGAACCTTAACCTTATGGCGATGAAATGGCGAGGGCCGGAAATTTATGACATATCGCAATATCGTAATTTTGACGGGGGCAGGGATCTCTGCCGAGAGCGGTTTGGGGACATTTCGCGACAAGGATGGCATCTGGACCAAGTATCCATTGGAAGATCTGGCAACGCCCGAAGGGTTCGCCCGCAACCCCGATTTTGTGCACGGGTTCTATAATGACCGCCGGTCGCAGGCGGCAATTGCGCGCGAAAATGCGGGCCATATTGCGCTGGCAGATCTGGAACGGGCGCATTTGGGACGCGGCGGCGGGTTTTTGCTCGTGACGCAGAATGTTGATGGCTTGCACGAAAAGGCAGGGTCTGGCGTCGCAAATATTGTGCATATGCATGGGGAATTGAACAAATCGCGCTGCGGGGCGTGCGGTGATATCATGGCGTGCAGTATCGATCTTTCGACCGAGCTGACCTGTCATATTTGCGAAACGATTGGCCAGATGCGCCCGCATGTTGTCTGGTTTGGCGAGATGCCCTTGGAGATGGACCGGATCGAAGCGGCGATTGCGAGCTGTGACCTGTTCCTCTCGATCGGGACATCGGGTGATGTGTATCCTGCGGCTGGATATGCGCAAATGGCGAAATCTCTCGGGGCATGGACGGTGGAGCTCAATCTTGAACCGTCTTCGAATGCGGCTCTGTTTGATGAGGTCCATTTGGGACCGGCAAGCCAAATCGTGCCCGAATGGGTGCGCACAACTCTGGAAGGATGACAGCGATGATGTGGAAGTCTCTATGTGCAGCTTTGATGCTGGTTGTGGCGGCCGGGTGCGAGACGGCTCCGAATGAAGCTGTCAGGCTCACAGTCCGGTCGGATGATACGGTTGCGCCGTCGGTCTCTCATGCTGATGCTTGGGAGGCGGATACCGCGTGGGGGACAGCCAAGGTCACAAGGCTTGCGGGCGGGACGGAATATATCATTCTGGCCTATGGCGACCCCGAGGCGCCGTCGCCGACGCGTTATAGCGATATCGCGGTTTATTATGAGCTACGCTTGGCGGAAACGGGTGCGGTGGTGGAAAGCACGTTCGGGCTGGCCGAGGCGCCTATTCTGAAGATGAGCAATGTGATCAGGGGGTGGCGCGATGCCTTGACCGAGATGCATCCGGGTGACCGCTGGCTGATCTATGTTCCCTCGGCCCGCGCCTATGGCAACGAGGGCAGCGACAATATCCCGCCCGATGCGGATCTGATCTTTGAAGTGAAGCTGCTTGGGGTGACGGGATAGGGTCGGGTCATAGATTGCCCAGCGCACAAAAAAGCCCCCTGCATAATGCAGAGGGCTTTTCAGTATTGATTTCTGGGCGAACCCCTAAAGCGCGTCGGTCAGCTCCGGCACGGCGTTGAACAGGTCAGCGACCAATCCATAATCGGCAACCTGGAAGATCGGAGCTTCTTCATCCTTGTTGATCGCAACAATGATTTTGGAGTCCTTCATGCCGGCCAGATGCTGGATCGCGCCGGAAATACCAATGGCGATATATAGTTCTGGCGCAACGATCTTGCCGGTTTGGCCGACTTGATAATCGTTCGGGGCATAACCCGCATCAACTGCGGCGCGCGAGGCCCCGACGGCTGCGCCAAGCTTGTCCGCGAGCGGCTCGATATATTTCTGGAAGTCTTCTTCCGAGCCAAGTGCACGACCACCCGAGACGATTGTCTTGGCAGCTGTGAGTTCGGGCCGGTCAGATTTCGTGACCTCTTCAGAAACAAATTCGGACTTGCCTGCGCCGGTGTCGCCAGAGATGGTTTCCACCGCAGCCGATCCGCCTGTGCCAGCCGCATCAAAGGCTGTGCCGCGAACGGTAACAACCTTTTTTGCGTCTGAAGATTTGACGGTCATGATCGCATTGCCCGCATAGATCGGACGCGAGAATGTGTCTTGCCCTTCGAGGCCGACAATCTCCGAGATTTGCATCACGTCGAGTTTGGCCGCGATGCGCGGGCAGACATTCTTACCCATTGTGGTGGCGGGCGCGAAGAGGGCGTCATAGCCATCCATCATCGGCACGATCAAGGCTTCCATAGCTTCGGCAAGCTGCTTCTTCAAAGGTGCGGCATCGGCATGGAGCACTTTGCGCACGCCATCGATTTTTGCAGCTTCTGCCGCAGCAGCACCGGCATTTTCGCCTGCAACCAAAACATCAACATCGCCACCAAATTTGGCAGCCGCTGTTACGGTTTTATGGGTCGCATCATTGAGCGCATCGTTTGAGTGGTCTGCAATTACAAGAACGGCCATTAGATAGCTCCTGCGGTTTTGAGTTTGGCAACAAGCGTCGCAACGTCTTCGACTTTTTCACCGGCTTCGCGCACTGGCGGCTCGGTGACTGTGACGACGCTAAGGCGCGGGGCAATATCAACGCCATAATCAGCCGGAGACTTTTCGTCGATCGGCTTTTTCTTGGCTTTCATAATGTTCGGCAGAGAGGCGTAGCGCGGCTCGTTCAAACGCAAATCGGTTGTGATGATTGCGGGGCCGTCGAGGGCGACCGTTTGCAAACCGCCATCAACTTCACGGGTGACATGGGTCTTGCCGCCTTCAGCTTTCACTTCGGACGCAAAGGTTCCTTGCGGCCAGCCAAGCAGGGCGCCGAGCATCTGTCCGGTCTGGTTGCTGTCATCATCAATGGCCTGTTTGCCAAGGATTACGAGGTCAGGGCTTTCTTCGCCAACGACCTTTTCGAGGATTTTGGCAACGCCGAGCGGCTCGACCTCATCATCGGTCTGGACGAGAATGCCGCGATCAGCGCCCATAGCGAGCGCAGTGCGCAGTGTTTCTGTGCACTGTTTGGGACCAATCGAAATCGCGACGACCTCGGTGGCGGTGCCTGCCTCTTTCATCCGGACGGCTTCTTCAACCGAAATTTCGTCAAACGGATTCATCGACATTTTGACATTGGCAAGATCAACGCCGCTACCGTCAGATTTGACGCGCGCTTTGACGTTATAATCAATCACCCGCTTAACGGGGACGAGAACTTTCATTATTTGCTCCGAGGTCTGTGCGTCAAGATTGGCGCGTGAAAACGACATTGTACAAGGCTTTTAAAGACCTTCTGGTCTCTCTGCTAGCCCCCGCAGCTCACAAGTTCAAGGTTTACGTTGACGTTCGCGTCAATTTAGCGCGATTTTCGATGGCTTATGGCATGAAATGGGCGTCGAGAAACTGGAAGAAAGCGTCCCAGTCTTCTTTGACTTCGCCATGGGTTCCGCCTCGCATCCAATAGGCAATCTCGTCTGCCGGATTGAAATCGCGCAAGCTTTCGGCTGTCAGCCCGCTTTTGCCATAGAGTTCGTAGGCGGGGTTTGCTCCCATGGCTGCGCGGAACGCACCATCAGGGTCGGCCCAGCCGTCACGGCGACCATGACCAAGCAAGACCGGACGCGGGGCGAGCAAGGCGAGCACATGATGTTGATCAAAGTGCAGGGCGCCTTCTCGTTCCATCAGCGAATTGAAAGATTTGTTGAGCCATTGGGGATAGTTCGCGATCATTTCTGCAATCGGTTCGCCTGTTTCATTGGCAAACAGCGCTGCGCCGCCCCGGCCTGATTGATGGGCGATGACCGCATCAATGCGCGGATCTAGAGCACCCGCGACAAGTGTTGCTTTGCCAAAGCGCGAATGCCCATAGATCGCCATGCGCTCGGGGTCGAGAGCCGGATCGGTCTCGAGATAATCGATGCCGCGCGAATATTGAAACGCCCATGCGGCAAGTGACCCCCAGGCCGTCTCCGGAGCCGCTCCCTTGGACATCAGCTCCAATTGGGCGCCGCCAAAGCGGCCACTATCAATCACAAAATCAAGCGAGTTGATCGATGCAAATGCATAGCCCTGCTCGATCGCTTCCTTGATTGGCGGCGTGTGATGATAGCGCCCCAGCGAGTATTGTATGAAACCATTGAGCAGTCCGCCGCCCCGTCCGCCACATGTCACCGTTACTGTTGTTTCAATCGTTTCCGCGCCCTCTAGGTCGTCCGGTCTTTGATCGGCAGGAATGGTAGACACCGGGATTTGAAGCTTACGGCCCCCGCCCGGCAGCGCCTCGTCTTGAAAACTCTCATTGAACGGGCAACTGTCCATTTTCAGGATCACCGGCACAGGTCCGGTGGCATTTTTCGGTTTGGCCACGGCCAGCCTGATATCGCGCTCGATGTCCTCGCCGCCCTCAAACGAGAAGCGCACGGTGAGCGTTACAGAATCAAGCACTGCAATTCCGCCATAGGCAGTGTCGGAAACTTGCTCGGAGGCGGTGTGGATGATCTCGACATTGGCGGGCTGGAAGCCGTAAAGGTCGCGCTGGATCGCCTCGCGCAAGATAGGCGTCCGGCGGTTTTCCCAGTCTTGTGTGCTTGTAACGTCGGTGTCGCTTTCAAATCCTGCCAATACCGGAGGAGATGCCAGTGCCTCGGTTGGCTTCAAAGACACATTGCCGAGATGACGAAGCCCCCCGATACTGTTGCAACCCGTCAGTGCCAAGAGGCTGACGCCGACCCAAGAGGAAAAATTTTTTGTTGTCACGAGGCACATCCTTTGGCTGATCAAATATGAGGCCCAAGCCCGCATTTGAACGAGAGTATCGACCTGTTCGTTTGATCAGTAGCGTGACATGGTTTATCGATATTCAGTAATGACGATTATGTGAGACCGAGGCCGCGCGACGTGCTTTCAAAGATTAATCCTATTGCGGTGTTTCTACGGGCATCGGTCCGGCGGGGATATTGCGAGCGATTTTGGCTGCGCTCACTTCTTCGGCAATCTCTTGGCGTAGCGCCACGGCGTCATAGATAATGCCGTCTTTGATCACGGTTTCGACGCCGCCAATGCGTTCGACATTTCCTGTCTCGCGGTTGAGCACGGGATGACCGGTGGCGTAGAGTGTCTTGAAATTGTGCAGCGGGTTTTCCGGAACGATGACCAGATCGGCCAGTTTGCCAACGCGGATGCTGCCAAGCTCGTCCTCTATGCCGAGAATGGTGGCGTTCACGCTCGTCGCAGAACGGATGACCTCGAGCGGGTGGAAGCCTGCCTCGCGGAGCAGCTCAAGCTCTTTGATATAGCCAAAGCCATAGGTCGAATAGATATAGCCCGCATCCTCGCCAACGCCGACCAAGCCGCCGCGATTTTTATACTCATTGATAAAGCGCATCCATAGCCGGAAGTTTTCGGCCCATGCGAGTTCGATGTCCTGTGTCCAGTCGAACCAGTAAGAGCCGTGGGCGACATTGGAGGGGCGATACCAGTCCCATAGGTCGGGCAGGGTATAGGTGTCATGCCACTCAGCGCGGCGGGCGGCCATCCAGTTGCGATTGGCGACATAGATGCTGAAAGTGGGGGTGATGTCGAAATTGCGGGCGAGCAGGGTGTCCATCACCTCGTCCCAGCGCTCGGTGCCCGGACCCGCGGCTTGCGCCCATAATTCGCCGGCTTGGGAAAAGCGGTCTTGCTCGTCTTGATAGATATAGCTTGGTTTATAGTCTTGCGTCACGCGATCGGTGAACAGGGCTTCGGGCAGGCCGTACCAGTGCTGCATGCCGCCAAGGCCGAGCGCGGAGGTGTCGAGCACATTGGAATCCACAACCGTGATTTGTGCATGGTGCATCGTGGTTTGCAGATTGCGCTTGGTTGCTTCTTCGATTGCAGCTTCGAGAATATCTGGTTGGCCGCCGAGGAATTTGATGCCGTGGACGCCGAGGTCTGCGACTTTGCGGACATATTCTCGGGCATCGTCCGGTGTATCGACGGGGCGCCCGAGATCAAGTGCGCCGAAGAAAGGGAAGGAATAGATGCGCGGGGCGAGTATTTCGTTGCGGGCCGAGCGCTGGCCAATATCGATCAGCCATTCGGCCGGTGTGCCGCTGCCAAGTTCGCGTACGGTCGTGATGCCGTGGGCGAGCCAGAGTTTTGCAATATATTGGGACGGGACGGTTGGCCCGCGTCCGGCTTCGCCGCTGGCGACAGAGTGCAAATGACCATGGCCATTGATGAAGCCCGGCAAGATGTATTTTCCGGTCGCGTCGATGACCCGTGCGCCTGCGGGATCATTTGCGGCAGGTGCCTGCGAGGCGGGCTGGATTCTGGCAATCCTATTGTTCTCGACGGTGATAACCATCGGGCCTTGGGCAGGCCCGCCGAGCCCGTCAATCATAAAGGCACCGCGAATGATCAGCGTCTCAAATGGGCCGTCGCCGGTTTCGCGCGGGCTGAAATCGCTTGAGGAGGGGCTGGCACTCTGTGCACTGGCCGGCGCGCCGATCACCAAGAGCGAGATCGCCAACAAGAATGCGGAGAAGAGTTTCAGTCCGTGCCGTGTCATAGGATTATCCTCATAATGTTATGAGGGCCAAAAGACACCAAGAGTGATCAATCCGCAATGGAATTCAAGAATAGGGGGATACGATAGGGGCCGAGAATAGAGCGCCAACGCGGCGGCAGGCGGGCTAGACCCGCTGTTCGGCAGAGGCCCGCATCATGAACAAAGGCACCGAGCCTCGCTCCGTTGCGGCCCAATCGAGCGGCTCGTCATGTGGTTCGGACGGGATCAGATCGAGCATCTGGGCTTTATAGGCGACCGCGCACGCAAAGGCCCGTCCCGCTTCACGCAAGCTGGCCAAAGCGCGATCATAATGACCCTTGCCATAGCCAAGCCTGTTGCCCATCGCGTCAAAGGCGAGAAGCGGCACCAGCACCAGACTCGGCTTCGCAACAGGAGCGCTCTCGGCAGGCTCCAGCAAACCGAACTTGCCCTCGATCAAAGCGTCTCCGGTTTGCCAAAACCGAAAACTCATCGAACCGTCATCTTCAAGACGCGGCAATGCAGCTTGCGCGCCGGCCTCGCTCAAGCGCTGCATCAATGGGGCGGGGGAGAGTTCGTCACGGATCGGCAGATAATGCGCAACCACCGGGCCATAGCGCTCGAACAGTTTCATCGGGAAAACATCGGCCAACTTTTCAGCGGCATCAGGATCACGCGCGGCAGCTTCTGCGCGAATATCGAGCATTTCTTTCCGGAGGATGTCTTTGTCGTTCATGTTGGGCAAACCAGTCTTGGAGATTCGTTGACTTTATACTTTAATACAAAAGTGTAAACTTGCCTCGTCAGAAAAAGTGACGACAACCACACAACTCGCCGATAGGGCACGTTTATTCCCTTCGACCCAGTAGTTAAGGTGGGTGCCGTGTGCCCGGGACCACGATCCCGGCCAGGGACAGCTCCCTGAAGGTAATGTAAGGTCGCTGGATTAAAATCCCGTCCCGAACGCCGTAGCTGCCGTCGCCGTCTATGTAGGGGCTTTATGTGAAGAAAGGAAGAAGGGCGGCGCGATTGGTGTTAGCGATTGTGCCGGTAAACCAGCGTGTCTGCGTCGGCCATTTGCGTGGCGGCCTCGTCCAAATGCGCGCCTATGCGTTCGGCGAGGCGGATCGAGGCGGCATTCTCTCGCGCGATATAACTGACCATCGTTTCCCAACCGAGCTGCTCGAAGGCAAACTGCCGCGCCGAAACGGCCGCCTCTGTGGCATAGCCTGACCCTTCATGCCCCTCCCAAAGCAACCAGCCCAGTTCGCGTTCGGCGTCTGTTTTGACCGGATGGTTAAGCGACACAATGCCGATGGCTTGATTGTCGTCGCGTTTCTCAATTGTCCATGCCCCATATCCGGTAAGCGCCCAGCGCCCTGTGCCTGCAGCAAACCATGCCCAAGCGACATCACCGTCAACCGGACCATCCGCATATTGCGATCTTGGCGATGTGTAAAAATCGGCAAACCCTCGAAAGTCAGACAATCGATATGCCCGCAGCCTGAGGCGATCAGTTATCAGGGTCGGCGCGGCTAA
Source organism: Hyphomonadaceae bacterium (assembly GCA_039942135.1). Classification (GTDB taxonomy): domain Bacteria; phylum Pseudomonadota; class Alphaproteobacteria; order Caulobacterales; family Hyphomonadaceae; genus CALLCD01. The sequence goes on from JBDVDE010000148.1 coordinate 66,124, forward strand.
GTCGTTCATCGTCTTTGCCTCGCCCGAAGCTATGCCACGGTCAAGTCTACAGCTTGCATCCTGGGAGAGCCTGCACGGCACCTGAGCCCGCCAGAGTGTCGCATCCCCTTGGATCGGGCTTGGGGTTTCCCATGTTGGAAGTGTCAGGCTTTGCAATGAAGAGGGACAAGGGATATGGCAGACAAGCCGATCAAGCAACGCACCGAAATTCATGCGGTTGAGGGGCATTTCCCGCCGCAAACTTTGAGTGATAAATTCGCCTTCAAATTTGTGAAAGCTCTGCGGTTCTTTGCCGATCGCTTTTTTGCCAAACGCTATGGCCACCGCGCGGTTGTGCTCGAAACTGTGGCGGCGGTGCCCGGCATGGTTGGCGGATTGCTTCAGCATCTTACTGCCCTGCGGCACATCCGCGACGATCAAGGCTGGATACGCACATTGCTTGATGAGGCGGAAAACGAGCGCATGCATCTGATGACATTTATCGAGGTTGCGCAGCCCAACAGATTTGAACGCTTTGTGGTGATGCTCGCCCAATTCCTGTTCTACAATGCCTATTTCTTCTTGTACCTGTTCGCCCCGCGCACGGCCCATCGCGTCGTTGGATATTTCGAAGAAGAGGCGGTGTTCAGCTATACGCATTATCTGCAAGAAGTGGACGAGGGGCGACACGAGAACGCGCCCGCGCCGCAGATTGCGATTGATTATTGGGGACTGCCAGTGGATGCGAGATTGCGCGATGTGATCATTGCTGTGCGAGCGGACGAAGCCGAGCATCGAGATGTCAATCATGGTTTTGCCGATACGCTGGACGCGCGCCGACTGGCAAAGCGGGGTGCGGCTTAGCGCTCGCCGAGTTGGGGACGGAGCGCCGCGAGCTGTGCAAATTGCGGCGGCGTGAGCGTTGCGGCGGGGACGAGATATGTATGGATGGCAAAGACAATAGCGCCCGTTTTGGGGAGGCGTCTCAGGCTCTGGCGTTCAACGCGGACATAGCGAGGCATGCCAGCGGCAATTGTCTTGGGCGCACGCTGGGGCTGGTGCAGATCGGGATTTGTGTAGATCAGGAAATTGGCGCGCTGTAATGGCGTGTCTGCGCGTAGATGGTCGAAGACGCGGTGTGTGCGCTGTTCCATATTCGCATCGAAAGCGGCAACCGGATCATGCAGGCCGCCAAGTGATTTGCCGATCTTGTCTGACAGCCGCCAATTGGCTGGAAAGCAGATGACCGCCCCTATTAGCCGGTAGGTGTCGCCGGATTTTGACAGCAATGCAAAGTCTTCTTGCGCCAATTGGCCTGCAACAAGCAGCGGCGGGCCGGAGGCGGTGTCTATGCGGGCCCCGTCGGGGCGGGTCAGGGTGTTTTCCTCGAGACTGTATGCTTGTGTCTTGGGTAATTCTGACAGGAGGATCTCGAGCAATTCGCCCGCTGCTGCTTCGCATTCGGGCAGGGCTTGATAGACGTCATCCTTCTTTGAGCGGATTAACTGATCGCGATAGGCGAGCTGCGCTGCGAAGGCATCGTCACGGATTAGCCAGTCCTTGGTCGGGATAGGGGAGAGGCCGGGCAGGCGGGCTCCGCTTGGGGTCATCCACGCCATGTAGGGGAGCCGCTTTTGCAGAATAAGCGGCGCAGACATCCTAGTTCGGGGCGGACTTTGCCAAGACATCAAAGGCGAGCAGCAATGTCCGCTGGTCGCCTGAGAAGTTGTCGTCGGAAATGATGAAAAGTCTCGCCGTACCGTTTGGCATTTGCTTGGCCGCGATGCCTTCAAAATTGTCGACGGTGAGCGGTCGCTCCAGCCTGATCAGGACAGTGCCTTCGTCATCGAGGGTGCGATAGCGGCGGACTTCAATCGTATTGCCGAAGATGGGGAGGTATCGGCGGAACAATGCATATGTGTCGGTCCCAACGGTATCCAGTCCCGTCAGTTTCAAGCCTCTGGGCGTGTTCAACGATCCGGCAAGACTGAATTGATTGCCAAACAGGCTTGGACGGTAAAGCGGCGTGCCGGTCCGGTTGCTTGCCTCGATGCCTGACAAGAAATTGCCGTCGATGAAGGTCAGGGCTTCCAAACCGCTATTGTCCGGCAAGTCTTCGGGCAGCCCGTTCGTTTCTGGCGCCGTGTTTGTGGTGATCTGGCTGCGACCCGACACCGGGACCCCGCGCGCCAAGGCACCGCAGTCTTCGAGATTGAAAAGGGCAATCCTGTGGTCTCGCTCGAAGCTGACGGCGGCCAGCCCGAAATCGACATGTAATCCTTCCGCATCACTGGCCCGCTTGCCATCGAGAAGTTTACCATCGGCTCCGAGCATATAGCTGATCGCGCCGTCTCCATTCGGGGCCTCTTGGGTCATGCCGATATGAATGAAAGCGCCCGCATCCGATACTGCGAGAAGGTTGCCGTCCTCGAGAATATCAAGCCCAGACAAGCCGCCAAAATTCGGCTCATTTGTGGTTAAGTGCCAGCCGCCGACATATGTGACAGCAGATGCCAATGCCGTGTCCACAGCCGTTTCTGTTCCGAGGTCAAGCGAGGCTGCATCAAGGCGAAGCTGCTGGGGCGGTACAAATGCGTCACCATCGGGGCATGAGGCGGCAGCCTGATTTGCGCTAATGAGTGAAAAGTCCGGCGTTACGGGGTGGGCGGTCACGTGAACATCTTCAAGAAGATTGGCGATGTCCCTGTCTTGAGCGGGGGCGTGACTATTTCCGCTGCATCCGATCATAAGCAAGGCTGCGCTAAAGATTTTGACTCTAGCGCCTCTCACCTTTGACCTCCTGCAAGGTGGTCTTGCGGACATCGCGGCCTGTGCCGACTTTGCCGCTGCCATAAGAGGGCGCACCTGCGCTCGCGCCGCTAATCGCTGATTGACCGGTTTCCTCGGTTGCGGGCGGTTTGCCAAACGGGTTGAGGCCGGTTTCATCCTCGTCAAACAGGGAAGCGAGTTGTTCGGTCATGACGCCGCCGAGCTGTTCAGCGTCGACGATGGTGACCGCGCGCTTATAATATCGCGTGACATCATGGCCGATGCCGATGGCAATCAGTTCAACCGGCGAGCGCTCTTCGAGAAAGCCGATCACTTCGCGCAAATGGCGTTCGAGATAATTGCCGACATTGACCGAGAGCGTGCTGTCATCGACCGGCGCGCCGTCGGAGATCACCATCATGATCTTGCGTTGCTCCGGCCGCGCCATCAGGCGGTCATAGCCCCAGAGCAGGGCCTCGCCATCAATGTTTTCCTTGAGCAGACCTTCGCGCATCATCAGGCCGAGATTTTTGCGCGCGCGCCGCCAAGGTGCATCAGCGGACTTATAGATGATGTGGCGCAAATCATTGAGCCGGCCGGGGCCTTGCGGCTTGCCAGCTTTCACCCAATCCTCGCGGCACATGCCGCCTTTCCATGCTTTGGTCGTAAAGCCAAGGATCTCGACTTTGACGCCGCAGCGTTCAAGTGTGCGGGCAAGGATATCTGCACACAGAGCAGCGACCATGATCGGGCGACCACGCATCGAGCCGGAATTGTCGAGCAGAAGCGTCACCACCGTATCGCGGAACTGGCTGTCATCTTCCTGTTTGAAAGAGAGCGGGGCGGTCGGGTCTGTGATGATACGGGTCAGCCGCGCTGTGTCGAGCACGCCTTCTTCGAGGTCAAAACTCCAGCTCCGGTTTTGCTGGGCCATCAGCCGTCTTTGCAGTTTGTTGGCGAGCTTTGACACCGCGCCTTGCAGGCTTTGGAGCTGATGATCGAGATAGGCGCGCAAGCGGGTCAGCTCTTCTGGGTCACACAGGTCCGGCGCGTTCGCCACCTCGTCATTGGCGCGGGTAAATACGCGATAGACATAATCGGGAGCATCCTGGCCGGTATAGTTCGGCCTGAGCGGTTTGGAGCCATCATCGGCATCGTCCGGATTGTCTTCGGCATCCATGTCGGCGTCTTGATCGACTTGGACATTGGTTTCATCGCCCTCGACATCATCGCTCTCGCCGGCCTGGATTTCTTCCATCGAGGCGCCGTCTTGCTCTTCGCCCGACGCGTCATCTTCGCCCGAGCGGTTTTCGTCTTCTTCTGGCGCTTGCGTGTCTTCCTCGCTCGCCTCTTCGGCATTGTCCTGAGCCTCTTCGCCGGAGGTCAGGTCGCGGATCATGCTGCGCACGGTCTTGGCAAATTCGGCTTGGTCGGACAGCTGGGAGCCGAGTTTTTCGATCGGACCGGAAGCTTTGGCCTCGACATCACTGCGCCATAGGTCGGCAATCGCCTTGGCGGCGGGGGGAAGGGGGCGTCCGGTCAGCTTTTCACGCAATAGAAACTCGACGGCCAGCGAAAGCGGCGCATCGTCCTGATGTGTGATCTGGGGTAAGCCATCTCTATCGCAGCGGCGGGCCAAGGCAGCGTCGAGATTAAGGGCTGTGCCGTCCATGGCATTTGCGCCAAGGGATTCAATGCGCGCAAGCTCTGCGGCTTCATAGACATCGCGGGCAATATCGCTTGCAGGCCTGTGCGCGGCATGGGCGTCGGCATCATGATGGGCAAGGCGCAAGGCGGCGGCATCAGCAGCGCCGCGTGCTTCAGCGGCGACACCCGGTGCCAGTTCGCGCGGGGGAGTTGCAAGGGTGAGCGTATTGGTCCCCGCGCTTGTCTCTGCGCCAAACCCCACCTCGATATCGCGTTGCGCGCTCATCGCTTTGGTCGTCGCCGCGAGCGACTGCTTGAACATTTCAAGAGGGGAGTTTTCTGGCTTGGACATAGGGGTGTTTAGCGCGAGATTATGCAATTGCGAAGCGGAAACCACCGGATTTGGCCTTATGCCGCAATGGTCAGGGCCTCATAGGCCGCGTCGAGCTGTGCTTTCAACAGATCCGCCCGTGCGCGCTCGGCGTCGGGAAGCGCCAATAATAGAAGCTTTTTGGGCGCATATTTCGATGCCAACCGCTTATAGGCTTTCTTGATCTGTTTTTCGGTGGCGTCTTCGCCAAGACCGAGCACAGCCAGATGCTTAGCGCGTGTTTCGCGGCGTGCATCAGCCGCATCGCCAATCCCTGCCGCATCAAGCAAACGATCAGTGTCGGCCAAGCTTAGCCCGAGCAGGCTTGCGGCCATGCGAATGAGCCCTAGCTCGTCTTTACTTGCGGTTTCGTCGGCGGCGGCAATTGTCGCCATACCAAGGATCAAGGTTTCACAGGGCGGGCTGGCAGGGGGGTAGTGCCGCTTGAATGGCGCAAGCACGCGGCTCATCGGTTTCGGGGTTTGAAGCTGCTGGGCATAAAGTTTGCGGGCATTGGGGGCATTAAAGGCATTTAGCTCGAACACGTTTTCCAAGGCTTCGAACTCGCGGGCTTCGGCATTGCCATCAGCATTGGCAGTAAGGACGCCCAGCCGAATAGCAGTTTCGTAATAGAGACCACGCGCCGACCGCCAGCGCTTTGTATTCCGCTCGCCTGCCTCGCCTTGCCGGATCAGAGCGTGTTGCCAGAACAGGCGCAAAATGGCGGCAAGGCCAAGCCCGGCTATGAAGGCTTTGACGAGGTCGAACTCCAAACCGCGCAAGGATGGAAGATATTCGGCCAAGTCGAAGTCTATGCCCGGTATCTCGACATAGGTGGCTGCTGTTGCAAAGCCGAACACCACAAGCACCGGAAAGACGAGCCGTGAAAACAGCGATATGCCTAAGCGGTGGAAGACGGCGCCGGTGCCAAAGAACGGGCCAAGGCCAAAGGCGATCCAGATGGCAGGGGGCAGGCTTGCGAGGGAGGAGGGGTCGAGTGTCATCGTGGATTGTCCTTTACCCAGTCATAGGCTTCATTGATGGCTTGCATCATGGCTTCGGCTTTGGCCATTTCGTCAGCAGGTAGGTTTTGGGACACCAGCTTGTCGGGATGGTATTTTACAGCCAGTTTTCGCCATGCGCTTTTGGCTTGGGCGAGCGTGGCGCTTTCGGGCAAGCCGAGCGTTGCGAGATGTCGGCTGCGTTCCGATTTTGGCGCTGTGTTTGACCATGATTGACTGTGCCGGGATTTTTGGCGCGCGCGTTTCCATCTATCGTCTTGCCATCGGGTTCCACCTGAACCATGTCCGGCAAATTCATTCTCGATTTCGATTCCGGCCGATGCCATGACCCGCCATGTGTCAAACGTGTGCAAGCCCAACATGTCGGCGGCGCGGTCAATCAACCTAATCTCAGCCTTGGACACCGAGCCATCTGCCAGAGCCACTTTGCACATGCCATAGATCAGGGTTTCGGCGATCGTGCTGGCGCGGCCATATTGGTTCAGGAAGGGTTTTAGCACGGCGCTTAGGCGTTGAGGGGCGCGCATTTGCGCATTGAAAATGTTCAAGGCTTGCGGGCAGGTGGTGCGATTGAGATTGAATGTGGCTTTGACACTGGCAAACCCGTCCGCGCCGCGCGTCTTGTCGATCAGAGTGGTCAGGACCGCGAGCTTAACGGCGGTTTCGTAATAGACGGAACTGGCGTTGCGGGCGCGGGTTCCGGCTTGAGCGGCGCTTAATGGAAGGTTTCGCAAGCTTGCCCATAGTGTTTTGAAACCGAGGCGTATATCGGGACCGAAGGACCGCATGGATAGGCCGCCGCGTTGGCGGATTAGGGCAATATGATAGCCCGCAAGCCCCATGACCCCGAGCAAAGTGCCATATAGGGCGGAGCGGTTGATCTGGCCAAAAAAGGCTTCCGTATCCTGTGTCGTGAGACCGACAAGTGCCGTTGCAGCCACTATCGGGAACAGGACATAGGTCGCCAGCATCTCTCCGCCTTTGCGGAAAAAAGCGCCGGACCCGAACAGGGTGCCCAGCAAAAACACGAAGAAGGATATGCCTGTCATATCGCGGTGTCTTTTGGCTCCAAACTCCGCAGAGACTAACAAAAAACCCCGTCATTACGGTTAAGGGGAGCGGGTAAATTTCCAATGATATGCTCTGTTTAAGTGGCTCGATCTGGCGTAAATCTGGATCCGGTAAGCGTGCGATTGCAGGGAAAAATATGATGGAGGTCAAACAAGGGCTGGTCGAAACGCCCGAGGTCAGAGCGCTGCTTGGGGAGCATCTGGAAGACATGAAGGCCCAGTCCCCGCCCGGCAGCGTCCATGCCTTGGACGTGTCGGGACTATTGGCGGCGGAGGTGACCTTTTTGACGGCGTGGCAAGACGATGTGCTGCTCGGGTGCGGCGCGCTCAAGCGTCTCGATCAAACACATGGCGAGTTGAAATCCATGCGCACAGCGACAGCGCACCGCCGCAAGGGCGTCGCGGCTATCTTGCTCGAGGCCTTAATTGCAGTTGCGCGGGACAAAGGCCTAACCCGTCTCAGCCTCGAAACCGGCACGCCCGCCGCCTTCGATGCAGCTCGCGCTTTTTACGCAAAGCACGGGTTCGACCCTTGCGCAGCATTTGCGGATTATCCGGCCGATGACCCCTATAGCACCTTTATGACGCGCGAGATTTGAGGCGAGGGGGCGCTAGCCTACCTTCATCATCAAGGCGCTTTCGGGGAGCTCTTCGGCGAAACAGCGTTGATACATTTCGGCGACCAATGGGCGTTCGAGTTCGTCGCATTTGTTCAGGAAGGTCATGCGGAAGGCGTGGCCGAGATTGCCGAAGATCGCGAAGTTTTCGGCCCATGTGATCACGGTACGCGGGCTCATCACGGTCGAGATGTCCCCGTTCATGAACGCGTTGCGGGTGAGATCAGCCAGCCGCACCATTTTGGCGAGCGTTTCCTCATCGACGCCTGTCGATTTGGTTTTGACGATTTCAACTTCGGCATCATGCTCGAGATAGTTGAGCGTGGTGACAATGCTCCAGCGGTCCATTTGGCCCTGATTGAGCTGTTGGGTGCCATGATACATGCCGGTCGTGTCGCCAAGGCCAACCGTGTTGGTGGTCGAGAACAGGCGGAAATAGGGGTTCGGCGTAATCACACGGTTCTGATCGAGCAGGGTCAGCTTGCCCGAGGCTTCGAGGATGCGCTGGATCACAAACATGACGTCTGGCCGGCCTGCATCATACTCGTCAAAGGTGATCGCGACCGGACGCTGCAAGGCCCAAGGCAGAATGCCTTCGCGGAATTCGGTGATTTGCTGGCCGTCTTTAAGCACGATCGCATCTTTGCCGACCATATCAATCCGACTGACATGGCTATCAAGATTGACGCGGATCAAAGGCCAGTTCAGCCGCGCCGCAATTTGTTCAATATGGGTGGATTTGCCTGTGCCGTGATAGCCTTGAACCATGACGCGGCGATTATGTTCAAAGCCCGCAAGTACAGCCATCGTGGTTTGCGGATCAAACCGGTAGCTTTCATCAAGCTCGGGGACATATTCGGTACGGGTCTCGAAGCCATGGACAACCATGTCTGTTTCAAGGCCAAAGGTCTTTTTGACATCGATTTTGACAGTTGGTTTTAGCCCGTCCAATTGGTCGGTATCACTCATCACAGTCATGGGAAATCTTCTCGCACAGCGTCATCTAGACTGTTTCTCTAGCACGCTTGGGCTTGAGGCCAAGCTTTAGAGGCTGAAAATACGGAATTTGTCATACTGAAGACTGCCAAACGTGAGGTCTCTGGTGCGTGTGTGCACGGCACTTAACGTTCTTGTGATCCGATGTGAGTTGCGGGCAGGAGCCCTAATCTACATTACTGTATCAACACTCTAAAATTATCCAAAACAACTATTAGCTGAAGGAAACTCCGATGTTACGTTCTCCGCTTAAAACCGCTCTGCTCGGCGCATCCGCCGCCCTTTTGCTTGGCGGCCCGCTCGCTGTTGCAGAAACGATCTCTTCTACCGAAGTGCAGCAGCTGACCCAAGTTGCTGAAACAAGTCAGGTCGCTGTGAGCTACCAGCCTATCACAGACTTCACCAGTGTTTTTGCGACCGAGCAGCGTGGGCGGATGAAAATCGCTTATGCCACGGTTGCGACAGATGGTGCCGAGTTTATGGCGCAGTACACGCAGTATCTGTCCAATATCGCTGCAACATCGCTCTCGCGCGACGATCAGCTGGCCTATTGGCTGAATACACGCAATTGGCTTGTGGTTCAGGCCATGTCCGAAAGCCGGAACCGTCGCCGCGTTTCGCGCCATCGCGGAACAGCTGCAGAGCCCGGGGAAATGTGGGCCGAAAAGAGGATCACTGTTGAAGGCGTAGAATTGTCAATTGATGACATCGAGCGTGGTATTATCTTGACCAGCTTCAATGACGACCCGAACGTCCTTTATGGTCTCTATCAAGGTAGCGCTGGCGGCGCATCTTTCCCGAAGGAGGCATTTACCGGCGCAGCGGTCCGCACTCAGCTCGAAGATATGGGCCGCGAGTTCGTAAATTCCCGTTCCGGCGTGAAAGCAAGCCGATCGAAAATTGAAGTGCCGGCCATCTATGACTGGTATAGCGAAGCCCTGTTTGGCGGTGATGTCGAGGCACGCAATGCGCACCTGATCAGCCTCTCGAATGAAACACGCGCGGAGCGGTTTGCGACGGCAACCCAGTTCAAATCACGCAAATATAGCTATTCGAATGATGAGTTCGTTGTTCGCCAGCAAGGTGTGTCTGCCAGCAGTAGCGGTAATACCGGCGGCGGCGGCGGCGGCGGCAGCATTGGCGGCGGCGGGGGCTCCTAGACTGGCCCTCCCCAGCGCCTGATAAATATGATAGCGGGCGAGGATGACCAGAATTCTCTCAAATCTATCAAAAACCGATCCGGGCCGGACAGGACTATATGTTTTGTCCGGCCTTGGTGCGTTCATGCTTGCGGGTTATCTCGCTATTGTCTTTGTGTCATTCGGCTTTGAATACGCACAATGGGATATCACCGCGCAGACGCTGGCATATATTGGACTGGCCATGGCGCTCGGGATCGGGTGTTCACTGCTCATATGGTTGGTTCCGCGCCTTAAAGCGGGGCGGGCGGTGCTTGGCGCTATCTTTATTGTCGGGCTGTGCGCGCGGCTTATGATGTTTGCGTCCAATCCTGTACTTGAGGATGACTGGCATCGCTATTTGTGGGACGGGGCGAGTGTCGCAAATGCGGTTGATCCCTATGCGTATGCGCCGGCTGAAGCGACCCCTGTCACGCGGCTCGGTGAACAGCTTGATTGGTCGGATGATCCTAAGCTGGCGAGACTGCAAGAGCTGACTGAGGAAGATTTCCTGGTCTATGCGCGGATCAATTATCCCTATTTCAAGACGATATATCCACCAATTGCACAGGCGGGGTTTGGATTTGCACATTTGCTCGCGCCTTACAGTCTGAACGGTTGGCGGGCCGTGCTGTTGGCCGTGGACCTTCTTAGTTTCGTCTTGATTTTATGGGGGCTGAAAGCATATGGCCGCTCTGGTCTTTGGGTGGGTCTATACTGGTGGAATCCGGTGATTGTGCTCGAGATGTTTAATGCGGGGCACATGGATGGCCTGATCGTGCCTTTCCTCGTAGGGACATTGCTGCTGGTTCGGCTCGGGCGGCTCAGGCTGGCACTTGTGGCGCTTGCCGGTGCCGCGGCAGTGAAATTATGGCCGGTCTTGCTGGCGCCTGCTGTGGTACGGCGGGCTATGTTCAAGCCTGTCGCGCTGATTGGATATGCCGCTTTGTTTTGCGTGGTCGCTGGCATGTTATTGTGGCCGCAATTGCGTCATGTCGTCGGCTTTATACCGGGCGAAGGGATTGGCATTATCGACTCTGATCAGGGGCTTGTGGCCTATGCCGAGGGGTGGCGGCGGAACGCCTTCTTGTTCACTGTTCTATCCGATGGTCTTCTTGGGTGGCTCGATGATGATGGCGCGCTGGCGCGGCGCATTGTGATGATCATCGTTGCGCTCGGTGCCCTTTTGATTGCGTGGAGACGCGGAGCGGAAACAGACCGCTTGCCGGCAACATGTCTTGCTGTGATCGCGCTTTTGATTTTTCTCTCGCCGACCGGGTATCCTTGGTACCAGATCTGGCTTGCAGGGCTCATTCCGTTTGCGCCAAGGCTTGGCTATCTTGCCTTGATGACCACGGCTCCGCTTTACTACACGCGGTTTTTACTTGGGGATTCGGACCCTTTATACCAATATCTGATCGTGCCGTTAGCCTTTGGTATTCCGCTTCTTATGCTTGGGCTGCCTTATCTTTTCAAAGCAGCGAGATTGCGAAAGGGAGCCGTGTGATGTCAGCCGCCGAACCGCGTATTGCTGTTATCATTCCTGCCTTGAATGAAGAGCAGGCTATTGGCGGCGTTGTCTCGCGCATTCCGGACTTTGTCGACGCGATTATCGTCGCTGATAATGGGTCGACCGATCTTACGGCCGAGCGCGCCGCTGACGCCGGTGCACAGGTCGTGTTTGTGCCAGAGGCGGGGTATGGCCGAGCCTGTCTTGCGGGCGTTGCCGAGGCAAAGGATGCAGATATTCTGGTGTTCCTCGATGGTGATGGTTCGGATGTGCCCGAGGAGATGATCTCTCTGATTGCGCCGATTTTATCCGGTGAAGCGGATATGGTGATCGGGTCGCGCGTTCTCGGCGAGGCTGAAGCTGGTTCGCTGACATTGCCGCAGCGGTTCGGCAACAAGTTGGCCTGTGTTCTGATGCGGCTGTTCTGGGGCGCGAAATATACGGATTTAGGTCCGTTTCGAGCGATCCGGCGGACGGCGTATGAGCGCCTCGATATGGTGGCTCCGACTTATGGATGGACCGTGGAAATGCAAGTGCGCGCGCTCAAGCAAAAGCTCATTGTTGCTGATGTTCCGGTCAATTATGCCAAGCGTATTGGCGTCTCCAAAATCTCCGGAACCGTGCGCGGTGTGGTTCTGGCGGGGGTGTATATTCTTGGAACGATCTTTGCCGAACGGCTTGGGCGCGGCCCAAAACCGGCTGAAGCGCGGGCCAAGCCGCAAGTGTTCGATATGAGCAAAAACAATGCCTTTTCGCAGGCTCGGGATGCCAAGCTGCATTCCATCGTCTCTTAGCGTTTAGACATCGCCCACACGTTGGACGCCGTTAGAACAGCTTGGTCAAAAGCAAGAGCGTGATCACCAAGACACCGCCACCGAGTATGTTCGCGACCATGCCATTTACATGTGCTCCAAGCAGGCTTTTTCGGTTCATCGCAAACAGTAGGAATCCGGCAATTAGCGGCAGGAGCAAGGCGTTTGCGACTTGCGCAAACAGGATCAGTTCTACAGATTTGAACCCGAGCAGAGACGCAGACAAGCCAATGATCAGTATGCTCAAAGCAATGGCGCGAAAGGCCATCTGCTTATTGGCTTGCCCGAGCGCTGGCACCAGTTCGGTCACGGCATAAGCGGTCGCCATTGGCGCGGTAATCGCCGAGGTCAGGCCCGCAGCAAACAGGCCGATCCCGATCAGCATGCGGGCGCTGTCACCGGCAATTGGCTCGAGGGCGAGCGCCATTTCGCCAGCCGAGTTGACCTCGATACCATTGGCGAACATGGTGGCGGCGGCGGTCGAGAGAATGAAGATCGATACCAGACCGCCCAGCCCGATTGAAAGCCGCGTATCGGATTTGGCGGCTTGCAGGTCGGTGGTTCCGCCTTGCCATCTGTCGCGCGCGGCGGCGGCATGCAAGAACAGGTTATAGGGCACGATCGTTGTGCCGATGAGCGCGATGACACGTAGCAATTGTCCCTCCGGAACGGTCGGCACAAGTCCGCCAAAGAAAGCGCCAAGATCGGGGCGTACGACAAAAAAGCTCAGCGTGAAGGCAAGGCTCATCAGCAAGACCAGCCCGATCAGCGCGCGTTCGAGGAGCTTGTATTTCCCGATCGCCAGCAGCGTTCCTGCAATGGCTGCAATGACCAAGACATGGCCCTTGCTAGCACCGCTTGCCGAGGCACCAAACAGGGCATCAAGGCCGAGCGCACCGCCTGCAAGATTGCCAGCTTCATAGGCCGCGTTCCCGATTGCGAGCGCGGAGAGGACGAGCGCTATCAGCCCCCATTTGAACGCCGGATTTTCCAGTCCGGACACCATTGCTTCGCCCAGACCGAGCCGGCCAATGACACCAAGCCGCGCGGCCATCTCCTGAAAGATGATGGTTGCAAATGTTGCGAACACAAGAACCCAAATGAGCGCAAAGCCTGTATTTGCACCAGCAACCGTACAAGCGGTGACGGTGCCAGGGCCAATAAAGGCGGCGGCGACAAGGGCACCCGGTCCGAGGGTCAGCTTCATGTTCGAGCTCCTGTGCCGTTCACACGCTGGGTCTCTATCTCGTCGAACACGTCATAGTGTAAGACGCGCGCGTCCCAACGGCTCAAAACCGCTTTGGCAGCTTCAGGCATATTGGCGACCTCATAGTCCTCGCCGACAAAGTTCTTGATGGCGTCAATCGAGGTAAACCACATCAAGGTGGTGTGCTCGGTTTCGGCGCTGCCGTCCGGATTGGTTATGTCGCGGTGCATGGCTTGATAGCTCACCAGCCCATCGATGCCGCGCGCGAAGATGTCCGGCATAATCGTATTGGTCAGCAGCGTCTGATAGGGGGCGGCGTTTTCCGGCGTGGTCCAGCCGCGCCAATGTCTACAAATCATATCGGTCGTCCTTGTACGCTGCGAGTATATAGCGCTAGATCATGCCGCCAAATGTGTCGAGGCCAAGAATGATCCGGCCCGTTTGCTCATAGGTGGCGGGGGCAGTTGCAACATGTTGGGTCATGGCATGTGCATCACGGAAACGGCGCTGCAAACTATTATCGAGGAACAGGGCTGCGCCGCCGCCAATATCATAGGCGATGCGTGCAATGTCGGCACTGGTGCGGGTCATATGGGTGCAAGCGAGCCTGAGATCAGCGCGGCGGGCGAGCGGAATTTCGCCAGTATCCTGCGCGACCTGCCATGTCTTGTCGATCTCGTCGAACAGATAGGCGCGGGCGCTGCGATGGCTGGCTTCGAGTTTCGAAATTTCGATCTGGGTCGATTGTTTTTCGGACAGTGTTTTCGACGAGCCTTGGGATTTCTTTGCGCGCGCCAATGCTTTGATGTCCTCGATGGCACCGCGGGCATTGCCCATAGCGACCGCGCACACGCCAAGCGCCAGCAAGCCAAAGGCCGGAAAAGCGTAGAGCGCACCTGTGGCGACCGGCGTATCTGTGACCAAAGATACCGATCGCGCTTTTGGAACAAATATACCGTCAACGGATATATCACCGGAGCCTGTGCCCTTGAGGCCGGCAACTTGCCATGTGTCGTGCAGTTCGGCTTCGTTTGCGGGGAAGACCATCATGCGGGCATCTGGCGCGCCGCTTGGAAGGCGCAGCATTTCGCCGTCTTCAATGATCACTGCGCCGCCGCAAAGCCATGTGCAATTGGCCGAACCTGACGCCCATTGCCAGCGGCCCGTCACGCGGTAGCCATCATTCTCGGGCACGGCTTTGCCCATAGGCGCGAACACGCCGCCGGTAATTGCCATTGGATCGGCATAGATTTCAGCGGCAGTGTCATGATCCATATAGGCGGCGTTGAGGGCGGTTGTTGCGCCGATCATGGTGCACCAGCCAATGCTGGCATTTAGCTCGGACAAGGCTCCAACTGCGCGGACAATATCGGCAGGCGGGAGCTGCAATCCGCCAAGGCTCGCTGGCGTGACCATTCGGAAAAATCCGGCAGCGGCCAAATCAGCGGCGAGGTCTGCGGGGAGGCGGCGGGCTGTTTCGATCTCGCCGGATCGCGCAGAGATGTTCGGCGCAAGCGATTTGGCCGCGTCGAGCAGGGCATCAAGCCCGCTGCCGGGTGCTGTCTGATCTGTCATCGGTCCCCTCCCGTCCGGTCTTAGCTTGCGCCGAGATGTCGCTTGCGTCAAATCAGGCGGCGCGCGTTTTTATGCGCGCGATACGCCCGCCCTGTTCAAGGTTCATAGCAGACCTTAGCGATAGACAAGCGGCTTCTTCTTTTGAAACTTTGTTGCGGCTCTGCGATAGCGGTCATGGCGTTCGGGACCGGCCAAGGCATAGGTCTTGTCGCGCAGAAAGGTCATCAGTTCGTCGCGTTTGCCCGCGCTGGATATATCGTTGGGGCTTAGGGTCTTGCCAATCTCGACGGGAACCGGCTTGCCCATGCGGCGTTTGACTTCGCGGAAGACGAGGGCGAGCCGCAGTTCGAGCGAAAAATGGCTTGCGAGCTGGAACAGGCGCGAATTCTGGCCTTCAAAATAGATCGGGGTCACATGCGCTTTACTATGGGTGATGAGTTTGGCGGTGAAGGGTTTCCACGCATCGTCGACAGCGGTGCGATCAAACGGGCGCGGCGTGGTGGCAACACCGCCGCCCGGGAAGACGATAATGCAGCCGCCGGATTTGATATGGTCGAGCGCGTCGCGCCGCATGGCCACATTGGCTGCTATAGCGGCTTTGGTGCCGGAAAAATCGACAGGCAAAAGCCACGGCTTGGCTTCGGGTACGCCGTCGAGGGCGGAATTGGTCAGGACTTTGAAATCACTGCGGCGGGTGCTGATCAGCCATGAAATGACCAGACCATCGAGCACGCCGAACGGATGATTGGCGACAACGACCAAGGGGCCTCTGGCAGGGATCTGGGCATGACGGCTGGCCGACATTTGTACGTCGAGTTCGAGCAGGCGCATAGCAGCTTCGAAGAAGGGGACATCCTTGGCAAGATGGGCGCGGTAATGGTGGTAAAGCTCTTTGATCTTGGGTTGGCCCGAGACGCGCTCGACACTGCGGATAAAACGCCGTTTGATCGGATCTTCGAAATAAGACGCGTAGGAGAGATCCGGCTCATGGGCCAACTCGGCTCTGGTCACAATCGCAACAGGCTGGCTAAATTGTTCTTTTGCATGTCTGACGATCCTCCCACGATCGGCATCCCCAATAGGTCTCTTACGTTGCGGTCCATGTCATAGGCGTCGGACAGAGCGTATGCGCCCATGACCTGCTGGCATAACAAAGCGATCTCTACACCTGTATCGGCGACGAACAGTTTCGCCATACTGGTCTCAACGGAGCAGGGTTGCCCTTCATTGGCAAGCCATGCCGCATGGTAAAGCATATGCCGTGCAGCGCGTAGTTTGGTTCGGGCGGTTACGAGCTTGTGGGCGATGGCTTGGTGTTTGGCGATGGGTTTGCCGAACTGGGTGCGGGTTTGGGCATATTGCCATGCTTCTTCAACGGCCGCGCGGGCAATGCCGAAGGCGACAGATGTGATCTCGATTTTTTCAACATCGAGCGCACGTCCGGCAAGGAGTTCCCAGCCGCGATCCCACATATCCGGTCCGCCGACAATGGCCGTCTCGTCAAGCTCGACATCATCAAAATAGACATCCATCGACGCGGTGTAGCGCAAGTTGGAATGGGTGATCGGCGACATGGAGACGCCTTTGGCATTGGTCGGGATCAGTACGAAGGACAGATTTTTATAGCGCGCCTCGGCAGGTCCGGAGCGGACGAGGCAATAGATATAATCCGACCAGTCTGCCCCCGTACACCAGCGCTTGGCACCATTGATGATGATCTTGCCATTCTTGCGGTCCGCACGTGTTTTGACGCTTGGCAAGTCGCCGCCGATATCAGGTTCGGACAGGCCGTAGCAGAGCAGCATCTCGCCGCGCGCGATCTTGGGCAGCATGGCTTGCTTTTGTTCGGGCGAGCCGTTCTCGGAAATGTTCATACCGCCGTAAAAGGCTGCATGGATATACGGGCCAGCCAGAGACGTGCCAAACTGGCAAAGCTCTTCGATGACGGCGGCAGCGGCACTGATGTCTTGGCCCACGCCGCCATAGCTTTCGGGTATGGTCAGGCCAATCACGCCTAGCTCGGCCAAGGCTTTGAAATCATCGCGGTCCCATCGATGCTCGCGATCGAGCAAGATACGTTTTTCGCGTGGCAAACGTTCGGCCCCGAACCGTGCCATTTGCTGGCGCAGCTGCGTGATATGATCTGGCTCGTCGGCAAACGTTGTGTGGGTCATGATCTGGTTTGCCTCGTATTGCTCGCTTGGGTATTGCTCTGCTTATGGTTTGGTTCGCTCGATCCATTGGTCGACACGCTGTTCGAGAATGTGGAGCGGGACAGCGCCGCCGCCGAGGACGACATCGTGAAACCCGGCATTACTATACTGGCCGCCCAAGGCCGTTTCGGCTTTTTCACGCAATTCCAATATTTTCAGCATACCAATTTTATAGGCGGTAGCTTGCCCCGGATTGACGAGATAGCGGCGCACTTCGGATTTGACCGCAGTTTCGGGAACAGGGGAGTTGTCGTAGAAATATTGCTGCGCTTGTTCTTCGCTCCAGCCCTTGGCGTGCATGCCGGTATCGACGACGAGCCGGATGGCACGCCACATCTCGGTGGTTAAACGGCCAAAGTCGGACACGAGATTTTGGTAGCCGCCCATCTCTTTTGCAAGGCTTTCGGAATATAGTCCCCAGCCTTCGGAATAGGCAGTAAAGCGCGCTTGGGTCCGGAAGGCCGGAACGCCTTCAAGTTCTTGAGCGATGGAGACCTGCATATGGTGACCGGGCAGACCCTCATGATAGGCGATGACTTCGAGCGTCGGGATCGGCATGGCGCGCATGTCTGACAGGTGCGCATAATAGATGCCTGGCCGTGAGCCATCTGGCGTGCCGGCGCGATAGTGCTGCGCGGCGCCGGGTCGTTCGCGGAAAGGCTCCACGCGCCGAACTTCAAGATCGGCTTTGGGCAAGATGCCGAAGAAGTCCGGCAGTCTTTCTTTCAGCTTTTCAATGTGTGCGGCGGCGGTGTCGACATAATCTTGCGCGCCTGCATCATCCTCGGAAAAATAGAATTGGTCATCGTCGCGGATATAGGTGAAAAATTCTGCGAGCGTTCCATTAAACCCCAACTCGTGTTTTACCGCCTCCATTTCATCGCGTATGCGGGCAACTTCGCTGAGGCCGATTTCGTGGATTTCGTTCGCGGTGAGGTCGGTTGTTGTATTCACCCATAGGCGGTGATCATAAAAGGCTTCGCCGTTTGGCAATGCGCTGGCTCCTTGGGCCTGCGCGTCGGTATTGTCGATGTCGCTCTCGAACCATTCGATAATATCTGTATAGGCAGCTTGCAGCAATTCTGTCAGGGCTTTGGCTGAGGCGTGACCCAAAGCTTCAGCGCGGACCGCATCGATTTCGCCGCTGTCTTCAAGTGCGGATATTTTGCCGAGCATATCGGCATAAAGCGCTGAGGGGGCGGCCGTCTCGTCTTCATCAAATGGCGCGCCGGAGATGATATTTGTCGATTGAGTGATGACACCTTCATAGGCAAAGCGTGGCGGGCGCGTACCTGCATCGGCATTTTCCTTTGCGCGGTTCAGCAATTGTCCAAGTGCTCTAGCCACCCCGTCAATGCGCAGGATATAGGCCTCCATGTCCTCGGCCGTATCGACCTTGTGTGTGTTTATCAGGAAAGTCGGGAAGAAGCTTTGCAACCCATTGTGTTGGTGCAAGGCATAGATCTGGCTGCGGAATTTTGCATTGCGTTCGGCGCGTTCTGCCATGAATAGCCAGAGGTCATAAGAAATCTTCGCGTCGGCGGTTAAGACATCATAGTTGAATTTGTCTTGGAGTTCTGCGGCGCTTGCGAGCTGCCATTCAAGTTGCCGGTCTCTGCTTTCCGACGAGTAATCATCGATCTGGCCATAGGCTGTTTTCCGCCCAAGCAGGGTTTGCTGGATCGGGCTGAACAGGAGCTGTTGTTCGAACTTTTCTTCGAACCAGACGTTCAGCCGTTCGGTCTCTGACTTTTGGGTTAGATTGGCTTCTATCTGGGCATCTTCGGCTGCTTGTTGCGGTGTGCAGGCGATCAGAGCGGCGGCGCTCAAGAGCCCTATAAGAAAGCGGTTCATTGGGTCGTTCCCATCCAATTCGTAGTATTTTCGGGAGTATTGCGCATATGGACCCGATTGCAAGCCGCGAATTAAGAGGCCGGTTTAGAGGTGCCCAATATCATCGGCATTAAAGGGTGTGGTTTGATAAATTTGGCTGATCCAGTTGCCAAATAGCAGATGCGCATTTGCGCGCCAGCGATTGAGCGGGGCCGCATTGGTATCATCGCCAGGGTAATAATTGTGCGGCGGGCGCGTGGTCTTGCCGTCCGCACGGTCGCGGTCATACTCGTCTTTGAGAGAACCGGAATCATATTCGATATGGTTGAACATATAGAGATTGCGCATGGCCGGTTCGGAGACGAGGCAGGGGCCGGTAAAATCACTATCGACGAGGAGCTTGAGTTCCTTATGTTTGGCAATGTCGTCGCGGCGCACCTCTGTGTGGCGGGATACGGGGATTTGGAAATCATCGGAAAAGCCTGTGAGATAGGGCGAGGCCGGATCGAGATTATTATGGCGATAGACGCCGAAGGCTTTCTCGCCGAGCTCGTATTTCGGTACGCCGTAAAAGTGTGACGCGGCCGCCATAGCGCCCCAGCAGATAAACAGGTTGGAGTGCGTATTTGTCCGTGTCCAGTCGAATATATGCGTGAGTTCTTTCCAATAGTTCACGTCTTCAAAGGGAAGCGTTTCAATCGGCGCGCCAGTGACGAGGAAGCCGTCAAACTTCTGATCTTTGATCTCGTCCCATGTCTGGTAATAGGAGATGAGGTGGTTTTCGGATGTGTTCTTTGCTTTGTGCGAGCCGATGCGGATGAGCGTTAGTTCGATCTGCAACACGCTGGCCCCGAGCAAGCGGGCGAGCTGGGTTTCGGTGCGGATCTTGTTGGGCATCAGGTTTAACAGGCCAATACGAAGCGGGCGAATGTCCTGACGGATCGCATCTGTCTCGGTCAGGACGGAGACCCCCTCGGCGGCAAGAATGTCGCGCGCGGGCAGCGTATCTGGAATTTTGATTGGCATGTGCCAAACCTCGCTTTGTATGGGTCGCTTGAGGTCAGGGCGGGGCAGGCCAAAGGTCTGAATTGTCCGCACGGCCTTTTAGCGACTTGTTTAATGTGGCTGCAAGCCGACCGGCCAAATTACCACAGACGAGGTTCTAGCCGAGGGGTAGGGCAGGGTCAATTCATTCCCCCGTCAGCTTCGGTGCGCGCTTTTCTTTGAAGGCAGCGACGGCTTCCTTGCGATCTTCCATCGTGTTGGAGACGCTTTCATAACCGATAGAGGCGTCCATCACCTGCGCAGCCAGTGCCCGTAACGGGATATTGGTGACGGTTTTGGTCCAGCGCACGGCAAAGCGCGGATTGGCTTGCAGTTTGGCGACAAGCTCGCCGACTTTTGCATCGAGCTGATCGGTAGGTACGGCATAGTTGATGAGGCCAAGCTCCTTGGCTTCGGCAGCGGTCAGCATGTCGCCGGTCATCAGGAGTTCTTTGGCTTTGGCATAGCCGATAAGCTGCGGCCAGATCAGCGCGCCGCCATCGCCTGCGACAAGGCCGACTTTGACATGCGGGTCGCCGATCTTGGCTTTTTCATCGGCGACGATCATATCGCACAGGAGGGCAATGGTTGCGCCAAGGCCGGCTGCGGCACCATTGAGGCGGCAGATGATCGGTTTCTCCATTTCGAGCAGAGACATGACGATGCGCTTGGCGTCCCATGCAATGTCGCGGAAGCTTGCCGGGTTTTCGATTTGCTCGTCGAACCAGTCCATATCGCCGCCCGCGCAGAAGGCACGGCCCTTGGCGGAGAGGATGATAATATCTGATCCTGCATCGCGTTGCAGATCGGTGAAGACTTGCGCTAGCTCGTCATGCATGACCGCATCGACGCCGTTGACCGGATGCTCGCTATCAATGAACGCGGTCAGGACACGGCCGTCGCGCTCGAAGCTGAAGCGGGTATAGCTGGCAGTCTCTATGTTGAAGTCTCTGCTCATTATTCGTCTCCCACTTTCACAACGCGTCGCCCAAAGTTTTCGCCCTTGAACAAGCCACAAAAAGCTTCGGGCATGGTCGCGAGGCCTTCGAACCGGTCTTCTTTGAGTTTCAGCTCGCCCTTTGCGATCATATTGGCCATTGCCGTGAGGGCGTCTGGGAAATCGCGGGCATCGTCAAAGACAACAAGTCCTTGCATATTGATGCGGCGGGTGATGAAGACATCGGTGTTCTGGATGCCGTGGCGGTCTTCTGGCGCGAGGCTGTAATCTGCGACTTGCCCCGACACGACGACACGGCCATTGAGCCGCATTTTCGGCAAGCAGCGATCGACCATTGTATTGCCGACATTATCAAACAGAAGGTCGATGCCCTTTGGAAAATGCTCTGAAATGGCCGCGTCCAAATCCGCAATGGTCTTGTAATTTATCGCAGCATCAAATCCCGCCTCGTGCACCAGCCAGTCACACTTTTCATTCGTGCCTGCAATGCCGACGACTTGCTCTGCGCCGCCGGCTTTGGCGAGTTGTCCGGCGGTCGCGCCAACGGGGCCTGCCGCGCTGGTGACAAGCACTCTGTCGCCATGTTTAAACTGGCCGACGCGTTTGAGGCCAAACCATCCGGTAAGGCCCGGCACACCGAGGACGCCAATCCAATAGGACAACGGCAGATCTATGCTGGGCGGGATAGGCGCAAGGAAGCCGCGCCCGTTCTGGAGAGAATGTGTGGCCCAGCCGCCTGCGCAGGTGAGCTTCGTGCCCACTGGCCAATCTGCGTTTTCGGACGCTTCGACAATGCCGACATTGAACCCGCCCATCGCTTCGCCGAGCTTTTGCGCACCGGTATAGCTATCAAGGCCGGATAAGCGTGACCGGCTGCCCGGATCGACGCTGGCCCAGATATGGCGAACGAGGAACTGGCCTTCGCTCGGGCTTGGGGTTTCGGCGTCTTCCAGAGCGAAATCGGTTGGCTTGGGCAGCCCGTCGCAATAGGTTTTCAGAACAATGTGTTGCATAACAGCCCTCCGTTTCATAACCCAGAGTGAAACAGACAGGTATCATTGTCACCACGTAACGCTCGGTCAAGCAGAGGGAATTTTATGAACCGCGACACACTTTTTTTGCTCCCGCCCGGATTTGAGGATCATGACCGCCGCGAATATTGCCCTGAATGCGGGGAAATTTGGGGCGTGTTGAGCTATTTTCCAGCTTTGAAAGAAACCGTGGATATTGTCTATGTGCCGATCAATCATCCGCGCGCTCCGATCGTCGATCTGCTCGGGGAGGGGCGGTTCAATGCGCCAACTCTGGTGCTCGCCGATGGAACAAATACGCCAGACGGGGTGAGCTTCAAGACAGCCAATGGCCGCAAATATATCGACAATGCGCGCGGGCTGACGGCGCTCTGGGCTGCTAGGTTCGGAACGCCTGTGCGACGCGGCAGCTAATTTGATGAAACCGAGCACACTTGCGCCCTTGACGCGGTGCGCTTGGGCTTCCAATATTTTGCCATAAAGACAACCTAATTTCTGGGTATATTGTGGTTCGATTGGCCGGTACGATGGGAAGACCGGAACATGCCGTGACGGCTTAGCCCTCTGGAGTAAAGTATGAAGCGTATGCGAGCGATAATGACCGACCTGAAATATGGCCTGATGTGCGCTGCTCTGGGCTGCACTATTTTGCCAATGGGAACGGCAAGCGCGCAACAAACCGCGATGGATACCTGCACAAGTGTTGATGCGTGTGATGATGTGGCCACGGATTTTATCGGCAAGTCAGCGCTGCTACTGGACAATGATCTGTATACCGAAGCAGCGCAGCACCTTTATCCGGTGATGCTGACCAATAAAGTTTCTCCACTGGTGCAAACGGCAACGCGTAACCAATTCAGTTATATCCTCGAAACGGCGGGTCTTTATGAATTGGCCGCCGAGCAAAAAGACATTGCCAATTCGACGACAAGCGCGCCATCAAGTGTCGGCCTGCTTGAATGGGCGCGGATACTGTCACGCGCTGAAGAGATGGAAGACGAAACACTGGCCGCTTATGCCGAAGCGGCTGAACTGGCTGTGCGGGCGGCCAATCTGTTTACAATTGACGAGATTATTTCGGACTATCAGGCACTCGGCAAAGGCGCGAATGCTGCCGGGTTGCGCGGTCAACGCACCGAGGCTGCCGCGCGGGCGAGTCTCGCATGTGAGGCAGCCGGATGCACGGCGAGACCCCTGATTGACGCCGTTGCAACAGAGCCCGCTGCGCCGGTCTATCCGTCGCGCGCGCTGAGTTCCGGTGCTGGTGCAGAATGCCGCGTGACCATGAACGTCACCGAAGATGGCCTGCCAGTCGATATTGTGGCCGACTGCACTGATCCTCTCTTTATCGATAGTGCGGCCGAAGCGGCGCGGCAGACCGGTTTCCAGCCTCGCTATCGCAATGGACGACCCGAGCCGCGCCATAGGGTGGTGTTGCCGTTTACCTATTCGGTTGATTAGGCCGATCCTGGGGACTGATGCTTGAGGCGTCTGGCGGTTTTCGCTTGCGCTTTCCTTAGGTGAACCTTGGAGGATAGCGGCAGGATAAGGAGACTTCATGCAAACCAAAACGCGCATCACCGACATGCTCGGGATCGAGAAGCCGATCATTCAGGCTGCCATGGGCTGGATTGCCCGCTCGCAATTGTCCTCGGCGTTTTCAAATGCTGGCGGCATGGGAATTATTGAAACCTCGTCGGGCGAGCTGGATGCGATCCGTGCCGAGATTTTGAAAATGCGGGATCTCACCGACAAGCCGTTCGGGGTGAACGTCGCCCAAGCCTTTGTACGCGATCCGGATATTGTTCAGTTCATTATTGATAATGGCATCAAATTCGTCACCACGTCGGCAGGCGATCCGATGAAATATACCGGCATGCTCAAAGACGCCGGACTGACTGTGTTTCATGTTGTGCCGTCTTTGAAGGGGGCCTTGCGAGCGATCGAAGCCGGGGTCGACGGGCTGATCGTCGAAGGCGGCGAGGGCGGCGGGTTCAAGAACCCGCAAGACGTTGCAAGCATGGTGCTGATCCCGCTTGTCGCCGAGGCTGTGGATGTTCCGATTGTCGCAGCTGGCGGCATCATGGATGGCCGCTCGATGGCCGCTGCGTTTGCTTTGGGCGCGGAGGGGGTCTTGATGGGAACGCGGGTGCTCTCGTCACTGGAAAGTCCGGTTCACCAGAATTGGAAAGATGCGATCGTAAACGCCGGAGCGACGGATACGGTTTTCCTCAACCGGTCAGGACCCGGGCCTGCATTGCGCGCGCTCAGGACCGAGCGGACGACACGCATTCAGAAAGAGGGTGTCGAGAATATATTCGGCGAATTTGCGGGCACGCAGGATGTGTATTTCGGCGGCGATTTGGAGGCGGGCATTGCGCTGACGGGGCAAGTCGCCGGCCGTATCAAAGCTGTGCGTCCAATTGCGGACATTCTGGAAGACACGATGACTGAGTTCCGTGAGACAGCGGGGCGTCTGGGCAAGTTTTCGGGCTGAGTGTTGCGGCCTGCAATTGCTAGTGTAGCGGCACGAATAAGCGGTCAGTGGCAAAGCAGGCTGCGGCAGATTTCTTAGCATCTTTGTGGTTCGGTATCTGGGGTGCACCGAGATAGGTTTTGAGCACCTCGACGGCTGTGTCATTGGCAAGTGTTTCGCCAATAGGGCCATAGGCACGTAACGCGGTGCTCCGGCCACGGCACTGGATCAGCGTTAGGTCCTGCATGGATTGGGCGCGCTGGCCCAAGCGGAATGTTGCAAATGCGATCAGTGCCGGATCGGCATCGAGACTGACGGCTGCGGGCCAGCCTTCACCGTGCGGCTGGGCGATCCAATGGGTTCGGGTTTTGACATTGCCAACCGGATCATCAAACTCGATTTTGTGAATAATCCCGTCACGGACACTTGTTGACGTGACAGTGGCATAGCGCGCAGCTCTTGCCAGCCAATAGTCGAGAAGCTCATCACGCAACGTCCATGCGCGTTCGGATTCGCCGTCCAGCCAAAGCGAGAGCATATAGTCGAGATGTTCTGATTCTGAGAGCGATGCCCCATTGGCGATCGCTAGTTCATAATGTCCCAATGCTTTGGTCGTTGCGCCGGAGTCGAGCGCGGCGCGTCCGGCCTCTTTCGCCACGGCTTGGACGTGGAGAGGTGTATCGCAAATGGCGAGAAAATCCTCGGCGACCGCAAGCCTATAGGCTGGGGACTGTTCGATATCGCGGCGTTGAAGTGCGTCTTCATAGGTTTTTCGGGTGATGGCGGTGCACGTGTCATCTTCAAAGACGTCGGGGCGATCTGTCGGCTCGGCGAAGGCGATCTGGTTGGCCAGTAAGAGCGTTACAAGGCCTGTGATGATTGCCATTATAATTCGCTTGGGTTTTGACATGTGAGACACTCCTGCTGGTGGCGGCCGAATAGCTTTCAGGCGTTGCAAGAGATGTGCCGTTAATTGGTCTGGCTGATTTCGATTTTTCCGGGCAATACATCATTCAGAAAACGGCCGGCGGTTCGTACGAAAATATTCGTTCGAGGTGGGTCGATTTCGGAGGTGACGGGCGGAAATACTGTCGAGCAGGACCGTCCCGTGCCACCGATTGGCTGAAACGAGATGCACCCATATTGTGCCTGAACAGGGTCAGTAAAATCTGGTGTTCCGTGCCAGGAGCGAAGCCGCGGCAGGCCCGACCAGAGATTGACGATAATCAATCCCGGTGTCCTCGGAATTCCTGTCTCGTGTATTTTGGTTTGATGAAGCGGTTGGCCATCGACAAACCATGTGATCGCGTCGGGGCGCCACTCAAATGCGTAAAGATGAAACTCTTCGGCGGCATCAAAAGGCAAGTCTAATGTCTGGTGTTCGCCGACCCGTCCGTTTCTAAAGTAATTGAGGAAAATTTTGGTGGTATCTTCTCCGAGAAACTCTATGTCGACCTCGTCATGGGGGTCGCCATGATAGGGGCCCGTATAGGTGAAGAAAGACGAGACTGTGCCGGTTGCTTTGGCCGGACGCATCAAGACTTCATAACGACCATACCCATAGGTTTGGCGGGTCTGTATCTCGCCGCTGTGATATTTGTTCGGACGGCCGGGCGCATGTTCGAGCTTCAGGGACAACCCGTCTGCGCCATAGATCGCATTATCGCTTTTCCAATCTGTCGCTTGTACGGTGCCCGTGGCACTATGGGTCGAGCGATGCCAATTGGTGGGGTCATGATGATCGCCCATCAGGCTGATAAAGCCGCGTCCGGATGGGATGAGCTGATTTGGCGCGAGATCAGGCAAATCACGCAGGGTAACGGCTGGGAGCCCGGCCGCAGGCTGTTCGGGCTTGAGTGATGGCGTTTCGATATCGGGCGGCGGTGTGACCGGTGGCGTGGTGGGTGTGGTCGCATCTGGCGACGTGTCGGGTACAATATCTGGCGCATCGAGAGCCGGAACAGTCTCCGGATCTGAGGATGTGCCCGGGTCAAGATCGGCATTGATGGTGGGTGTGTCTGGCGTAGAATCAGGTGGTGGCGCACTTAGAAATATGCCTGTGAAGCAGACAAAAGCGCACACAGCGATGACGATCGCGTCGATCTGAACCGACGGCGTATCGACTTTATGGGGGGGTGGTCCTGTTACAGACATGCGCCCGTTAACCCTCGCTTTCGCCTATTTTATGGTGTGTTTGCCTTCACCAAATATCTTCATCTCGTCAGATTACACACAGGGGCGCGAATTGCGAACCTGACCAACCAGACATTGCGAAGTGATTATATGCATATCAGGTGCCAATTGGCCGGCATGGGCATGATGAACGCTGTGGGTGCCGCGCGTTTCGTGGTGGTCATCATGCGCAGAGAGTGGCGAGAGGATGATTATGACCCCGATTGCAACGCCAATGCCGATTGCGGGCAGGCTGCGTCTGGGGCCTTCACGCTTGAGCGGTGCCATCAGTGGGCCTGTGGCAACAAACAGCAATAGGCCGGCTGATATTGCGAACAGGTTTCCAAGCATTTGCTCGCTCATCAGGTAGATAAACGGACCGGAGGCGATCACGCCAGCGGGCGTGGTTGCGGCGGCGGCCAAAAAGGCGAATGTGAAGCTTTGGCGGTTGCTGAACCCGAATCTGCGGAGAATGGTAAAGGCAATGATCCCTTCTGGAAATTCGTGCAGTATCAGCGAGAGAGCGACAAACATGCCGGATTCGAAGCTGTGCGAGAAGGTTACCGCATAGATGACGCCATCGAGGAATGAGTGGATGGCGATCGCAATCACCGGTGTGGCGGCAGCGGCGGCGCGGCTCAATCCGCTTTCCTCGTCGCCAAAAATTATGCCCACGCCTTTGTTCAGGGCCAGACCGCCGATAAACCCGCCGAGAATCAGAGCGGGCGCGAGCTGTGTGCGCTCAATCGCTTCGGGGGCAATGTGCAATAGGGTCAGTGTCAACAACATGCCGCCAGCTGCCAACGCAAAAAGCGAGGCATTGCGTTCGCTCCAGAGGCCGCGCTGGGCCACAGCAATCAGACCGATCGAGGTGACGAAAGCGGCAATCAGGCCGAAGAAAAGGGGGGCTTGAAGGTCTGCCCACATGTGTTCTTACCCCACTAAAACACCGATAAAGGCCGATGTGCCGATTGGGACCTACCCAACAGGCGTCCCGCCCACGGTGTCTAATCCATGCGCAAAATCCAAGATGTTATATAGTCTCTTTCTTGTCCGTTTGGAATGGGTTAGCGCACAAAATACGACCACGCCCCACCGATGGGCGCATTTGGCCCAGATATTGTGAAGAGCCCTCAGCGCGTCTCATCGCTTTAGCGGTAGACCAGACACGGGAGCCTTCAGCCCGTCTCATCGCTTTAGCGGGAGACAACAAAAAAGGGCAGCCCGTAAGGACTGCCCTCTAATAATCTACGCTATACTCTACTGAAACGGAGTTTAGCTCTGTTTTGCTAACAAATCACGAATTTCTCCGAGAAGATCTTCCTGAGTTGGGCCAGCTGGTGCTTCTTCAACCTCTGGCTCGGCCATAGCTTTGTTCATGCCCTTGATGATCATGAACATTACGAAGGCAACGATAATGAAGGAGATAAGCGCGGTGACGAATTCACCAACAGCAACAATAACAGCTGCTTTTGTTTCTTCGCCGGCTGCGTCAAATTCGGCTGGCGATAGGACATAATTCCATGATGCCAGATCGATCCCGCCAAGGATCGGACTGATCAGCGGCATGAAGACGCCTTGAATGAAAGCTGTAACAACAGCAGCAAAAGCGGCACCCATCACAAAGCCGACAGCCATGTCGACAAGGTTGCCCTTCATCGCAAATTCTTTGAATTCATTGAACATATTAAGTTCCCCTGTGTTCTGTCGATCTATTGGTAGATCGCTCTGGTACCCACCATATTTAGGTGTTCAGTGAACAAAAAGTAAAAATTACAGGGATATCTGCTAATACCGTCACGTATCCGCTAGCGGGCTTCGGGGTCTTTTCCGTCATTTATGCGGATGCGCAGCTCTTTTCCTGCCTTGAAAAAGGGCACCCGTTTGGCTGGCACCTGTACGGTTTCGCCGGTGCGAGGATTGCGGCCTTTGCGGGCATTGCGTTCGCGGACCGAGAACGCGCCAAAGCCGCGTAATTCGGCTCTGTCTCCGCGCTCGAGCGCAGAAGAAATCTCTTCGAAGATAACATCAACGGCTTGCTCGACACGCTTGAACGGCAAATGCGGATGTTCTTCGGCTAATTTTGTAACAAGTTCTGATCTAAGCATAGTCCCACTCTATACTGAATAATAAGGAAATTCCAAGCCTTGGCCGGAAAAAGAAATTAAGGTGTCCGAGAGGGCGGCAAAACTGGCTCGCCGCCCTCCGGATATTATACCTTAGGAGGCTTCAGCAGCGAAGCCGGACGCTTGCGCGATCCAGTCATCACGGGTGATGCGTCCAGGGAAGCTCATTTCTTCCTCAAGCGCTTCGATCTGGTCGCTTTTCAGTGCAGCAACCTGCCAGAAGTGGAAGATACCAGCATCGTTCAGCTTGCCTTCGAGGACCGGACCGACACCTTTGATCTTTTTCAGATCATCAGCTTCACCTTGTGGCGCTGAAAGGCGTCCACGCTCGTCCATGGCAGATGTGTCAGCAGCAGCTTTTGGTGCGGCTGGCGTCTCTTCCTTGGCTGGAGCTTCTGGTGCTGGCGCGGCTTCTGGAGCTGGGTCTGCGGCTGCCGGGGCATTTCCGCCGAGTGCTGCGCCGAGAATGTCGCCAAGCGATGCACCGCTATCTGCGGACCCGTACTGTGCAACTGCTTCCTTCTCTTCGGCAATTTCCAGTGCCTTGATTGAAAGCGTTACGCGGCGTGAGCCACGGTCGATATTGGTCACGCGTGCGTCGACCTTGTCACCAACGGCAAAGCGTTCTGGACGTTGCTCGGAGCGATCACGTGAGAGATCGGACCGGCGAATGAAGCTGCGCATGGCAGGCTCGCCAAACTCAACCTCGATACCGCCTGAAGCTGTCTCGGTGACCGTACATGTGACGATGGCATTACGTGCAATGCCGCTGCCGCCGCCTGCATCACCGGATGCGCTTGAGCCGCTGCCGCCAAGTGGGTCACCTGAAAGCTGCTTGATGCCGAGCGAGACGCGTTCTTTTTCGGCGTCAACGTCGAGGACTTTGGCTTTGACCATGTCGCCTTTGGTGTAGGCTTGAATGGCTTCTTCGCCCGACTTGTCCCATGCGATGTCATTGATGTGGACCATGCCGTCGAGGTCCGGGCCGAGGCCGACAAACATACCGAACTCGGTAATGCCGCGAACTTCGCCTTCGATTTCAGACCCGATCGGGCTTTCAGCAAGGAAGGCATCCCATGGATTGTCCATGGTTTGCTTGAGGCCGAGTGAGATGCGGCGCTTCTCGCTATCGACATCGAGGACTTCAACATCGACAAGTTGCGAGGTTGATACGATTTTGCCCGGATGGACGTTTTTCTTGGTCCAGCTCATTTCAGAGACGTGGATCAGGCCTTCAACGCCGTCTTCAAGCTCAACAAATGCACCATAATCAGTGATATTGGTGATGTTACCTTCGAGACGTGTTCCGATGATGTATTTCGCTTCGACGCCATCCCAAGGATCCGAGCCGAGCTGTTTCATGCCAAGCGAGATGCGCTGTGTCTCTGGATTGATCTTGATGACCTGAACATTCACGGTCTGGCCAACTTCGACAACTTGTGACGGGTGGTTGATCCGCTTCCAGCTCATATCGGTGACGTGCAGGAGGCCATCAATGCCGCCAAGGTCGACGAATGCGCCGTAATCAGTGATGTTCTTGACGATGCCTTCGCGAACGTCGCCTTCAGCCATGTTGCCGACAATCTCGGCGCGCTGTTCGGCACGGCTCTCTTCGAGCACGGCACGGCGCGAGACAACAACGTTTCCGCGTGGGCGGTCCATTTTCAAGATGGCGAATGGCTGCTTCTCACCCATAAGCGGGCCAATGTCGCGCACAGGGCGGATATCGACTTGCGAGCCCGGCAGGAAGGCATTGACGCCGCCAAGATCGACGGTGAAACCGCCTTTGACGCGGCCAACAATGGCACCGATAACCGGCTCGTCTTTTTTGTGCATGTCCTCAAGGCGGATCCAGCTTTCCTCGCGGCGGGCTTTTTCACGGCTGAGAACAGCGTCGCCAAGGGCGTTTTCGATACGGTCGAGATAGACTTCGACGATTTTGCCAGCTTCTGGCTGGTTTTCGTCAAGGAAGAATTCTTTAAGCGGGATACGGCCTTCGGTTTTCAGGCCGACATCGACGATCACGGCGTCATTTTCGACCGCGATTACGGTCGCAGGGATTACGCGGCCTTCGGTCATGCTTTCGGACGCGGCGCTGGTCTCGAAGAGAGCGGCGAAATCGTCGGTGGTTGGGTTCATTGAGTCTGTGGACATGTTTGGTTCCAGAAAGAGCACGGACTGATGTGGCGGGCCAATGCCGGATGGCATAAAGGCACCACCGCCCGGGCGGGGGTTAAGGGTTGAACAATTACGTGGGAGCGATCTTTTGGTTTTAGCCCGTTTAAAAAGGCTAGAGAGCGCTATTTCTATTGGCGATTACGGCATCAATTGCGGCAAACGCTTTTTCCACTGCCGCGTCTATACCCAGATCAGTGGTATCAATCAAGACCGCTTCTTTGGCCATTTGCATCGGTGCCGACGCGCGTGTGCGGTCGCGATTATCGCGTTCTTGAAGTTCGGCCAGCATATCCTCTTGCGAGATCGGCTTGCCCGCTGCAGCAAGTTCTGCAGCACGGCGGCGCGCGCGCTCGGCTATATTGGCATCGATCCAGAGTTTGATGTCAGCATCAGGACAGATCACGGTGCCGATATCGCGGCCATCAAGAACCGCGCCGCCCTCGCGGTTTGCGAAGCTTCTCTGCAATGCGACGAGTGCCGCGCGGACCTCTGGGATGGCGGCGACTTTCGAGGCGGCCTGACCGGCTTCGGCGGTGCGCAGGTCGGCTTCGTCGAATTGGTCGAGATCGAGGGTTTCGGCGAGGCCGGCGAGCGCTTTTGCATCGGTGAGGGCGGTGTCTGAGCGCAGGGCTGCGACGCCGGTCGCGCGATAGAGACGGCCAGTGTCCATATGGGCGAGGCCATACTTGCGCGCCACTTGTCGGGCAATGGTGCCTTTGCCCGAGGCGAGGGTTCCGTCAATTGCAACAATCATAGGCCTCACCTGTTGTTTGTCGGGACGGATGTCAAGTCTTGCCTTCCCCGAGGGGAGTATATGCTAGGGTCTGATCAAGGGAGAAAATCATGACACAAAGACGCGTAAGACGTTTGGCCATTCTATCCACCAGCCTCACCGCTATTTTGCTTGCGACGGGATGCGGTCAATCAGACTCCACAAAGGATACGGAGACGGCAGATGTGGCGCCGGCGGCTGACAGTGCCGAGGTCAGCCAGATTGCTGAAAATCCGACCCGCAATGCGTATTTCGGTGATTTGCACATTCACACCAAGAACTCCTTTGACGCGTTTATCTTTGGCACACGGGTCGGGCCGGATGATGCCTATAAGTTTGCCAAAGGCGAGGCGATCCCGCATGCGGGCGGCGGCGAGATGCAGCTGCAAGGACCGCCGCTCGATTTTCTGGCTGTAACCGATCATGGCGAATATCTCGGGATTGTGCCGCGCATGGCAGACCCGAGAACCGATATCGGACAGACAGAGACAGCGCTGGCAGTGTTTGGCCCGGAGGCCGAAGACCCGCGCGGATCTTTCCTACGTGTGGGGCTGACGATTGTTTCGGGCGAAGAGATTGACGAGATTTATGACCGCGACGAGATCGATAGCGTTTGGGCGAGCACGGTGGCGGCAGCTGACCGGCACAATCAGCCCGGCACATTTACCGCCTTTTCGGGTTATGAATTTACCGCGATGCGCGCAATCCCGACCGAGGGCGCGCAGCGCGCGGCGAATTTGCACCGCAATGTCATCTTTCGCGATGGTGCGCCGGAGAGATTGTTCAGCACACTCGATTCGACCAATCCGGAAGATTTGTGGTCATGGATGGACGAGCGCCGCGCCGAGGGGCTGGACGTGCTGGCCATTCCGCACAATTCCAACGCGTCGAATGGCGAGATGTTTGCAGCCGAGACTTATCTCGGTGATGCGCTGAGCGCTGACTGGTCATCTTTGCGGATGCGCAATGAGCCCTTGATGGAAATCTCGCAGCTCAAAGGCACATCGGAGGTCCACCCGTCGCTCTCGCCAAATGACGAATTTGCGGGCTTCGAGCAGTATGAGTATTTCATTGGCTCTCAGATCAAAGCGACGGTGAATGTCGGCGATTTTGCCCGCACAGCGCTGGGACGGGGACTGGAGCTGAACGCGGCGGAGGGCTTCAACCCTTACACGTTCGGGTTTATCGGATCATCCGACACGCATCTGGGAGCGGCATCTTTGCGAGAAGACAACCATTGGGGTAAATTCGGTACCGATGGCGCAAGCCCTGAAGCGCGTCAGTCTGTGCCGCCGAACGGGGCGACCGAATGGCCAGCCCCCCAAGAGAATACAGAACTGCTCGCAGGCAGCCAGTATTCGGCCAGCGGGCTGGCTGGTGTCTGGGCCGAAGCCAATACGCGCGGACATATTTTTGATGCGATGGCACGCAAGGAAACCTTCGGCACATCTGGGCCGCGTATGCGGGTGCGCCTGTTTGGCGGGTTTGATTATAGTGAAGAGATGCTGAGCGCGCCG
Organism: Hyphomonadaceae bacterium; assembly: GCA_039942135.1. Taxonomy (GTDB): domain Bacteria; phylum Pseudomonadota; class Alphaproteobacteria; order Caulobacterales; family Hyphomonadaceae; genus CALLCD01. The sequence continues at coordinate 99,196 of JBDVDE010000148.1, forward strand.
GATCTGCTCGAGCAGGCCTATGCTGGCGGGGTGCCTATGGGCGGTGATTTGCAAGCGGAGCCAGATACGGGCGCGCCGAGCTTTATCGCATGGGCCATGCAAGACGCGATCAGCGCGCCTTTGCAGCGGATGCAGATTATCAAGGTCTGGACGGCAAATGGCCAAGCCAATGAGCGGGTCTACGATATTGCCTGTTCGGGCGGAGCGGAGCCTGATGCGGCGACGCGGCGGTGCCCTGACAATGGCGCGCGGGTTGATCCGTCAACCTGTGTGACCGAGCCGGGCAGCGGGGCGGCCGAGCTGAAAACGCTATGGACCGACCCGGATTTTGATGCGGGTCAGGAAGCGGTTTATTATGTGCGGGCGCTCGAAAACCCGACATGCCGCTGGTCCAGCTGGGACGCCCTACGCAATGGCACACCGCCCAATCCTGAACTCACCGAAATCCTGCAAGAACGGGTCTGGTCATCGCCGGTGTTTTATAAGGTGGAAGAGTAGGGGCTAGGTTGAAGGTCTCGTCGGGGATCTCTGCTTTTGGTCAGAGGCTGCTTATGCCAGTCCATGTAGGGAGGCGAGGCAAAACATGTTTATTTGTCCCCCGCTGGCGCGATGAGACACCGCTTCGCGGGCTGATGGCTCCCCGAGCAAAGCTAGCAAGCGCGACCGCGCGTCGGGCGTTAGCCCGCCCCGCCGGAGCCGCCGCGCGGCGTGAGGCAAAACATGTTTTGATTGCGCCTCTTCCTGCTCATGCCAGCGAACTCTGGGGCGGCGGACCATAGAGTAAGACGTAAAGCATGTCCCCGAACCGACATTCCTCGAAACGCGAGATTGGTCCAAGTTGACGGCTGCTTTTGGTCATTTGCTGTCGAAGAGCGAACGGCCGTTTCGGGGCGATTTTAGGGCTCTGAGCTATCTTTGTTTTCGAGCAAGCAACCCCAGCACAGATAAGATGATAATCTCGATTAACAGCTCACGTAGTAATGACACAGAGTATGTTCCTTCCATGGCAATCGCACCAAGGCGAAAGAGTATCACTCCAGCAAAGGTTACAAGAGCCAGTCGGATTCGAATAACATCGCTAAACCCAAACCGATTACCGAACAAAAAGATGAATGATAAGGAAAGCTCGCCACCGCCAATGATTGCTCTGATAGCAACGCGGCTTTCAGGAGTAGGTAGACCCAACCCGTAAAGCGATGTGAAAATTGCTGGTGATATGAAAGTAACTGCTCCCATAAGAAGGAATAGCAACCCCATAACTATGTTCATGGTTCTCAAAAACATAATGTAAACCCACTTTGTATCTCACTTTAAGCCTAGCAACCAGCGAAGCAAACACCCAGAAGAAATCTTGAGCGACCTTCTTTGGGCGTGTTAAGCCGCACTCTAACGTCTCCTAAGACGCCGAGAGCGGACGTCAGAGACGCGCACAAAGCCAGACATCCCGCATCACCCCGTAAACGCGTCGCCTTCCAAATGCATCATGCGGTGATTGGCGAGGGCGGCTTTGCGGTGTCGGGAGGCGGCTTGAAAATCAGGGTCCGAGAGCATGCTGGCAAACGCAGCGCGGGTCGGGAAATACATGACTGCCGCTGTATCCCAATTGGCGTCATCAGGGCCGATCATCATTTGCACGACCGATGCGCTGAATATAACTTTTCCGCCCAGGCTCTCAATCGCTTTGCCCGCAGCCCCCGCATAGACCGTATACGCCTCCCGCCCTGAAATATCTGCGGCTGGGGTGCCGTGTTCCGGGTCATCGGGTTGATATTGAGCGGTCTCATTGAACCGGAACAGGTTGAGCACAGACAAGGGCGCATCTTGGGGCAGGGCCATAAGGGCCGCTATCTGCGCCTCGGTCGGGGCAAGGATTGTATCGACCATGGGTCTATCCTGCAGCTTCGGTGGCGATTGCGTCGAGCGCGGCGGCGATATTGTTGATCACTTGGGCGGGTTCGGTCACGCCGGCTGCTGCCGTGATCGCGCGAATATCAGAGACGGTGACAAGTACTTGCCCGTTCTCCTCGCGGACATTGGCCTTGAGCGGCAACTCAAGCCCAAGCGCGGGGTTTGCCAGCATCAGCGGCGTGCCTGCTTTCGGATTGCCGAAAATATAAAGCGTGTTCGGCGCGAGCGTTTGATCGACCTTGGCAGCGCCCGCCGCATGATCGACAATCGCGAACACGGTTAGCCCGCGCGATTCGATTGCCGCTTTGAGGCGGGCATTGGTTTCGGTGAAATTTGATTGGCTGGTGTGGGTCATGGTAGAACTTTCTATTGCGCTGGAGAGTGAAGCTGTTGAATGTGTGGGCGCTGGCAGGTGGGTCTGGCAGGCGGACAATATGAAAATTGCCAACAAAACGACATGATTGCGGGCGATGGCGGTGCGTGGGCTCATGAAGTTTTATCCTCGCTGTTGATATGTCTGGACATTATCGACGCACGGCCCACAATTTGCTAGGCTTAACACAGAAGGTGGAGAGATCGTGATGAGTGGGACAGCGTTTCAAACGTTTATGACAGGCGGCGTGTTGCTGTTGGTTATATCGATTACAGCGATTGGCTGGATTTTATGGTCCGCTCGCGATGCGCGCGATGATGCCGAGGACGCGGCCCTTGAGGGGGTCGGACACGAGCTGAAGCTGAATTTGCAGCGCATGCTGATGGAGCTTGCCAATTTGTCGGGCACAAAGAGCTATCGCAAGGGCTCGCTCATGGAGGTCCTGCACCCGCAGCTTGACGCCGTTAATTCCGGATTGGTCCATTGTGACCGGCGGGCATTGGCTGTGATCGGCGCGACCTATCAGGACCTGCAAGCACGCAAACTCTTGTTGCAATCTGACCTCGAGAGCGGGGGAGAGGGCAAATCCGAATATGCAGCGGCGGTCGATGCGGCGGTAAATGGTTTGACGACGCTGTATATGTGGGATGCCCACAATGGCCAGCGCCCTGATCAAGCGCCTTCGGTGCGCAGCTGGGATGTGCGCGATTGGCTGAAAACCAACGGCTTCGGTCAGATTGAACTTCCGGGCATGCATCTGCGCGATACAGTTGTTGCCCGTTTGCGGGCGTACGGTCTGAAGTTAACACCGAAGCCGCTCAGCCACACAGCGCATGAGTACTGGTCCATGCAATATGATCGGCAGGCAGACCCGCGCGGGGTGTTTGGTGCGAGACGGCAACCCAAGGAAAAGCCGGTCGAAGTCGAGCGCCAAGTAGAGTCTGAAGTGGAAAAACCTGCCAAGAAGTGGAGTCTGAAAGATCGGCTCAAACCGAAAAACGATGCCGGTTCCAAGCCAGACGTTTCTGGCGAGCCCAATCTGTCCACTCCTGCGGAAACACTGGTGGCTGAATAGCGTAATTCGCTAGACGGAGCAGGGGCGGCTCGGCTAATACTGCGTCATGGATTTGAAAACCACGATTAGAACAATCCCCGACTATCCCAGCCCGGGGATTATGTTCCGCGATGTCACAACCTTAATGGCTGACAGCGCAGCATTTGCGCAGGCGACCGCCGAAATGGCCGCGCCTTGGCGAGACAAAAAAATTGACCATGTTGTCGGTATAGAAGCCCGCGGTTTTATCTTCGGGAGCACGCTGGCCTTGGCGCTCGGGGCGGGCTTTGTACCGCTGCGCAAACCGGGAAAACTACCCTATGAAACGATGAGCGAAGATTACCAGCTCGAATACGGCACCGATACGCTTCATATCCATACCGATGCCATCAAAGCGGGGCAGACGGTCTTGCTAATCGATGATTTGATCGCAACAGGCGGGACGGCTCTGGCGGGTGTAAACCTGTTGAAACGAGTCGGCGCTGAAATTATTGGTGCGGGATTTCTGGTCGATTTGCCCGAATTAGGCGGCGCAGACCTGCTTAGAGCACAAAAATTGCAGGTTGAAGCCCTCCTATCGTTCGAAGGGCATTGACCTGAAGGCCGGTCGGCCTCACCTATGCGCAGAAGAGAAATTTTGGAGCGGAGTTTTTAATGATCCGAATGGACGATGAAGCTGGCGGCAATCCGATTGCGGAGCCAAATGCATTTTTGGAAGAAGCCCTATTCAAGGCGCGCACGATCCTGCTGACAGGCGGAATTGATGACAAGCAAGCGCGGCGTGTCTCGGAACGTCTTCTGGCCCTGTCGAGCGACAGCAAAGAGCCAATTTTGCTCGTGTTGTCCTCACCTGGTGGGCACGTGGAATCTGGCGACATGATCCACGATATGATCAAATTTGTGCCCGCGCCCGTGAAAATCCTCGGCACTGGCTGGGTCGCAAGCGCTGGTGCGCTGATTTACTCTGCGGCCAAAAAGGAAAACCGTTACGCCCTGCCAAATACCCGCTTCTTGCTTCATGAACCGCGTGGCGGCGTTGGCGGCCAAGCTTCCGACGTGCAAATTCAGGCTCACGAGATCATCAAGATGCGCGAGAGGCTGAATAAGATTTTTGCTGCGGCTACTGGCCAAACACTTGCGAAGATCAAGAAGGACACAGACCGTGACTTCTGGATGTCAGCTCAAGAGGCCGTAAAATACGGGCTTGTAGGCAAGATTGTGAACAGCCAAAGCGAAGTAAAATAAGGCTCTAGCCTTGGTTTCCATCTCGTAAAGGATTTCGGCGTAAACTCTATGCATTATTCAAAGTGTGTAGAGTCTTATGGTTGTTCGAATTCAAGACATTGTCAGACCGCTTGCTGCGCTTGATCCTGACGCAAGCATAACGGCTGCGTTCCAGACATTTCTGGCTCTTCCCGAGCTCGATACGCTCGCTGTTGCGCGGGAGGGGAAGGTCGTGGGCATAGTCCTGCGATCTCGGCTTATGGATCTGACGATGAGCCCGGTCGAGATAGAAGTGCTGTTCCGCCAGCCGGTAAAACGCTTCATGGAGCGCAAATTCGAGGCTGTAGATATCAAGTCTTCGATCAGCTCCGTCACCAGCAAGAGCACCACACTTCGCGCAGAAGATCCCACCGGCGCTCTTATCGCATTAAAGGATGGAGCCTATTACGGCACTGTACCGCTCGGCCGATTGTTGAAGTCTGTGTCTGGGGTAAATCTGGCGCGTGCGCGGGCAATGAAGTCGATGGCGGAAAAACTTGAAGCTGCGGCCAAAACAGCTGAGCGCAAGCACCAAGAAGATAGCCGGTTCGTCGCCATGCTCGGGCATGAGATACGGACGCCGCTCACCGGTATTCTGGGTGTCGCCGACCTCTTGTCCGACACAAAGCTCGATAAAAAACAAAAAAACTTGGCGAGTACCATTGTCAAATCAGGGCATCATCTTGACCGCCTGCTTGACGACTTGCTGGACCTATCGCGATTGAAAGCTGGCAAAGTCAAACTTGTCTCGGAAGCTTTTGACGTCAAAGAATTTGGCCGCGAGACACGCTCATTATGGCAAGCACGCGGCGCGGCAGGCGATGTGACGCTCAACGTCAACGTCAAAACCAAAGGCGGCAAGCGGCTTGTTGGCGATGTCACGCGGCTAAGACAGATACTCTTCAACCTCGTCTCCAATGCGATCAAGTTTTCTAGTGGCGGCCGGGTCGATATTTTACTTGAAACCCGCGAAAGCCGATTAGGCCGTGTTGAGCTACTCATAAGGGTGTCTGACACGGGACCAGGTATCGCCGACGAAGACAAAGCGCGACTATTCGAGATGTTTGAACAGGCATCTCCGGAAACGCGGCTCACCCATGGTGGATCGGGGCTTGGGCTTGCGATTGCCAAAGGGTTGATAGACCGGATGGACGGAACGATTGGTCTAGAGGACAATGAAGCCGGGGGCGCCGTGTTCACTGTGGTCTGTCCATTAGCGAAAGCCGGGCCGCAGCTTGCGGTGACGAACGCTGACAGGCAACGGTCGGGTAATTTCGAACTGGGCCGCGTTCTCATTGTTGATGATCATGATATGAGCCGTTTTGTCTTGAAAGAAGCTCTGCAATCTGCAGGCTGGTCAGTCGACGCTGTCGCGACCGCCGAGCAAGCCAAACGCAGACTGGCGGGCATGGATTATCAGGCAGCTATATTTGACCTGAACCTTGGTGATGCGAGCGGAGCAGATCTGCTCAAAGCACTGCGTACAGGCGTATCGTCTAACAAGCACATTCCGGTGCTGGCTGTATCTGCAGATGTCGGGCTAGAGCATATACAGGCGTGCCGCTCGGCAGGGTTTGACGATTTTGTCGAGAAACCGGTGCGTCCGCATCAAGTGGTTGCGAGCCTTGCTGATACTATTGTTTCGCAAACTGGCGGCAGTTCGAAAAATGTCCGATTGCGGGCGATGTAAACAAATTCAAGCCCGAGCCAATCTAAGATTGGGGAACCAGCCTTAGATGTGACTGCTTGCGCGCCGGTTGGCTCGTCGCTTCCGGCGGAAACAGGCTTTTAATTTTGTGAGTGGCGATCGGCTGGTTTTTGAGCATCGCTTCGCCGCCGAGCGTTTGATAGAGGCATAAGAAACGTTTGCCGCCATTCACCCGCTGCTCCAGTGGGGCGATGGCGATTTCGATATCGAGCTGGCGGCCGTGATGGGTTTCGCCGCTCATCCGGATGACGCCAGGGCGGCTGTCCTGTAAGATACTGTCCAGAAGTGCGGATGCCAGTTGACGGTCAGCGCCAGACCATAGATCGAGAAAATTGGTACCTATAAGGTCACGGCCGAGTAGGGGAGAGAGTGTTTCTCCTGCAATCCTAAAGTTCACAATCCCTGTCCGCACTTGCTCAATAACGAACAAGCGCCCTAGCAATCCCGGATAATCATCCGCAGATGGCCCTGCATGTTCCGAATGACTGCTATTGTTCATCCGTTTCCACGCCTGCAGCATGGCTTTCGTATTTGTGTGCATTATGCCCGATAGCATTACCGATTACTCCGCTTCACTTATTTTCGGTGTACATCGCAATAACTGCGCCAGTTTGAGGGGGGACAAATGACACAAGATATATCCCCGCAAGCGAACATTGGCATGGAAGCTGCTTCCTGAGAGGGGAACTTAAAGGGAGATCGGCTATGACCGTATCAACTCGGGACAGATTTATTGGCTCTGCCGCAATCGTGGCACTCATATGCGCTGGCGGTACTGCACTCGCTGGTGGGGATGGGTATGGATCTGGCTCTTCTTATCAGAGCCCGCCTCAAACCCAACAATCGTCACGGTCTTATCAATCGAGCCCCGTGGTTGTTCCTGGTGTGTCTGTCAGGGCCCCCAGCGTCGTCGTAAATCAAGGGTCTGTTTTCAATCAACAAACCGTCATAAATCGGAGCGTCTTAAACGCGCAGCCAGGCGTAATATTCGGGAATGGCGGTTTCGCTGTTTCAGGGGCTGCTCCAGTTGCGCCAAGCTCTTTGAATGGGTTGAACGTGCAGGGGGCTGATCAAACCGTTGTTGAGACGATTACGGAACAGGTTCCTGTCACGGAAGAAACATGCGCGCCACGTATTGAAACGCGCGCAACAGTTCGTCCGGTTCAAGCCGTTTGTATCGATGACAAAGGCACACCGCATCCGGCCTCCAGATTGACGGCTGATGAGGCGGTTGATGCAAGCTATAATGGCGAAGTATTCCGCTGCCTTGCCGGAACGCACATGCAGGTCACGTATGGTGAGGTTGTAAATGGCCAATCCTCCTTCGCACAGGGCGAGACATTCTCTTGCCGTAAAGGTGAAGCACTGACCCATCGCAATGGTGATCTGGTCTGTGCAACAGCAGCGCCGCAACGCAACTGCAATGAGCGGTCTTTGCTTCGCCGTCATGGTCCGGGCATCAAATTGGTGCGCCAGACGATTTCGCAAGAAACATGTGTACCGCAGCAGCGTACAGTCTTGAAAACCGTCACTCGCGATGTCGAGCGGATCGAGCCGAATATTAATGGCCAGATCATCTTCGATGGCGGGGTCGGGCAGACCGTCTATTAGATTTTTTGCGGCCCCGGTCCGACGGGTTTGCAAAATTTGAATATTAAACAATCCCCTGCAATCGCCGCGGGGGATTGTTGCATTTATACCACGGATAGTTGTTGGCCGTTCATCGCGTGTAAATGCGGCTTTGACGACACAAACAAGTCGGCTAAGATTCTCCCCAACAGAGAAAAAATATTTAGGGAGAGAATAATCATGCGAAAAGATACGTCCAAACACACCAGAGGGAGCGGTCTGCGTACCAGCCTGTCACGAACCGCTGCCTTTGGCGCGCTACTGACTGCGGCAAGCGTAATGGGTCCAGTCGCAACGGCGCAGGACGCCGAGGGAGAAGAAGAATCTAATCGTTTCCTGGAGACGGTTACTGTCACGGCCTCAAAGCGCGAAACGACTCTCCAAGATTTGCCCGTATCTGTTTCGGTCACCACCGGTGAAACGATTGAACAAGCTCAAATCCGCGATCTTCTGGATCTGCAAACAATTGCGCCATCGCTGCGGATTAGCCAGAATCAGTCTTCGAGTAATGCGACCTTCATTATTCGTGGGTTTGGTAATGGTGCGAACAATGTCGGCATCGAGCCTTCCGTTGGCCTGTTTATTGACGGTGTCTTTCGGTCGCGTTCTGCCGCTCAGATCGGCGACCTGGCCAATGTTTCGCGGGTCGAGGTACTTCGTGGACCGCAATCAACATTGTTCGGCAAGAATGCATCCGCTGGTGTGATCAGCATCGTCACCCAAGAGCCTGGCTCCGAGTTGGGCGGTTCCGCTGAGGTAACGTACGGCAATTTCAATCAGGTCGTTGTCAAGGGTGATATTTCTGGTCCAATTACCGACACGCTATCGTTCGGACTTGATGCCGGCTATAATAGACGTGATGGCTTCTTCGATATCGTCAATCTCGACGAAGAAATTAATGACCGGAATCGCTTTAACGTACGTGGCCAATTGGTCTACAGACCTATTGAAGATTTGAAGTTCCGTTTGATCGGTGACTTTTCTAGCCTTGATGAAACCTGTTGTTTTGCAGGGAATGTTGTGGCGGGACCAACTGTTCCAGCAATTTTTGCCGTCGGTGGGGCGGTCGTTCCGGAAGATGTCTTCAGTGGCGAAACCTTCCTGAATATTGTGCCTGAAAACGAAATTGATAGTTATGGCGTGTCCCTACAAACCGATTGGACCAAGGGGCCATTTGATGTCACCGCGATTGGGTCTTATCGGAAGTTGGAAACCTTTGAAATCAACGATGTCGATTTCACCAGTGCCGATGTTGTTAATGACCAAGCCGATCAAGATATTGAGACGATAACTGGCGAGTTGCGGGTTGCTTCAAACTTTGACGGACCTCTTAACTTCCTTCTCGGTGGCTTCTACTTTAACGAGGACATCTCTGAAGAGAGCCAGCTAATTACTGGCCAAGATACACGGCTCTTCTTCGAATTGTTGGCTGGTGCGCCGGGAACATTTGGGGGGGTTGAGGCGGCTCTAGGTCTTCCTGCCAACAGTATCTTCAGCCCGGGGCTGTTGACCGATGAAGCTTTCACGCTGGATAACGAGTCCTTCTCGATATTTGGTACCGTCGATTTTGAAGTGACTGACCGCCTGACATTGACCGGTGGTTTCAACTATACTGATGACAGCAAAGACTTTACTGTCGATTTTACGGCTTTGGATGAGCTTGCGAATATCAATCTCGTAGATGCATTCATTGCTGGAGCTCTTGGAACGACCGATCCTGCCGCAATCGGGGCTTTTGCCGCTGCTGATCCAGCAACGTTTGCAGCGATAACGTCTCTTGCTCTCGATCCGACGCAGAACCCTCTTCTTGGTCTTGCACCATTCCAGTTCCAGCCGCCATTCCCGAGTGTTCCAAACTCGGTTGAGGATGGTCGTACACGTGATGATGATTTCTCATACACATTGCGGGCGAATTATGAGCTCTCGGATAATGTCAATGTCTACTTCACCTATGCGACGGGCTTTAAGGCGTCTTCTGTGAACCTATCGCGTGACTCACGGCCACTGGCATCTGATTTCACTGCCGGCCCTGCGGGAAGTACAATTTTGGCACCGCCTTCCAATATTTTGAATGCTGGATTGGCGACCCCAAACCTCGTCAGCGGTACACGGAGTGTTGACCCTGAAGAGGCAGAAGTGTTCGAAGCAGGTGTCAAAGCCCAATTTGATCGCATTGGCTTTAACTTAGCGCTCTTTACCCAAAACCTCGAAGACTTCCAACAGAATGCATTTACAGGTACAGGGTTTGCGCTGAGCAATGCCGGTTCATCAACAATTAACGGTGTTGAATTTGATACGACAATCGTACCAATTAAGCCATTGGTGCTCACATTTGCTGTCACTTATCTCGATACAGTCTTTGATGAATTCCCTGGGTCTTCCGTGGGTGACATTACGGGCGAGGAGATTGCTGGTATTGCAGAATTCTCAATTGCAACGTCCGCAACCTATACGCATGATTTTGACAATGGCCATCAACTCATTGGTCGGATTGATTACAATCATGATAGCAATGTTGATATCAATAATGGTCTGCCAACATTTGGTAGCGTCCCAATCTTCGAACGCAAAGTGAACTTGGTGAACACCGCTATCACTTACAGACTGGACAATGGTTGGGAAGCCAGTGTCTTTGCGAGAAACCTGTTTGATGATGAGTTCTTCACGACTGTTTTCGACGGGGTGGCTCAAGCGGGCACAGTGTCGGGCTATCCGAACTCGCCGCGCACTTTTGGCGGGTCGGTTCGTTATAAATTCTAGTGGTCAAGTAGCGCTGGTGAGAGAAGGCTGGAGGGTGACCTCCGGCCTTTTTCTTTGCGCAGACTGCAGGCGTCCTTCTGCCAGAGAGGGCAGTCAGGGTGTGATTTGGTTTTAGCTTTATTTCGCGCGGTGCCTGAGTGCTAGAATAGCTATCACGAGTGTCACTGCTTCAAATGCAACGAAGCGCCATGTCTCGGGCTCTGGCAGATCTCCTAGAGCAACAGAGGCGGCGCGGGCCAAACAATAGCCTCCCATATAGGCCACCAGGAACCACAGGGCAGGGCGCACCATATGGTCCTTGGCTGCGCCTGCGAGGCACAGAGCCGCCGCGCCAAGGCTGACGCCGCCAAAAATGCCGCGCATTTCGAAGGTGCCATTGGCCCCGCCGATCTCGACACCGAGATTTGTGGTCATATGCAAGGGGTTTAGGAGGGACCAGAGGCCGAAGCCAACAAACATGACGCCAATACTGGCAAGGAAGATCCGCACTGTCATTTGGCTAGATAAGCGGGGCTTGCTCTTGCATGCAAGAAAAACCCCTCAAACAGGCAAGCTGTCTGAGGGGCGAGTTTGGGGATTTGGCAATCCTTATGTCAGTGTTTTCGACTGACTAACTTCCTGCATTGGCGCGGGTACTAAATGTGGCCGCATTGCCAATAGCTGTTGCAGAACTTGTCGCGCTGCCGATATGAGCACCGTTGACATTTGTACGAGCTGTTGTGTTGCCCGAGTTAAATTGCCGGGTTGTAGAGCTCAGGCTACCATTCTCAGCTGTCGCCGAGATCGAGTTACCGATAGCGCTTGATGTCGTGACACCAGCACCGCCATTGAAACCCGTTGCGTTCAAGGTGACCGTACTGTCGACATTACCAGTATTGTTCTGGATGTTGGCCAGTTCGGTTGAGCCGCCCAAGCTATAGGTGCTGACGGAGTTGCCAACACCATTGGCGGACGTGTTAGCAATACCGCTAAACACTGTCGCTTGCGTGAAGGCATCGGCTTCGATGTTCGCATCATTACCTTGGAAGGTCTCCGACCCTTCGCTGCCCAGGTCCACGATAGAATTGACGTTTTCAGCGGTCAGCTGGTTACCGGCGGCCGATGCGATATTGTTGATATCTTGGGTCTGCCCGATATCTGCATCTGCAATCGCGGTAATGTTCGTGTTTGCCGCAGTGGTTTGAACGGCACCATTGAACGCATCTTCCGAATTGCTATTCAGGTTGGTCGCCGAATTACCGGCTGCCGTAGAAATATTGGTCGCAAAGCCATCTACGTCGGGGACGATCGAGTTCGAATATGCGAGCACACTGCCATTGGCATGTTGCTCTTGGAACGTTGTGATTTCGCCATCAGCAGCGATAACTTCCGAAACATTGGAAGCCGCTGTTGTTTGGTTCGTCGTTGCCCAAGTCAATTCTGCATCAAGCTGGTTGATCGCTTGCACATTGCCCGAAGACGTCTGTTCAACATTTGCAAAGACATCACCGTTCTGGCCAGCGATAACCGATGTGTTGGCAATCGCGGAACTGGTCGACGTAACTTCTTTGCCAACTTCTCCGGTCCATACATAAGACTCGGTTTCGACAGCGCCGTAGTTATCTTGCGTAACTTTGGCTGAGATTGGTCCATCAGAGAGGCCGGTGAGGCTGTTGCCGACAGAGGCGCCAACGGCGTCTACGCGGGTTTCGGCCCAATCTACTTTAACGTCGATACTGCTCCAGACATTTCCCAGATTGACCTGATCAATGGTTTGGCTCTGTTGGGCGAGGGCCTGCGGCGACACAGCAAGAATAGCTGCGGCGCCGAGGAGGGTTGCTGTAAGTTTACTCATGTCCCTTAGTTCCCGATGTTAAGAAGGCCACGACGTGAGCGAACAGTCCGGTCACGGCGGTCATGCCAGCGGTTTGGGTTGCCCCGTGTATCACCATTATTAGTCGCGATATTTTCATAGGCCGGAATGTAGTCGCCGGTATTGCCATTGGTTGTAGTCAGCGTGTCGCTAAGTGAGTCGCAAACTTCTGGTCCCGGTGCGCCGTAGAGATTGGCACTCATTTCCAGAACGGCACGCTCAATCACAGAACGAATAGCCAATTGGATAGGCTCCTGAGCCCGCTCGCCGCCACCGATGTCAAACAGGACACCGCTGAAGAAGTCGAAGTAACCTGCGGACACTTCGCGTCCGATGATCTGCTTCTGGTAAGAGATCACATCGATGACTTCTAGTGACTGCGTGTCAACAAGACGTAGGTCAAGGCCGACATTGATAACAAAGAGGCGGAAGCCTGCATTGCCCTTAGGATCGCCCGGTGACACGTCGCCAGCAAAGGCTTCGAGACCACTAGAGCGGATATTGTAGTTCAGCTCTGTAATGCCGCCGACAAGGTAGAAGTCGGAGCCAGGGATAGAGCCGGCCTGAATGGCGCGGAACGCTTCGTCTTCGCTGTCATTGATCAGCTTATTGTTTGCATATTTCAATTCGAGTTCAGAAACCGAGGTGTCGAAGCGTTCTACAAGACGGGCACCTGATTTTGCGAAAGCCGAGATGGCCATCAATGATGCGCCTTGGGTCACGCGGCGTCCGCCTTCAAGGTCGACTTTGCCGGTATAGTCCAGAATGCGGCCAACAGCGATGCGTGGCGGAGCGATTTGGTTCACCCGAGCAAACTGACCCATGCAAGAGAGGCTCTCGGTGTAAGGGGTCGGGTTTGCTGTGACAGGTGCTGTGCCAATTGGCTTTGCGTAAAGCCCGCCAGGTCCTGCTACCGGTGAAACACAGGCAGAAAGGGTAACGGCGCTTGCAGCGGCGGCGAAGACCATTTTTGTTTGGCCAAGGAAAGAAGAAAGATTGAAGTTAGTCATTGAGGTCGAGCTCCCCGTTAAGAATAGCGGTTTGATCGCCATTGTTGGTTTGGTTGGAATTTACAATCACTGTGTTGAATGATCCCTCAGTGATAACGTTCAATTGGTTGCCGATGGCAGATGTCTGTCCCTGAGGCTGGTTGAAGAAACCGGCGCCGGAGAGGGACTGGCCGCCACTGGCCAATGAATTTGTCGAGAAGCTGGACAGGTCATCCCCGGTAATTATTCGGCCATCTACAATCAGGCGATTGCCGTTGACGTCTCTCGTGCCAGGTTCGAATGGGCGATTCTCTTCGCCGAAGCCGAAGCCAATCGGGCGTTCGAAATCCGATGTCTGTGCGGTTGCGCTAAATCCAGTAAGCGCTGTGGCGCCTATAAGGAGGGTCGCAAGCCTCGTTGATAGTGGTGTCAGTTTTGTCATGCCAGGTCCCCTTTGGGTCGATTATGAGGCCCAATGTGCAACCCGCGTGCCAGTCGCACCGATTGACTGCCATTTATGCCTCTGAGCGAGCACTTGCTGGGGGATTCTGGAAAAAGATAATGTTTTCAGCAAGGATTATATCGCCAGAGGCGAGTAGGTTCCCGTTTTGCGTGTTCTGTAGTACCTATAGAGGGCTTGGCGTGTATTATCGCTGGCGAAGACGGATAGGAAGATAGCGGAAAGGATGTGGAAATGACTTTAGAACAAATATTAAAAGCAAAAGGTCATGAGGTGACGACGATACGGGCCAATGTGACATTACAGGGGGCCGCCCAGCTGCTCGACAATAGTAAAATCGGGTCCGTTGTTGCGACTCAGGACAATGGCGACCTTGTTGGCGTCCTTTCCGAGCGGGATATTACCAGACAAGTGGCTCGACATGGTGCAGCTGCGCTCGAAATGATTGTTTCCGATGCGATGACGCGCGACGTTATTACGGCGACGCCGGGAGAAACGCTTGATCAGGGATTGGCGCGGATGACCGATCGCCGTATTCGCCATCTACCTGTTTGCGAGGATGGAAAACTGGTTGGCCTTGTATCTATAGGGGATCTTGTGAAGTGGAAGATCCGTGAGACAGAGGCCGAAGCCGAGGCGATGAAGAACTATATCGCTACAGGATAAGTAGCTTCTATATATATGTGTAAGAAAAACGCATTATATCGCAATTTTTGCTTGCTTTTTCGGTGCCGTTTGGATAGATACGTGTCTCTTCGGAAACATCTGATTTTTAGCGCCGGCTTGCTGGTTGCGACAGGTTCTTTCGGTCCAAAACGGTGAGATCGCGCGAAAGTGCATTTCATTTTAAAAAGATCGAAAAAGGGTGTTGACGGGGTAGGGAGTGGCCCATATAAGCCGCTCTTCTTCGGAAACACTTGTTGCTGAAGCGGTCGAAATTTTGGGTCGCTAATGGAATGTTTTCGGTCAAAACAGGGTGTTTTTCGGGTGACCGACAAATACTTTAAAAAGATCGAAAAGAGGTGTTGACGGGCTAGGGAGTGGCCCATATAAGCCGCTCTTCTTCGGAAGCACTTGTTGCTGAAGCGGTCGGAATTTTAGGTCGCTAATGCAATGTTTTCGGTCAAAACTAGGTGTTTTTCGGGTGACGGACGAATGCTTTAAAAAGATCGAAAAAAAGGTGTTGACTTAAATATGGCGGCCTATATAAGCCGCCTCTCAGTCGGAAAGAGCAGCGCTCTTCGAGACTTTAAAAAGAGCTTCGGCTCGGCTGTTTGACATCGCAGGAATTGGAAGAGAAACGCAGGCGGCGTGATAGCTTGCGAGCCTAATTTATTAGGCTCAATACGATCACGACGGACTGCGTTTTAATAGAAATACCGTTCTATATGACTGGTCGCTTTCGGGCGACTTAATTAACTTGAACGGGTTTCTCGTCAAAACGCAAAATTGCTTTAAGCAGTTTGTCATCCGGATTTTCCTCCGGATGGAACACGTCGGGATCATACCTCAACCTGAGAGTTTGATTCTGGCTCAGAACGAACGCTGGCGGCAGGCCTAACACATGCAAGTCGAACGATATAGTGGCAGACGGGTGAGTAACGCGTGGGGATGTGCCCTTCACTAAGGAATAGCTTTTGGAAACGAAAGGTAATACCTTATACGCCCTTAGGGGGAAAGATTTATCGGTGAAGGATCAACCCGCGTTAGATTAGCTAGTTGGTGAGGTAACGGCTCACCAAGGCGACGATCTATAGCTGGTCTGAGAGGACGACCAGCCACACTGGGACTGAGACACGGCCCAGACTCCTACGGGAGGCAGCAGTGGGGAATCTTGCACAATGGGCGAAAGCCTGATGCAGCCATGCCGCGTGAATGATGAAGGCCTTAGGGTTGTAAAATTCTTTCATCAGGGATGATAATGACAGTACCTGAAGAAGAAGCCCCGGCTAACTTCGTGCCAGCAGCCGCGGTAATACGAAGGGGGCTAGCGTTGTTCGGAATTACTGGGCGTAAAGAGTTCGTAGGCGGGTTATTAAGTCAGATGTGAAATCCCAGGGCTCAACCTTGGAACTGCATTTGAAACTGGTAACCTAGAGACTAGGAGAGGTCAGTGGAATACCGAGTGGAGAGGTGAAATTCGCAGATATTCGGTGGAACACCAGTGGCGAAGGCGACTGACTGGACTAGTACTGACGCTGAGGAACGAAAGTGTGGGGAGCAAACAGGATTAGATACCCTGGTAGTCCACACCGTAAACGATGACAGCTAGTTGTTGGCATGCATGCATGTCGGTGACGCAGCTAACGCTTTAAGCTGTCCGCCTGGGGAGTACGGCCGCAAGGTTAAAACTCAAAGAAATTGACGGGGGCCCGCACAAGCGGTGGAGCATGTGGTTTAATTCGAAGCAACGCGCAGAACCTTACCCGCGTTTGACATGCCCTGTTTGGTTTCCAGAGATGGATTCCTTCATTTAGTTGGCAGGTGCACAGGTGCTGCATGGCTGTCGTCAGCTCGTGTCGTGAGATGTTGGGTTAAGTCCCGCAACGAGCGCAACCCTCATCCTTAGTTGCCATCACGTTTGGGTGGGCACTCTAAGGAAACTGCCGGTGACAAGCCGGAGGAAGGTGGGGATGACGTCAAGTCCTCATGGCCCTTACACGCTGGGCTACACACGTGCTACAATGGCAGTGACAATGGGATAATCCCCAAAAACTGTCTCAGTTCGGATTGTCGTCTGCAACTCGACGGCATGAAGTTGGAATCGCTAGTAATCGTGGATCAGCATGCCACGGTGAATACGTTCCCGGGCCTTGTACACACCGCCCGTCACATCATGGGAATTGGTTCTACCCGAAGATTGTGTGCTAACTTCGGAGGCAGCAAGCCACGGTAGGATCAGTAACTGGGATGAAGTCGTAACAAGGTAGCCGTAGGGGAACCTGCGGCTGGATCACCTCCTTTCTAAGGATCTTCACGTTAAATCGGTTCGCCGATTTCGTGATATATCTTAGCAAATCGTCTCCTTAACCGTCTCAGCGGTTTTGAGAGACAAATACTATAGCGGTTATTACGCCGTCTTCGTTTCTCTTCCTTCGTTCATTGTGCCTCATTTGGTGGTGCAATGATCCCAACGGGCGCGCTTGTCGCCACGCTGAATTGGCCCGTACTGTAGTGGCTGGGGCCTTTAGCTCAGTTGGTTAGAGCGCACCCCTGATAAGGGTGAGGTCGGTAGTTCAAATCTACCAAGGCCCACCATTCAGAGCGTTGGGATATATCATGACTTAACGGGGCCTTAGCTCAGCTGGGAGAGCACCTGCTTTGCAAGCAGGGGGTCAGCGGTTCGATCCCGCTAGGCTCCACCATTTTACTTGGTTGTGATTGAAACGAAGGAAACACCTGTTTCCAAATACCATTGCGGTATTTGGGATGTTTGAAATTGTAAGGGAAGATTGGTCCGCCGGATAGACATTTACGTCTTGAAGGAGTCAGCCGACATCACCGTGACACGTTCCATGTGTCACAAAGATTAGGGTCAATCTGCAAGAAACCAACATGTCTGATCGGAATCTATGCGTATGGTATTCGCTTTTGCGTTTATCACTGCACATAGGTTTCAAAAGCGATCAAGCGTCAAAAGGGCATCCGGGGGATGTCTTGGCGGTAAGAGGCGATGAAGGACGTATTACGCTGCGATAAGCCGTGGGGAGCTGCGAAAAAGCTTTGATCCATGGATTTCCGAATGGGGAAACCCATCTCCGAGATCGAGAATTATTGGCTGGTCTTAGGACCGGTTAGTGGTTTTCGATTTCCTTAGTGAGATATTTTACACTGAATACATAGGTGTTAAAAAGCAAACCCGGGGAATTGAAACATCTAAGTACCCGGAGGAAAGGACATCAATTGAGACTCCGTTAGTAGCGGCGAGCGAACGCGGACCAGGCCTGGTCTGAAATAAGGAGAAGTATCTGGAAAGATACGCCATAGTGGGTGATAGCCCCGTATCCGTAACATGAAGACCTTTTCGAGTAGGGCGGGACACGTGAAATCCTGTCTGAACATGGGGGGACCACCCTCCAAGCCTAAGTACTCCTTACCGACCGATAGTGAACTAGTACCGTGAGGGAAAGGTGAAAAGTACCCCGACGAGGGGAGTGAAACAGTACCTGAAACCGGATGCCTACAAGCTGGTGGAGCTCTTCGGAGTGACACCGTACCTTTTGTATAATGGGTCAGCGACTTAGTGTTGCGTGCGAGCTTAAGCCGTTAGGTGTAGGCGTAGCGAAAGCGAGTCTGAATAGGGCGACCG
>JBDVDE010000149.1:0-9833 GCA_039942135.1 Hyphomonadaceae bacterium
ATCTGTCAGGTGTCCTGACAGCTATCGCCCAAGGACACAAACAAACCGACATCAAAGAACTGCTGCCTTGGAATTACGCCAAACCCGTGTGACCAGCGCACCGCTTACGAATTTATGGACATCCTCCGTCATGACTTCGAACTCTACTTCCGTGACGTACAGGTTTATTTTCGCTGCCTCGACGAGGAGCGTGCTCGCGCCTTCGAGGAAGCGCGCGAAGTCAGTGAGGAATATGGGCGCTTCTTGGGCTCGCTTCACCGATAACTTCGGGGCGAAGCTTTTGGTCCGAGTTGCGCGGGTTCCGAATTTGATAACTGGACTACGAGCGAAATTCAGCCGAGACCCGTTCGAGCCCCGTCGTCAGCGGCTTAGGGGTCGGGTTTCAATAAGCGAGCCACGCTTCGGCCGGCCGACACAATGTAGGGCGGCATGGACAGCGAATAGTGGCCGCAATTTAGTTCCAATATGCTGGGCTCGGCCCCGGCGTCCTTCAGCCCTTGTATCAGCCGTTCAGAAAGCTCCGGCAGCACCACCTTGTCTCGTTTGGCCAATACCACATTTAGTTCGAGATTGTCCCGCGCAAGATGATGCGCATGGTTCACCAAGTTTAGTGGTCCCCATGCCCTTCTGAGATCGTCCAGTTCGATCGCGGGCTTGATGCTTTCGCAAATCGTTCGAGTTGCGCGCCCGGTCCACACCATGTCAGCAAGACTTCCAGCGGTCAGGAATAGCGCAGCTTTTGAAACAGTTTTGTCGTTGGCGGCAATCAATCCGGCAACCCAAGAGCCCAGACTCATTCCGAGTACAGAAATCTCTTTAAAACCTTGCTCCCTTAGCCAACGAATAAGCTTTCGACCGTCCCATACTGCCTGCCTCATGGATTGCATCGTCCGTCCGAGATTCGGGCTTAGCATGTAGTCGGCATAATCGGCGCCGGGACGGCTACGTTCGAAGTGATACGGCAGTGCCATCTCGACTACCGTGATCCCACGCCGGGAGAAAAAGTTCGCCAACTGTTGATACCGCGCGCTTGCATTCCAATGGTGAAACACAACCAAAGCTTTATCGAATGATCTGCTTTCTGTTACTTTCGCCCAGACGAGATTGTTCTCTGCGACGTCAGTATAAATTCCTGAAGGAAATTTGGCCCAATCTCCTTTGCGTTCGACGACCAAGTCGTTGTTACCCGGTTCATCGAAATAGGTTGGGTCCTCGACAGCCTGGTCTGCAAGATTACAGAAGGCCTCGATACCTGCCGGATGTCCGGAGCTAGGGAAGGCAAGTTCAGTGTCCAGAGCGAAGTCTGTCCGCCTCTTTACTTCGTCCCCCCGCTCTGCGCGTCGCTCATCCCAACGATCGAGCCAGCTATGATACACTTTCTTCTTCTCCTTGGTCAGTCACCCGCCATGTATCGATGCTTGGATAAATCAGGCCGTAGATTGCAGACAGCAGCCCGGTGCACAGCAAGATCGAGAAGCCGGCGACCGCGCCGATCAGCACGTAGACGATGACCAGAAGGGCGATGAGCGCCAACATCATTCCCAATTCTCTCCAATTTCGGCCACGTCCAATGTCTCCTTGCTGACGCAACACGGCCTGGACTCGCATAAGCCCATAGAGAAACACAGTGCAGGTCGCCAATACGATCAGCAGGCTGCTATAGTTCGTCGGCATGCTGTATTCGAGCCAGTCGCTTGCCTTCTCATGATTTCCCAAAACTGACAGGAAATCGTTAGCCAACCAAGCCGTTATGGTCGATTCACTTGATAGCATAAAAGTGCTTTGGAGCTTCATGCATATGGCAATCAAGAGTCCCAAAATACAGCACCGAAAAATCCCACGCATGATTTTGAGACCGACTTGATTAGGCTGACATTGATATTCTCCATCTACCCACGATTCAGACTTTCGTCCAAGTTCCCAAGAATCGTGCGCTATTGTGAAGAGCAAAATGAGTCCTGCAAAGAAGAGAAAAAATACCGCACCCATGTAGAGATAGGCGAACCCGGTGAACGCGACCGCCTCCGGTATTGAAATGACGTGCGGGCGCTCAATCGCCATCCGAGCCCATTCCACCGGGTAGTTGCCGGTATCGCGGGTCAGTAATGGGCCTAAACACCTATCGATCCACTGAAGAACCGTAGCTATAGGTAAACAAACAAGAAAGGCCGCCCAATACGTCACCGAAAAGGTCGCGACTTTTCGCACCCACATGTCGTCATTCGCGATTCCTTCACCTTCAGGACTTAACAATGACCGCCTTGTACCCCTCCAATAGACCACTAAGTCACGCACGAATACGAAGTATAGCGGCATGAGCACCATGAAGAGGAGTGTCCAGTTCGGTGCCCATAAGTACCCAACCTGCTTAATCACACCATTCGCCTGCGGAAAAACAATGCTGTGAATGCCCAAAAAGTAAGAGGAAAATCCAAGGGCCACTGCCCCTGCGAACACTGACGCCGACAAATCCAAAGGGGATCCCCGGTTGAACACGGCCTCCGATGTTCTCGCCAAGCTAAATCTCCGCCTCGGCCATATAACCTCACCTTTGTGCGCCAGCGGTGACGGAACCACGGTATCAACATCGATTGCCGCGTTCTGAACCGTATCTGGAGGACTATGCGCATCGTGGCCGTCTGACCCCGCACGCAGCGCTCGCCTCCTGGCTACCAATCGTGCCCGGGCCACACTAAGTTCCGTTTGCCACTCGCTGGTCGCCTTCGGATCATCACACCCAAACACCCTTGCCAACCATCGAATGTTCTCGGTGCTGATTCCTTTCTCGTTGTCTTGGTACCAAAGCTGCACCGTTCGCAGCTCGATCCCGGACCGGTTGGCTTCGATCTGAGTGATTGCGGTAGCAAGAAGTTCGGGTGTCCACGGCCCCAAGGGTATCCCATCTTTGTCAGTAGGCCGACCCGCTCCGGCCGCGCTCAACCGTCTGAACAACTCCTTAAAGTCACTTCCGTCATCCAACGGAGGAACAAAGTATTTTCCGTTTTTTATCAAGGGCGTAACGTTGTTCGTTTCGTTCTATTTCGCCGGCGTTCGCTTCGTATCGTGAATTCGCGGCTCACGACAGTGCAACTAAAGGCAGTGTGATTCGATCGCCATCTACTGGGCCAGAGAATGTCTGACGTGATCGAAATCCTGCTTGGTGGTTGGAAACTGGAATGAAGAAAGCGGTGAGACTGTTGAAAGAAGAAGCAGAGCCCATAGCCCGATTGTTTGGAAATGATCGGGAGCGCACGGTTGGATGGGTATACCTGTGGGATTCCTCTGAGTTGTCGGTGCTCTGGCTGGACGAGCAGGTACCTGCCGGTTCTATCGAGCCGCCGCTTCATCCCGAAGTGCTGGCAGAGGCAAAATCGTCGACACCAGTGAAAGTGATCGAATACCTCGAAGCGCTTTCGAGTGGCGGCGAGCATACCCAAATTAGCAGGCCTTAATAGTCATCGGAGCAGGTCTTTCAAAAATATACTATTGGCGCAATGAATATAAAATATCTAGAGAGACCGTCAACCTGCCAAAACTGTAGGAGAGTATTCATGCCCAAAGCGCTTACTCGTTTCGTCGTCCTTGTCGCTCTTGGCTCCACGTCTTTCTTCGGAACGGCCGAGCGGGTTAGGGCGCAAACCTATCCGATCGATTGCGCGATTCTCCTCTGTCTTTCAGGGGGTTGGCCCGCATCAGTGCCATGCTCACGCGCCCGCGCGGAATTCATTCGAAGAATAACCCCCTGGCCAGTAGAGCCTCCATTGCAGATATGGCGTTGTCCGATGAGAGCATCCCATGAACTCAATGGCACTGGTAAAAATGGCGGCCGTATCTTCGACATTCTGTTCGATATACCGCGTCATCCGCTGCTCCAGACGATTACCGTTGCCCCATCTCAGGAAGTCGGCCTGTCATCGACGGGCGTGTTCCCGGCGGAAAGGGTTGAAACGGGTGATAAGAGCAGTGACTTTTCTATTACGCTTGGTCGAGAACGCGCCGACATCGACATCAGCGGTCCGGAGTTTAACTTCGTGCGCTCGATACGAATCTTTGATGTGCGGAACGCTCGACAATATGAGGCAGGCAGCGAGGGGGACTGCGAGCGGAGCGCGGTCGTTGTACTTGGAACTTATGGCGTTCAAGGAGACTTCTCTTGGCAGCGTTCATCGATCGGAACCTTGCCGAAAGATCATGTGGGGCTGGAGAGGTGGGGCGACAATTGTCCGAGCATCCGCCACCGTTCGGTATTCGTCGAGTGGCGCGATTACGGGGGCAAATATGGCTACGAGCAGGTCAACTACTGAGCCCAGTCGGGAAAAAGCCATTTGTTTTAGATGAACTCACGCCGAAGGGCAATTTTCTGAGTGATGTGTATCGGTAGACCTACATCACGCCTTCACGCTCCAAGCGCTTGCGCGCCGCTTTGCGAGCCCGGCGGATCGCTTCGGCCTGTTGGCGAACTTTCTTCTTAGAAGGCTCCTCGAAGTGCTGCTTGAGTTTCATTTCGCGGAAAACGTCTTCGCTTTGAAGCTTTTTCTTTAAAACCCGAAGAGCCTGATCGACATTATTATCGCGGACACTGACCTGCATATGGATAACACTATTACTCATGGCGGCCGTGCCGGCTTCCTTCGTCGGTACGATCGGTTTCATCGGCATTGTCGGTCCATATGTGGCACGGCTTCTTTTAGGGGAAGATCAACGCTTCTTCTTGCCCGGAGCAATGCTAGCTGGCGCGCTGATCCTTTCGGCCACATCTGTGCTCTCGAAGGCCTTGTTCGGCGCTGTCCTGCCCATTGGCAATGTCACGGCATTGGTGGGCGCTCCCTTCTTTGCCGCTCTTATTCTGACCAAGGGGCGCAAAGCATGGTGACGCTGCAACTTGAAAACCTCGTTGCGCGCTATGGTCGGCATGAGGTCCTCAGCAAGGCAACAACACCGCCAATTCGAGGAGGCAGTGACGGCTCTTGTGAGGGCAAATGCGGCTGGTAAGTCCACGCTGTTTCGGCGCATCGCAGGACAGATGCGGGGGGCAGGGACTGTGCGCTTCAGCGATGCAGCCACGGAGGACTTGCGCTACATGCCGCAGGATACGGGGATGAATGCAGCGCTGACGGTCTACGAATCCATCATACTCGCGCTGAAGCGCGGTGGGAGCGGTTGACGCCTTTCTACTTCCGAGCTAACGGCCGTGAACGACGTATTGGCCAGATTGGGCATCACCGCTCTTGCTGAGCGGCAATTGCCGGAACTGTCAGGCGGGCAACGTGAGGTCGTATCGATCGCACAGTCGCTGGTGACGCGGCCGCGGGTTGTCCTCATGGACGAGCCCACCTCCGCGCTCGACCTTTGCCTCCAATACGAGGTATCGGAGGCTTTGCAATCCTATGCTGCTGAAAGCGGAGCTGTGATGATCCTCGCTTGGCATGACCTAAATCAGGTGAATACAGAATGCTCGGTCATCATTTTACCTCATAATGATCTCAAGCTGGCGGAAATTGCTGTTGAGCGGTTTCTCCGCGTTCCAGTGTCATGCCCGCAGTTTGCTGTGAAATCGGCCAACTACAGCAGCTAGGTCTCTTTTCGATCCACCCGGATCAACAACAATGGTTCCGGAATGGACCAACAGAAGCACGCCGCGAATGGCGAGTTCTGTCAAGAACCAGTTCACGTCACGTTCTGACAATCCCAAGCATTCTGGTGCCGTCACAACGACCTTATCCCCTTGATTTAGCGACAGCAGCAGTTGCTCTCGTTGGATGAGATGCTTTCGAGGACGCGTAGTTTGCCCTTCAAACTGGTCACACCAAACCTGTTCAATTACCCCATGCAGCGAAATTTCTTGTCGCTGCCGTTTGGCGGACGGCCTACCTTGGGCGGAAAGGATATATCCCCACGTAGCGCCGGATTTCGAAAACTTTGGGTCCATTTAAGGTCTTCCTCCTCTTAATCGTTCTTAGAAGCGGGAGGACTAGATCACGATCCAGCTTGCCGATTGATTGCCTCCGGCTAGGCTCACCCCTCTCCGCGGAACCATCTTCTTATCTGACCTAGTAGGCCAGATTCACAGAGCCAAACGCGACTATGCGCCGGCTTCGAACCTCGTGAGATTGAGGTCTCGGCCCTAGCTTGCTTGTCTCTTGCAGACGCTACTGAAGCAGGACGTGCATCCGTTTCAGATCGCTTTCGCTCAGCTTGCCTTCGCCGACAAGGGCAATCATCTCGTCATGATCAGCCAGTGTCTTGGTTAACATGGTTTTTCTCGTCTTCTTCCGGCCTGCCGTGACCGTAAAGGTCGGCGTTCTCATGGGCTCGGTCTTCGTGCTCAAATTCCAAACTCGAATGACCGATGCTAAAATCGTCCTTCAGCCGGTCCTTGATTGCCGTCTTGATATTTTCGATTTAACGCCAGCCGTCCGCTGTCAGCACGATGTGGCAGTCCAAAGCCGCCTTGTGCTCCTGCATCTGCCACAGATGGGCGGGTCGATCATGCGCATGCCACCCTCGTAGATCAGGTAGAAGCCGAGCAGGATAAGGGTCGTGTAGTTGATGAGCGCTGCGACAATTTCTATCCGCCCATAGCCGAAGGTCATGCGCGCGTCCGCAGGCCGCCGCGCGATTTTCCGAGCGGCAAAGGTGATCACCAACGATGCCATATCCGAGAAATTGTGCAGAGCATCCGCGATCAGTGCGAGGCTGCCGGATAGGATGCCGCCGACAATCTGCGCGACGGTCAGAAGACCGTTGGCCCAGATGGAGATGGAGACTCGACGGTCGCCGGACTCGAGGTCGATATGGGCGTGATCGTGGGCCATCAGGCAACTTCCTATCTGTTCGGCAGATCAAAACGCGGTCAAGCGCCGCGTTTTGACTTCCTTTCAACATGTGCAGCCAGACCGGACTTATTCGCAACAGGTTCGGTCACTCGGGATCCCATGTGCCATTGGGTCAGCAGCAGCCAGAACTCTTCTCTGGCTGCGACACTTCCTGTACCAATTCGGCTGTTTCCGCGCCGTCGGCTTCCCGTGCCACGTCCGCTTGAGCCACGATCCCACAGCATTTGCCGCTTTCGTCTGTAACCACGCTGCGGCGCACCTGTTTTTCTTCCATCTTGCTGCAACAGCTTTTAACGTCCTCATCAGGTGAGACTGTCAGGAGGTCATCCGACATGACGTCAGAAACCGGCGTGTCGGCTGCCTTTCCCTCTGCGACGGCACCACAGCAGATGTCGCGGTCCGTAATGATGCCGACCGGCTCACCGGCGTCATTGATCACGGGAATCGCGCCGACCGACTTTTCATCCATCAGCTTTGCGGCCTCCTGAATCGTAGTGTCGGTACTACAACATGTTGGATTGCTGGTCATGATTTCGTGAACTTGCATGATCTTACTCCTTGTTTTGGTTACTAGGGTGGAAACCGAAAGACGGGTGTTCAAGTTCCTTTCAGCGCGCTGAGTGGCGAGTTTTCGCGCGAGCCGTGCAGCAGCCACAATTTGGATAATTCAGTACTTGGAGCGCTGGTTTCTCTTCGGTCCAGGTCGGAAAAGGTCGGCAAGGGACATCAGGTATCTCCTCGAATCGCTTCCAAGGAAATGTAGTTACTACAGTTACTGTAGCTTCAAGCCACAAGTCTGTCCGGGTAGACGCGGTTGGAAACCTTCCCGAACAAATCGTTAACCTAGCTGCCCCTAGTCAGGACCCCACTACAGCTCGGCTTCGTTCCGAGGATGGGTGTTACTGGCATGAGCACAGCGGTCCAGCAAAAACGACACTGGTGCCGCTCTGCTCAATAGGTGGCAACCCGATCTGCACTACGCGTTCGGCGTGAGATATTGACCAGTGCAAACTGGGTGGGCGTAGATCACGTTCGCGGGGTCACGCTTTCTTCTGCCGAATACAGGAACGCCGTCGAACCAGTTTTGACGTTCGGGTATAGATGGTTGATATGTGCCATGACCATGCGGACACACCCCGAACTCGCGCGCCCGCCGATGCTTCTTGGTTCGGGCGTCCCGTGAATGCGTAGATAGGTGTCTCGGTTGCCTTCAAAAAGGTAAAGCGCCCGCGAACCAAGAGGGTTTTCTGGGCCAGGGTCAACACCGTCGGCAACCGGGCCATAGAGCTCGGGATCGCGTGCGATCATGTTTTGGGTCGGCGTCCAGTTTGGCCATTCCACTTTTCGCTGGATCGTATACGTGCCGGGCTCGTACAGGTTACCACGGGCGATCGCCACACCGTAACGCATCGCAGTTCCCCCTTCTTCGATGTGATAGATGTAGCGCGCTACGGCATCGACGTGGACGTCTCCCGGAACAAGCCCGTCCTTAGCGTCCACCCGCTGGGGCAAAAAGCGCGGGTGCAGGCCCCACGGGTTTGACGTAGTTGGATCAAAAGCGGGAGGTGTGACCTGCGCGTCCCAGGCGGCCTTCTCCTCCTTGGTGGGCCGGGTGGCTGCCAGTAGCGGGCCAGCGATTGGAGTAGAAAACAGCGCACCGCTGGTCTGGAGAAAATGTCGTCTTGTCAGCATCATTCTTACTCCTTCAACGTTAGGTAGGCAAACTAAGCTTAAACAAGGCCACTCTGCCGTTCAGTAAGGAAAGCCTGAAGCAGTATGGCCTGTTTGACTCGAATGCCGTTCTTCGTCTGCGGCCCTAACTCCTAAAGCTACTGTAGGTTCAAGAGAAATATTGAGGTCGAACCGGGGCTTTCGTGTTCTTACTTAGACAAGAACAGACCAGTCCGCCAGCAATTCGGTCGTGGCCCGTCACCGCAGGACTATCCGGTATTCTGGGTGCGGGGCCGATGTTCGCCATTGGTTGAAAAAACCTTCGCGGTAACATCTCGACTGTGTCTCACGTCGAAAGAACTACATCTAAAGAACGACCAAACCGGAGCGATGTAACGACCTGGCCGAAGGCCACGACATCTTGAATCACGTCTCGCGATAGTTGTCACAAGCCTCAACCCCTTCTGCGACGACATCAAGAAGAGCATCTACATCGCTCAATAGCGTTGTGATACGTGAATTGCTGATACGGTAGCGAACAAACCGTCCATCTCGATCGCTGGCGACAAGCCCGCACTCCAGCAGGCATCGCAAATGATTGGAGATATTGGGCTGCGTTAGTCCCGTGTGCGCGACGAGCTCCTGAACGACGAACGGACTTTTTGCCAAGGCGTCCAGAATCGTCAAACGACTGGTATCTGCGAAGCCGCGAAGCAATTTCGCGCGCTGTTCAATAGTGGTGGTCTTGTCTTCCATAACGATTTGCGCCATATCATTTCTCGCTGATATATAGAATCTTCTATCCACTTTAGCAGGAAAGCCGCGATCATGGCCAACACAGACAACGAGATAGCAGATGCGCCATTGTTTCGATACCGGGTTTCCGGCATGGATTGCGCGAAGGATGCTGCACAGATCGAGCGGGCGGCACAGTCGGCCGGGGTAGCGCCCGGCGATGTGAAAGTGTCGGCCGCAACCCACATCATGACACTGGCTGCACCCGAAGGGCGCCTGCCGGACATCGAAAAGGCCGTTGCGGTGACCGGCTACGGCTTCGACCGGATCGAGGGCGATGGAGACATTCCGCCGAATCCCGCCCATCAGGACCCGGCCTACCGACGCGCGCTCTGGATCGTCGTGATCCTGAACGTGGGCTACGGTGTCGTTGAAATGATCGGCGGGTTCATCGCCGGGTCACAGGCCGTGAAGGCCGATGCGCTCGATTTCATCGGCGACGGCGCGATCACCTTCCTTGGCCTGCTGGCCATCGGCTGGAGCCTCGCCTGGCGGGCACGGTCGGCCTTGATCCAGGGCATCTTCCTCGGG
>JBDVDE010000150.1:0-3235 GCA_039942135.1 Hyphomonadaceae bacterium
TGGACCCTGCAAATTGGTTTCACCCTTCGAGGCGCGCCACGGAGACTATACGAATGGAAGGGCTTAAAGATCTTGAAGGAACTCAAGCTGTTTAGCATGCTCCTTTTGATCGGCCGGGACATCGATGATGATACCCCTTGCTAGAGCAATGTCGTGAACTACGCGCGTAAGATGGTCGGTGGTGTTGATCTGACGCCATGTTGTTGAATTGCCCGGCCCGCCCGAACCGTTTGCCGTGTTGTGAATATACTCGTCAGCTTGAGAGAAGTCGCGACCCGCAAACTGCCCGCTATTCAGAATTTGAGTTGCAACCCACTGCATACGAGCTTTGTCCTTACCGGTTTCGGCGCCCCTTGAGACCAGCCAGCTCTCGGGTGTGGTATATCGGTAATGCCGGATGGCAGCAGCACTACCTGCTCCGAAATGCATCTTCGCGCTATCGGCAGCGTAATCGCCGAACACAAAATTTTCTGGGGTGGCTGACGATAGGGAAATTGCCTTGCTCCACGCGATCCATTCGTTGCGTGGAACGATCTCGACCGACCCGTGTTGGGCCGGGTTCACTTCCGGGAAGCTTGTCCCTTGGAATACGATAGATTCCCAAGTTCCAAAGGCTTGGATGTCTTCATATGCACCCTCGATAATCTCAGCAACACCATCAGGCTCTTCAAAATATGAGCCTTGAAAATCCACTTGGATTGAACAGTTGCCGCTCGAAATTTTCAGTCTAGATAATTGCTTGTCCAGCCTGGACTTCAGATTGGTGTCTAGCAGATCGTCGGCCTTCAATGAGACCATAAATTGGAGTTCTCTTGAGCGATCGATGGAGTTCAAGAGCCCGTCAAAACGTGGGCTTTCAAGGTCGCGCAAGGATGCTACTGGTATCGCGTCAACGCTCCCCGACCTTGCGCTTTCATAGAGCTTGGGCAACCAGTCGGTGGCTTTCTCTTCGCCAAACTCCTTGTATATATACCTCGGATTCAGGAAAGCCGACCGGCCGCGCCAAAATGGTGCAAGTAATTGCCCGGCATTTGACTGACCTTCAAGCTGATCGAACAGATCGAAGTTCAAATTTTCCCGCTCTGCGCTCGGGGGGATGATGAAGTGCGGTCGAATAAAATCCTTGATGATATTGCGCAGGTTAACGATACCGTTAAGCTCTCCGGTCTTCATCCTCAACAAGGGGGAGTATAGAGTTAGTCCTTTATGCATGGGTATGATTTGCCTCCTGTCCGAAGAACAATTTTCTAACTTCTCCCCGTCCGGTTCTGTCAGAAAAGATAGCATAGTTGTTCCGCTCTTTACGAATGCGGCCAAACACTATTGCGGGATGAATTTCCAACTGGTCGGCAAATTTAGTAATGGCAGACGCGCTCTTTGAGATGCGTGCTGGACTGCGTCTCCATTTTTCTTCTGGTATTAGCAGGTTTCCGGCAAATTCATTCGCTTCTTGCTCCAGTTCATCTAGCTTCGAATTCTCCATATCATCGAAGAATCCAACTGAAAGCCCCGTCCTGTAATGCAGAACAACATGGGCTACTTCGTGAAGCAGGGTGAACCAAAAATTGTCTATGGTGTCCCTCAGTAGGGAAAGCCCGATTACAGGAACCTCGTTTATCAAAAATGCAGCGCCATCCAGCTTTAACCCTGGGATTTGCCTTTCGAGGATCAGCACAATTCCATGTTCTCGAAGCATATCGACAGCCAGTCTGGGGCCGTCTTTTTTGCGGCTAAGCTTGACAAGATCACAAAGCCACGAAACCTGCATGGGCTGGTAAGATAGCTTCTCGTTTTTGATCTCTTCTTCGGCCTTTCTTGTGATCTGGGCCTTCCAGAACAGCAGCGACCAGTCTTCTTTCAAATCGACAACATTGAGACCTGTGCGAAGCATAGATGGAGAACCATACTTAACAATATGATCTGCAACATTCTTCTTTAGCTCAGCCAGAGACCCTTCTTCAGATTCGATGTTTTTGTTCAGCCAACCGTTATCGCGAGCGTGCTTGAGAACTTTCCGTGCTTCGTCCGGAGAAATATCTTTTGCCAGTGACCAGCCATTTTGCGGTTCGGCATGCATCGGAACGAGCTGCACACCCAATACGCTGGCGAATTTTTGGTAGTTAGCCAGGCTTAGGGATCGATAACGCTCAATCTCATATCGTTGGATCTGCTGTTCTTTGAGACCTAGCTTTCGCCCAAGCTCCTTTTGAGACAAGCCGCGTGATATTCTGGCGACTATAAGCGCCATTCCGGGATCGTTACCCGCACGGGCTTTTAGAGCGTCAATCTCTCCTATCTTTCCTTTCTCGTAGGCATCAAGCGCCTGTTTCAACTCGTCTCGTTCGGTTTTAAGTGCTTTGTTGACGCCCGAGACGGCTACGCTAGGCAAGCCCTGTACGATTGACGCGAGTATCTGCTCAGACGAAAGCGCGCGTTCGATTTCAGCGATTGCTCTCTTTGCATCTGCTGCTTGTCGGTCTGAGGATATGAATTTACTGATGGCCATAAGCCAAGATTACACATCAAAATTGTTGTGTTCAAGTTTTTTGATCTTTTTGTCCCCAGGCCTCAAAAACGGGGAAGGTCTATGTGATGGCGGAGGCAATCGAAAATTGGAGCCAGGAAGCCGGACGTTGATCAGTCTGTATCCTCGTCCTGATCAGCGAACGAAAGGCCACGCAAGATTTCCCAAACAGCTAGGAAATGATCGTGTGCTATGTAGCCGAATTTTGGTAGATCGTCCGAGAAGTAAATTTCATCCAAGCCATTCTCATAGCAATGTCTCATGTATTCCGTAAAAATGATTCGAAGCAAACCGGACAGCCTTATATGCATGTTGTTGCAAATAACTGCTTCAATCATGCTTGTTTTAAATCCGTACCAATTGGGTAAGGCAATTTCCGGGCGAACAGCGACACCTGCGTCTGTTACAAAAAACTCATCAAAGGCTTCCTGAACAAGTCTAATAGCTTGCCCGATGAAAGCCGAATGTAGGTTTTCAAGCCAATGGTCGTTTTCACCGAGTTGGTCGAACAGGAACTGAACAGCATTTAGCCTTTCTTCGTCCGAGTCGCCAAACACAACTCCCTCGTCAGAAGCTGTGCGGTGCGGGCTGAATGGATTGATGAGGCACAGAACAATTGTGTTCGGATTTGGAAATGCGGGGCAGACTTCACCCCAATACTGACGCGCATACACGAATCCATGTAGCCCCTGCGCTTCAAGCTTCTGCGCA